>JBBQSP010000245.1:0-1516 GCA_038213735.1 Vicinamibacterales bacterium | reverse complement strand
GGTCGCGCGCCGTTTCGATCGCGGCGCCTCGTGCCGCCGTCGGCGGAAGGCCGATGGAGCGTCGCGCCAGCTGCCACCGGAACCCCGACGTCGTGGGCCACGGCGATGGCGACGCAACTGCTCACCCGGCACGGCGTCGTGACGCGCGATATCGCCGCGGTCGAACAGTTGCCGGGCGGCTTCTCGGCCATGTATCCGGTACTGCGCCGGCTGGAAGAGACCGGGCGCATTCGCCGCGGCTACTTCGTGGCCGGCCTCGGCGCGGCGCAGTTTGCGCAACCGGGCGCCATCGATCTGCTTCGCGATGCCCGCGATGCCGGGGAGGAGGTGACGGCCACGCTGTCGTCCACCGATCCCGCCAATCCTTACGGCATCCTGATGCCGTGGCCGCTGGAGAAAGCCACGCGCACGGCCGGCGCGCGCGTGGTGCTCGTGAATGGACAGCTGGCGGCCTGGATCGGCCGCGGCGACCGGCAGCTGATCGTGTCGTTGCCGGCCGACGAGCCGGAGCGATCGCGCACAGGTCGCGCGCTGGCGCGCGAACTCGTGCGAATCGCGACCGCAGCGCCCGACGGGCGCCGCGGGTGGCTAATCGAAGAGATCAACGGCCAGCCGGCGGCCACCGATCCGGCCACGCCGTTCCTGGTCGAGCATGGCTTCACGGCGACCAGCATGGGCCTGCAGCTGCGCGTCGCGAAGCGGCCAGCCGATCGCGATCCGGACACAGCCACAGATTCCGGCACCGATTAGGCACCGATCAATGGGCCTTCTTGCCTCGCTATCTCATCGGCGCCTTATCTGTGGCGGTTTTCCATCGGTGGCCGATGCCTGAAGGCGACACCATTTTTCGGACGGCCCGCACGCTGCAGAAGACGCTGGCCGGTCATCGCGCGACGAAGTTCGATACCGCCTACGCTCACCTCGCGCGCGTGAATGACGACCAGCCGATCGCCGGACGTCTGATCGAGCGCTGCGAGGCGGCCGGCAAGCACGTGCTGATCGTGTTCGAGGGCGACCTCATTCTCCGCACGCACATGCGGATGAACGGCTCGTGGCACATCTATCGTCACGGCGAGCGCTGGTGGCGCGGGCCACAGGCCATGCGCGTGCGCGTCGACACCGCCGACTGGGTGGCGGTCGCGTTCGACGTGCCGGTCGCGGACTTCGTCACGTCGAAGCAGCTGGCCTCGACCGACCCGGTCGCGGCGCTCGGACCTGACTTGCTGAAGGCTGACTTCGACCGTGACGAGGCCATCCGCCGCGTTCGCGCGGCGGCCGCCCTCCCGATCGCCCAGGCCTTGCTCGACCAACGCCTGGTGGCTGGCATCGGCAATGTCTACAAGTCGGAAATCCTGTTCCTGGCAGGCATCCATCCCGACACACCGGCCAGCGCCGTGTCACTGGAGTCGATGGCGCGGGTGATGGACATCGCGCGCGGGCTGCTGACCGACAACGTGGTGCCGGGCACCGCGGCGGCAATCCAGACCTACCGGTCGTTGAGGCGCACCGACCGCCG
>JBBQSP010000244.1:0-1547 GCA_038213735.1 Vicinamibacterales bacterium | reverse complement strand
CCGCGCTGGCCGACGCCTGGGAGACCGAGAACGCTGGCGAAGGCATCGCCGCGTTCCTCGCCAAGCGCCCGGCGGCCTGGAAGGTCACGCGCGGGTGAGGCGCCCAGTTTTCACCAACGAAAGGCCATGAATCCATGAAAGTCTTCGAGACCATCCGGCTCGTGTTCGATGCGGCCGGCGTCGCGCGCCTCACGCTGGCGCGGCCCGATGTTCACAACGCGCTGAACCCGACGATGTTCCAGGAGATCGGCGAGGCGCTCGACCTCATCGAAGCCAACCCCGCGGCGCGCGTCGTGGTGCTGAGCGGCGACGGCGAGAACTTCTGCTCCGGCGGCGACTTCCGCTGGCAGCAGAGCCAGGGCAGCCAAGACCGCGCCAGCCGCATCCGCAGCGGTGCGCCACTCGCCGCGCTGCTGGCGCGGCTCGACACCTTCGGACGCCCGATCATCGGCCGCATCAACGGCTCGGCCTACGGCGGCGGGGTCGGCCTGATCGCCATCTGCGATGTCGTGGTGGCCGTGGACAGCGCGCGGATCTCGCTCAGCGAGGTTCGCTTGGGCCTGGTGCCCGCCACCATTTCGCCGTATGTCGCGGCCAAGCTCGGCCCGAGTTACGCCCGTCGGGTGTTCCTGAACGGCAAGATCATGTCGGCCGCCGAGGCGCAACGCTACGGCCTGGTGCACGAGGTCGTCGCCGTGGCGGAACTCGACAACGCGGTCAATGCCGAGATCGACCGGGCGCTGGCCTGTGCCCCGGGCGCGGTGCAGATGACCAAGAAGCTGGTGCAGTTCGTACTGGCCCACGACACCGCGGACAACCTGATCTACACGGTGGACCGCCTGGCCGACTTCTGGGAGACGGAGGAAGCGCGCGAGGGCCTCACGAGCTTCTTCGAGAAGCGCGCGCCGGCATGGCGCCGCCAGCACGAACCCGCAGCCTGAATCAACCCTCTCGCGACAGAAAGACAACCCATGAACGACGCAGACACCGTGATTTACCAGGTGCGCGACGGCATCGCCACCGTCAAGATCAACCGCCCCGAAATCCGCAACGCGCTGTCGCCCGCGGCAGCGAACCGATTGCACGACTGCTGGGGCGAGGTCGACGCCGACAAGAACGTGCGCGTGGCCATCCTGACCTCGGCCGATTGCGGCACCTTTTGCGCGGGCCTGGACCTGCGCGAAGCGGCGCGCGTGAAGAAGGAGGAGGGCGTCGACATCCTGACCAAGATGAAGGACCCGTTCCACGGCCGCCAGCGCCGCGTGGCCAAGCCCATCATCGCGGCCATGACCGGGCACCTGATCGCCGGCGGCATGATGCTGAGCCTGAATTCCGACCTGCGCGTGGGCCTGAAGGGCACGCAGGTCGGCATCACCGAAACGCGCATCGCCGGGCGCGGCAGCCCGTGGGCCATTCCGCTGCTGTGGATGCTGCCGCAGCCGCTGCTGATGGAGATGGTGCTGACCGGCGAGCTGTACCCGATCGACACCTTCCACCAACTCGGTTTCATCAACTACCTCGAAGACACGCCCGACGCGGTGCGCGCG
>JBBQSP010000243.1:0-1578 GCA_038213735.1 Vicinamibacterales bacterium | reverse complement strand
CCACCAAAGCTCGCGGCCATGGCCGCTCCCACCAAAGCTCGCGGCCATGGCCGCTCCCACCAGAAGATCGCGGCCATGGCCGCCCCCACCAAAGCTCGCGGCCATGGCCGCTCCCACCAGAAGATCGCGGCCATGGCCGCCCCCACCGGAAGCTGCGGCCAATCCGAGAACTCCCACCCTTTTTGCGTATATGGCTGCACTTAGATCCACGACGGATCGGCACGGGCGGGGAAGATCATGCGTACTTGGCTTCGATGGACGGGACGGCTGCTGGCCGTCGTGGTGGGTCTGTTGGTGATCGCAGTGGTGTCGGTATACGTGATCGGGCGTTCCAAACTGCAACGCACGTACGCGCTGGAAAGCCCGCTGACCGCTATCCCTGCCGACGCTGCGAGCATCGAGCGGGGACGTCATGTGGCGGACATCCATGGCTGCAGCTTCTGCCACGGCGACGACCTCGGCGGCAAAGTGTTCCTCGACATCCCGCCCGGGCTGATCGTGGCGTCGAATCTGACCTCCGGCAAGGGCGGCGTCGGCGGGCGCTATTCCGGCGTCGAGTGGGATCGCGCGGTACGCTTCGGCGTGCGCCACGACCGTCGCGGCCTGCTGCCGTTCATGCCCTTCGCGCTCTACGGCGGATTGAGCGACGAAGATGCTGCGGCGCTGGCCGCGTATCTCGAGCAATTGCCACCCGTGGACAACGAATTGCCACCTCTCGAAGTGCGCCCGATCGGCTACGCCATGGTGGCGTTCACCGACAGCGATCGGCAACGCGCCGACCCAGCCGCCGCACGGACGCCGCGTCCGGCCATCGAGCCCAACGCCGTTTATGGCCAGTATCTCGCCGCAACCATTTGCAGCGAATGTCACGGCGCCGATTTGCGCGGCGGCAAGCATCCGGCGCCGCACGCGCCGCCGGTGCCCGGCCTGCTGCACACCGCGGCCTGGGAACTGCCGGTCTTCGCGCTCGCAGTGCGCGCCGGAGAGTCGCCCGGCGGACGCGTGCTCAGCGAATGGATGCCGTCGCGCGCCTATTTGCATCGCCTGGACGACACCGAGGTCGCTGCATTGCATGCTCGCGTACAGGAACTGGCAGCGAACGTGGTCGGCGGTGGCGGCGCCCAGCGCTGAGGGTCGCTGGCTCCGCACCCAGTCGCTCGTGCCTGCGCCCATGCGGCGCAAGCCGACGCGGCCGTCCCGCGCCGCAATCAGACGCAAAGTCTGCCGGCTTGCCGAGCGTGTTGCGCACCACTCGGCTCCGGGCAACGACTACACTTGGGGTATCGCTACTTTCAGGAGTCGGGGATGCATCGTCGGCGTTGGCTGTTGCAGGTCGCGTTGTGCGTGGCGCTAGGACTCGTCGCTGCGTGTGGGGATTCGCCGCCGGGCGCGGCGGGCGACGGTGCAGCGGCCGCCGGTCGGCCGACGCCCGGGACTTTCAGCGGGCGCGTGACCCTGGCCGACGGCTCGCCGATCACTGCGCCGGGCGTCAAATACAAAATCAGCATTTCCGGCGTCAGCGGACCCGGCGAGCGCGTGGGGTTCAACCCCATCGTGAAGCCAGACGGCAGTTTCAGC
>JBBQSP010000242.1:0-1620 GCA_038213735.1 Vicinamibacterales bacterium | reverse complement strand
TCGGCGGAAGCAGGGTTTCGGCTGCGGCCGCATCCACCAGGAGGGTCTCGGCGGCGTTGCACACGCCGGTGCGACGCATTTTGGAATCGAGCACGATGTCCCGCGCCTTCGCCGGGTCGGCCAGGCGATCGACATAGACATGGCAAATGCCATCGAGGTGGCTCAGCACCGGGACCCGTGCGTGTTCACGAACGTGCGCGATCAGCGGCTTGCCGCCGCGTGGAATGACCAGGTCGGCACCGCCCTCGTTGAGCGACAGCAGCGCGGTGACCCAATCGCGCTTGGCGTCGGGCGGGGTCTGCACCACGCCTTCCGGCAGGCCTGCTGCGCGCAGCCCAGCGCGCACCGCGCCCACGATCGCGGCAACGGTTGTCGCGGCTTCGCTGCCACCGCGCAGGATCACGCCATTGCCCGCGCGAACGCACAGGGCTGCCGCATCGGCAGCGACATTCGGACGGCTCTCGAAGATCACTCCGATCACGCCCAGCGACACGCTCACCTCGGCGATCTCAAGGCCGTTGGGGCGATGCCAGCGCCGCCGCTCGACACCGACCGGATCGTCCTGTTCGGCGACGGCCACGATGCCGTCCGCGACCGCATCCAGGCGTGCCTGATCAAGCCGCAGGCGGTCCAGGAACGCGTCGTCCGCGCCTTTTCCGCGCGCGATTTCCACTTCCGCGGCATTCGCCGCCAGGATCTCCTTGCCAGCGTCGCGCACGGCCTGCGCGATCGCGTGCAGTGCACGCGTACGGCCTGTAGCCCCTGCGGCCTGGAGCGCGGCGGCTCCGGCGCGGGCTTTGGCGCACATCGCACCCATTGCTGTCATGTAGTTCATTCGGAACGTTCTCCCTTGAAGTAAGTCGTGAGGCGCGGGCGCCGATATCGTGTCCCCTTGGGTCGCGGGCCGCTACCACGCACCGGATATTTGCCTGGAAAAACCTGCCGTAACACAGCTGGCAGGGCAAGACGTGGCGTGGTCAGTCGAGCACCAGGTCGGTCGCGTGGACCAGTGCAGCACCACGCTTGTATCCCAGAGCCGCCTCCATTTCGTCGGACTGCTTGCCCGCGATCAGCCGGCACTCATGGCTGTCGTAGGAGGCCAGCGCGGTGGCGAAAGCCATCCCGTCGTGGTTGACAAGCCGGATCGCACGGCCGCGGTCGAAGCGTCCCTCCACCCTGGTGATGCCGGCCGGAAGCAGGCTGTGACCGGTCTTGACGGCTTTGGTCGCCCCCTTGTCCAGGTGCAGTCGGCCGCTCGGTGCGATAGCCCCCGCGATCCAGACGCGCTTGGCGCTTTGCGGGGAAACCGACGCGCGGAACCACGTCGCGCGCGCACCTTCCAGAAGCACAGAAATCGGTCGCTCGCCGTCACCGCGCGCGATGACCGCCGAGCAACCGGCCGCCATCGCCATTTCCGCAGCGGCAATCTTGGTCGCCATTCCTCCGGTGCCGACGCTCGATCGCGAAGGACCGGCCAACGCCATGATTTCAGGCGTGATCGCGACGACGCTGGGGATGTGTTTGGCATCCGGGTTGGTCGACGGATCGGAATCGTAGAGGCCGTCGACGTCTGAAAGAATGATCAGCAGATCGGCCGAGACGAGCTGTGCGACACGCGCG
>JBBQSP010000241.1:0-1715 GCA_038213735.1 Vicinamibacterales bacterium | reverse complement strand
CCGATCGCGACGCCCTCGAGTGCGCCACGGAGGTGCTGCGCAGCGGGCGAATCCTCGCCATCAAGGGCATCGGTGGCTATCACCTCGCCTGTTCATCACAAAGCGAGTCGGCGGTCCGCAGACTGCGGATGCGCAAGCGCCGCCCCGCCAAACCGTTCGCGTTGCTGGCCAGAGACCTGCCGATGATCGAACGGTATGGCTTTGTCTCCCGGGAGGAAGCCGAACTGCTGCGCAGTGCGGCGGCTCCCATCGTCCTTATCGCCGCGCATCGCCGCGAGACCGTCGCTGCCTCGGTCGCGCCCGCCTGCAACACGCTTGGTTTCATGTTGCCGTGCGCGGCGCTGCACCACGCCTTGATGGCGACCCTCGACAGCCCTGTGGTGATGACCAGCGGCAACCTTGGCGAGGAGCCGCAGTGCATCGACGATGCGCACGCCCTGGCCAGCCTCGCCGACGTGGCCGATGCCTTCCTCCTGCACGATCGAGCGATCCTGAACCGGCTCGACGATTCGGTCGTCCGCGTCGTGGTCGGGAAACCGCGGTTGCTGCGGCGCAGCCGCGGTCATGCACCGGCCTCGCTTGCGCTGCCGCCCGGTTTCACCGGGGCTGGGTCGATCCTGGCATTGGGGGGCGAGCTCAAGAACACCGTCTGCACGGTGCGCAACGGCCGTGCGACCCTTTCGCAGCACATCGGCGACCTGGGAAACGCGCGCGTCGAAGCGGCGCTTCGAAGTGTCCTCGCCGAACAATGGCGCCTGTTCGAGGAGCGGCCCAAAGTGCTCGTCGTCGACGGCCATCCCAGCGGCCGCGCCGGCCGGATCGGTCGTGATCTGGCGGCGGCCGAGGAGCTCGATCTCGTCGAAGTCCAGCACCATCACGCCCACATCGCCGCCTGTCTGGCCGAACACGCCGTGCCGCTGGAGTCCCCGCCGGTTCTCGGCATCGCGCTCGACGGTCTCGGCTGGGGCGATGACGGGACGCTGTGGGGCGGCGAGTTCCTGCAGGCGGACTATCGGACATCGCGACGGCTGGCATCACTTCGCCCCGTGCCGATGCCGGGCGGCGAACAGGCGATCCGGGAGCCGTGGCGGATGGCGTGGTCCTATCTCCATACGCAGGCGCGGATGCTCAACTTGGAGCGCGACGCGCAGGCACTGCCGTTCTTCCAGGCCTTGCGCCAGCGGCCGGTCGCGACCCTTCAGGCCATGCAGCGCGCCGGCATCAACAGTCCGCTGACGAGCTCGTGCGGCCGCTTGTTCGACGCCGTTTCCGCACTGATCGGCATCTGCCAGGAAGCCTGCTATGAGGGCCAGGCGGCAATCGAACTGGAGGCTACTGTCGACGACCGCGCGATGATCGACGGCTCCGGCTACCGGTTCGGCCTGAGCGATTCGGAGATTCACACGGCGCCGCTGTGGAGTTCTCTCGTCGAAGATCTCGTCGCCGGCATGCCGATCGGCACGATCGCGGCGCGGTTTCATGTCGGTCTGGTCGATGCGATCGTCGCCATGGTCGCTAGACTCACCGACATCCACGCCAATCCCTGGAAACACCGCGTCGCCCTCGGCGGGGGTGTCTTTCAAAATGCGATCATGCTGAGCCGGCTGGATACGAAACTTCGGGCGGCGGGGTTCATCGTCCTGTCGCCGTCGCTTGTGCCCGCGAACGATGGCGGCCTCTCGCTCGGGCAGGCCGTTGTGGCCGCCGCCCGTCGC
>JBBQSP010000240.1:0-1718 GCA_038213735.1 Vicinamibacterales bacterium | reverse complement strand
GCCAATGCCTTGCGCGCCTGGTGGATGGTCCTCTTTCCGGGACTCGCGCTGTCTCTGGTCTGCGCCGGCCTGACCCTGCTGGCGCTGATGGGCAGCAAGTGGGTGTACGGTGAGCGCACGCTGGACTTCTAAAAACGCGCCTGTACCATGACAACGATGCGATCGAGCCTGGCGTCGCCGACACCATGATCCTTCCCGGACCTTCGCCATCCATGGCGACGACGATGCGGGTGGAGACCATCGTCGTCACCGGGGTCGTCCAGGGTGTCGGTTTTCGCCCGACCGTGTACCGCCTCGCCACCGAACGCTCGCTGCGCGGCTCCGTGTGCAACGACGGCGCAGGCGTACGCATCGTCGTCGCCGGTGACGTCGGCCGGATCGATGAGTTCCTGACCGCACTGCGAAACGACGCGCCGGGCCTGGCCCGGATCGACACCCTCATCCGGGAGGTGTCGGACAGTCCGCTCGAGGCGGGCTTTTCCATCCGGCCGAGCGAAGGCGGACGGATCCGCACCGAGCCGAGCGCCGACATCGCGACCTGCGCCGCGTGCATGGCGGAGTTCGACGATCCGTCGAACCGGCGTTGGCGCCACCCGTTCATCAATTGCACCCAGTGCGGCCCGCGCCTCTCGATCGTTCGCGAGCTGCCGTTCGACCGACCCCGCACTAGCATGGCGAGCTTCGTCATGTGCGCCGATTGCCGTCGGGAATACGACGATCCCGGGGATCGCCGGTTCCACGCGCAGGCCAATGCGTGTCTCGCCTGCGGGCCGAAGCTTCGCTTCGAACCCGGTTCCGATCGCGACGCCCTCGAGTGCGCCACGGAGGTGCTGCGCAGCGGGCGAATCCTCGCCATCAAGGGCATCGGTGGCTATCACCTCGCCTGTTCATCGCAAAGCGAGTCGGCGGTCGGCAGGCTGCGGATGCGCAAGCGCCGCCCCGCCAAGCCGTTCGCGCTACTGGCGAGAGACCTGTCGATGATCGAACGCTATGGCTCTGTCTCCCGGGAGGAAGCCGAACTGCTGTGCAGTGCGGCGGCTCCCATCGTCCTTGTCGGCGCGCATCGGCGCGAGACCGTCGCTGCCTCGGTCGCGCCCGCCTGCAGCACGCTCGGTTTCATGTTGCCGTGCACGGCGCTGCACCACGCCTTGATGGCGACCCTCGACAGTCCGGTGGTGATGACCAGCGGCAACCTCGGCGAGGAGCCGCAGTGCATCGACGATGCGGACGCCCTGGCCAGTCTCGCCGACGTGGCCGATGCCTTCCTCCTGCACGATCGAGCGATCGTGAACCGGCTCGATGATTCGGTCGTTCGCGTCATGGCCGGGCAACCGCGCATGCTGCGGCGCAGCCGCGGCCATGCACCGGCCTCGCTTGCGCTGCCGCCCGGTTTCACCGAAGCTGGGTCGATCCTGGCCTTGGGGGGCGAGCTCAAGAACACTGTCTGCACGATCCGCGACGGCCGTGCGACCCTCTCGCAGCACATCGGCGACCTGGGCAACGCCCGCGTCGAAGCGGCGCTGCGAAGCGTCCTCGCCGGGCAATGGCGCCTGTTCGAGGAGCGACCGAAGGTGCTCGTCGTCGACGGCCATCCCAGCGGCCGCGCCGGCCGGATCGGTCGTGATCTGGCGGCGGCCGAGGACCTCGCTCTGGTCGAAGTCCAGCACCATCACGCCCACATCGCCGCCTGTCTGGCCGAACACGCCGTGCCGCTGGGA
>JBBQSP010000239.1:0-1724 GCA_038213735.1 Vicinamibacterales bacterium | reverse complement strand
CGCCCGGGGTGTCGTGGCTGCCGAAGTTGGAGTGCGACAGCAGCGCCACCTTGGGCACGATGCCGAACAGCTTGAGCCGGTAGCTGGCCTGCAGCGTGGCCTCGGCGATCTGCTCGGCGCTGGGGTCGTCCTGCACGTGGGTGTCGAGGAAGAACCAGGCGCCCTGCGAGTTGATCACGCCGGTCATGGCCGAGGTCGACTGCACGCCCGGGTCAAGCGGAATCACGCTGCGCACATAGCCCAGCTTCTTGTGGAAGCGCCCGACCACGCCGCTGACCATGGCGTCGGCTTCGCCGCGCGCCACCATCACCGCGGCAATCAGGGTGGGCCGCGAGCGCATCAGGTTCTTGGCGGCCGAAGGGGTGACGCCGCGACGCGCGGTAAGGCCGTGGTAGTACTGCCAGTACTCGTTGAAGCGCGGGTCGTCGTTCTGGTTGGTGAGCTCGTAGTCCACGCCTTCGCGCATGCGCAGGCCCAGGCGCTCGATGCGCGCGTGGATCACGTCCGGGCGGCCGATCAGGATCGGGAAGGCCAGGCCGTCATCGAGCACCATCTGCACCGCGCGGAGCACGGTTTCCTCTTCGCCTTCGGCGTACACCACGCGCTTGCGGTCGCTGCGCGCGCGGTCGTACACCGGCTTCAACATCAGGCTGGTGCGGTACACGAACTGGCTCAGCGTTTCGCGGTACGCGGTCATGTCCGGGATCGGGCGCAGGGCCACGCCCGAATCCATCGCCGCTTGGGCCACGGCCGAGGCCAGTTCCACCAGCAGGCGCGGGTCGAACGGACGCGGGATCAGGTACTCGGGGCCGAAGCTGGGGATCTCGTCGCCGTAGGCGGTGCCCAGGTCCGAGGCCGCGCGCCGGGCCATGGCCGCGATGGCCTTGACGCAGGCGGTCTTCATGGCTTCGTTGATGACCGTGGCGCCGACATCCAGCGCGCCGCGGAAGATGTAGGGGAAGCACAGCGCGTTATTGACTTGGTTGGGGTAGTCGCTGCGCCCGGTGGCGATGATGCAGTCCGGGCGCACGGCCTTGGCCTCGGCCGGGTGGATCTCCGGAGTGGGGTTGGCCAGGGCCAGGATGACCGGACGCGGCGCCATGGTGGCGACCATTTCCGGCTTGAGGATGCCGCCGGCCGACAGGCCCAGGAACACGTCGGCGCCGTCGACGATTTCGGCCAGGGTGCGCTTGTCGGTGACGCGCGCGTAGCGGGCCTTGTCCGGGTCCAGGTTCTGGCGCCCGGTGTAGATCACGCCATCACGGTCGAAGGCCAGGATGTTCTCGGGCTTCAGGCCCAGCGCCACCAGCATGTCCAGGCAGGCGATGCCTGCGGCGCCGGCGCCGGCGGTGGCCAGCTTCACGTCCTCGATCTTCTTGCCGACCACTTCCAGGGCGTTGAACACCGCCGCGCCGACGATGATCGCGGTGCCGTGCTGGTCGTCGTGGAACACCGGGATGGCCATGCGCTCGCGCAGCTTGCGCTCGACGATGAAGCACTCCGGCGCCTTGATGTCCTCCAGGTTGATGCCGCCGAAGGTTGGCTCGAGGCTGGCGATGATGTCGACCAGCTTGTCCGGGTCTTTCTCGTCGATCTCGATGTCGAACACGTCGATGCCGGCGAACTTCTGGAACAGCACGCCCTTGCCTTCCATCACCGGCTTGCTGGCCAGCGGTCCGATGTCGCCCAGGCCCAGCACCGCGGTGCCGTTGGTGACTACCGCG
>JBBQSP010000238.1:0-1783 GCA_038213735.1 Vicinamibacterales bacterium | reverse complement strand
TCGGTGTGGCCGGAGCCATAGCGCGCGATATGGTCGAGCGCCGCGCGCGGGCCATCGACGATGCGCACCGACAGGATTGCGTCGAGGTACTCGGTTTCCCAATCGGTGTCCGTCGCGGCCTTCATTGCCGGCACGATCTTGCGGGCACGGTCGTCGCCGCGAAGTTCGCAGCCACTGGCGATCAGCGCCTCGGCGATGGGCGGAAGCAGCGTTTCGGCCGCGGCCGCATCCACCAGCAGGGTCTCGGCCGCATTGCATACGCCGGTGCGGCGCATTTTGGAGTCGAGCACGATGTCACGCGCCTTGGCCGGGTCGGCCAGGCGATCGACATAGACGTGGCAAATGCCGTCCAGGTGGCTCAGCACCGGCACCCGGGCGTGTTCGCGGACATGCGCGATCAGCGGTTTTCCGCCGCGTGGGATGACCAGATCGGCGCCGCCTTCGCTCAGCGACAGCAGTGCGGTGACCCAGTCGCGCCTGGCGTCGGGCGGCGTCTGTACCACGCCTTCGGGCAGGTCGGCCGAGCGCAGGCCGGTACGCACCGCGCCCACGATGGCGGCAACGGTGCCCGCGGCTTCACTGCCGCCGCGCAGGATCACGCCATTACCCGCGCGAACGCACAAGGCGGCGGCATCGGCGGCGACGTTCGGACGGCTCTCGAAAATCACTCCGATCACGCCGAGCGACACGCTGACCTCGGCGATTTCCAGGCCGTTGGGACGACTCCAGCGCCGGCGCTCGACACCGACAGGATCGTCCTGTTCGGCGATTGCCACGATGCCGTCCGCGACGGCATCCAGGCGATCCTGATCCAGCCGCAGGCGGTCGATGAAGGCTTCGTCAGCGCCCTTGCCGCGCGCGATGTCCACTTCCGTGGCGTTGGCCGCCAGGATGTCCTTGCCGGCGTCGCGTACGGCCTGCGCGATCGCTCGCAGTGCTCGCGTGCGGCCTGTGGCCCCTGCAGCCTGGAGCGCGGCGGCTCCGGCGCGGGCTTCGGCGCACATCTCACCCATTGCGGTCATGTAGTTCATTCGAATTGTTCTCCGTTGAAGTGCGTCGTGAGGCGCGGTTGCCACTGGCTTGACCGCTGGCGACGTTGGCCCGCACCAGTTGCCGAGTCGCCGCCTTTCGGAACCTGGCGTCCTGCTCGAACGGCCGGGCAAAAATTCGTTGTCGTCAGTCGAGCACGAGATCCGTAGCGTGCACCAGCGCAGCGCCACGCTTGTACCCCAGGGCCGCCTCCATTTCGTCGGACTGCTTGCCCGCGATCAGGCGGCACTCATGGCTGTCGTAAGACGCCAGGGCAGTGGCGAATGCCAGCCCGTCATGGTTCACCAGCCGAATCGCCCGGCCGCGGTCGAAGCGACCTTCGACCCTGGTGATGCCGGCCGGGAGCAGGCTGTGGCCGGTCTTGACGGCCCTGGTCGCCCCTTTGTCCAGGTGCAGCCGGCCGCTCGGCGCGATCGACCCGGCGATCCAGACACGCTTCGCGCTCTCCGGGGAAACCGACGCCCGGAACCACGTCGCACGCGCGCCTTCCAGCAGCACCGAGATCGGTCGCTCGCCGTCACCGCGTGCGATGACCGCCGAGCAACCAGCCGCCATCGCCATTTCCGCGGCGGCAATCTTGGTCGCCATGCCGCCGGTGCCGACGCTCGAGCGCGAGGGCCCGGCCAACGCCATGATTTCCGGCGTGATCGCCACCACGCTGGGGATGTGTTTGGCGTCCGGGTTGGTCGACGGATCGGAATCGTAGAGGCCGTCGACGTCGGACAGGATGATC
>JBBQSP010000237.1:0-1786 GCA_038213735.1 Vicinamibacterales bacterium | reverse complement strand
AGCCGGCGGCACGCACCGGGGTGGCGCCAATCGCCCAGTTACAGAGATCGAGGTTGTGTACGGACATCTCGATCAGGTACCCGCCCGACTTCTCGACGTCGAAGAACCACTCGGCCGACGTGCCCGTGTGGCTCAAATCCGACTCCGCGTGGCGCTGTGCCTTGACCATCAGCACTTCGCCAATCGCGCCACTGCGAATCTGCTGCACCGCCGCGCTCAGCCGCTGATACGACCGCAGCTGCTGCCCCGATACGAACACCTTCTTTGAGCCGCGTGCGGCTTTGACCACCTGCTGCACCGACGCCGGCGTGATCGCCACCGGCTTCTCGCAGTAGACGTGTTTGCCGGCCTGCAGGGCCGCCACGGCCATCTCGGCATGCAGGTACGGCGGGGTCGCGATGACAACGGCCTCGATGTCCTTGCGGTCGAGCAGGCGGCGATAGTCCGCGAACGTCGCCGGCGTATCGCGCGCGGCAATCTCGGCAGCCTTGGCCATGCGCCCGGCGTTGGTATCGCAGACAGCCGCGACCTTCCCGTGCTCGAGGACGCCACGCATCACGGTCGTGCCACGGCCGCCGGTCCCGATGACACCGGTAGGGATGGCTCCCGCCACGGGGGTTGCGGGCGCCTGGCCCTGTGCCGACACGCGACGCGCAAGCGCGACGTGCGAGGCCAGCGCGGCTCCGGTGCCGAGGAACGTTCTTCTGTCGATGGACATGTGCTGCCGAACCCTTTCTTGCTGCGGACTCAAGCCTGTGCCTGCAGTCCGCGAATCACGCTGTCGACGTACTCCCTGGCGCGGCGGGCCAGCGCGTCCACGCCTTCCGGCGCCGTGGGGCGCCGTACCAGGGGTTCGAAGATGTTCTCGCACGCGAGCGGCATGGTCAGCCCGGTGTGCGTCACGTGCTGCAGCAGGCGGTAGTGATCGATTTCGCCGAAGCCCGGACCACAGTCCTCGTCCTTCGGCCAGTCGCGGTGGTCCTTGATCGCGAATGCGCGGATATCGCCTACACAGGTGGCGATGTCGGCGATCGGGTCGTGGCTCTCGTAGTCGAGCACGTTGCCCGCGTCGTAGCACATGCGCACGCCCTCGTCACCGACCTCGCCAATGATCTTCGCGCACTGCGCGCCGGTTGCCGTGTTGCCGCCATGCTGCTTGATGACGACCATCACGCCTTCCTTCCGTGCGATCGGCCCGATTGTCTTCAGGCAGTCGATGACGCGCTCGTACTGCCCGGGGCTGGTCCGGCCGAACGTGAGCAGGAACGGAATGCCCGCGGCGGCCGCCTGCGCGATGCGCTTGGTGTGCGCAGCGGCGGCATCGGGTTCTTCGAGGAACACCGTCGAGAACATCATGACAGGCTGCAGGCCGTGGTCACGGCACCGGCGTGAGAGGTCAGCCGCTGCACGCGGCGGCGCCTCGAGATCCATGGTCGGCCGCGCCTGGCCGTCCGCCTCGCGATGGGTTACGCCCCACGCCACATGTGAGTAACCGGCCCCCTGGATGCCGACGAGCGCCCGCTCGAGCGGAAACGCCGCGTAGGGGAGCGTCATGCAGGCGAGCTGGAACTGCGTGGGGGCGCGTCGCTCCTGCATGGACGCCAACGCCGACACCGACTCCGCCGACCGGTCGGACCCGGCTGGCTCACGGAACGATGCGCCGTTCAGATCTGCTGACGCCAGGCCGGCCGACGCCAGCGCACCAAGGAATTGCCGCCGCTGCATGGCCCAGAGCTTACAACGTTGCGGCCAGCTTCTTCAGCATGGTCATGTTCCTCATCGTCGT
>JBBQSP010000236.1:0-1818 GCA_038213735.1 Vicinamibacterales bacterium | reverse complement strand
TCATGCTTGGCGCGTTCATGCCTGGCCGGCTCATGTCTGGCGCTATCATGCCGGACGCGTGCGCTCGCGGGCGTGGCGGATCTGCGCGTCGACGGCCGCGATCGCGGTCATGTTGACCACCCGCCGCGCGGTGGAGGCCGGCGTCAGGATATGCGCGGGCTTGTCGAGGCCGAGCAGGATCGGGCCGATCGCGACGCCGTCGGTCATCACCCGGATCATGTTGTAGGTGATGTTGGCGGCGTCGAGGTTCGGCATCACGAACAGGTTGGCGCGGCCGGTGAGCGTGGTGTTGGGGAAGATACGGCGGCGCAGCTCCTCGTCCCACGCGGTGTCGGCCATCATCTCGCCATCGACCTCGAGCTTGGGCATGCGCGCGACGAGGATCTCGCGGACCTTGCGCATCTTCGCCGCCGACGGGTCGTCGTGGCTGCCGAAGTTGGAGTGAGACAGCAGCGCGACCTTGGGCTCGATGCCGAACAGCTTGAGGCGGTAGGACGCCTGCAGCGTGGCCTCGGCGATCTGCTCGGCCGACGGGTCCAGCTGCACGTGGGTGTCGAGGAAGAACCACGCGCCCTGGTCGTTGATCACCCCGGTCATCGCCGAGGTGCCCTGCACGCCCGGGTCGAAGTCGAACACGCTGCGCAGGTAGCCGAGCTTCTTGTGGAAGCGCCCGACCAGGCCGCAGATCATCGCGTCAGCCTCGCCACGCTCGACCATCAGCGCCGCGATCAGCGTCGGCCGCGAGCGCATCAGGTTCTTGGCCGCGGCCGGGCTCACGCCGCGGCGCTGCGTCAGCGCGTGGTACTGCTGCCAGTACTCGTTGAAGCGCGGGTCGTCGTTGATGTTGGTCAGCTCGACGTCGGCGCCCACGCGCATGCGCAGGCCGAGGCGGTCGATGCGGGTCTGGATCACGTCCGGGCGGCCGACCAGGATCGGCGTGGCCAGGCCCTCGTCGATCACGGTCTGCACGGCGCGCAGCACGGTCTCCTCCTCGCCCTCGGCGTAGACCACGCGCTTTCGGTCGCTGCGGGCGCGGTCGTAGACCGGCTTCATGACCAGGCTGGAGCGGTAGATGAACTGGCCGAGTTTTTCCCTGTAGGCGCCGAAGTCCTGGATCGGGCGCAGGGCCAGGCCCGAATCCATCGCCGCCTGCGCCACGGCCGGCGCCAGCATCACCAGCAGGCGCGGGTCGAACGGCCGCGGGATCAGCGATTCGGCGCCAAAGGTGGGAATGTCGTCACCGTAGGCGGTAGCCAGGTCGCCGGCCTCCATGCGCGCCAACGCCGCGATCGCGCGTACGCAGGCGAGCTTCATCGCCTCGTTGATCTCGGTCGCGCCGACATCAAGCGCGCCGCGGAAGATGTACGGGAAGCACAACGCGTTGTTGACCTGGTTCGGATAATCCGAGCGGCCGGTGGCGATGATGCAGTCCGAGCGCACGGCCTTGGCGTCCTCGGGCAGGATTTCGGGATACGGGTTGGCGAGCGCGAGGATGATGGGTTTTGCCGCCATCGTCGCGACCATTTCGGCCTTGAGCACGCCACCGGCGGACAGGCCGAGGAAGATGTCGGCGCCAGACACAATCTCGGCCAGCGAGCGCTTGTCGGTGTCGCGCGCGTAGCGGGCCTTGTCCGGATCGAGATGCGGGCGACCGGTGAACAGCACGCCGTCGCGGTCGACCGCGAGGATGTTCTCCGGCTTCATGCCCAGCGCCACCAGCATGTCCAGGCAGGCGATGCCAGCCGCGCCGGCACCGCTGGTGGCGAGCTTCACGTCTTCGATCTTCTTGCCGACGATCTCGAGCGCATTGAAGATCGC
>JBBQSP010000235.1:0-1850 GCA_038213735.1 Vicinamibacterales bacterium | reverse complement strand
ACCCGCGACCACCGGCAGCATTGTGCCGAACGTCAGGGTCGAGCCGGAGACCGGCAACAACTTCGACGCCGGCGTGAAGTTCCGCGCCGGCCGCGTCTCGGGCGGCGCCTACTACTTCCTGAACCAGTACCAGAACTTCATTGCGCAGGACCTGGTCGTGGCCACCAACTCGGCGGGCGCCTTGGCGCAAGCCACCAACTACGGCGACGTCCGCATCACCGGCATCGAACTGTCGGCGGCGGCTCCGCTGGCCTTGCGCCCCGGCGTGCTGACGCTGACCGGAGGGGCGGCGCTGACGCGTGGCACGATCACCGACGGCGTCAACCCGCTCGACCAGAGCTCGCTGGCCAATACGCCGTTCGACAACATCACGCCGGCCAGGCTGATCCTGAACGCGCGCTTCACGCAGTCGAGTGGACGCTGGTGGATGGAGTACGGCGTGCGCAGCCAGACGGAAGTCAAGCGGGTGGCCGAGACGCTGCTCGACTCGCCGTTCCTGATCGCGCAGGACCTGCTGTCGCTCGACGGGTTCACCGTGCAGCGCGCCGGTGTCGGCCTCAACCTGTCGCGCCGCCGCGATCGACTGGGCCTGGTGTTCGCGGTCGAGAATCTCGGCGACACCTACTACCGCGAGCACTTCCAGTTCGCCCCGGCCCGCGGCCGCAGTTTCACCATCGGCCTCAACGTCGGAGCCTTTTGATGTCTGCTTCGCTCGTTCACTACATTCCGATCGTCACCACGATCCTGGCGGTGCCGTTCGCGTTGGAGATCTTTCGGCGCTATCGCGCGCATCCCGAACGCCTGCACTTGTTGTGGTGGGCGATCGGGATCGCCACCTACGGCGTTGGCACTTTCACCGAGGCGACGACGACGCTGATCGGGTGGAATGAGCCGACATTTCGGGCTTGGTACATCTCGGGGGCGCTGCTTGGCGGCGCCCCCCTCGCCCAGGGCACGGTGTACCTGCTGCTGGGCAGGCGGACTGCGCACGTCCTGACCACGATCCTGATCGCCTACGTCGTTGTTGCGTCCGTGTTCGTCGTGCTGTCGCCGATCGACTACTCCCAGGTCGAGGCGCACCGGCTGACCGGACGCGTGCTGGGGTGGCAGTGGGTGCGCGCGTTCAGCCCAGTGGTGAACATCTACGCCGTGATCTTCCTGATCGGCGGAGCGATTCTCTCGGCTCTTCGTTACAGCGCCGATCCCGCGACGCGCCATCGGGTCTACGCCAACGTATTGATTGCCATGGGTGCGATCCTCCCAGGCATGGGCGGCACCGCCACCAGGATGGGCTATGTCGAAGTCCTCTACGTTACCGAGCTGGTCGGACTGGTGTTGACCTGGGCGGGTTACCGAATGAGCGTTCGACCTGCGCTGGCGATGGCTCACACGCGGCCGGTTGCTGTCTAGCCACACGAGGTGCGCGACGGCGGCCTAAACTCGCAGCCGTAGCAGCGATACCAGCTACGGCTGAGGTCACTCTTTTTGCAATGGTTGGGGTGCATGAAGCTGACGCTTGTCAAAGTGGCCGTGATCGCGGGGGCGGCCGGACTGGTGGTCGCGGCGTTGATGGCCCAGCGAAGCCAGCCGGCGGATTTCGCTCCCGTCCCAGTCAAGAAGACGACCAACAAGAACGTCTCGGCCGAGGAGCGGCTGGATGCACTGGCGCGCGCGCAGGTGTGGCGCGCCCCCAAAGTGCCGGTCGCCAAGGCGCGCCTCTCGGCGCCGGTGTCGCAGCCCGAGTCGATCTCGTGCCGCTTCCTGATCACCGAGCTCAATGGCACCGCCCAGAAGTTTGATTGCGCCCTCGAGAACGGCGACCAGATCCGGGTGAAGTACGGACGCACGCA
>JBBQSP010000234.1:0-1898 GCA_038213735.1 Vicinamibacterales bacterium | reverse complement strand
CTCCGCGGCGATCGACGCCACCGACTTCGCCGCGCACGTGCGCACGCTGTCGTCCGACGAGTTCGAGGGCCGCGCGCCGGGATCGATCGGCGAGCAGATGACGACGACTTATCTGAAGGACCAGTTCGAGCGTCTCGGTCTCGCCCCCGGCAACAACGGCAGCTATTTCCAGCGCGTGCAGATGGTCGAGACCACCGCCCTGCCGGATTCGACGATCAGCATCGACGTGGGTGGATCGAAGCAGAAGCTTGCGCTCGGTACCGATGCGGTACTCGGAACGCGCACCGCGCAGGGCAAGGTTTCGGTGTCTGCCAGCGAGCTGGTGTTCGTCGGCTACGGAGTCAATGCGCCGGAGGCGGGCTGGAACGATTACGAGGGGCTCGACGTCAAGGGCAAGACGGTGGTCCTGCTGATCAACGATCCGGGTTTCCTGCGTGGCGATCCCGAACTGTTCAAGGGCCGGGCGATGACCTACTACGGCCGCTGGACCTACAAGTTCGAGGAAGCGGCGCGCCAGGGCGCGTCGGGTGCGCTCATCGTGCACGACAGCGTGCCGGCCTCCTACGGCTGGGATGTGGTCAAGAATTCCGGGTCGGGCCCGCAGTTCGATCTGACGCCCGCCGACGATCCCGAGCCGCGCCTGCAATTCCAGGGCTGGCTGTCCGACGCCGCGGCCACTGCGCTGTTCAAGGCGGCCGGAAAGGATCTCGCGGTGCTGAAGCTCATGGCCGACACGCGCGGCTTCGATGCGGTGCCGCTCGGCGCGACGGTGAACGTTGCGCTCAACAGCACCATCGCATTCAAGGGCAGCGAGAACGTGGTCGCGGTGTTGCCGGGTGCCACGAATGCCGGCGAGGCTGTCCTGTACATGGCTCACTGGGACCATTTCGGCAAGCATGCCGACGAGCCCGGCGACAACATCTACAACGGCGCCATCGACAACGCGACCGGCGTGGCCGGCGTGCTCGAGATCGCGGAGGCGTTCGTGGCGCAGCAGCCGGCACCGGCGCGCTCGGTGATCTTCTTCCTGCCCACCCTCGAGGAATCGGGCCTGCTCGGATCGCGCTATTTCGTCGCGCACCCGACCATGCCGCTGGCCGGCATCAAGGCAGCGATCAACATGGATTCCATGCACGTGGGCGGCCGCACCGCCAATGTGGTGGTGGTGGGCCACGGACAGTCCAACCTCGAGGATGCGCTGGGCGAAGCCATCACGCCGCAGCAGCGCGTGATCTCGCCGGAGGCGACACCGGAAAAAGGGTTCTACTTCCGGTCGGATCATTTCAACTTCGCCCGGCGCGGCGTGCCGGCGCTGTACGCCAAGAGCGGCAACGACCTGCGCGACGGCGGCCCCGGTGCAGGTGACGCCGCGGCGCAGGACTACACCGACAACCGGTATCACAAGCCCGGCGACGAGTTCGACGCCAAGTGGACGTTCGAGGGAGCGATGGAGGACCTGCAGGCGCTCTACGAAGTCGGCAGACGCGTTGCCGCCGGCGAGTTCGAGCCCGAATGGCGTGCGGACAGCGAGTTCAAGGCCGCCGGCGACGCACTGCGAGCCCAGGAGCCCGCCGCCACCGCCACCCCGTAACGCTGCACTTGTAGGGGCGACATGAGTCGCGACTTATGTCGCTCCTACGAGGCCTTTTTTTGGACCAGCATTGCCAGCACGCCAATCGGGTCAGGTGTGGAATTGCAGGCGGGCGAGTTCGGCGTAGAGGCCGGCTTGCGCGATGAGTTCGGCGTGCGTGCCGACGGCGACGATGCGGCCGTGGTCGAGCACCACGATTCGGTCCGCTTTCAATACCGTGGCGAGCCGATGCGCGATGACCAGCGTGGTGCGCCCTTCCATCGCGTGCTCGAGCGCTAGCTGGATGGCGCGCTCCGAGTGCGCGTCG
>JBBQSP010000233.1:0-1914 GCA_038213735.1 Vicinamibacterales bacterium | reverse complement strand
GGGCTGGGCGCGACGTACGTGCGCGAGTCGTATGCCTCGGACTACGACGACGCCATGATGTTCGATGTGGGCGTCGTGTATCCGATCGGGCCCATGAACGCTGCGCTCACCGTGCAGCATGTCGGCGAATCCATCGACCTGGTTCAGCGCGACGGCGCAACGCGGTGGCGCGCGGTGCTCGGCGTTGGCGGCGCGAACTATCCGCTCGCGACCTTCTTCGACCTGTCGGTGGTCTCGCAGGTCAGCATTGACGAGTCGGGAACGGTGTTGCCGGCGATCGGCGGTGAACTTGCGTACGTTCCCATCGAAGGTGTGTTCGTCGCTGGACGACTCGGTGTGCGTCGTCCGGCGTTCAGCGATGAGTCTGCAGTGACCGCGGGCGTCGGGCTCACGCTCGACCGATACTCGCTCGACTACGCGTTCGAGCCGTTCATCGGCCGCCCCGATGCACATCGGCTGGGACTGCGCATTCGCTAGACTGCCGGATAGGCGCGGGCGAGTTTCGCCACGGTGGTGATGTTGCGCATGGTCGTGGGCGCGCCGAGCAGCTTTTCCAGCCGCGCGCCCGAAAACTCCGATGTGCTGATTGTCTTGCGGCAGAGCCAGTAGAGATCGCGCTCGTTGAAGTAGAATCGGTCGACCTCGCTCTCTAACGCGCGGATCGCGCGCATCACCGCGGACGGCGGCGCCTCTTTCAGAAAGCCCACATACAGTGCGTCCCCCTCACGGGGGAACGGCTGCGCAGGGTCCGGTGTCCAATGTGCAAGTCGAACGTTGTCGGCCGCGGTTCGCACGAAGACGTCTACCGTGAAGCCGAGTGCCTGCGCGAGCGAGTCCTCTAAAGATCGCTCGAGCGAGCGTTCGAAGCCGAGAGTGGCGGACGGGTTGTTGGGCGAATGGCGTGATGCGCCCGCCGTCGGATCGCGAAAAATCACGTTGCCGCTCGCGATGAACGTCGCGACGTCGAGATAATCCCACGACTCGAACAGCTCACGCAGCGCGGCCATCTTGACCGTGCGTCTGCCAACGTTGATGGCGCGCAGATAGGCGATGTAGCGGGTGGGCACGGGGGATTGCTGGTTGTCCTCGGCAACATCGCTTCAGCGACCGCTTCAGCCAGACGACGCCGTGCCGAACCGGACCTTCAGGAGTATATTCGGGTTCCTTCCAAATTCAGTCACGAGGCCTTGCCCATGACGCACCTTTTGCTGCTCGCCGCCCTTCTCGGGCCTTCTGCCGCCACCGCCACCGATTCCACGCCGGAGATTCGGGCAGAGAGTGCGGCGGCCGGATTTGGCACCTCCATCGCGCTTAGCGGCGACTACGCCTTCGTTGGCGAGCCGCGCGGTCTCTCCGGCGTGGTGCACGTGTATCGCCGCGGCACGGCCGGCTGGCGATCGGCGAGCAAGCTCACGGCCGCCACCGTCTTGCCGGGGGACGGCTTCGGCGCCAGCGTGGCAGCCGATGGACCGACGTTGCTGGTCGGCCGCATTGGCGCGCCCAACCGCCCGGACAGCGCACGTGGTACCGTGCATCTGTTCCGCCGCGCAGCCAATGGCACCTACGCCCCCGCTGGCGAGTGGACCGCTACGGGCGCTCCGGCGCGCGCGGCGTTCGGCGCTGCCCTGCTCGTGAGCGGTGATCTGGCGCTGGTCGGCGCGCCCCGCATGGAGAACGGCGTGGTGTTCGTGTATCGTCGCGCCGCCGACGGCAGCTGGTCGCAGTCGGGTAGACTCCCAGTCGACTCGCTGGGCGAGGGCGACCTCTTTGGCTCATCGCTGGCGATGGACGGCAACCGGCTGGTGGTAGGCGCACCGGGCCGCTCGGCCGCGAAGGGTGCCGTCTACGTGTTCACGCGCACCGGCAACGATTTCGTGCAGCAGGCAATGCTCGTGTCGCCGGCCAGCGCCGATG
>JBBQSP010000232.1:0-1915 GCA_038213735.1 Vicinamibacterales bacterium | reverse complement strand
GGGCTGGGCGCGACGTACGTGCGCGAGTCGTATGCCTCGGACTACGACGACGCCATGATGTTCGATGTGGGCGTCGTGTATCCGATCGGGCCCATGAACGCTGCGCTCACCGTGCAGCATGTCGGCGAATCCATCGACCTGTTTCAGCGCGACGGCGCCACGCCTTGGCGTGCGGTGCTCGGCGTTGGCGGCGCGAACTATCCGCTGGCGACCTTCTTCGACCTGTCGGTGGTGTCGCAGGTCAGTGTCGACGAGTCGGGCGATGTCCGGCCGGCGATTGGCGGCGAACTCGCATACGTGCCCATCGAAGGTGTCTTCGTCGCGGGACGTCTCGGTGTGCGGCGTCCGGCGTTCAGCAGCGAGGCGGCCGTCACGGCCGGATTCGGCGTCACGCTCGATCGATACTCGCTCGATTACGCGTTCGAACCGTTCATCGGCCGCCCCGATGCACATCGGCTGGGACTGCGCATTCGCTAGTCCGTCGAATAGGCGAGGGCGAGTTTGTGCAGGGTCGTGACGTTTCGCATCGTGGTGGGTGCGCCCAGCAGCTTCTCCAGGCGCGCGCCCGAGAAGTCCGACGTGCTGATGGTCTTGCGGCAGAGCCAGTAGAGTTCGCGTTCGTTGAAGTAGAATCGGTCGACCTCGTTTTCGAACGCGCGGATCGCGCGCATCACCGCGGGCGTGGGGGCGTCTTTCAGAAAGCCCACATACAGTGAGTCCCCCTCGCCGGGGAACGGCTGCGCGGGGTCCGGTGTCCAATGGGCAAGTCGAACGTTGTCGACCGTGCTTCGCATGAAGACGTCAACCGTGAAGCCGAGTGCCTGCTCGAGCGACTTCTCCAGGGACTGCTCGAGCGAGCGTTCGAAGTCCAGAGTGTCGGACGGGTTTTGCGGCGGGCGACGTGCGGCGCCCCGCTTCGGATCGCGAAAAATTACGTTGCCGCTCGCGATGAAGGTCGAGACGTCGAGATAATCCCACGACTCGAACAGCTCTCGCAGCGCAGTCATCTTGACCGTGCGACCGCCGACATTGATGGCGCGCAGATAGGCGATGTAGCGGGTGGGCACGGGGGATTTTTGGTTGTCCTCGGCAGCATCGCTTCAGCGATCGCTTCCGCACGACGACGCCGTGCCGAACCCGACCTTCAGGAGTATATTGGAGGTTCCTTCCAAATTCAGTCACGAGGCCTTGCCCATGACGCACCTGCTGCTGCTCGCCGCCCTTCTTGGGCCTACTGCCCCTACCGCCACCGATTCCACTCCGGAGATTCGGGCAGAGAGTGCGGCGGCCGGATTCGGCACCTCCATTGCGCTCAGCGGAGACTACGCCTTCGTCGGCGAGCCGCGCGGACTCTCCGGCGTGGTGCACGTGTATCGCCGCGGCACGGCCGGCTGGCGATCGGCGAGCAAGCTCACGGTCGCCACCGGCTTGCCGGGGGACGGCTTCGGCGCCAGCGTGGCAGCCGATGGACCGACGTTGCTGGTCGGCCGCATTGGCGCGCCCAACCGCCCGGACAGCGCACGTGGTACCGTGCATCTGTTCCGCCGCGCAGCCAACGGTAGCTACGAGGCCGCCGGCGAATGGAGCCCAGACGCAGCGCCCGCGCGCGCGGCGTTCGGCTCTGCGCTTCTTGTAAGTGGTGATCTGGCGCTGGTCGGTGCGCCCCGCATGGAAAATGGCGCCGTGTTCGTGTATCGCCGAGCGGCTGACGGCACCTGGTCACCTGCGGGTCGCCTGTCGGTGGATTCGCTGGGCGAGGGCGACCTCTTTGGCGCATCGCTGGCGATGGACGGCAACCGGCTGGTGGTAGGCGCACCGGGCCGCTCGGCCGCGAAGGGTGCCGTCTACGTGTTCACGCGCACCGGCAACGATTTCGTGCAGCAGGCAATGCTCGTGTCGCCGGCCAGCGCCGATG
>JBBQSP010000231.1:0-1982 GCA_038213735.1 Vicinamibacterales bacterium | reverse complement strand
GCCGGTACGGGGCGCCGACGCTACGTCGAGTGGCCGGCCGAGAAGAAGGCCATCGACATCGGCAGCTTCTATGCCGACTCGTCGCGGTTCACCGCGCTGACCGGGTGGCGGCCGACGGTGGCACTGCGCGAGGGGTTGGCGACCACGTTCGCCTACTACCGCGAGCACCTCGCGGACTACGTCTGATGTCCATGCACGTGCCGTTCCTCTCGCTGCGTCCGGGCGATGACGACGCCGCGGTGCGCGCCGCAGTGAACCGGGTGATCGACCGGGGCTGGTTCGTGCTCGGCCCTGAGCTCGAGGCGTTCGAGCAGGAGTTCGCGGCTGCCAGCGGCGCGGCCCACGCCGTCGGCGTCGGCACCGGAACCGATGCACTGGCGCTGCTGCTGCGCGGGCTTGGCATCGGACCAGGTGACGAAGTCATCACCGCGCCGCTGTCGGCGGCGTACACAGCACTGGCAGTCATGATGGCCGGGGCCCGTCCGGTGTTCGCGGACATCGACCCGCAGCGGCACACGATCGACCCGGCGCAGGTCGAGGCGGCGATCACGCCGCGGACGGCAGCCATCATGCCGGTGCATCTCTACGGACAGGCGGCCGACATGCCCGCACTGTCGGCGATCGCGGCGAAGCACGGTCTCGCGATGATCGAAGATGCCGCGCAGGCACACCTGTGCACCAGCGATGGGCACCCGGTCGGCAGCTTCGGACATGGTGCGGGTTTCAGCTTCTACCCGACCAAGAACCTCGGGGCCCTCGGCGACGGCGGCGCGGTGACCACCAACGACCACGCCCTTGCCGAGCGGTTGCGGCGGTTGCGCAACGGCGGCCAGACCGAGCGCTATCGCCACGTCGAGTTCGGCGTCAATTCGAGGCTCGACGAGATGCAGGCCGCGATCCTGCGCGAGCGACTGGCGCTGCTGCCTGCCTGGACCGCGCGCCGGCGCCAACTGGCCGCGAGGTATCGGACCACACTGCGCGGAGCGCCGGTGGTCGTCCTGCCCGAGTTCGACGCAGGGCACGTCTACCACCTCTTCGTCGTGCGCACGGCCGGCCGCGACGCATTTCAGGCCAGGCTCCGTGCGTCTGGCGTCGAGACGTTGATTCACTACCCCATCGCCATTCCGCATCAGGCAGCGCTGGCGTCGGAAGTTCCGCAGCCCTGTCCCGAAGCAGACTGCGCAGCCGACGAAGTGTGTTCGCTGCCGTTGTATCCATCGCTCTCCGACGAAGCTGCCGACTACGTCGCCGATGTGGTAAACGACACCTCAGGCTGAGCTGGCGGGTGCCCGTCTGGAGCACGCGGCGTATCTGGAGCACGCGGCGTATACTGGGAAGGTCCCGTGTACGTGAAGGCTCAGCCATGACCCATACCGCCGCATCGTTCAGCGCCGCCCTATTCGCCCTGACGATGGTGGCTGGCGCATCCGTGGCTGACGCTCAGCAGGTGCGCCTCTCGCTCGAGAACGGCCGCGTCACGCTCGATGCCACGAATGCCCCCCCGTCGGCCATTCTGGCCGAGTGGGCCAGGGTCGGCGGCACGCGGATCGTGGATGGCGACCGTGTTCCCGGCGTGCCCGTGACGCTGCGACTCGAGGGCGTGCCTGAGCGCGAGGCCCTCGACATCATCCTGCGTAGTGCTGCGGGCTATATCGCAGCCGCGCGACCGGCCGGAATGCCGGGCGCCTCAGCCTTCGACCGTATCGTGGTGATGGGGGTATCGGTGAACGCCGCGGCGGCCCGCAGCGGTCCCGCGCCTGCCACTGCCGCACCGGTGGCGATGGCGCCTTCAGCCCCAGACGCCACGTTCCCCGCTCAGGAAGCCGCGCAGCAGGACATGCCGGACGTGCCGATGGTGACGGACGACTCGGCCGGCGCCGAGCAGCCCGTCTCTTCGACCGATTTCGATTACGCCAACCCCCAGCGTTACTTCGCGGCGCGCGCTGCACAGCAGCGGGCAGCCGAGGGCGCCGCGCAGCAGG
>JBBQSP010000230.1:0-2007 GCA_038213735.1 Vicinamibacterales bacterium | reverse complement strand
ACCAGCGAGACCGGCCACGTCAGCCGTCGCACCGATCGGCGCACCCTCGAGATCTTCGAAATGGTCTACTGCGGTCAACTCAACAAGATGTGGGTCGAGAAGCTGCAGCAGAAGGGCGTCAACGCCGTCGGCCTGTCGGGTCTCGATGGCCGCATCTTCGAGGGCACTCGCAAGGACACGCTGCGCATTCGCGTGGACGGGCGCCGTATGGTGCTGCGCGATGACTGGACCGGCACGGTCGAGAAGGTCAACGCCGGCTTGCTGAAGACACTGATCGGCGGCGGCTACTTCCCGGTCCTGACGCCGCCGGGTTCGTCCACCGCCGGCGAAGCCATTAACGTGGATGGCGATCGCGCCGCGGCGATGGTGGCCGGGGCATTCAACGCCAATGCGCTGGTGATCCTGACGGACCAGGTCGGACTGCTCAGGAAGTTTCCCGACGAATCGACCCTGATCGCGGAAATCCCCAAGGCCCAGGCCGATCGCTTCATGGAGTTTGCCGAGGGGCGCATGAAGAAGAAGGTGATGGGCGCGGTCGAGGCGATTGCCGAAGGCGTCGGCAAGGTCATTTTTTCCGACGGCCGGGTCGACGACCCCATCTCGCGCGCCCTCGCGGGCGCTGGAACCCACATCGCATGAAGTACGCCGAAGTCGAAGAACGCATTCTCGGCGGGACGACCGCCCGCCGCGGCGATGTGGTCATCACCCGTGGCGAGGGCTCGTGGGTGTTCGACGAGCAGGGCAAGAAGTACCTGGACCTGGGTTCGGCCCAGGGCGTCGCCATGCTCGGTCACTGCCATCCGCGCGTCGTCGAGGCAATCAGCCGCCAGGCGGAAACACTGACGCTCTGTCCGAACTATCTTTATAACGACGTGCGCGCGGAATTTGCGCAGGCGCTTGTCGACGTGCTGCCCAAACACCTGCCCCACCTCTTTCTCGCCAACAGCGGCGCGGAGGCCGTCGATGGCGCGCTGAAGTTTGCACGGCTGTTCACCAAGCGGCCGGCGTTCGTGGCCGCGACCAAGGGTTTTCACGGGCGAACGATCGGCGCACTGTCGGTGACCTGGGAGCCAAAGTATCGCGAGGGCTTCCTGCCGCTGCTGGAGACGACGCACGTGCAGTTCAACGACGCGGCGGCGCTCGACCAGGCGATCACCGACCAGACGGCGGCCGTCGTCCTCGAAGTGGTGCAGGGTGAGAGCGGCGTCAACGTCGGCACGCCTGAGTTTCTGCAGTCGGCCCAGCGCCTGTGTCGTGAGCGAGGCGCGGTGCTGATTGTTGACGAGATTCAGACCGGGTTTGGTCGCACCGGCAAGTGGTTCGCCGTCGAACATGCGGGCATCGAGCCCGACATCATGTGCCTGGCCAAGGGCCTGGGCGGCGGCTTCCCGATGGGCGCGTTCGCCTACACCAAGGCGCTTCGGGCGGTCCTGACCCAGGGCGCGCACGGCAGCACGTTCGGCGGCTCGCCCATTGCCTGCGCGGCCGGTCTCGCCGCGATCCAGGCGTACCAGGAGGACGGGTTGATCAAGCGCAGCGCCGTCCTCGGCGCGCACATGCGGAACACGCTGCGCAGTGCGCTCGAAGGCGTGCCGGCCGTCCGCGACATCCGCGGCCTGGGCCTGATGATCGCGGTGGAGTTGCGCACCAAGGTGGCGCCGGTGCTCAAGAGCCTGATGCTCTCGCACGGGGTGATTGCCCTGCCGGCCGGCCCCACCGTGCTGCGCCTGTTGCCGCCCCTCGTGATTACCGAAGCTGAAATCGACTTGGGCGTGCACGCCATCGCCAAGGCGATCAAGGATCTCAAGGCCTGATATGGAGCGGGCGGCTGCTGTGGAGTTGATTCGCGGACTGGTCGCTATCCCGTCGCTGTCACGGCAGGAGGCGCACGCCTCGGCGTGGCTGGTCGAGCAGATGCGCGCGAACGGCTACGAGCGCGCGTTCGTCGACGAGGCGGGCAACGCCGTCGGCGAGCTGGGCGATCCTGCCGCCGCGCGGACGATTGTG
>JBBQSP010000229.1:0-2061 GCA_038213735.1 Vicinamibacterales bacterium | reverse complement strand
GCATCGGGTACGGGCACGCCGGTTCGGCGCGCGCAAGTGCGGGCCATGTCGATGGAAGGGCGCGGCGGTGGCGTGACCAGCAGCGATGCCGAGGGACGCTTCGAGATCAAGGAACTGGCGGCCGGCCAACCCACGCGAATGCCCGCGCGACCGCTGCGCCCCGGCGAAACTCCACCAAGAGGCACCGGCGTCGTGAAGGGCCAGGTGATGGCATCGGGTACGGGCACGCCGGTTCGGCGCGCGCAAGTGCGGGCCATGTCGATGGAAGGGCGCGGCGGTGGCGTGACCAGCACCGATGCCGAGGGACGCTTCGAGATCAAGGAACTGGCGGCCGGCCGTTACAACATCTCCGCTGCAAAGGGTGGCTTCGTCACCGCCCAGTTCGGCCAGCGTCGTCCTGGCGACCCGGGCACGCCAATCGACCTCAGTGACGGCCAGACGGCGGAGAAGGTCAACTTGACGCTGTCGCGCGGTAGCGTCATCAGCGGTCGAGTCTTCGACGATGGCGGCGAGCCGGTGGCAGGGGCGCAGGTCACGGCCGTTCGCTTTCAGTTCATTGGCGGCGCGCGCCGGCTTGTAGCCGGCGGCAGCGAAGGCGGCAGCGACCGCACCGATGACCAGGGCGTGTTTCGTCTGTATGGCTTGCCGCCCGGCGATTACTTCGTCAGCGCGAACACCCGTTCTGGCAATTTCATGCAGGCCGACGTCACCAATACCGAGGCCGACGGATTCGCGCCCACTTACTATCCGGGCACGTCGAACATCACTGAAGCAACGCGCGTGACGCTGAAGGCCGGGCAAGAGATGGGCAGCGCCAACTTCTCGCTGGTGGTCGCGCGCATGGCGCGTGTTCGCGGCCGCGCCCTCAACTCGCGCGGCGAGCCGGTTCGCAGTTCCATGCTGATGCTTGCGCCCGCCGACCCGATGATGGGGATGACCTTCGGCATGAACATGAGCAACGCCACGGTCGGGCCTGATGGATCGTTCCAGTTCGCCAACATTGCGCCGGGCCGCTACAACCTCAATGTCCGGCCCATGAACGCCCAAGGCGCCAACGAAGAGTTCGCGGTGTTGCCGTTGACCATCGGCAACGAAGACCTTGAGAACGTGATGGTCACCACCTCGCTCGGCGCTACCGCCAGGGGTGTCGTCACGACCGACGACGGATCGGTGCCGACGTTCAGACCTGACCAGGTGCAGATCTTCCCGCAGCCGGCCGAGATGAGCACCAACATGATTGGCGGTGGCCCGACCCGCGTGAATGACGACTTCACGTTCGAGATGACGACACTGTTCGAGCGGCGCCTGGTTCGCGCCTCGATCGGCCAGAACTCGGGGTGGTTCCTGAAGGCCGTGATGTACGACGGCGAGGACGTGACCGATCGCGGGTTAGAGTTCACGCCGGGCCGCGCGTACGAGGGCCTCGAAATCGTGTTTTCACGCAAGACCACCGACTTGTCGGGCCTGGTCAGCGACGATCGCGGCAAACCGGTGCTCGACGCCACGGTCGTGATTTTCCCGGCCAACCGCGATCACTGGACGTACACGTCCCGCTATATGCGAACGGCACGACCCGACACGAATGGACGCTACAGCATCCGGTCGCTGCCACCGTTAGACGATTACCTGATCATCGCCGTGCAGAACCTTGAATCGGGTCAGGCCACCGACCCCGAGTTCCTCACGCGGGCGCGGGACGAAGCCCGTCCTCTCTCTCTCAACGAAGGTGAAACCAAGGCTTTTGACGTCAAGTTGTCGAGGTTAACGCCTTAGACAGGGTGCCTAGGGTGCCAGGGGTGCCAGGAGCGGTAAGCAAAGCAGGCTGCCTCACTCGTATGCTGTAGGTGTGAAGCAGCCCCTACTGGTTTTCATCCTCATCGGCCTGGCCTCCGTCGGCGTGCTCGCCCAAGGCGGCGGACAGCAACCTGGTGGCGGGCAAGGTCCGCTGCGTGGACAGGCGCGGGCCACTCCGGCGCGGGCGGATGCGCCACGGGGCACCGCGGTCATGCGTGGACAGATTGTCGCCGCCGACAACGGCACGCCGATTCGCCGCGCGCAAGT
>JBBQSP010000228.1:0-2145 GCA_038213735.1 Vicinamibacterales bacterium | reverse complement strand
GGATCCGCGCATCATCGGTACCGTGGCGGCAATCGAACAGGACCTGGTCCGCGGCGGCTTCGTCGATCGCTATCGTACCGACAGCGGCGTGGACGGCCTGCCGACGGGCGAAGGCGCGTTCTTGCTGTGCACGTTCTGGCTCGCCGACAACTACGCGTTGCTCGGGCGGATGGCGGACGCCCGGCGTGTCTTCGAGCAAGTGCTCGCGATTCGCAATGACGTGGGCCTGATGGCCGAGGAATACGACCCGGCCGTCAGGCGTCAGCTCGGCAACTTCCCACAGGCGTTCTCGCATCTCGGCCTGATCAACACCGCCCGCAACCTGACCCAACCCGACAAGCCGGCCACCGTGCGGCAGGAAGCCTGAGGTCTGACTGGATGACGACACCACACCAGAACGCGCCGCCGCCGGCCCTTCCCGTCGCGCGGGTTGACCGGTGGCTGGCCCCGCTCACGCGGTTCCTGCACATCCAGGCGGCGAGCGGCGTGGTGCTGCTGGCCTGCACGGCCGCGGCCCTGGTCCTCGCCAACTCCGCGGCAGCCGGCTGGTTCGCGGGTCTGTGGAAGATCCCGGTGTCGTTATCGATCGGCGGCCTCACGCTGGCCGGCGATGTCGGACACCTGATCGTCAACGACGGATTGATGACCATTTTCTTCTTTGTCGTCGGCCTCGAGATCAAGCGCGAGCTGGTTCACGGCGAGCTCCGCGACCGGCGCAAGGCGCTGCTGCCGGCGATTGCGGCTCTCGGCGGCGTGGTGATGCCGGCGGCGATCTACCTCGCCCTGCAGTGGGGCGAGCCGGGCCAGCGCGGCTGGGCCATTCCCATGGCCACCGACATTGCGTTTGTCGTCGGCGGCCTCGCCCTGTTTGGTGAGCGCGTGCCGTTCGGGCTCAAGATCCTGCTGCTGTCGCTGGCGATTGTCGACGACCTGATCGCGGTTCTGATCATCGCCTTCGTCTTTACCGAGACGCTGGCCTGGAGCTGGCTCGGTCTTGCCGGCGCGGGCTTCGCGCTCGTCTACCTGTTCGATCTGATCGGCGTCCGCTCCGTCGCGGTCTACGTCGGCATCGGCGCGTTGATCTGGCTGGCGTTCCTGCAGGCGGGCGTGCACCCGACGGTGGCGGGCGTACTGCTGGGACTGATGACGCCGGCCGACGCCTGGATCGGTCCGGGTACACTGGCCACCGTGCTGAAGACGGAGTCGGAACGCGCCAGCCGCGAAGCCGCCGAGCCTCGCAAGTCACGGGTCAATGCCACCGATGCCCAGTTCGCCACCCGGGAAGCGGTGGCGCCGTTGCAGCGGCTCGAAGACGGCCTGCACCCGTGGGTGGCGTTCGGCATCATGCCGCTCTTCGCGCTCGCCAATGCCGGTGTGGTCTTGAGCCTGTCGAGCCTCACCGAGCCGGTCGCGCTCGCAGTCGCCGCCGGATTGGCCCTGGGCAAGCCGATCGGGATCATCCTGGTGTGCGTGCTGGCCATCCGTGTCGGAATCACCAGCCTGCCGGCCGGGGTGACCTGGGGCATGCTCGTCGGCGGCGCGTGCCTGGCCGGCATCGGCTTCACCATGGCGCTGTTCCTCAACGGGCTTGCGTTCCCGGCCGCGGCGTTTCCCGAGGCCGAGGCGGCGGGCAAGATCGGCACGCTGGCCGGCTCGGCGGTAAGTGCCGTGCTGGGCGCTATCGTGTTGCTGATCGCCGTTAGGCGTCGAGATGCGACAGGACCGCGGTCGGCACAGACGGGGCAGTAAGATGAAGGCATGAGGGGTCGCATCGTCAGGCCACTCGTCGCGCTGTGTCTGCTGGCCATCGGCAGCCTCGGCTTGTTGCGCGCCACTGCGGCCCAGCCGGCCCCACCCATCGTCTACGTCGTTCCCATCGACGGCATTATCGACCTCGGCCTGGCGCCGTTCCTGGCGCGGACGCTCCGTGAGGCCGAGAGCGCCGGCGCCGCGGCCGTACTGCTCGACATCAACACCTTTGGCGGACGGGTCGATGCGGCGGTCGCGATGCGCGACACGCTGCTCAACTCGCCGGTGCGGACGATCGCGTTCATCAACCAGCGGGCGATCTCGGCCGGTGCCCTGATCGCGCTTGCCTGCCACACCATCGTGATGGCGCCGGGCGGCACCATCGGCGCGGCCACG
>JBBQSP010000227.1:0-2210 GCA_038213735.1 Vicinamibacterales bacterium | reverse complement strand
GGCGGCGAACGTACCCCTTGGCGGCCGCGCCGCATAGGGCGCCAGCGGATCGGGGCCGTGCGTGAGGTCGAGCAGAAGCGCGCTGTCGCGCACGCTGCGGGTCACCGCGTGGTCGACGACCAGGCCGTACCAGCTCTCGGTTACCATCGGCGACAGCGGGACGCGCCCGCGCGAGGTCTTCATGCCGACGAGCCCGGTGCAGGCCGACGGCACGCGGATCGAGCCGCCGCCGTCCGAGGCATGCGCGGCCGGCACGATGCCGGCGGCGACGATCGACGAGGAGCCGCCGGATGAGCCGCCGGTGGTGTGGCCGGTGTTCCACGGATTGCGGGTGAGGCCGAAGCGGGACGATTCGGTGACGAGGCGCAATCCGTATTCGGGCGATGTCGTGGTGGCGATGGGGATCAGTCCGGCGGCGCGGTAGCGTTCGACGAGGACAGAATCGAAATCCGGCAGGAAGACCGGGGCTCGGCTGCCGGAATGGAGCGGCACTCCGTTCTGCGCGACACCCAGATCCTTGATGGCGAAGGGGACGCCAGCCAAGGGTGCGCTGCGGTCGACCATCGTCGCCTGCCTGCGGGCGCGGTCGAACAGCTTTTCGGCGATGCAGTTGATTTCGGGATTGACGCGATCGGCGCGAGAAATGGCCGCGTCGACCAGTTCGACCGGCGTCACATCGCCCATGGAGACATGCTTCGCCAGGCCCGTGGCGTCCTCCTGCCACAGAAGCGTCTCGATCGACATCTCGCATCCCCCATTTGCACGAACGCTAGCGGCGGCATCTGATTTTGGCAATCGCCAGCCAGTTGGCCGAAGCGGCCGTTTTCCCCGTTGCAAACCGACCGCAAAACCCTAGTTTGGGCGCCGATGACGCCACAGGATATCACCAAGCTGATCGTGCGCACCTCGCTGAAGGATCGCGCGGCGTTCGATTTGCTTTACCGGCAAACGAGCGCGAAACTATTCGGGGTGTGCCTGCGTGTCTTGAATGACAGGGCCGATGCCGAAGAGGCGTTGCAGGAAGTCTACGTCAAGATATGGACGAAGGCCGACCGTTTCGCCGTTTCGGATCTCAGCCCGATATCATGGCTGGTCGCGATCGCACGAAACCATTCGATCGATCGCATCCGGCAGAGGCGGCGTCCGGCCGTGGACATCGACGACGCGCTGGACGTGGCCGACCCGACACCGGGGCCGGAAGCCCTGGCGGTCGCCGGCGGCGAACGCGAGCGGATCTTTTCCTGCCTGGAGGAACTCGAACAGGACAAGGCGGCGGCGGTGCGCGGCGCCTACATGAACGGTGACTCCTATGCGGATCTGGCCGAAAAATACGGTGTGCCGCTCAACACGATGCGAACCTGGCTGCGCCGCAGCCTGCTCAAACTGAGAGATTGTCTGGAACGATGAACACTGCCGACGACAGCGCAAGGGAACTGGGTGGGGACGATGCCGTCGCCGCCGAATACGTTCTCGGCACGCTTCCGGCAGAGGAGCGCCAGGCGGTGGCGCGCCGCATCGACGGCGATGCCGCGTTTGCGCGGCTGGTGGACCGCTGGGAAGTGACGCTGGCGCCGATGGCGGACGCCTATGTCCCGGCCGAGCCGCCGGCCACCGTCAAGCAGGCCGTGGACCGCCGCCTCCATGCGGCACCCGTGGCAGCGAAAACCGGACTTTGGGACAGTCTCGCCATCTGGCGCGGGCTGACAACTGCCGCCTTCGCGGCGCTTGCGCTCGCCATCGCCATTCCATTGCTTGCCCCGCCTGTCGACGAGCAACCGGCTGAGCGGCTGGTCGCCTCGCTCGCGCCGCAGCAGAGCGACGTGCACTATTTCGTCGTCTACGACGGCAGCACGAGAGACATCGGCCTGTCGCACGTCACCGGCGAGCGCGCCGCGGACCGCGATTTCGAACTCTGGGTGATCGAGGGTGAACAGGCTCCCGTGTCGCTCGGCATCATCCCGTCCGGCTCCAACGTGCACCTCGCCGTGGATCAGGAAACCCAGCGCAAGATCGCGTCGGGCGCCGTGTTCGCGATCAGCCTGGAGCCGGCCGGCGGTTCGCCGACGGGTTCCCCGACGGGACCCGTGGTCGCGGCCGGCGACCTGCGCAGCATTTGAGAGCTTCTGCCGAGCGTGCTGCCGCGTCGGCCGGATGCGCCAAGGAATGACATGACCAACCGTCCCGAGCCCGCCCGCTTCGCCCACATCACG
>JBBQSP010000226.1:0-2222 GCA_038213735.1 Vicinamibacterales bacterium | reverse complement strand
ACAGGTTTGTCAACGCTACTATATTCGCAGAGCTGTGGAGCTAAAAATGAACAGTCGGGTCATCGCAGAGCTGATCCTGCACTTGGGGCGCATAGCGTCCCGCGAGGCGCTGGTGGAGGGGCTGACGCCGGCCCAGTGGGCAGTGCTCAGATACTTCGCGCGGGCCAATCGCTTCTCGCGAACCCCGTCCGCCTTCGCCGCGTTCCACAGCACGACACGGGGCACGGCGTCGCAGACGATCAAAAGCCTCGAAACCCAAGCCTATCTGTCGCGCATGCGATCAGAGGCCGACGGGCGGAGCACCCGGCTCGATCTGACCGACAAAGCCAGGGCCATTCTTGCCCACGACCCACTCGAAGCTCTGGTACGCGCCGCTGACGCGCTCCCTCCCCGCGCCCGCGATCATTTCGCCAATGGCCTGCAGCGCATGCTTGGCCAAGTGGCGAGAGAGAGAGGCACGCCTCCCTTCGGCACTTGCGCGTCGTGTGGGCATTTGGAAGGTGGCAGCTGCAGCCGGGAGGGTCAGGCGCCCTATACGTGCGGGTTCGTGAGCGAGCCGCTGCTTCTGAACGAACTCGACGGTCTCTGCATCAACTTCGTTCCGGGCAAGACCATGACAGTGACGAGCCCTGTCACCAGAGCCGCACCGCGATGAGCTCTGTTCCCGGATCAGCGATCACCATCGTGGACGGCGAGATCACCATCGATGCCGAGCTGCTCGCGCCCAAGCTTGGCCTCTCGGCGGCTGCCCTCAAGGCCGAGATGCGCAACGGCAACATCGACAGCGTCGCCGAGGCCGGCATCGACGAGGACGCCGGACGCACACGCCTTACTTTCAGGTATCGCACGCGAGCCTGGACTGCGGTGGTCGAACCCGACGGCAGCGTGGTCGAGAGGGTCCCGCCGATGTGGATGCCGCGCCAGCGAACAACGATCGCCTGAATCTGCCCGATTTGGCCAGGACCCCTCATGACTGACACCGCTTTGGATATCGCTGCGACCACGATCGTTGCGGACAACACGCCGGAAACGCTCGCCCACCGGCTGCGCGTGCATCTGCAAGTGCGCGCCACGCAGCGCTCACCCATCACCTATCACGAAGCGGCCACAGCGTTGCGACTGTCGCCGCCGAACACCATCCATCAAGTCAGGCAGGCGTTGGAACAACTCATGACCGAGGACGCCGCAGCCGACCGCCCCTTTATCGCCGCCATGGTCATCGGCAAGTCGCGCGGCGGCCTGCCGGCGCCGGGCTTCTTCGACTGCGCGGCGCGGCTCGGACGCTTCGCCGGCGATGCAGCCGGGCCGGGCGCCCGGGTGTTTCATGCGGCGCAGTTCAGTGCAGCGGTTGCCTTGTGGGCGTCGCCGGGCGAATCACGGAACGGCGAATGAAGGTGCATGGCCCGGCTCATTCGGCGCCGTCGCTGCAACAAGGCCGACCTCAGGCCGTGCCCAGCGGCGGCATGAACGTCCGCCGCCCGCGCGTGGTCATCGTCGGTGCCGGTTTCGCCGGCCTCACGGTCGCGACGCGGCTTGCCAGGGCGCCGGTGGACATCACCCTGATCGACCGGGAGAACCATCACCTGTTTCAGCCGCTGCTGTACCAGGTGGCGACCGCCGGACTGTCGCCGGCCGACATCGCCTGGCCCATTCGAGGTCTGGTCCGCCACCAGCGCAACACACGCGTGCTGCTGGGCGCGGTCACCGGCGTTGATGGTGTGCGCAAACACGTCACCCTGGGCGATCGCCACGTCGCCTATGACCTCCTGGTGCTCGCGACCGGGGGCACCCATGGCTATTTCGGCAATGACAGTTGGGCCGCCCACGCGCCCGGCCTGAAAGGGATCGACGACGCCACGGAGATCCGCCGCCGCCTGCTGCTGGCCTTCGAGCGTGCGGAGATGGCATCGGACGCGCGCGAACGCGAACGGCTCCTCAGCATCGTGATTGTCGGTGGCGGGCCGACCGGGGTCGAGATGGCCGGCGCCGTGGTCGAACTGGCGCACTCGGCACTGGCGGACGACTTCCGCGCCATCGATCCGCAACAGTCACGCGTGCTGCTGGTGGAGGCGGGACCGCGCTTGCTGCCAAGCTTTCCGGAATCGTTGTCGCGCCATGCCGAGCGGGCGCTAAGGCGCCTGGGCGTGGATGTCCGTCTGGGACAGGCAGTCACGCGCTGCGCTGAGACCGGGGTCACCCTGGGCGACGAGAACGTGGCGGCG
>JBBQSP010000225.1:0-2242 GCA_038213735.1 Vicinamibacterales bacterium | reverse complement strand
TACACCCCCGGCCGTTGACACCTGCCAGCGCTGCCCCGTTGGCGGAAGCGGCACCACGAACACGTCATGGCGATCGCCGTTCTGAGCGTTGAAGGCCAGCCACTTGCCATCGGGAGAGAAGTGCATCTCGTCGGCACCAGTGATGCTGTCGTTCGTCGCAAGGAACTCCACCGGTTTGCCGCCGTCGACGGGAATGAGCGCCATCTGGAACTGGCCGTCGCGAAGACCCGCCACAATCCATCGTCCAACGCGGGACCAATCCTCAGGGAATCCCGTCGTCTCGCCGGCCAACACCGCCGACTCGCGTGCATCGTCCACCGTGCGGATGATAATACCGGTCGGTGTTCGATGCGCGAACCGCCGCCCGTCGGGCGCCCAGATGGCATCGCCGCTTGAAGCACCCAGTCGAGCCGTACCACCCCGCTCGAGGTCAATCATCACGACCGTCCCCTGGTCCACGACGAGTGCCCGACGGCCGTCGGGCGAAAGCGCCAGATTGTTCGTTGTGCCAATGTCGACTGCCGGCGTTTCGCGGCCGTCGACGGTCAGCCACGCCAGGCGTTCGCCGCCGGTATCCGCCGTGAACGCGAGCACCCCGTTGTCTGACACGAACACCCGCGCAGTAAACTGCCCACCAAACGCGGAGACGCCGTCTGCGAGCGCCTGCTCTTCACCCGTAAACGCGACGCGCTCGGCGTCGAACCCGCGAGCCAGAAGAGTGCCGGCGCGCGCGAAGACGACACGGCCGTCGAGGTATTGCACCGGGCCGGTCTGATTCAGAGGCCCGGCACATCGAGGCTGCGGATTGATGGTCTTCGTGACACACAGGTGCACCGAACCATCGGAGCGTATGGAATTGTCGCAAACGATTCGGGCAGCACCTTGAGGGCCACTTCGCGATCCAGCGTGAGGTCGCGGGCGCGGTAGACCTCGCCCATGCCCCCGACGCCAATCAACGAGACGACTTCATATGCGCCGATTCTGGTACCGGGAGTCACGGACATCTGGGCGCGCTGATTGTGCCACAGGCGACCGTTGGGAGCCTTGCGCGAAACCGCGAGAGCGTCAGGAGTAACGTTCCAGCGGGACGGCGATGGCGGGAAACGCCTTGAGCACCTCCCGATCGTTGGTGACCAACGAGACGCCAAGATTCCTGGCTAACGCCACGAATTCGCAATCGTAGGCGGAGCAGCCAGACTCCGCGGAGAGGGACAGGACCTCGGCGGATTCGACCGAGAACTCGCGTCCCTTGAACTGATCCTCGGCCGCTTGTGCCACTGCGATGGCGCGCTCAATCTTGACGGACTTTCGTTTCACGGCGCCAGCCAGGACGCTGCGGAACTCGGAACGCCAGAGCAGCGGCGCCGCCCATTCCGCGTCCGTTGACAGCAGGCGCTCGGACGCCGGCGTCAGCTCGCCCGGCAACCACAGGTAGGCGACGACGTTGGTATCGACGACGATCACGGCCGTCCCTGTTGCACCCAGTTGTCGAGATCGCGCTGCCGGACGGGCTTGACGTGGGCGCGCAGCGCCCGTGCCTTTGTCAGCAGCGCGTCCGCGTCGACGGGCTCGGCGGCCACCACCTGCTCAAGGCACGCCAGCGCTTCCTGGCTCAGGCTCCGCCGGTGACGCTCGGCGCGCTCACGCAGCTGCTGGTGAAGGCGCTTGGGGATGTCCTTGAGGGTGAGGCTTGGCATGCCACCAACATACCACCAGAATGGTGGCAGCCTCGGTCATCGACTGCGGTTAGGCTTGGAAGCATGGAACCACGCGTCTCGTTCATCACCCTGGGCGTCGCCGATCTCGACTGCGCCACGCGGTTCTATCGCGACGTGCTGGGCCTGCCGCAGAAGGCAACGCCGCCGACGGTGGCCTTTTTCGAGATGGGGAAGACCTGGCTGTCGCTGTATCCGCGCGAACTGCTTGCCGGTGATGCGGGCGTGTCTGCTGAAGGTTCAGGCTTTTCGGGTTTCGCGCTGGCTCACAACGTGCGATCGATTGAGGAAGTAGATGCGCTGTTGGCGCATGCCGCAGCAGGCGGCGGCAAGTTGGTCAAGCCCGGTCACCACACCGACTGGGGCGGCTACGCCGGCTACTTCGCGGATCCTGATGGGTTCTTATGGGAAGTGGCGTGGAACCCGAAGTTTCCGCATGTGTAGCATCCGCCTTCAGGCGGATTGTCCGGCTGAAGCCGGACGCCACATTAAAACACCGACTGCACAAACACCAGCACGGCGCCCGC
>JBBQSP010000224.1:0-2326 GCA_038213735.1 Vicinamibacterales bacterium | reverse complement strand
TCGCCTTGAGCTCGGCCACCACCGCGCTCAGCGGTTCGTTGAAGACGACGCTCTGGGTGATCGCCCCGGCAACGTTGCCGGCGGTCTCGTAGTCGCCGAGTGCACCCAGCACGAGATAGTTGCGACCGCGCTCGAGTTCGTCGTCGGATACATGCTCGTCGCGCATCGCATTGAACTGCGCGAAGAACACGGCGAGCGACGAGTCGGTCACATTGGTGCGCACCTGGGAGCTGGCCACGAACGGGCCCGGGACGGGCTCCCACGCGAAGTTCGACCCGGCACCGTAGCTGTACCCGAGCTGCTCCCGGAGGAGGTCGTTGAGGCGCGACGAAAACGACCCGCCCATGATGGTGTTCATCAGCGTGAGGGCGGCATAATCGGGCGACGACTTCGCGACACCGGGGCCGCCGATCATGATCACGGACTGTGCAGCGTCGGGCTTGTCGACCAGGATCACGCGGGTGGCACGCGCCGGCGCGGCGGCAACGGTGCGTGCCGCTGGCTTGAGCGCCGGGGCGGCGGGGGCGCTCCACGCGCCGAAGTGCTTGCTGGCCCACGCGCGCGCCTCGGCGAGGGTGACGTCGCCCGAGAGGATCAGCGTCGCGTTGCGCGGGTTGGCAGCGCGTCGCCAGAAGGCGCGCACCATCGCCGAGTCGAGCGGCGCCGTGGTGGCAGAGTCGCCCGAGGTGGAGAAGTGCAACGGATGGCTTGCGGGGTAGACGTTCCGGTAGAACACCCGCTGTGCCACGGCACCCGGCTGATCGCGCGCCTGAAGGAACGAGGCGAGGCGCAGGTCGCGAAGGCGCTTCACGTCGGCCGATGCGAAATTCGGGCGGAGCACCACATCGGCGGCGAGTCCCAACGCATCATCAAAGGTGCGCTTCGGGGCGCGCACCGACACGGTGAAGTTTTCCCATCCCGCACCGGCATTGATCGACGCACCCAGAAAGGCGATCTCCTCGGCGAGCTGGAGGGCTGTGCGGCCGGCTGCGCCTTCGGTGAGCATCGAGGCCGCGAAGGTGGCGAGCCCCGGCGCCACGCCGGCTGTCCGCGCGCCGCCATCGATCAGTAGTCGACCCTCGACCACCGGCACCTCAGTGTTGCGCGCCACGATGATGGTGAGTCCGTTGGGCAGCACTGCCCGCTGCAGGGTCGGAATGGTGAGCGTCGGCGCGGCGCCGAGCGCCGGGGCCGTGGTGACCTGGGCGGATGCGCTCGCCGCAATGCAACACGCGAGCGTGACCAGCAGCAATTTTGTGGTGTTCATGGTGTCATCCCCTTCGAGCGCGGCTCGGCGGCGAGTTCCTGCTTGCCCATCGGCACCACCGACACGATCGCGCGGGGAGCGAGGAGGTACTGCCGCACCACGCGCTGCACGTCGGCAGCAGTGACGGCGCGGAACCGATCGAGATCGCGCTGGAAGCCATCGGGCGTCCCGATCTGATAGACGTATTCATTGAGCTGGTCGGCCTTGCCCTGCACGGTCTCGATTCCGCGCAGAAATGACGCCTCGATGGCGTTCTGTGCCTGCTGGAGTTCGCGGTCGGTCGGGCCGGTTTCGGCAAACTTCCGCAGCTCGTCGTCGATGGCGTGCTGCAGTTCGGGCAGCGCCTTGCCGGGCCGCGCGCGCGCGACGACGCCGAACTCGCCGGCGAGCTTGCGGTGGTCGGGGCGGGCACTCACGAACACCGCGCTCTGGTCGTTGTACACCAGTCGCTGGGTGAGGCGCGAATTCTTGGCACCGGTGAGCATGTAGGCGGCGACGCCGAGCGCAGCGTCGTCGTTGCCCCACGCGCGCGTGGTGGGCCAGTTGTAGTAGAGCTGCGGCAACTGCACCCTGTCTTCCAGCGTGACCAGGGTGTCGGCAGCGAAGCGCGGTTGCGACGCCGCGGGGCGATCGATCGCTGGGCCGCGTGGGATCGCACCGAAGTACTGTCGCGCGAGGGCCATCACGCTGTCGCGGCGTACCGCGCCGGCGACCACGATCACGGCGTTGTTCGGCGCGTAGTACGAACGAAAGAAATCCTTCACGTCCTGCAGCGATGCCGCGGAAAGGTCGGCCATCGAGCCGATCACCGTCCATGAATACGGATGTGACGGCGGATACATCAGCGGCGGCATCACGTCGCCGACCATGCCGTACGGCTGGTTCTCGTAACTCTGCCGCCGCTCGTTCTTCACGATGTCGCGCTGTGCATCGACCTTGGCCTCGTCCATCGTTGGCAGCAGCCAGCCCATTCGGTCGGCTTCGAGCCACAACATCAGCGGGAGGGCGTTGACCGGGCCCGTCTCGTAGTAGTTGGTGCGATCCTCGGTAGTCGAGCCG
>JBBQSP010000223.1:0-2346 GCA_038213735.1 Vicinamibacterales bacterium | reverse complement strand
CCGCGCTGACTCGCCAATGCCTGGATCGACGCATCAGCGACCTCGACGTCCTCAACACCGAACTCACCGCCTGGTAGCACGCTACCAACGCCAACCAGCGTCAAGTCGACTGGCAATTCACCAGCCACGACGCCCGCATCGAACTCCGCCCTATACCCCAAGAGTTAGGTGCGACGCTCTACTAGTTTCGCAGGCCCACTCCATCAAGGACGACGGAGGCGTACATGCGGCCGATGTCGCGCGGGGTCATGCCGCGCGGGCGGTACCAGTGGTAGGACCAGGCGGCCATCCCGATGATCCCAAAGGCCAGCACCTGCGTGGAGGGCACGTCACGGAGGTCGCCACGCGCTATGCCGCCCTCAATGGTCTGCACTAGTAGCTGCTCGTACTCGTCGCGTTTGGCGCGAACCCTGTCGAACGGTTCCCCGGAGAGGTTGCGGCGCTGCTCGAAAAAGATGACATACTCGCGCTGAAAGTCCGCCGCAGAGACGACGATCTCCTCAATCAGCAGCGTCAGGGCCTCCTGTGGTGGGAGGTTGCCGGCGATGCCGGCTTCGAGTGCGTGCATCTGCTGGTCCATGAACCGGTCGTGGATGTGCAGGAGGAGGTCCTCTTTCTTCGCGAAGTGGTGGTAGAACGCGCCTTTCGTGACCCCGGCGCGTTCCACGACGTCCTGCACCGACGTGCCGTTGTAGCCGCGCTCGAAAAAGCAGTCGATGGCGGCCTCGACGATTGCCTCGCGCGCCCCGCCCCGCCGGCCAGCCGCGCGCAGGTCTGCTCTCTCTGTCACGCCCTCGTCCCGTCTTCGCGCTTGTGGGCCAATCCCGTGGCCCCGGTGGACCGCAACGATAGCCACTCGTCAGCCTTGAGTCCCCCCGAGGCCCGAGGGCGATGAATGCGGATATTGATTGGCATGGTTTGATTCTTTGCCAGGGATCGGATCGGCTGAAGTGCTGGTCCACTAACGGAAGGCCTACCCATGGTTGTTGGTTCGGACGAGATTCTTCTCGAGGTGCACGACGGCGTCGCCGTCGTCACGCTGAACGCGCCGGAGCGGCGCAACGCGCTGACGCCGGGGATGGCCGACGAGTTGCTCGCCACGTTGGACGAGGTCGACGCCCGGTCTGAGGTCGGCGCAGTGGTAGTGCGGGCGATTGGAAAGTCGTTCTGCGCGGGTGGGGACATCCAGACACTGACCGAGGCGGGCACGGACCCGTCGGCCGAGCCGGCCTACGACGGGATGAGCCGGATCTACGAGTCTTTCTATCGATTGGGCCAGGTGAAGGCGCCGACGATCGCCGCGGTGCGCGGTTCGGCTGTCGGCGCCGGGATGAACATGCTGTTGGCGACGGACCTGCGAATCATCGCCACGGATGCCCGGTTGTTATGCGGCTTCCTTAAGCGCGGCCTGCACCCCGGCGGTGGACACTTCGTTATTCTGTCGCGGCTAATCGGGCGGGAGGCCGCCGCGGCGATGGCGATCTTCGGCGAAGAGATCGACGGTTCCCGTGCTGTGGACTTGGGACTGGCCTGGCAGTCGGTGGACGACGCCGCGGTCGAGGACCGGGCGCTGGAGTTGGCCGGCCGTGTTGCGGCCGACCCGGCGCTGGCCCGCGTGGCGGTCGGCAACTTCCGTAAGGAGTCGGCGACCCTGGTTAGTTGGGAGATCGCCACGCAGTTTGAGCGACCTTCGCAGATGTGGTCGATGCGCCGTTCGGCGAAGTAGCCAGCTGCTCGCGTTGTCGGATTGCCTGCAAGCGCATGGATTCGTGCCGCGCCATGAAGTCGTAGGGCGTGCCAAACTCTTGACCATGACGGGGCGTGGCTCTAGAGCGCCTCTGTGTGTCAAGCAGCCCTCACTTCTAGGCGTCGTTGGTCGGCGAGAATGCGGCGATAGACGGCGTTGGTGATGCGTCGTTTGAGGCTGCGACGGGCTTCCTTGACGGTCTTGTGTTCGGCGATCTTGCGTCGGTAGTGGTCGCGGCCTGGGCCGGGGTCGCGTGCCTGGGTGATGGCTGCGACGTGGATGGCGGCGTTGAGCTGACGGTTCCCCCGGCGCGATAGTCGGTGGGTCTCTTGGTCGCCGCTGGAGACGTCGATGGGCGCGGTGCCGGCGTAGCTGGCGTAGTGCTCTTGGTTCGGGAAGCGTCCGATGTCACCGGTCAGGGCGAGGATCTTCGCGGCGGTGAGGAACCCGATGCCGGAGATCTCGGTGAGCGTGGACCCACTGGCTGTGACTGCGGCGCGCAGTTGCTTCTCGAGGTCCTTGATCGATGCCTCGTGACGCTTGAGGTCGCGCACGACATCACGCGCGATCTGCTTGCGCTGGTGATCGGCCGCGGTCAC
>JBBQSP010000222.1:0-2368 GCA_038213735.1 Vicinamibacterales bacterium | reverse complement strand
GTGAGCGGCGACATCGACGCGAACACCGGGTCCTCGTTGTACTCGCGGGTGGGGATGATCCACATGTCGATGCCTTCGCGCGTCATCAGGCCGGCCAGCAGCGTGTCAAAGCGCTTCTTGATCCAGGGCGTGACGAGCGCGTTCTGCTCGCGATGCGTCAGCACCCGTTGCGTCGGGTCTGGATAGGTGATCGACTGCGCCTCGCCCGAAAGGGTAGCGATGGCGACGATGAGACAAACGGATGCAACGATACGGCGATTCATGCCGCCTAGTTTAAATGAACCTGCTTCACTTTTACGATTTACGTAAATCCGGAACGAGAGGGGAGCGGATAGGGCGAGTGGGGTGGGATTGGGGACGGCGCGGTTCGTGCTTCACGTGCGATCGCGATGCATACCGCCTACTATTGCGGTCAGCGACCCTTGCTAATCACCTTACTTGTCGTCATTGTCCTGTCTCTTGGAAGGGACGCTGCCGCCCAACCCGGGACGGGCCACGTGACCGGCGTTGTCGTTGAAGCGCGCACCAGCGCGCCACTCGCCGCAGTGCTCGTCAAGATTCAATCGACCGGCCAGCAATCGTTCTCCGATACCGAAGGCCGGTTCGTAATCGCCGACGTTCCGGCAGGCGCACAGACCGTGCTGGTGTCGGTGGTCGGCTACGGTCTCGTCCGTCGCGAAGTGACGGTCGTCGCGGGCTCCGCCGTCGACGTCACCATCCCGGTGGCGGAAGGCGCCAGCACCTACGTCGAAGACGTGGCGGTGTCGGCCAGTCCCTTCCGCGAAGCTGAGCCTGGCGTCGCCAGCCAATCGGTGCTCGGCAGCCGCGAGCTGCTGGCGCTGCGCGGCCTGGTGGCCGACGATCCCTTCCGCGCGGTCCAGGTACTGCCCGGCGTCTCGACTGGCGATGACTTCCGCGCCGAGTTCGCATTGCGCGGGCTTGGACCATCCAACATCGGGATTGCCGTGGACGGCGTCGACAGCCCGTTGCTGTTTCACACCGTGCGCGGCGTGCAAGACACGGGATCGCTTGGCTTGATCAACAGCGACATCCTGGAGTCGGCGACGTTGCTCGCCGGTCCTCATCCCCAGCGCCTGGGCTCTCACCTCGGCTCGCGCCTCGACTTCACCACGCGCGACGGCTCTCGCGAGCGCCTCGTCGTCCGCGGCCTGCTGAGCGCCTCGGCCGTGAGCACCGTGTTGGAAGGACCACTGGGATCCAGCAGGAAGGCGAGCTGGCTGGTCGCCGCCCGCAAGAGCTACATCGACTGGCTGCTGCGCCAGATCGATTCCACGACCGACACCACCTTCGGCTTTACCGATGCGCAGGGCAAGCTCACCATCGATCTGACACCGCGGCAAACGCTCCGCGTCACCACGCTGGCGGGCCGCTCGGTGTTGCGCGAGCTGGACGAGCCACCCGATTCCAACACGCTCGATCCGGCGACCAGCACGACGTTCATCGGCAACCTCCAGTGGCGGTTCACGCCCTCCGCGCGACTCTCGCTCACACAACAGGCGTATGTGCTGAGGTCCGAGTACCGCAATCAGGTGTTCGACGGCCGCACGCGCGAAGAGGGCGACGATGGCGACTTCACGTGGCGGGGAGGGGCCGAATGGCACCCAGCGGCCGGTCATGTGATCGAGTTCGGCGCCCAGGCCCAGCGGCTGGCCGCCAGCCGCATCGACCGCCGCTTTGCCGGCCAGGCCGAGTTCCTGGTGCAAGACACGACCGGCGAGGCGTGGTCAACCGCAGGCTGGGGGCAGTATCGATGGACGCCAAGCGCGCGATTCTCGATCACTCCTGGCGTGCGGGTCGAGCGCTGGGGCCTGATCGATCAGGCCAGGGCGTCGCCCTGGGTGCTCTCGGAGTTCGCCGTCACCTCAACGTTGCGCGCTCGCTTCGGCGCCAGCATCCAGCACCAGGCGCCCGGGCTCGATCACACCTTCTACATGTTGCCCACCACCCAGCTTCGCCCCGAACGCGCGCGCTCGATTGAAGCCGGACTCGAACAGCGTCTCGGCTCCGCCTGGCGTCTGGCTGCCGCCATCTATCGCCGAGACGATGACGATCGGCTGCGCTTTCAGGATACGGAAGTGCGGGTCGAGAACGATCGCGTGGTGTCGCCGCGGAACCCGCATTGGGAGAACGCCATCGACGGCCTGACCAACGGCGTGGAGCTGACGGTTGAGCGCAAGTCGGTTAGTGGACTGAACGGATGGCTGTCTTACGCATGGAGCAAGTCCGATCTTTCCGACCCGCCCGAGACCTTCGCCGCCGACTTCGACCAACGTCACACCGTGAACGCCTATGTCGCCTACCGCTGGTCGGGTCGCACCAGCCTGTCGGCTCGCATGCGCTACGGCTC
>JBBQSP010000221.1:0-2394 GCA_038213735.1 Vicinamibacterales bacterium | reverse complement strand
CATCGACTCGCCGATGTTGCGCGCCATCGGCTGGCTGACCGACGCGGTGTACTGCACCCAGTCAAACTTCCAGATGTTCCACACCGGCGGAAAGCTGACCGGCGCGTCGCCAACGCGGTAGTTCACGGGATCGAGGTTCTGGCCGAACACCTTGTTGGAAATGCGCCCCAGCGCGTCGGTGCGGCCGAAGCTTTCGTGGGTGGGCGACAACGCCTTCCACCATTCCGTAAACCCGGGACCGCCGAGCGCCGCGATCACCTCGCGCAGCTCGGCGTGCAACCGCAGCGAGTCGCCGAGCGTATGCTCGCCGAGCACCCTCTGCGCGAAGCGGCGGAACTTCAACGGGTTGGTCGCCGTGCTGATCATGGCGGCAATCATGTTGGGACCGAACTGGCCAGGCGCAAGTGCCGTGAAGGCGTGCATGGCCTGGCCGCCGTCAATGCGAATGGCCGTGAACTTGTCACCGCGCTTCACCCGCAGTTGGCCGGTGTGGCACGCGGCACAGGTGATGTCGAGCAACTGGTCATTCACTTCGCGATCGAAGTGCTTCGCAAATCCGATCGGCAACTGGTCCGGATTCGCGGCACTGGGCTGGTCGACGATGAACCCGTAGGTGCGCATGTTGTCGGGATCGGCAAACCGCGTCGTGCCCCACGGGTTCTCAAGATTCACGAACCAGCGATACCGCAGGCCCGACACGCCGGCGCCCTGGCCGGTGTAGTAGAACGTCTGCCGTGAGGGCGAGTCGAGGTCGCCGCCCCATCCCTGGTCGAGATTCACCACCTCGCTCACCGGCTCGAGTTTCAGCGCCGGGCCCAACTTGAACATCAGGTAGAACGAAAACCCGGCGCTGCCGAGGACGACCAGCAGCGCCAACGCGGCCACGATCTTAATGGCCGACCGCAAGGTGATGGGCGCTCGCGAGGCCGGCGCGATGCTGACCGGCAGCATCGCCTGCCCGGGCGTCGCGTTGGCCATGCGGGCCTTGCGGCCCGCCGTCTCGGCGTACCACCGCGCGCGATTGATGCTCCCCAGCGGATAGGTGTCGGGGGTCGAGTTCTCGGTGACGTCGATGTACATGGCCGACAACTCTTCGTCGGTCAACTGCGATTTCGCGACCAGCGTGAGTCGACCGATCACGTGGAACGGCGCCTCGACTTCCTTCCAGTCGACGCTGGCATTCTCGATCCAAAACGAGGCGTTCCGACGCATGCCCCGATAGGTCATGCGTTCGGCGTCGAGCAACTGGACGGCGAAATCGAACGAGCTCATCTGCTCGTCCTCGTTCAGGTGCCGCACCAGTTCCTCGCGCAGCAAGTGCGGGCCGGTCCCAAGGGGCCGACTCGGGTTGCCCGGCGACGGAATCAGCGAATACTTGACCGCGTCGTTGGCGCCGTGGCGAAACGGCACGTTGCTCCAGTAACGATCCTTCTGATACGGCGTCTGGGGCCGGCGCTGCTGGCCCGCTCCCAGGCGCGCGGTTCGCAAGAACGCGATGGTGTCCCTGAAGGTCATCATCCACAGCGCCCGGAGCGCGCCGGCTTTGCTCCGCGCCTGCGCCACCGAAAATTTCATGAACGAGGCAAACGCGCGCGCATCGTTGAGCGGAAACACCGTGGCGTTGTTCAGCGAGTAGTCCTGCCGGGTGGCGCCGGCACCGCTCGCGCCAGCGGGAATCGTCGTCGTGAACGACGCCGCCCGGACATCTTTGTCGCCATCCGGATTTACTTGCGAGGCGGCGTTCGCGAACCGCACCGTCGCGCTATAGCTGCCCGGTTTGGCATACAGACCCTGGGCGAGCCGGGTAGCCAGCGCTGGGTCGGCAATCGTCTTGCTAAGGTCGAACACTTCGAAGGACGCGCGCGCGCCGACACCCTTGGTGTGTGTGCCGCGGCCGAGCGGCCGGCCCTGGCCGGCGGCCTTCGCGGCCTGAACGGTCAGGATGTCCTTGACGATCTCCGCGATGTCGGCGTCTTCCGACGGCCGCTTCTTCTCGAAGTTCACCACGTCACTTATCCAATCTCGGACAGCAGCGTCCGCGCAGAGACAAGGTCGGCCGTCTCGTGGCCTTCAACGAACCATTCGTAGACCGGGGCCAGCACCGCGCGCCCGTCCGTGGCGCGGCCCTTGTCTTTCAGCAGCCTCGCCAGGCCGGTCGCCGCGCGCAGCTCGAACGACTTGGCCTGTTGCGCCTGTGCCCTGCCGAGCGCGGTCCGCAAGCTCTCTTCGGCGCCCGCGTCGTTGCCGGCCAGCCGCAGCAGCTCGCCGCGGGTGCGATACAGCTCGGCATCAAAGCCGTGCTGGTGCGACTGCTCGACAAACGCGAAGCCTTCATCCACCGCCGTCAGGCCGTCCTGCACCTGACCCGCCCGGTAGTAGGCCTCGGCCAGGAAC
>JBBQSP010000220.1:0-2401 GCA_038213735.1 Vicinamibacterales bacterium | reverse complement strand
TCGATGCCGTTCATCTCGGGCATGTTCCAGTCGGTGATGACCAGATCGACAGGGCCATCGGTCAGTCTGTCGATGCCTTCGCGGCCGTTCGCGGCTTCCACGATGTCCTGGTGGCCGAGCTTGTTGAGGGTGTTGATGATGATTCGCCGCATGGTGGACGAGTCATCGACGACGAGAAAGCGCATGGGAGAGTCCTTGGCTTGTTAGACTATGGCGTCGCGCCTGGCCCGAAGGTCAGCGAGACCGGCTGCAGGGCTAATCGGCGCGCCTGTCGCCCGCTTGAAAGACCGCCGAGTGAAGGAACCGCGTGTCACCGTCCGAACCCCTGCGTCTGCCTCCCGACCTGCTGGCCCCGGCGGTTCGCCCCCTGTCCGCGGGCGAACTGGTGTTCATCAATCGTCTGGTCAATCTCGAGCAGGTGCTTCCGAACGTTACCCACGAACTCAACAACGCCTTGCAGGTGGTCAGCGGCCTTGCCGAAATCCTGGCGAGTCGACCGGGGCTGGACGGCGACGTGGTGCAGAAGCTGCAGCGGATGCAGGCGCAGTCGGCCCGGTGTTACGGCCTGCTGCACGATCTGCTGGCCTACGCGCGGCGCGATGACGTCAAGCCGGTGACCGATGTGGGACGGGCGGTCGACCACGCGCTCGACCTGCGGCGGTTCCATCTCGCTCGGGGACGTGTCACCGTGGCCATCGAACCGGGGCCGTCCGGCCTGGTGGCCGCCATGGACTCGCAGCAGTTCGAGCAGATGTTGTTGAACCTGCTCCTCAATGCGGAACAGGCGATCGCCGGGCGGCCGGATCCGACCGTGACGGTGCGCTACGCGGAACAGGAGGGGACGGTGGTCGTGACGGTTGCCGACAGCGGACCCGGTGTGGACCTCGACACCGCCGAGGCCACCTGCTTCGCGCCGTTCTGGACGACGCGGGCGGGGGCCATCGGGCTCGGCCTGCCCGCGGCACGGGCGCTGGTTGCGGCGGCCCGCGGCACGTTGAGGTTCGTGGCGCCGTCGAGGGTCGAGGTGCGCCTGCCGAAGCGCTGAGCGGCTCCGGACGTCCGCTCGGCTCAGGCGGTGGCCGAAATATCGTCGTCGGTGGCGGCGACGTTGAGGCGGTTCAGTTTATCGATCAGGGTGGTGCGACTCAGCTGAAGCAGGCGCGCCGCCTGTCGCTTGTTGCCACCGGTCTTCTCGAGGCAGCGCAGGATCAACTCGCGTTCGAGCTGCGACACCACCTGCGTGAAGTTGATGCCTTCGTCCGGAATGGTGACGCTGGGCATCATCATGCCGGCGCCCGGTGCGGCCACGTCTTCGGGCAGCGCCCGCGACTGAATTTCGGTTTCCTGCCCGGTCATCGCCACCGCGTGTTCAATCGCGTTCTCGAGCTGACGGATGTTCCCGGGAAACGGGTAGTTCATCAAGGCGCGCAAGGCGTCCTGGGTCAGCGTCCGCGGCGGCAGATTGTTGCTGCGGCACGACTTCTGGACGAAGTGTCGGGCCAGCAGCGGTATGTCTTCCTTCCGGTCGCGCAGCGGCGGCAACGTCACGGGGATGACCGCGAGCCGGTAATAGAGGTCTTCGCGGAACGTGCCTTCCTTGACCAATTTCTTCAAATCGAGGTTGGACGCGGCGATGATGCGCGCATCGAACTTGATCACCTTCGACTCACCGACGCGCTCGATTTCGCGCTCCTGCAGCGCCCGCAGCAATTTGGCCTGGATCGGCATCGTCATCAATGCCACTTCGTCGATGAAGAGCGTGCCGCGATGCGCCAGCTCGAAGCGACCGACTCTGGCCTGCACGGCGCCGGTAAACGCGCCCTTCGCATGACCAAACAGCTCTGCCTCGGCCAGTGACTCCGGGATCGCGGCCGCGTTGAAGGCGACGAACCGATGTTCGGCCCGCGGGCTGTTGTGGTGGATGGTCCGGGCGATCAGTTCCTTGCCGGTGCCCGTCTCACCCTGGATGAGCACCGTGCTGTTCATCGGCGCCACCAGCTCGAGCGTCTGAAACAGCTGGCGCATCGGCGCGCTCTGGCCGACGACGCTGTCGAAGCGATAGCGGTCGCGCAACTGCGCCCGCAGGTCGGCGTTCTCTTCCTGCAGCCGGCGCTGATCGATGGCCGTTGACAGGATGCGAGCGAGCTGTGTCAGTTGGAACGGCTTGATCAGGAAGTCCAGCGCGCCGCGGCGCATGGCCGTGACCGCCTCGGCGACACTCCCGAAGCCAGTGACGACGACCGCGAGAATGTCGGGATACCGCTCGAGTGCAGCGTCGAGCACCTCCATGCCGTTGGCGTCGGGCAGACGCAGGTCGATGACGATGGCGTCATACGCGAAGGCCTTGAGGCGTTCCAACGCCCCGGCGGCGTCACCCGTCTGCGTCACCTGAAAGCCTTCG
>JBBQSP010000219.1:0-2412 GCA_038213735.1 Vicinamibacterales bacterium | reverse complement strand
CGCGCCGCAGCAGCGCGCCGGCCGCGCGGGCCGGAAGCACGGCCGGAGCGGGCGCCGCGAGCGACGACTTCGCCGATTTCCCGGGTGCGTTGCAGGACGAAGACGACGATCTACCGTTTTGATCGCCGATTGCTGCGACGTTGTGGCGGGGACGGTCGTTGCTGTGACGCAGGGTGCCACTTCGGTGACGCATCTGGCGTGACGGCCGCCCCCGCATCGGCGTCCCTCTCCATGAGGGCGTGTATCCGGTAGCCAGCATCGGCCTACCAACCTGCTCTCGCGTTCCCACCGCCCAGAGAGGTTTGTGTCATGTTGCCTGCCCGTCCCCATCGCTCAGCGGTTCGTGCCCGAGTCGCGGCCACGCGGTCGGATTCCGCCGCCGAAGCCCAGCGGCTTCTGTTGCCGCTGATTCTGGCGTTTGTGCTGGCGCTGCTCATGGCGTGGCCGGCGCAAGTGCGAGCACAGGGCGCGGCTGCCACCACAGCGTCCACGTCGGGCACGCACACGGTGCGGCCGGGCGAGACGCTCTGGAGCCTTGCGGCGCGCTACTACGGCGATGGCCACAAGTGGCGTGATCTCGCGAGCTCGAACGGCCTCGCCGAGGGAGGCGAACGCGGCATCGCGGTGGGTCAGGTGCTGCGCGTGCCCGCGGCAGGGGCGTCGTTGGCGCAGTCGCGCGCGGCCATGGCAGAGGCACCGCCCCGCAGTACGCCGTTGGAGGCCGTGAAGCCCGCGCAGGGCGCCCCGGCTGCCGAGCGCGTGGCGGATGTGAAGCCCGAGTCGAAGCCCGAACAGATGTCCGAGACAAGGCCTGAAGCTGCCGGCAAATCAACGCCCGAGTCCAGGCCGGAATCCCGCGCGGTCGAACCGGTCGCGGATCTCGCGCCGCCTCCGATGGCGGCGCCAGAGCGCGGCAGGCTGATGGGTGAGGATCCGGCGGAGACTCGCGGCGTCGTGCGCGTGGGTCTGGTGCGGCGGACCGACCTCGCGGCGGCGCGTGGCAACGACAACACCACGATCTTCCTCGGTCCCGAGCCATTCAACGTGGACACCATGCAGGGCACGATCGATTTATCCGGGACGGAGAGCTTTGTCGCGCCGGCAGGCCGTCGTACAGGTGAGTTCGAAGCTGCGCCCTTCGCACTCGACGCTGGTCAGTGGAAGTCCGCGGGCAAGGTGGTTCGTCGTGCGTCATCGGCAGCCGTGAAGTCACGCGAGTTGCAGCGCATGCAGTCTCGCGATCTGGTCGAGATCTCGCTGCCGGAAGGAGTGGACGCCGCACCGGGCACGAAGTTTGTGGCCGTGTCACAAGGTGCGGAGATCGGGCGCGGCATCCGCCTGGCGATGCCCACCGGCGTGCTGACCGTGCAGTCGCCCGAGTCGGGCGTCACGGTGGCTCGTGTGTCCCGGCTGTTCGACGTCATCGAACAGGGGCAGGCACTGATTCCCTTCGTGGAGGCGCCGTCGACTCCCGTGGCGGCTGAGCAGGTCGAGCCGATCGAGTCCTCGGTGCAGTGGATTACGCAGACGCCACTGTTGCCGTCGCTGAAGGCGTATCTGGTACTCTCGCCGCACGCGGACATGCAGGTCGGTGACCGTTTCGAACTGTCATCGAGTGCTGAAGGTCACAGTCGGGTGGCGATGGTTCGTGTCGTTCGTATTGGTGAGCATGGCGCGACCGCGATCATCATGCACCAGGACCAGCCGTCGATTCGTGCGGGCATGGCTGCCCGCCGGGTTGGCCGCGCGCCCTGAGGGACGCACGAAGGACAGGCGCGAGAGCGGTGCCCTGATGGGCGCCTCAGGCGAATCACCCTCAACGTGCGGGCCGATTCGCTGCCCTCGCGCAACGAGCACCAGAACGAGCCACGCGTGAAGTTGAAAACACGGGCCTGTCACATTTTGTGATGGGCCCGTTTTGCTTCGCTTCGGGTAAGTGCACGTGATGGTCGCGCTGACGCGAAGTGCATGTGTCTGACGCGCGTGCGCCCGACACGCGGCGGATGTGCCGACGCGACCGAGTATGTACATTGCTCTGCAAATACACTGCCTTTCCCACTCACTCCTGACACGCGACCTGATGATGCACAAGAGCGCTCTTGTCACCGGTGGCGCCGGCTTTATCGGCTCCCACGTCGCCGATCGCCTGCTCGACGCCGGCTATTCCGTTACCATCCTCGACAATCTCTCCAGCGGTCGTCGCGAGAACATTCCGGCCGATGCTCGCTTTATCGAGGGTGACATTGTCGGCGATGACGCCGCGGCGCTGGTGCGCGAAGGCGGCTTCGATGTGATGTGTCATCTGGCCGCGCAGATCGATGTGCGCCGCAGTGTGGATGATCCCGCGTTCGACGCGCGCGTCAACATTCTCGGCACGCTCAATCTCATGGAAGCGGTTCGCACGGCGAGTCC
>JBBQSP010000218.1:0-2513 GCA_038213735.1 Vicinamibacterales bacterium | reverse complement strand
CACCAGGTCGCGCGAAATCACGCGCTCGAGCAAGGCCCGCTCGTCGGGGCGGGCGCCGATCTGGTTGGGCTTGCGCTCCCGCTCGTGAATGTCACGATCGGTGCGAGCGACGTTGAGGTCCCCGCAGAAAATCAGCAGCCGTCCTTCGCGCGCTGCTTCGGCGACGAAGCTGTCGAGGGCATCGAGAAAGCGCAGCTTGGCCTCGTAGTCCTTGCCCCCGTTCGGCACGTAGATCGACGCCAGCGTGATCTCGCCGAGCGGCGAGGCAATGGTCGCGCAGGCGATGCGCTGTTCGAAGTCGAAGCCAGGATGCGAACACGACGGAAACACGTTCACCAGCGCCTTCGACAGCAACACCGCCACGCCCGAGTAGCCCTTCTCGCCGTGCCAGTAGCTCCAGTAGCCCTCGACATCGCGCAGTTCGAACGGCAACTGGTCGAGCGACGCCTTGATTTCCTGCAGGCAGACGATGTCGGGTTGTTCGGTGGCGAGCCAGTCGAGCAGCTGCCCTTGGCGGGCGCGGATGCCGTTGACGTTCCAGGTCGCGATCTTCATGTTGGATGGGGAGCAGTACGTAGGGCCCGGACTTCAGTCCCGGCCATTCCAATTAACAACCATTGTGGCCGATCGCGGCGCAGCGCTGCTGGCCGGAAGGTTGACCAGGAAGCGCGATCCGTCCGGCACGACGTCGAACGATCGAATCGGCGCGCCGGCATCGAACAGACGATCGAGTGAGACCACTTCAGGAAGCGGCGTTCCCCACGACAGGCGGACGGCATGAATCTCCGACCCGCGGCGGAAGTACAACTCGCGGCCGTCACGGCGCCATCGCGGCTCCGTCCCGCCCGCCGTCGTCACGCGCACGCGCGAGCCGGGTTCGGGGAACGAGTCGACGTAGATCTCGTACTGCCCAGACTCGTCGGATGCGTACGCGACCCACCGCCCGTTCGGCGCGAAGGCGCCGTAGGTCTGATTGAAGCTGCCGGCCATGTAGGCGCCAGGGGTGCCGCCCTCGATCTGAGGCATCACCCAGAGGTCGTCGCCGGTTTGCGCGTCAGTGCGTCCCATCAGCAACAGGCCGCCGTCGCGCGACCAGTCCCACAACTGCAAGGGCGGCTCGAACGTCGCAAGCGTTTGCTCCGGCAACACCGCGCCGGCGCCGCGGATCATGATGTTGCGGCGCTTACCGACCCATGCCACGCGCAAGCCGTCGGGTGACCACACGGCGCTCTCGTCCACGTCGGTGCCGAGTGACAACCGCGTCGGCACCGGCTGGGTGCCCTCGCGGATCCAGACATCGAGCGTGCGCAACTGCGGATCCAGTTGAGTCACCGCCACGCGGCGTCCATCCGGTGCAATCCGCAGGTCCCACGATTCTGCCGGCTCGCCCGCACGTCCGATCGTCTCGCCCTTCGACGACACCCATCGCAACTCGCGCAGTTGCGATCCCGGGGCGCCGTAAATCAGCACGTCGCTGGCGGCCGTCGCAAACAGTTGGCCGAGTGGACCGCGGCCGGCCGGTGCGCCGGCCAACCCGGAGCGTCCACTCGTCAACCAGGTCGTGGGATCCAGTGCTTGAGCCATGAGCGTGGTACCGCGCAGGATCAGCATCGTGTTCCCCGCGACGATGGGTTGCGCATCGGAGGTCGAGAGACGCGTGCGCGAGGCCGGGTCGTCGAGCGACGTCAGCCAGATGCCGGCGCGCGATGGATCGCTGGCAGTCACCAAGTACACAACATGCCGGCCGTCTGGCAGGAATGCCGGCCAGGTATGTCCGACTTCCCGTGCCTCGCGGTCGAGGGTTGTGAACGGTGCGATCGTGCCGTCGGGCGATCGGCGCAACAAGCCGCTGAGCCCGTGAGGCGCAAACACCAGGTCGCCGGCCTGGTTCCACGCGCCGCCGCGGCCCGCGGGTGCTTCGGCGAGGTCGCTCACCGAGCCGGCGGCGAGATCGAGCGCGCGCAGGTGTCCTCCAGCGAGAAATCCCACCCGCGAACCGTCCGGCGACCAGAAGGGCGCCGCGGCGCCGTCCGTGAACGCGAGCGATCGGGTGTCACCGGTCGAGAGGTCCTGGAGCCAGAGCGAGATTACGCCCGCTCGCGCAGCTGGGAAGACCAGCCGCCGGCCATCTGGCGCCAGCGCGAGTCCAAATGAGTAGTCGGCTCCCGCTCCCACCTCGACGGCGTCTGGGGGCATCCACGCGCCACGCAGCGGTTCAGGCTGGGGCGGTGGAGCTGGTGGCGGCGACGGTTCCCGAGCGCAGGACGCGACACTTGCCAAAGCGAGGACCAGCCGCAAGCTGGCCCTGAGCGAGGCGAGCAAGGAACGCTGAGTCGGAGGGTATACTGTCGGTCTCACCCTTAGGAGGTTGTTTCGCATGCGTAATCGTCTTCTCGCCCTGGCCATCACTGTCGTCGTCGCGGGACTGCCCGGCGCCACCTCGGCCCTCGCGCAAACTGCCGCCGCGCCGATGCGCCGGCCGGACGTCATCTTCGTGCCGACACCGGAAGCCG
>JBBQSP010000217.1:0-2517 GCA_038213735.1 Vicinamibacterales bacterium | reverse complement strand
AGGTTCGCGCCGACCCGCTGAGGCGCGCGGACACCCGATACCGGTGCGTCCGGCATCGGGTGTCCACGCGGTTGAGCGCGGTCACGCTCGCCCCCGGGCTGGCGCTACGGAAGCCGCAGCACCTGTCCCGGCTTGATCTTGTCGGGGTCGCTCAGCTGGTCCTTGTTCAGCTCGTAAATCTTCATGTAGGCGTTGGCGCTGCCGAGATGCTCCTTGGCAATGCCGCTGAGGGTGTCGCCCGACTTGACGGTGTAGGTCTTCTCGGCAGCCGGCGCCGGTGCGCTCGCAGCTGCGGCGGCGGGTCCGCCGGTCACCGTGATGTCAGCGACGATGTCGTTCTGCCAGGTGGGAATGGTCTTGATGGCGTCCCAGAGTTCGTTCTTCTCGGCCTCTGTGGCAACGGAGCCCTTGAAGTGCAGCTTGCCGTCCCGCTCTTCGGCGTTGCCTTGGAATTTGCCCTTGGCCGTTTGAATCGCGTACGCGTAGGTATCTCGCAGTCCCATGTGTGGTCTCCCTCGTGGTTCGAATTGATCGTGTGCGCGCTGCGCGCGCCGAGGTTCCACCCTAGCGCCAATCGGCGGTCACGGCAATTCACCGAAAGCCACAACACCTGAGCGCCTCATCTGTTGGCTGTTGGCAATCGCTGTGTCGGTGGTCCTCACGCCCGCCACCTGGTGTACAACAGTCACGGCGAACGCGCTGCCGCGTGCGCTGACCGGTCCGCATGCCGGACCCGAAGGAGACGCTCATGCTCGGACACCGCATCGCCCTGACGGCGGCCCTGGTGCTCGTGGCCGGCGGTGCCAGTCATCACGCCAGGCCGGCGCAACAGGCGCCTCTCGCGAATCAGGACTCACTGCCCCCACCCACGACCCAGCGGCCCCCACTGCATGGCACACACTGGATGGCGATCACCGGCAAGCCGCTGGGCGCCACCGCAGGCGCGATGGCCTTTCAGCAGGGTGGCAACGCCGTCGATGCGGCCTGTGCGATGCTCGCGGCAACAAGCACCATGTGGGACACCCTCGGATGGGGCGGCGAGACGCAGGCACTCATCTACCATCCGACGCTGAAGAAGGTCATCGGCATCAATGCGCTCGGGGTCGCGCCGTCGGGAGCAACGGTCGAGTACTACCGGTCGAAGGGCTACAACTACCCGCCGGAGTACGGTCCGCTCGCGGCCGTCACCCCTGGCACACCGGGCGGCCTGCTGGTGATGCTGAAGGAGTACGGCACGCTGTCGCTCGCCCAGGTGCTCGCCCCGGCCATCGCCATGGCCGACGGCTACGCGATTGAGGAACAGGCGGCCAACGCCATCGAAAGGCGAAAGGCCGAGATCAAGAAATGGAAATACTCGCCAAGCGTATTCCTGCCGCACCTCGGCGAGGAGCGCGAGGCACCCGAAGCCGGCGAGATCTTTCGCCAGCCCGACCTCGCGGCCACGTTGAGGAAGCTCGTCGCCGCCGAAGCCGATGCGCTCGCGGCCGGCAAGTCGCGCGCCGATGCCATCCAGGCCGCCTACGATCGCTTTTATTCGGGTGACATCGCGCAGGAGATCGTCCGCGGTACGCGGGAGGACGGCGGCCTGTTCACGATGGAGGATCTCGCCAGGTGGCAGGTAAAGATCGAAGAGCCGCTCTCGACGTCGTACAAAGGCATCGAGGTCTACAAGCTGGCCGAGTGGCAGCAGGGCCCGGCGATGCTTCAGGCCCTCAACATCCTCGAGACCATCGACGTGAAAGCCATGGGTTACAACAGCCCGCGCTACCTGCACACGCTGTACCAGGCGATGAACATGGCGTTCGCCGACCGCGACTTCTACTACGGCGATCCTGCGTTTCCGCCCGACGAGCCCATCGCCGGACTGTTGTCGAAGGACTATGCCCGCGCCCGCGCGAAGACAATCAACCCCGATCGCAACGACCCGGCCGTCAAGCCCGGGGACCCCTACCCATTCCTCAGCCCGGCGGCCACCAATCCGTTTCGTGCGTACCTCGACGCCTGGCCGCCGCCCGACAAGCCGGTGCGCATCCCGGGCACCAGCGACGCCGGCGGGCAGGACCAGGGCGGGTGGGACGAGGCGTTCTACGCCGGCACCACCTCGATACAGGCCGCTGACGCTGACGGCTGGGTCGTGTCCATCACGCCCAGCGGCGGCTGGATTCCCGCCGTCGTCGCGGGTCGCACCGGCATCGGTCTCAGCCAGCGCGCACAGTCGTTCGTGTTCGACCCCGCCGAAAACCCGTTCAACGTGATGGAGCCAGGCAAGCGTCCGCGCGTGACGCTGACGCCGACGCTCGCGCTACGTGACGGGCAGCCGTGGATGGCCTTCTCCGTGCAGGGCGGAGACTCGCAGGATCAGAACCTCCTGCAGTACTTCCTCAACGTCGTCGAGTTCGGACTCGCGCCGCAGCAGGCGGTCGAAGCCCCCAACATGAACTCGTTCCAGATGCGCAACTCGTTCCAGGACCACACGTCGCGGCCAGGACGCATGCTCGTGGCGTCATCCACGCCGGC
>JBBQSP010000216.1:0-2562 GCA_038213735.1 Vicinamibacterales bacterium | reverse complement strand
CCTGATCGATATCTTCGAGCCAACGCCGCAGACGGTTGACGCCCTCATGAAGCTGGATCTGCCGGCGGGTGTCGACGTTGAAATCAAGGCGTTCGGCAAGGAACACGGAAAGTAGGACGCGATGGTCACCGGAATCATCGGCAAGAAAGTTGGCATGACGCAGCTGTTCCTCGAGGACGGCACGCTCGAACCCGCCACGGTCATCCAGGCGGGTCCCTGCATCGTCGTGCAGAGCAAGAACGGCCAGACCGACGGCTACGATGCCGTGCAGATTGGGCTGGTGGAGAGCAATCCCATCCGCAACGCCAACAAGGCGCTGACCGGTCAGCACAAGAAGGCCAACGTGCCGCCGACCCGCGTGCAGCGCGAGGTCAAGATCGCCAAGGGCGCCGAAGCGCCGAAGCCCGGCGACCAGGTGCTGGTCTCGATCTTCAACCAGGGCGAGCGGGTCGACGTGATCGGCACCAGCAAGGGCCATGGCTTCCAGGGCGTGGTGAAGCGTCACCACTTCAAGGGCGGTCCCGGCGGTCACGGTTCGATGTTTCACCGGGCGCCCGGTTCGATTGGCGCCTCGTCGTACCCCTCACGCGTCATGCCCGGCATGCGCGCGCACGGGCACATGGGCGTGGACCGCATCACGGTCCGCAACCTCAAGGTGCTGAAGATTGATTCGGAAAATAACCTGTTGCTCGTGAAGGGGGCGATCCCCGGCGCCAACGGCGGCTACGTGGTGATCCGCAAGGCCGTGGCGGCGAAGCCTGAGCCGCAGCCGCAGCTGCAAGAGAAGCCCAAGAAGGGCAAGAAGTAGGACGCCATGACTATCGATGTCGTGAACGCGGAAAACAAGAAGGTCGGCTCGGTCGAGCTCAAGGACGAAGTCTTTGGCGGCCGCGTCAAGACCGACCTCATCCACGAATCCGTGGTGCGGCTCAACGCGGCCGAGCGCCGCGGCACGCACGGCACCAAGACCCGCGCTATGGTCAGTGGCAGCGGCAAGAAGCCGTGGCGCCAGAAGGGCACCGGCCGTGCCCGCGTCGGCGAAATCCGCAACCCGCTCTGGCGTGGCGGCGGCACCGTGTTCGGCCCCCAGCCGCGCAGCTATGAATACCAGCTGCCGAAGAAGGTCGAGAAGGGCGCGCTGCGCGCGGCCCTGATGGAGAAGCTGCAGTCCGGCAACGTCATCATCGTCGACGCGCTGACCGCGTCGGCCGTGAAGACCAAGGCCGCGGCCGGCGTGCTCAAGGCGATTGGCGTCACCGGCAAGGCGTTGTTGATCGACGCGCGCCTCGACGAGAACTTCGCGATGGCGGTGCGCAACCTCGCCCGCGTCACGCTGGTGCAGAGCAACCAGGTCACCGCCCGCGACGTGGCCAACACCCGCCAGGTCGTGGTCACCACCGCGGCCATGGAAAAGCTGGAGGCGGCGCTCAGCGCGAAATCATGAAACTTACTGAAGTCATCCGCCGGCCGCTCGTGACCGAAAAGACCACGTTGCTTCGGGACGATGGCAAGACCATCGTGTTCGAAGTGGCCAAGGACGCGAACAAGATCGACGTTCGGCGCGCCATCGAAAAGCTGTTGGGCACCAAGGTCGCCGCGGTGCGCACCTCGATCACCCGCGGCAAGCTGAAGCGCCAGGGCCGTTTTGTAGGCCGCCGTTCCGACTGGAAGAAGGCATACGTCACGCTGCGCGCGGGCGAAAAGATGCCGGACTTCCTCGAAGGCGCATAAGAGGACGATATGCCGATTCGTAAATACAAGCCGACTACGCCGGGCCGCCGTCAGATGACGGTCATGGTGTTCGACGAGATCACGACCGACAAGCCGCACGGGCCGCTGACCGAGAACCTGCACACGAGTGGCGGCCGCAACAACACCGGCGAGCAGACCATTTGGTGGCGCGGCGGCGGCCACAAGCGCCTCTATCGCATCATCGACTTCAAGCGCGACAAGGCCGGCATCCCCGGCAAGGTCGCGACGATCGAGTACGACCCCAACCGGTCGGCCCGGATCGCTCTGATCAACTACGCCGACGGCGAGAAGCGCTACATCCTGCAGCCGATGGGGCTGAAGGTGGGTGACGCGATCATTGCCGGCGACAACGTCGACATCCTGACCGGCAATTGCCTACCGCTCAAGAACATCCCGCAGGGCACGATGGTCCACAACGTGGAGCTCAAGCCCGGCAAGGGTGGGCAGATGGCGCGCAGCGCCGGCGCCAGCGTGCAGGTGGTCGCCAAGGAAGGCGACTACGTCTCGGTGAAGATGCCGTCGGGCGAGATTCGCAAGATTTACCAGGACTGCCTGGCGACGATTGGCCAGGTCGGCAACATCGATCACGAGAACGTGTCGATCGGCAAGGCCGGCCGCAGCCGCTGGATGGGCAAGCGTCCGCACGTGCGTGGTGTCGCCATGAACCCAGTCGATCACCCGCTCGGTGGTGGTGAAGGCAAGACCTCGGGCGGCCGTCACCCGGTGACGCCGTGGGGCGTGCCGACCAAGGGCTACAAGACGCGCCGGCCGCAGCCGAGCGACAAGTTCATCGTTCAACGCCGCAGTAAA
>JBBQSP010000215.1:0-2581 GCA_038213735.1 Vicinamibacterales bacterium | reverse complement strand
ATCCATCTGCGCCTGGGTGTAATCGGCCAGCCGTGCATCCGGCACATGGCCCTCGGCGAGCGTCCACAGGCGCTTCTCGATCGCCGGCAGCCCGGGCCAGCCTTCGATGCCGTGGAAGCGCGCGAGCACGCGCTTGACGTTGCCATCGAGGATGGCGTGCCGGTCGCCCCAGGCCTGGGCGAGGATGGCGGCGGCGGTGCTGCGACCGATGCCCGGCAGCGCCACCAGCGCAGCGGCATCGCGCGGCAGGTCGCCGCCGTGCGACTCGACGCATTGGCGCGCCGCTGCCTGCAGGTTGCGGGCTCGGGCGTAGTAGCCGAGGCCGGACCACAGTGCGAGCACATCGTCCAGCGGCGCCGCGGCGAGTGCGGGCAGGTCGGGCAGGGCGGCGACGAAGCGCTCGAAATAGGGCGCCGCGGTCTTGACCTGGGTCTGCTGCAACATGATTTCCGAAAGCCACACCCGATACGGCGTGCGCGGGTGTTGCCAGGGCAGATCGTGCCGGCCGTGGACGTCGAACCAGGCAAGCAGGCGCTCGGCAAAAGCATCGGTCGATCCGCCGGCGCGGCCCGGTTCAGCTGACACGACCGCGACCGCCCTGATGCCAGCGATGGAATCGGCATGGGCCTGCGCGGGGGTGCCCGCTCGTGCGCCCATTACGGCGTTGTCCCGTCGGCTGCATCGAACTCGATCTCGACGCCTTCCAGCGTGGCGCCGGAGATCTCTAGCGTCGGCGTGGTGAGCGTGCCGTCGATCGGCGGCAGCGGGGTGCCATCGGCGATCTGGTCGATCCATTGCAGCACCGCCGGCAGATGGAAGCGGCCGTCGAAGCGGGTTTCATCGCGACGCAGCTGCAGCGCGCTTTGACCGGACAGATCGGTACTGCCGGTGTAGTCGAGCGCGAACGGCAACATCGAATCCGACTGCCCGATCGGTGGCGGCAGCGCCGGCCACGCCTGCGGCCACTCCGCCAGCGTGCCATCCAGTTGCAAGGCGATGCCGTCCCGCCACGCGAACCTGCCGCGCGCGTCGAACGTCGGGATGGTTTCCGTGCCGCGCACCGCCAATCCGAGTGGCGCGATCGCGAAGCGGCCATCGGCGTACCGCAGGTTACCGGCCAGACCGTGCACGAACGGAAGGTCGCTGTCGCCGGCCACGTAGCGGGCATTGGCGCCGAGCCTGAAGCGAGTGATGCCGAGGCTGCGGCCGTCGTCGTGCAGGCGGCCCGAGAACCTCAGCCGCATCGGCAGCCGCCAGCTTGCCGTCATCACGTTGGCGTGGCCGATCGCGCCGATCGCGGCATCGAATCCCGGCCGGGTGAGGTTGACGTGCAGGTCGAAAGGCACGCGCGTCCTGCCGCTGACGAGGCGTCCGCTCACGCGCGCGGGCACGGCGGCATCGGGATGCAGCGATGGCAAAGAGAGCTTGATGCCATCGATCGACCATCCGCTGCCCAGCACGCTGCCGCGCACGAGTTCGAGGCCGTCGATCAACGTCGGCACCCGCATTTCCGCCGACGGCGGACGCGATGCCCGCCACCGTTGCAGCGCGGCCATGTCCAGTTGCGGGGCGTCGAGCTCGATCCGCTGCACGGTCAGGTCGGTGCCGCGCCCCCGGAGGGTCGACCATGGCAGGGACAGGTACACGCGGTCGGCGCGCAGCACGGGCGTCGCGGCGCCGGGCTCGCGCGCGACGAGGTCGCGGACCACCACCCGCGGGGTGCCGCGCAGGCGGTACTCGCTGACGCCGCTGGCGGTTATTTCCAGTCCCAGGGCATCGCCGAGCTGATCGAGGATCACGCCCGCCACGCGGCTCGGCTGCGACGCCCAGCGCAGCGTGAGTCCCAGGATCAGCAGCAGCGCGGCAAGCGCGCTCCAGGCGATGGCACGACGTCGCGTCATGCGTCCGTCGTCAACCCCGTTGACGCAGACAGGTCGACCCGCCGATCGGCCGCGCGACGCCGGTCACGTGCCGAGTGTCTCCGGCAGCAGTGCATCGACGAATGCCTCGGCATCGAACACGCGCAGGTCCTCCGGGCGCTCGCCGATGCCGGCGTAGCGGATCGGGATCCCGAATTCACGGGCGAGTGCGAAGACGACACCGCCTTTCGCGGTGCCGTCGAGCTTGGTCACCACCAGTCCGGTGACGCCCGCCGCGGCGTGGAACTGCCGCAGTTGCGACAGCGCGTTCTGGCCGGTCGTGCCGTCGATCACCATCAGCACTTCATGCGGCGCGTTGCCATCGAGCTTGCCAAGCACGCGCTTGATCTTGCCCAGTTCGGCCATCAGTCCCTGCTGGGTGTGCAGGCGGCCGGCAGTGTCGGCGATCAGCACGTCGGTTCCGCGTGCCTTGGCCGCCTGCAGCGCATCGAACGCGACCGACGCGGCGTCGGCGTTCTGCCCCTGTGCCACCACGGGCACGCCATTGCGGTCGCCCCATGCCTGCAGTTGCGCCACCGCGGCGGCGCGGAAGGTATCGCCTGCGGCGAGCATCAGGCTGTGGTTCTCGGCCCGGAAGCGGTGCGCGAGCTTGCCAATGGTGGTGGTCTTGCCGACACCGTTGACCCCGACCGTGAGCACCA
>JBBQSP010000214.1:0-2686 GCA_038213735.1 Vicinamibacterales bacterium | reverse complement strand
TGACCGGATGCAGGAACTCGACCGCGAAATGGGCGGCATCGCAGCTCGAACCGCCGTTGCCCATGCTCAGCATGCGCCCGCCGCGCTGGTAGACAGCGGCGATTGCGCGCGCGGCGACGACCACGGCCTCGCCGTTGTCGGCGAAGAAGCGCTGCTTGGCTTCGAGGCTGTGCGCGGCTTTCTGGCGCACCGATTCCAGCAGCGCGGCATGCAGGCTCGCCGCGTCCTGTCGGTCGCCGTGCAGGAACGGATACAGCTCGCGGAGATTGCGGGAATCCTGGCTCATGACCCGACCTCCCCGCGTTGCAGCAGATGCATTTCCTCCGCAAGCTCGCCCAGTTCCTGCAGGAGCGCGAGCGTCTTGGCGGCCTCGGCCTCGTCGATCAGGCTCATCGCGAAGCCGACGTGTACCAGCACCCACTTGCCGACGCAGTCGGCCGGCGTGCGGCCGGATCCGAGCACGCAGGAAATGTTGATCGCGCGACGGATGCCGCCGATCTCCACCATTGCGGTATTGGTGGCTGCGTCGACGATGTGGACGATCTGCCCCGGAATGCCTACGCACATGGTTCATGGTCCTCGATGGTGGTTGGCAAGGCGCCGCGCGCGGCCGCGATTGCCGCCTGTCCCAGGCTCAGCCCGCCGTCGTTGGCCGGAATTCGCTGGTGCCGCAGGACCGCGAAGCCCGCTGCCTCCAGTCCGCCGATGGTGGCTTCGGCCAGCACGCGGTTCTGCAACACGCCGCCGGAAAGCGCGACGCGACCGCAGCAGCGATCCCCGTCGGTGCTGGCGAGATGTTGCGCCATCCGCGTGATGCCCTGGGCAAGGCCGGCATGGAAGCGCGCCGCCACGACGCCCGCGGCCACGCCCGCAGCCAGGTCGCGCAGGAGTTCCCGCCACATCGGGCCCGGCTCGAGTCGCGGAATGCCGTCCTCGGCCGTGATCGAGAACGGATAGGCCTTGCAATCGTCGAGCGCGGCACGGTCGACCGCCGATTCCAACTCGATCGCCGCCTGGCCTTCATAGCTGACCGAATCGCGCCAGTGCACCACGGCGGCGACGGCGTCGAACAGACGCCCGCAGGAACTGGTCAGGGGACTGTTGAGGTCCGAGGCGATCATGCCGTGCAGCGTCGCCAGCGGCTTGCCGGCCATGGCGCGGAAAAACGGCAACGCGGCATGTTCGCGAGCCACGGCTTCCCAGCCAAAGGCCCGGCTCAGCTGCGCATAGGCCAGGCGCCACGGTTGCCGGATCGCCTGCGCACCGCCGGGCATGGGCACCGCCGCGAAGGCCGCGAGCCGGCGGTAGCCGCGATAGTCCGCCAGCAGGAACTCGCCGCCCCAGATCGTGCCGTCGTCGCCGAAGCCGGTGCCATCCAGTGCGATGCCGAGCACGGGCCCGGCGTCGAGGTCGAGTCCATTGTCGGCCATGCACGCCGCGACGTGGGCGTGGTGGTGCTGGGCAACCACCAGCCGGCAGCCGTTTGCCGCCGCCCATGCGCGGCCGGCGTGGCTGGGCAGGTAGTCCGGATGGCTATCGATCGCAACCACCGTGGGACGGTGCTCGAACAGCTCCAGGTAGAGATCGAGGGTTTCATGGAATGCGCGGTTGGCTGCAGGATGCTTCAAGTCTCCCAAATGCTGCGACACGATGGCCTGGCCATCGCGGAGGAGACAGATGGTGTTCTTGAGCTCACCGCCGAAGGCGAGTACGTCAGCTGCGACGGCGAAACCGGGCGGCAGGCGTAGCGGCGCCGGCGCAAAGCCGCGCGCGCGCCGGAGCAGGGCAGGCACGCCGGCGACGATTCTGACCACCGAATCGTCGAGGCGACTGACGATGTCGCGGTCGTGCAGCAGCAGTGCATCGGCGATGCCAGCCAGGCGCCCGCGCGCTTCGCCGTTGCCCATGCATTGCGGCTCATCGCAGCGGTTGCCGCTGGTCAGCACGATCGGCGCGTCCAGTCCGTCCATCAGCACGTGGTGCAGCGGCGTGTACGGCAGCATGAATCCGTGGCCGTGGAGCCCGGGCGCGACGCCCTCGGCCAAGCGCTCCGGGCCATTGGCGTCCAGCAGCACGATCGGCGCGGCGGTCTCGCGCAGAAGTTGCGCCTCGGCATCACCGACGCGGCAATAGCGGCGGATCATGTCGATATCGCGCGCCATCAGAGCGAAGGGCTTGTCGTCGCGGTGCTTGCGCGTGCGCAGGCGCGCGACGGCATCGGGGTCGGACGCGTTGCAGGCCAGGTGGATGCCGCCGAGCCCCTTGATCGCGACGATTTTGCCGGCCTGCAGCATGTGCCTGGTGGCGTCGATAGGGTCGCCATGAATTTCGCCGGCCTCGTCCACGCCGGTTGCGTTTTCCAGCCACACGCGGGGCCCGCAATCCGGACAGGCAATGGGCTGGGCGTGGAAGCGGCGATCGGCCGGGTCCTCGTACTCGGTCCGACAGGCATCGCACAGCGTGAAACCGGCCATGCTGGTGGCGGCCCGGTCGTAGGGAATGCGGCGGATGATGCTCAACCGCGGTCCGCAGTGGGTGCAATTGGTGAACGGATAGCGGAACCGTCGTGACGAAGGATCACCAATCTCTTGGATGCAGGCCGTGCATGTTGCAGCGTCGGGCACCACGCCGGTGCGCACGCCGTTGCAGCGACTGGCGACGATGCTGAACTCCGATTCGGCCGGCA
>JBBQSP010000213.1:0-2737 GCA_038213735.1 Vicinamibacterales bacterium | reverse complement strand
CGCCTGCATCAGATGCTGGGTCGCGGTCAAGCGGACACTGCGGAGTTGTTCGATCCACCTGCGGTCGCTGATGTCCCGCAGGTAAGCCGTGAACATCGGCGGGCCGTCAGTCGGGATACGGGTGATCGCCAACTCAACCGGGAACTGCGATCCATCGGAACGCATGGCGTCGAGTTCGATCCGCTTTCCGAGAACCGGCGCTTCGCCGGTCGCGAGGTAGTGCGCCAGCCCCTTGCGGTGCGCCTCCCGCAGAGAAGGCGGGACGATCAGGTCAGCAAGTTCGCGGCCGATCACGTCCGCACGACGGTAGCCAAAAGTTCTCTCGGATGCAGGATTGAACTCGACCACCGTGCCCTGATGGTCCATGGTGATGATGCAATCGAGGGCCGCCTCCAAGATGGCGCTCGTGCGCGCAGCGCTGTGACGCAGCTCATCCTGAGCCAGCCGCTGTTCGGTCACGTCCCGGAACACCAGCACCATACCCAGCAGCATTCCAGTTGAATCCAGGATGGGTGCGAGCGAGCCACTGATGGGCCGCTCGTTGCCATTCTTGGCGACCAGGATGGCGTGGTTGCCCAAGTCGATGCCGTGCTCTTTTTGTAGGACGTTTACAGCCGGGCTCTTGACCGGCTGGCGCGTGCGCTCGTCCAGAATCGCGGAGACCGATGCCAGCGGCCGGCTTTGGGCGTCCCTCTGGGTCCAGCCGGTCATCGTTTCAGCGGCGGCGTTCATGTAAGACACTTGTCCTGCGCGGTCCGTTGCAATGACTGCATCACCGACAATCGCACGTGTCACCTGCGACCACTCCTGTTGCACGGCTTGGACCCGGGGCGCGAGAATACCTGCGGCCAACCCGAAAACATCGGATCGTCCTTCGGCACTGGCCCTTTGTACGTACCCTCGCCCATCTGGGTTCTCCATCCAATCATTTTTTACCAGATTACCACTGCTCGCTAAGGTGCGTGCGGTACCTTCCGGCACCACTCGATCGATTGCCGGAAACACCGACGTCCGCGGCGGATCGTTCCAATCCGACACGTCGGTCGAAGTGCGCGACGGGACCGGGACGCGTAGCAATTTCTGGCCGAGCCCGCTGAAGCGAGCAGTTCGGCGGCAGGCATGATGGCCTGGGCCAAGTCACTGGTAGCGAGCGATTCGGAACCGATCAAGCCGCGATATGTCACTTGACCGAAGGCGACCGTTCCTCAATCCCTCAAGATCCCATTCGGCTGGCCCAGGTGCCCTATCAGTGGCGGCGGCAGCAGCGCTATTCAGGCGCGCTGGTGATGGGGGCGCATGGACGGCGCAGATCACCCTGAACGACTATTGCTTTGCAACGCCCAAGCCGGTCAAGTGTTCGGTAGCGACGGGGCATCGGCGTTCATAGACTTTCTCGATTCGTCGGCCTTCAGTGGACGACCGGAAAGCCGCCCGCCGCCAGCGGCAAGAGATGGCCGGGACCGACGCTGCTGTTGACAGTTGCCAGGCCGCTTGGTTTGAATATCAGCTGACCGGCCCCTGGTGCACAACAGAGAGCGGTGCAAGTCGACCCAAAGCGGAACGCCGCGCCGACCCCTTGACCAGCCGAAAGCGGACACTTATCGACGGTATGGGCCGCTGTCTCTGGGGCCTACCAAGGGCCTACTCCGGAGCACGCGCTCGAGCGCCTTCTGCCCCGGGGGCGGATGCTTGGCGTGCTGGCGAGGTCTCGATATGGACGCGAGGCGCCGCCGCATCGCGGTCAATTCGCGTCTGAGCGAACCTAAGGCGGCGACTGACATCTCCGACTCCACAACCCGGCGCTCGCCATGACATCGGGCACACCCGTTGCCGGATACCGATCCCCGACCACCGAAGACTTGCCATGACGAACGACCTCACGTCGCGATTTGAACGCTTGCGCCAGTGGGACGAAGCCCGACCTGGCATGCGCGGCGAGCATTGGCTCGCCTTCGGGCTCGGCCTGTTCCTCGTCACCCGCCGACCGCGTCATCCGCTGGCCCGCGCTGGTTCGGTGCTCGCGGGTACAGCGTTGCTCGCCCGGGCCCTGAGCGGCCGGGATGGCCCGATCGCGGCTATCGTCGGGTCGAACGAGCCGCTGTCGTCACCCGGCACGGATGCGCTGGACGATTTCATGACGTTCTCGTTCACGCACCTGGATCGCGAACGCATCGTCTACCGCAAGGGCACCGGCCCTGCCGTGCTCGTGATGCACGAGGTCCCGGGCATCACCGTCGAGGTCGCGCACTTCGCCCGACGTGTCGTCGACGCCGGCTTTACCGTGTTCATGCCGCACCTGTTCGGACCGGTTGGTGTGAGGACGTCACCGCTCAACCGCATACCGGAGCTGGTCAAGGTCTGCATCAGCCGCGAGTTCCGCGTGCTCGCCGAGAACCGTTCGAGCCCGGTTGCGGACTGGCTGCGCGGTCTGGCGCGCCACATCCACGAGAGATGGGCGGGCGCGGCATCGGCGCGGTCGGCATGTGCGTGACCGGCAACTTCGCGTTGACCCTGACCCTCGATCCATGGGTGCTGGCACCAGTCCTGGGGCATCCGTCGTTGCCGCTGCCGATTACGCCCGCGAAGGCGGCCGCGATGCATGTGACACCGGAGACGTTCGCCAACGCGCGACGCCGATCGGCCGAAGACGGGCTGAAGGTGCTCGGCGTGCGCTTCCACGGCGACACGCTGTTCTGCCGCGCGCCGCGTTTCGAGACCTTGCGCCGCGAGCTCGGCG
>JBBQSP010000212.1:0-2837 GCA_038213735.1 Vicinamibacterales bacterium | reverse complement strand
TCACCGAAGAGGTGATGCTCAAGATGACCGCGTTCGCGCACAAGGAAACCGGGATGCGCGACCTCTGCCTCGCCGGCGGCGTCGCGCTCAACTGTGTCGGCAACGGGCGCGTCCTGCGCGAAGGACCGTTCGACCAGATCTGGGTTCAGCCCGCGGCCGGTGATGCCGGCGGCGCCCTCGGCGTGGCGCTCAGTCTGTGGCACAAACATCTCGACCAGCTGCGAACGAGTTGCGAAGCAGCCGGCACCTGGGAGCGTCCGCACGCCGCACGCCGCGAGCCGCAGTCTAGCCGCAAGCCGCAGGCCGCAAGCCCAAAGTACGCGGACGCCATGTCCGGCTCGTACCTCGGCCCCTCCTATACCGAAGCCGAGATCGCCGAAGCTATCGCCAAGGGCGGCTGGGTGGCGCGCAAGGTCGATCGGGCGGCGCTGGCGGACGAAGTTGCGGCGGTTCTCGCCTCGGAGAAGGTCGTCGGGCTGCTGCAGGGGCGCATGGAGTTCGGACCGCGGGCCCTCGGTGGACGGTCGATCATCGGCGATCCACGCTCGCCCAAGATGCAGGCGCAGATGAACTTGAAGATCAAGTTCCGCGAATCGTTCCGCCCGTTTGCCCCGGCCGTGCTGCGCGAGCACGTCGCCGAATGGTTCGAGCTCGACGGCGACAGCCCGTACATGTTGATGGTCGCCGACGTGAAGGCCGAACGCCGCTTGCCGGTGCCGCCCGAGGCGGAGCAGTTGTGGGGCATCGAGAAGCTCAACGTGCCGCGCTCGACGGTACCGGCCATTACCCACGTTGACTACTCGGCGCGTATTCAGACCGTGCGCCGCGAGACCAGCCCGCTTTACTACGACATCATGGCGGCGTTTCACGCCCGCACCGGCTGCCCGATTATCATCAACACCTCCTTCAACGTTCGCGGCGAGCCGATTGTCTGTTCGCCGGAGGACGCCTATCGCTGTTTCATGCGCAGCGACATGGACGTGCTGGTGCTCGAGAACTTCCTGCTCGAGAAGGCCGATCAGCCGAAGCGCGCGGAAGACGAGAACTGGAAGACCGAGTTCGTGCTCGATTGATGGCGCAGCGACAACTGAGCGACCAGCCCGAGCGGATCTCGAGGGCGGCGTACCTCGAACTGCTGATGAACCTGACCCGGCGCGAGGTCAAGGGCCGCTATAGCCAATCGCTGTTCGGCGCCGGCTGGGCGATCGCGCAGCCGTTGGCGATGATGGCGGTGTTTACCCTGGTGTTCTCGCGCCTGGCCGAGATGCCGTCCGATGGCGCGCCCTATCCGCTGTTTACGTTTGCCGCCCTGGTGCCGTGGTTCTTCTTCTCGAACTCGGTGAACACCGGGACGATGAGCCTCATCACTTACCGGAACATCGTCACCAAGACCTACTTTCCACGCGAGATCGTGCCGCTGGCGCAGGTCGGTTCGCGGCTGGTCGACCTGGCGGCGGCTTCGGGCCTGTTCGTGCTGCAGATGATCTACTACCAGGTCGCGGTCGGCCGGTGGCTGGCCCTGGCGCCGCTCTTCATCCTGTTGCTGCTGCTGTTCGCGGTCGGCGTGACGCTGGCGACGTCGGCGCTCAATGTGTTCTATCGCGACGTCAATCCGGTGGTGCAGATTGGGCTGCAGTTGTGGCTCTACCTCACCCCGGTGGCCTACCCGCTGTCGGCGGTGTCACCGCAGTATCAGAAGTGGTTCCTGCTCAATCCGCTGACCGGCGTGATCGAGGGCCTGCGTGCGGTGGTGATCTTCAATCGCGCGCCCGATTGGCAGGTGGTCGGTGTCTCGACGGCGCTGATCCTCACGCTGCTCGTCGCGTCGGCCATCTTGTTCAAGAAGACGGACAAGTACTTCGCCGATGTCATCTGACCACGAAGCACACGAAGGCCACGAAGACCTTTGAGCAAATGCTTCGTGCTCTTCGTGCCCTTCGTGGTTGCATCTAATCCGTGTCATTAGCTATCCAACTCGACCGCGCCTCCAAGCGCTATCGCACCGGCCGCTCGCGGACGGTGGTCGATCTGGTTGCCTCCAGCCTGAACGGGCTGCGCGGCGGCAGCGACGAGGTGCACAGCACGTCGCGTGGCAAGATCAGCTCGACCATCCACGCGCTGAAGGACGTGTCGTTCGACGTGCCCGAGGGTGCCGGCCTTGGCATCATCGGCCGCAATGGCGCCGGCAAGACCACGCTGCTGAAGTTGATCTCGCGGGTCACCTGGCCGACCAGCGGCAAGGTGCGCGTGGCTGGCCATGTCGTGTCGCTGATCGAGCTCGGCGCCGGCTTTCATCCCGAATTGACCGGTCGCGAAAACGTCTACCTGGGCGGCGGCCTGTTTGGCTTGACCCGCAAGGAGGTCGACCAGCGGTTTGACGAGATCGTCCACTTCGCCGACGTCGAACGGCTCATCGACACGCCGATGAAGCGCTACTCGTCGGGCCTGTATGCCCGGCTCGGGTTTGCGGTCGCCATCCACAGCCGTCCCGATATCGTTCTGGTCGACGAAGTGCTGTCGGTGGGCGATGCCGCCTTCAGGCGCCGCGCGCTCGAAGCGCTCCGCGGACTGATCGCGGCGGGCAAGACCGTGCTGTTTATCTCACACGACATGTGGAACGTCCGCCGCCTGTGCAACCAGATCCTGTGGATGGACGAAGGCACCGTGCGCGCGCACGGCCCGGCCGGCGAAAGTGCCGAGCGTTACATGACCGAGGTCAACCTCCAGGCGCTCGCCAACCAGGAGACCTCCCTCCAGAGCCACCGCGGCGGCACCGGCGAGGTCCGCTTCGATCACATCGAGGTGGTCAACCAGTCGGGCGCGCCGGCGACCACTTT
>JBBQSP010000211.1:0-2917 GCA_038213735.1 Vicinamibacterales bacterium | reverse complement strand
CGAGCCGACCCGCTCGCCCACCAGGCGCCATCAGGATCAATCGTCAGCAGGCCGTGCATGCCGAGACGCTGATCGTGGTCAATCGCGAACGGCCCGGCCGACAGCAAATCGATCGCCTCCTGGCCGAGAAAGAGACCGCCGGTAAACGGCGGCGACGAGATGGCGCGGCCGGTCGTGGCACTGAGCGAGCCGGAAATGCCGTGCCGCGGCAGCGCCGTCAGCCTGACTTCCGCGCCGATCACCTCGATGCGGCTGAGCGTCGTCGGGAAGATGATCCCGGTGTCGAAGAAGTTGTTGTTGTCCTGCTGATCGCGCGAGGTCTTGCGATACACCGCGCTGTCGACGGTCCACGTGTGCCCAAGCGAGAACTGCGCGCCCACTTCGTAGACGTCCTGGCGCTCCGGTTGGATGGGCCGGTAAGCGCTGCCCAGCGCTTCGCGCACGCTGGCGGGTGCCAGCCGGCTGGCGGCTTCCGAATTCGACAACAGCAGGTTTTCGTTCGGCGGCGTCTGGTAGTTGCGGTTGTACGACGCGCGCAGCACGAGCGCATCGCCGATCGCCGCGTACGACAGGCCGAGGCGCGGCTGCAGCTGACGGCCGTCGACCAGGAAGCGATACTCGTCGTAGCGCACGCCGAGGTTCAGGGTAAAACGAGCAGCGCTGATGGTCGACTGCGCAAACGCGCTACCCTGCCAGCCGACCTGCGACTCGTCGAACAGGAACTGCGCGCCGCCACGGGTCAGGTCGTACGGCAGCAACGCGTCGTTGTAGCCCTGGCCCCCGGGCCGGTTGAACGACGCCGAGGTCAGTCCCATCGCGAAACGCTCGGTGACCGGGAACCGTTGCAGGTCGGCGCCGGCGCGGAGACGATGGCGGCCGTCGGTTCGGTTGTAGCGGGTGCTGAGGGTCGCGGTCGACATTCGGCGGTCTTGTGATGCGGTGACCGGGGTGTCGCCGGCGCTCGGCAGCAGCGACGCGGTCGTGGTGCGATATCCGGCGGTCGCTTCGAGCGATGAACTCGCATCCAGGGTGCGCACCAGCGTCGTCCACACCGAGACGTCATCCAGCTCCTGCTGCTGATCCTGCCCTGCCGCGTGTTGCGAGCGCTGGTTCGCCAGTTCGAAACGCGAGTCGCCGGCCATGATGTGGCTGCGCAGGTGCGTGCGATCGTTCAAGGCAATATCGAGGCGGCCAAATGAGCGCGCGAAGCGGCCGGTGTTGTGCAGGTTGTCGAGTGAGACCTGATCGAGGAAGCGTTCGGTGGTCATCGCCGTCACCGAACCGAAGTAGCCATAACGCCCTCGCTCGCCGCCGAGCTGCAGCGACCCTTGCCCCGTCCCAAATCCTCCGCCGGCCAGCGACACCGAGCCCGTAAGGCGGCGGCCGGTGCCTCGTCCGCTGCGGCTGTTCAAGACGGCCACGCCCGAGACCTTGCTGCCGAACTCGGCCGGGATATTTCCGGTCAGCAGTTCGGCCGTCTGGATCACGGCCACGTCAAGTGAGTTGGCAAAGGCGCCGGTCAGCTGATCGCTGATCGGCAGGCCGTCGATGACAAACGTCATCTGGTTGTGCGCGCCACGCGGATGAATGGCGCCGTTCGCGTTTTGCGCAAAGCCCGGGAACGCGACCAGCACGGCCTCGATGCCGCGGCTCGACACCGCGACCGGCATCCGATCGATCCTGGTGACGCTGACCGCGTGGCGGGTCCCGGCCGAGGTGGTGTCAATGGCCGGCTGCTCGGGCACGACCTGCACCGAGTCGGTGAAGGGCGCCACGCTCATCAACGCGGTGACCTGAACCGCCGCTCCCCCCGGGGCGGCGACGCGCTGCTGAAAGGTGGTGAATCCGGGCAGCGAAATGGTGAGGTGATGGGTACCGAGCGGAAGGTTCTCGATCTCAAACGCGCCGGACGCGTCCGTGGTGGTGTCGCGTTCAAGCCCGCTCGCCGCATGGCGCACGGCCACGAGCGCGCCGGGAATGGCGGCCTGCTGCTCGTCCTGCACCAAGCCCTTGATGGTGGTAGTGCCTTGTGCGGCCGCCAGTGGGGGGCAGGCAAGCAGGAGGGCAATCGCCAACCCAGTGCGAAATCGAGTGGACAAAGTAATTAACTCTATTCGTGAAAACATTAATTTTGACTACTCAAAATACCTCGGTAAGGCCCTCCTGTCAAGGGGTTCGGCCGGCCATTTACTGGGGAGGGATAATGCGGGCGCCGGTCATGAACCGCCGGTAGTCCGAGTATTGGGTGCTGGTGCGCAGACGCGGAATGCCTGCGCCGCGGGTGATGCGGAACGACGTGGACGAGGCCGGCAAGATCAGCGTCTCGGCCGGGTCCTGGAACGTCACCGGCTTGAACCGGATCGACGTGTCCCACCGCTCCATCGTCCAGGATCCCCACCGGACGCGGCTGGCGGCCTTGCGCGGCACCGGGATGTCGACGAGTCCGATCAGGCCCTGGTCCATGCGCAGCACGTCGAACGTCTCGGCGTCGATCCAGACGCGGCCGCGCATGCCGCCATCAACCGAGAAGCTGATGCACTCCTCGTTGCCATTCACCAACTCCGACGTCACCGACGGCTTATCCACCATGCGGTAGTCGAGCAGGATCGCGACTCGACTGTCGATGCGCGCGGAGCCGGCCAGCTTGAACGTGTACTCGTCGCGCTGTTGCGGCAGCAACAACGACAGCGGCTGCACCTCCGACGTGTTCTGCTCGGGCGACGTGCAGTTGTCGTGATCGTTCTTGCGCGGCGCATGGCCGTTGACCTTCAGCACGTGGCGCAGCGTGCGCGCCTCGATGGGAACCGGGTTCTCTTCGGTCGGTTCCCACGACAGGCGCAACTCCGACTCCACGGTGCGGCCACGCGTCATGACCGTGGTGTCCACCGGCATCAAGCCGACAACCTCGATGCAGACA
>JBBQSP010000210.1:0-2927 GCA_038213735.1 Vicinamibacterales bacterium | reverse complement strand
CTGCCCAACCATCGCGATGCCGAAGTGCGCCGGGTCCCGGTTGAACTCCGCCAGCCCGGCATCTACGTCGTCGAGGCAGTCAACGAGTTGCTCCGCGCCTACACCATCGTCATCGTCTCGGACGTGGGCCTGGTCACCAAGACTTCGCCGGGCCAGATGCTGTTCTTCGCCGCCAACCGGTTCAGCGGCGAGCCGGTGGCCGACTGCTCCGTTCGCGTGATCGTGTCGCAGAAGACAGTTGCCGAGGGACGCACCTCTGCTGACGGCCTGTTTGAAGCAACGCTCCCCGAGCAGCCAATGGAAGATGTCGTCGGGGTCGCGCAGTGCGCCGAGCAGATGGCCGCCACCGATCCCGGCTCGTGGTCGCTGCAAGAGCCGGCGCGTGAACTAACCGGGTACATCTATACGGACAAGCCCATCTATCGCCCCGGCCACACGGTTCACCTCAAGGCGGTTCTCCGCTGGCGGCATCACGACGCCTTGGCCAAGTTCGACCGCGCTGAAGTAGAAGTGGTCGCATCGGATCCCAACGACAAGGTCGTGTTCCGACAGCAGGTCAAGGTCGATGCATTCGGCTCGGTGCAGGCGAGCTTCCCGGTACCGTCCACGGCCGCCCTTGGCAACTACGCGCTGCGCGTGCAAAGCGGCGACCTGCAGACGTCGAGCGGCTTCGAAGTGCAGGAGTACCGCAAGCCGGAGTTCGAAGTGATCGTCACTCCGGCATCTCGTTTCGAGGTCCAGGGCCGCGAGGCCGTGGTGTCGATCCAGGCCCGCTATTACTTCGGTCAGCCAGTTGCCAACGGCCAGCTGCGCTGGGTGGTGAACCAGCAGGCATACTATTCGCCGTTACGGTGGGACGACGGGTTCGAGGGCGGCGAGAGCAGCTATTGGTATGGCGACGACCAGACGGCGCAGGGCACACTGCGGCTCGACGCGCAGGGCCGGGCGCAGGTGCGCATTCCCCTTGCGGTCGATGACAACGGACGTGACTTCAGCGCGCGTATTGAAGCACAGGTGACCGACGCCGCCAACCGCGAGGTGTCCGGTAACACCGTGGTGCATGCGACCTACGGTTCGTTCCTGATCTCCGCGCAGACCACGAACTCCGTCTTCACCTCGGGCAGTTCTGTTGACGTCGCCATTCGCACGCTCGAGTACACCGGCGCGGCGCAGCCCAACGTTCCGGTCCGGGTGGTGCTGGAACGCCTAACCTATCGAGCCGGGTACTACAACGAACCTGAAGTCGATCAAGTCAGCGACAACGGCGTCAGCACCGACGCCAACGGCCACGCCACGGGACGGGTCACATTGCCGAACCAGACCGGCAGTTTCCGCATCCGCGTCACCGCACCGAGCCAGGACCGCACGGTCCAAGACGATGTGTGGCTGTGGGTCCCGGGACCGAGCGACCGAACGACCGACAGCGAGGAGCGCTATCTGGAACTGCTGTCCGATCGGAAGTCCTACCAGCCCGGCGAGTCGGCTCGGCTAATCGTCCGGGGCGAGACCATCACCGGCCCGGTGCTGGTGACCAAGGAAGGTCAGCACGTGTCGTGGTTCCGCGTGCTGCGGCCCACGGCAACCGAATCGATCGAGGTGCCGATCGACGAAGGCGATGTCGGCGATGTCTTCGTCAGCATCGCGTTCCTACGTGACGGCCGCTTGAGTCGGGCCGAGCGGCGCATCGGCGTGCCGGCGACCTCGAAGACGCTGAAGGTCTCGGTGACCGCCGACCAGGCCGTATCGAAGCCGCGCGAGCCGGGCGCATTCTCGGTGCTGGTGACCGATCAGGCCGGCGCACCGGTGCGCGCCCAGGTCAGCCTCGCCGTCATTGACGAAGCGGTCTACGGCGTCAAAGCGGACGACACGCCGGACCCGATTCGGCATTTCTATCGTCGCGAGTACTCACGCGTGAACACGACGTTCTCGCGTGAGTATTACTTCACCGGCTACTCTGGCCGTGATCGCCTGCAGTTGGCGCGACGGGGCCGGCGTCCGTTTACGCTCGCCGATTTCAAGGGCGACAAGGAAGTGCAGCCCGAAGTGCGCAAGGACTTCCCCGACGCCATCTACTGGGTCGGCGATCTCGTCACCGATTCGCAGGGCCGCGGACGTATTGCCGTGAACTATCCGGATGCGTTGACGACGTGGCGCCTCACCGCGCGAGCGATCACCGAAGACACCAAGGCCGGCGTCACGGTGGCCCGCACCACCACGACGAAGGATCTGATTGTCCGCGTGATCACGCCGCGGTTCCTGACCGAGGGTGACGAGGTGGTGGTGCCGACCATGGTGCACAACTACCGGCCCGATACCCAGAACGCCAGCGTGTCGATCCAGGCCACGGGACTCGAGTCGGCCTCCCCCGCTGCGCCGACATCAACGCCGCTCGCCAGCGGCGCCGAGCGCCGCGACGACTGGCGCTTTACCGCGAAGGCTGTCGGCAACGCCACCATTACGGCCACGGCGCGGACCGAGAACGACACCGACGCCGTTGAACTGCCGCTCCCCGTGCTGCCATTCGGCATCCACCGTGAAGCAGGCTCGGCGGGTTCAATCGTTGGCGCCGGCGAAGCCACCACCGTGGTTACGGTCCCGGATGGCGCGAACCCGATGGCCCGCACAGTTTCCGTTGCGCTTGCGCCTTCACTGGCCGGGTCCATGTTGGGCGCGCTCGACTTCCTGACCGCCTATCCATATGGCTGCACCGAGCAGACCGTGTCCAGCTTTCTCCCCAACCTGCTGGTGACGCGCGCGCTGACCGAACTGAAGCTGGCGCCGACCGAGCGGCTGTCAGCGCTGGATCGGCAGGTGTCGTCAGGGCTGCAACGCCTCTACGACTATCAGCATGACGACGGCGGCTGGGGATGGTGGAAGTCGGATGGCAATCACCCGTTCATGACCGCCTACGCGCTCTGGGGACTGGA
>JBBQSP010000209.1:0-2947 GCA_038213735.1 Vicinamibacterales bacterium | reverse complement strand
ATGCCGGGCGCGAGCGGGGTCTTGTTGCCGCGCACGAAATTGGTCCACTCGTGACCGTCGAGGCCAATGCCGTGGCCGGTGCGGTGGGGCAGGCCCGGCACCTTGTAGTCGGGGCCGAAACCCGCGTCCGTGATCACCTGGCGCGCCGCGGCGTCGACGGCCTCGCAAGGCGTGCCCGGCTTGACCACGGCAAAGGCCGCGGCCTGAGCCCGCTTCTCGAGTTCCCAGATCTCGATCTGCCGCGCGCTCGGCCTGCCGAACACGGTGGTCCGGGTGATGTCCGACTGGTAGCCGTCGATGGCACAGCCGCCATCCACCTGGACGACATCGCCTTCGGCCAGCTTCTGCGGCTCGATGCTGCCGTGCGGGAAGGCGGTGAATTTACCGAAGCTCACGCCGGCGCTGCCGGTGGCGCCGAGGGCGCGATGGGCGGCGGCAATGTTCGCGCGCAGGTCGTCCTGGGTCATGCCCTCGCGAAAGGTCGCGAACGCGGCGCGAAACGCTTCGATGGTGAGGTCGTTGGCCTTCTGCATCAAGGCCAGCTCGGTGGCCGACTTGATCATGCGGCAGCCGGCGGTCACCGGCTCGGCATCGACGAAGTCAGTGCCGGACAGCTCTTTCCGGACACCACTGAAGACAAAGAAGCGTAGCCGTTCCTCCACCCCGACCCGGCCGGTGGCGCCCCGGTCTTTCAGGATGCCGGCGATCCGCGCGTACGGGCTCTGGTCTTCCTCCCACACGCGCACTTCAGCGTTCTTGGCGACCAGCTCGCGCGCCCGCTCTTCTTCGAACGCGGGACACACCCACGCCGGTTCGCCCTTGGCGGGTATCACGCACACGAACGGCCGTTCGCTGAGCCCCCAGCGCACGCCGGTGAAGTAGAACATGCTCGATCCGCTCTCGAGGTAGATTGCGCCGATCTTGTTGTCGGTCATCAGGCGCTGGGCCTTCTCGATGCGGGAGGCGCGCTCGGCAGGAGTGATCGGACTGATGCCCGCCGTCATGGGCTTCAAGGCGGCAATGGCGGGATGAGGCCCAGCAGCCGCCGGCGCCGGCGCCGGCGTGGCGGCCGGCGCCTGGGCGGGTGCTGGAGTGGTGTTGCAGCCGGCGAGGCCGGCGCCGAGGCCGGCGGCGGCGCCCGTCTGCAGGAATGTTCGACGCGAGCGGTTCATTGCGGGTCCCTTCTGAACTGGCCACAGAGGACACAGGGGACACAGAGTCAATTCCTTCAAAATGGGGCCACGCTTCGACGACGCTGACGGGCATTTCGAAAAACGTTCTCTGGGTCCTCGGTGTCCTCTGTGGCTAATCGTCTAGCCTAACGATGCTTGATGAAGGTCCCATTCTGCAACTCGGCATAGGCCTGCTGCAACTCCGATCGTTCGTTCATCACAATCGGTCCGTACCAGGCCACGGGCTCTTCTAGCGGCCGGCCCGAGACGAGCAGGAAGCGAATGCCCTCGTCGCCAGCCGTCACCGTGATCTCGTCACCGCTGTCGAAGACCACCAGCGAGCGGTTGCCGAGCATCGACGGCGTTGGATCATCCGACACACCGACCAGCTCAGTCTGAACGGCGAGGGGTTTCGACGCGTCGCGGAACGCGCCGCTGCCCGCGAACACATACGCGAAGGCATGCCGCGAGTTGTCGACGGCGAGGCGCTTGGTCCTGTTCGGCGCGACCGACACGTCAAGGTAGCGCGGATCGGCGGCGACGCCTTCGACCGGTCCCTGCTTGCCCCAGAACTCGCCGACCACGACCCGCACATGCGTGCCGTCATCGTCCGTGACCTCGGGAATGTCCTTGGAGAGGATGTCCTGGTAGCGCGGCGCGGTCATCTTGAGCGCGCGTGGCAGGTTGGCCCACAACTGGAAGCCGTGCATGCGGCCCTGGGCGTCGCCTTTCGGCATCTCCTGGTGCATGATGCCGCTGCCGGCGGTCATCCACTGCACGTCGCCGGCGCCCATGGAGCCGCGATTGCCCAGGCTGTCGCCGTGCGCGACGGTACCGGCCAGCACATAAGTGATGGTCTCGATGCCGCGATGCGGATGCCACGGAAAGCCCGCCAGGTAATCGTCGGGACGATCGTTGCGGAAATCGTCGAACAGCAGGAACGGATCGAACTCACTGGTGTCGCCAAAGCCGAAGCCGCGGTGCAGCTTCACGCCGGCGCCTTCCATGTGGGGAGTGGCCTCAACTACACGCTTAACGGGGCGAATCGACATGATGGAAACTCCGGGCCCGAGAGGTCCACTCGGGTGGGACCTCGATATACGAGCCGTCTAAATCTTCGATGCGGCCACAACCCAGGAGTTTCATGGTCCGGATGACGTCGGCGCGCAGGATGTCGATGGCGCGGGTGACGCCGGCCTCGCCGCCCGCGGCCAGGCCGTAAGCATAGGCCCGGCCCACCAGCACCGCTCGCGCGCCCATGCACAGGGCCTTGACGATGTCGCTGCCGCGACGGATGCCGCCGTCGAGCAGGATCTCGGTCTGCCCGTGGACCGCCTGCACTACTTCGGGCAGCACGCGAATGGTCGGCGATACGCCATCGAGTTGCCGCGCGCCATGGTTCGAGACCACGACCGCGGCCGCGCCCTCGCCAACCGCTCGCCGGGCGTCATCGGCCGTGTGCACCCCCTTGGCGATGATCGGGCCGCCCCACGCCTCGCGGATCCACGTGAAGTCGGTCCACGACGTCATCGACTGCTCGAGCGCGGCACCGACGTCGGCGTAGCCCATCGGGGCGTCGTTGATGACGATGTTCGGGAAGTTCATCAGCCCGCCGTCGTTGAAGAAACGGTAGAGCCACCCGGGACGAATCAGCATCTGGCCGAGGTGCGGAACCGTGGACAGGTTGCGGGCGAGCAGTTGCTTGACGCCGTTGCGCGAGTCCCGCTCGCGCATGCCGGCCACGGGAGTGTCGATGGTCCCGACCAGCGCCTTGA
>JBBQSP010000208.1:0-3139 GCA_038213735.1 Vicinamibacterales bacterium | reverse complement strand
TCGGCCAGCCGATCGGCGTCGGCCTTGGGCACGATCAGGGCGTCCTTGCGGTCGGTGAGCACGTCCAACAGGCCATCGGCGTCGGTGGCGACAATCGCCTTCCCCATGGCGAGGGCCTCGAACACCGTGAGCGGCGTGCCTTCCCACAGCGACGGAAAGACGATCAGGTCGAGCGCTGACAGCGCCGCACCCACGTCCCGCGTGAACCCGGCAAACACCAGCCGGTCGCCAAGCGCGAGCGCGCGCGCGTGCGCCTCGAGCTCAGGCTGCAACTCCCCTTCCCCGACGATGAAGAACCGCACATTCGGATGCCGGGCCAGGACCTTGGGGGCCGCCTCGATCAGGTATTGGTTGCCCTTCGACGGCATCAGCCGCGTGATCGTTCCCAGTGCGACGGTGCCGGGGGCAATCCCCAACGCCTGTCGCGCCGCGGCAACCTCCTCGGCGCTGCGGGCGCGCGCGAACTCATCGAGCGGGGCGCCCAGGTAGACCACCTTGGTGCGCTCCGCCGGCACCAAGCGTGCCCGCGTGGTGAACTCGCCGGTCGACGCCGACACCGCGATGGCCAGGTCGGTATGCGGCGCCAGGATCCGGTCGGCGACTTTCTGAAACCACGGCGTGTCGGTGTGGTTGGCGTGCTCGTGAAGAATGGCCGGAATGCCGAGCCGCCAGGCGCACAAGCGGCCAAACGTGGTCGCGCCGTAGCCGTGCAGGTGGACCAGATCGGCCTTCTTTTCCCGCAGCACCTTCAGCAAGGCCGTGAACGTCGCGGGATCGAACTTGTGCCGCGCCATGTACGTGACGTCGATCCCGAACTCTTCGAGCGTGTCGGCCGACAGGTCCTTCTTGCGCAGGCTGATTAGCGAGACGTTGAAGCGCGAGGCATCGAAGCGCGGGATCATCCACGCAAACAGCCGCTTCACGCCGTGCATGCGCGAGCCCTCCCACCCGAGGTGGTCGCAGATATGGACGATGTTCAGGGATCGGGGACCGGGGATCGGGGATCGGGGCGTCATAGTAGTCCCTCACTCCGGTACCAGGCCGCGGTGCGGTGGATCCCTTCTTCGAGATCGACCTGTGGGGTAAACCCCAGCTCCGTTCGGGCGCGGGTCGTGTCGAAGGCGCGGCTCTTGGTGTAGAAGTCCACCCGCCGGCGAAAAATCGGCGGCTCGATGCGCAGTGGCACGCACACCAGTTCGCACAACAGACCGGCGGTCCAGAACGGCCACACCGGCCAGTGCATTGTCGGCGGCGCCACCGCCAAATCTTTCGCGACCAGGCCGACCAGCGCTTCAAGCGTGGTGTAGCGAGGGCCGGCGAGAATGTAGGTCCGGCCGGTTGCGTCAGGCACGGTGCCACACAGGCGAAAGCCTTCGACCAGGTCCTCGACAAAGGTGAGGTGATAGAAGACCCGGCCGTCGCCGATCATCGGAAACTTCCCGCGCGCCAGGCCGCGAAACAGCTTCAAGAACCGCAAGTCGCCGGGACCGTAGATGCCAATCGGACGGGCCACCACGACATCGAAGCCCGTGGTACGGCCGAAATCGCGCGCCAGCGTCTCGGCTTCGAGCTTGGTCTCCTGGTAGACATCTCCCGGATTGAACGGCGCGTCTTCGTTCGCCGGCGGGTTGGCGATGTGTCCGTGCACGCCGCCGGTGCTGCAGTGCACCACCCGGCGCGCGCCCTCCGCCCTGGCCGCCTCGAGCACGTTGCGCGTGCCATCGACGTTGATGGCCCGGTACGCGGAATCAGGCTGCCCGGCCTCACGATAGGTCGCGGCAATGTGGTACACGACCTCCACGCCCTCGGACGCACGGCGCAGCGACGCCGCATTCGTCAGGTCGCCTTCCGCGGCCTGCATGCCGGCCGCGGCCAGGGGCGAACGGTCGAAGCGCGCGCGGCTCTTCGGCCGCACCAGCACTCGTACCTCGTCGCCGCGTGCTGCCAGCAGCCGTGCCAGGTGCCCTCCGGTGAACCCTGTAGCCCCCGTGACCAGCACTGTCACGGGCGCGCCAACTCCCCCGACAAACCCAGGGGCGTGTCGGTTGCGAGGCGCTCATAGGCTTGGGCCGTGCGACGCACGTACGACTCGCGGCTGTACTTGTCCTCGGCGACGACCCGGGCGGCGGCCGCCAGGCGCGCGCGTTGCTCGGGCTGCTCGATCAGCTCCAGCACCGCATGCGCAAACGCGCCGGCCTCCGGGGCCACCAGCCTCGAGATCGCCGGCGTCAGCACCTGCGTGTGCGTCAGCAAGTTGGTCGCGACAATGGGCTTGCCCGAGCGCAGGTACGAATAGATCTTGAGCGGCGTGTTGGTGCCACGAACACGCGGCGAGACCAGCAGGTCGGCGGCCTGCACGAACCCGGGAATCTCCTTCGCCGGTTGCTGACCGGTGAAGATCATCACGGCCGCGGCACCGCGCTCGGCTGCCTTGGCCCTGGCTGCGTCCACCTGGACCGGCTCGCCGCCGACGACGAGCACGCGGGCGTCGGGACGCTGCGCAGCGATCAGCACCGCCGCGTCGATCAACAGGTCCACTCCCTGGTACGCCTCGAAGGTTCCGGTGTACAGCGCCAGCGGCGCGCCCGGGGCAATACCCCAGACCTCGCGGACCTCGGCGGGCGTGCGGCTTGGCGGATCGTCAACGTCGCCGCCCATCACGTTTTCGATCAACAGTGACCGCTCGCCGACGCCCATCTCGGTCACGGTGTCCTGCAGCTCCTGGCAAATGGTGATGACCACCTTTGACTTGTGCACCATCTGGCCTTCGGCCCAGGTGAAGAGTTGCCTGAGCGCGCCCGACTGGCTGTACTTGAAGTTACTGAGCTGCTGCGGCAGGCTCGAGTGCATGTCGTAGAGATGCGGGATGCCTAACCACTGCGCCAGCCACACTCCGACCAGCCCCATCTCCTCGTGTGAATGAATGGCGTCGTAGCGTTCGGCCATGACACGCCGCAGGACCGTGAACAGCATCAACCCATCGAGCAACAGCTTGGTCGGCGACGGACCAATGCGAACCTTCTGCACAAACGGCGGGCGCCACGATCGGAAGATGCGGAGATTGGGGAGCTCCACGTTGCGGCCAATCGGATAGGTCACCAGATCAATGTGGTGGCCAAGCTCACCGAGCGTCTTGATG
>JBBQSP010000207.1:0-3216 GCA_038213735.1 Vicinamibacterales bacterium | reverse complement strand
CCGACTTTGCTGTTCACCAACTCGGGCATGGTGCAGTTCAAGAACGTGTTCCTGGGCAGCGAGAAGCCCGGCTACGTGCGCGCCGCCGACGTGCAGCGTTGCCTGCGCGCCGGTGGCAAGCACAACGACCTCGACCAGGTCGGCTACACCGCGCGTCATCACACGTTTTTCGAAATGCTCGGCAACTGGTCGTTTGGTGATTACTTCAAGCACGACGCCATTGCCTGGGCCTGGGAACTGCTGACCGGCGTCTGGGGCATCCCCGCCGAGCGCCTGCTGGTCACGGTGTACCACACCGATGACGAGTCCTATCGGATCTGGAACGAGACGATCGGCATTCCCGCCGAGCGCATCATCCGCATCGGCGACAACAAGGGCGCGCCGTTCGCCTCCGACAATTTCTGGCAGATGGCCGACACCGGCCCCTGCGGCCCGTGTACTGAGATCTTCTACGACCACGGCGCGCATATTGCCGGTGGGCCGCCGGGATCCCCGGACGAGGATGGCGACCGCTACATCGAGATCTGGAACCTGGTGTTCATGCAGTTCGACCGGCAGCCCGACGGCAGCCTCGCGCCGCTGCCGGCGCCGTGCGTGGACACCGGCATGGGCCTTGAGCGCCTCGCCGCGGTGCTGCAGGGCGTGCATGGCAACTACGAGATCGAGCTGTTCCGCCACCTGATTGCCGCGGCCGCGGGGTTCACCGGCATCAGCGATCTCGACAACAAGTCGCTGCGCGTGATCGCCGACCACATCCGCGCGTGCTCGTTCCTGATCGTCGACGGCGTGCTGCCCAGCAACGAAGGTCGCGGCTACGTGCTGCGACGGATCATCCGCCGCGCCCTGCGCCACGGCTGGATGCTCGGCCAGAAGCAGCCGTTCTTCCACCGCATGGTGCCCGCGCTGGTCGCGGTGATGGGCGACGCCTACCCCGAACTGGCGGCCAAGCACGAGTTCGTCTCGCGCGCGCTGCAGGCCGAGGAAGAGCGGTTCGCCGAGACGCTCGACTCGGGCATGCGGATCTTCGACGAGGTCGCGGCTCGTTCGGCCGGGGTGATCCCCGGCGCCGACGCGTTCCGCCTGTACGACACCTACGGCTTCCCGGTCGACCTGACCGGGGACATCGCCCGTGAGCGCGGCCTGGGCGTGGACATGGCCGGGTTCGACGCGGCGATGAACCAGCAGCGCGAGACCGCGCGCGCGGCCGGCAAATTTGGCGGAGCCGCGACGATGTCGGCCGAGCTCGCGGCGCAACTCGCCCCCACGCAGTTCCTCGGCTACGACGCGCTCACTGATGACGGGCTGGAAGTCGTCGCGTTGCTGAAGGACGGCCGCTCGGTCGACCACATCGACGCTGGTGACGAGGCGGTGGTGATCCTGGACCGTACGCCGTTCTATGCCGAAGGCGGCGGACAGATCGGTGACGCGGGCGAGCTTGAGGTCGCCGGGAACCACTTCGTCGTGCGCGATACGGCGAAGTTCGCCGGCCAGTTCCATGGCCACGTCGGCACGCTCGCCGCCGGGTCGCTGAGGCGAGGCGACCGCGTGCACGGCGCAGTCGATGCGCAACGGCGCGCCTCGACCGTGCTCAACCATTCCGCCACCCATCTGTTGCACGCCGCATTGCGCGCCGTGCTCGGCGACCACGTCAGCCAGAAGGGCTCGCTGGTCGCGCCCGACCGCCTGCGTTTTGACTTCGCGCATTTCCAGCCGTTGACCGGGGCCGAGCTCGCCGAGGTCGAGCGACGTGTCAACACCGAGGTGCGAGGCAACCACGCCACCGAAGTGCACCACATGGGCATGCAGGAGGCGTTGGACTTCGGCGCGCTCGCGTTGTTTGGCGAGAAGTACGGCGACGAGGTGCGCGTGCTGCGCATGGGCGGCGGCTCGACCGAGCTGTGCGGCGGCACCCACGTGGCGCGCACCGGCGACATCGGCCTGTTCAAGATCGTCGCCGAAGGCGGTGTGTCCGCGGGCGTGCGACGCATCGAGGCGGTGACCGGGCAGGGCGCGCTGGACCATGTCGCGACCGAGGAACGTCGCCTGGGCGAAGCGGCGCACCTGCTCGGCGGCAGCTCCGCGGACGTGTCTGACAAGCTGCGCGCGCTGCTCGATCGCCAGAAGCGGCTGGAGCGGGAGCTTGAAGGCCTCAAGGCGAAGGCGGCCTCGGGCGCGACCTCGGACCTGGGTTCATCCGCCATAGACATCGGAGGCGTCAAGGTCGTCGCGGTGCGGCTGGAGGGTTTCGACGTCAAGGCCCTGCGTGATGCGCTGGACCGGCTCAAGCAGCAGCTCGGCGATGCGGTGGTGCTGCTGGCCGGCGCCAGCGACGGCAAGGTTGCATTGGTGGCGGGCGTGAGTGGCGCGGCGGCAGGCAAGGTGAAGGCGGGTGAACTCCTGTCGCATGTTGCCGGCCAGATCAATGGCAAGGGTGGTGGTCGTCCGGACATGGCCCAGGGTGGCGGTGACGATGGCCCAGCCCTGATCGCGGCATTGGCCGGGGTTGAAGACTGGTTACGCAACAAGCTGTCCTGAATGTGGAAGCGTTTGCGGCTTGCGACCCGGAACGGTGGGTCGGTAAGATAACGGACGCTTTTTTCGATATTGGAAGCGCTTTCGTGGAACGAACGGCGCTATAGCCGGCAGGATCCGCTGGCACGAGGAGGTTTTATGCTCATCCTGACGCGTCGCGTCGGCGAAACCCTGATGATCGGCGACTCGGTGACGGTCACCGTGCTCGGCGTCAAGGGCAATCAGGTCCGAATTGGTATCAATGCACCCAAAGATGTCGCGGTCCATCGAGAGGAGATTTACCAACGCATCCAGCGTGGAGAAGCGGCTCCCGACGATGGCGACAAAAGCGCGGACGCCTGATAGAAAACATTTGCCGCACCGGGGATGAGCCGCTATGCTCTCCGGCTGCATCAAGTTGTGTGTTGCGGAGAGTTGCCCGAGCGGCTGAAGGGGCTCCCCTGCTAAGGGAGTATGGGCTTTAACTCCCATCGAGGGTTCGAATCCCTCACTCTCCGCCAGTTTCAAGAAGCCGCTTTCACGGGGTTTTTTCTGGCCCGCTGCGTTCGACGCAAGTCGCCGGTGCAGGTGGTCAGGACATGAAATGGTTTGACGAATTTGCAGTGGTTCGTCATAATTCTACGACTGCGCGCCCGTAGCTCAGCTGGATAGAGCACCAGGCTACGAACTTGGGGGTCGGAGGTT
>JBBQSP010000206.1:0-3265 GCA_038213735.1 Vicinamibacterales bacterium | reverse complement strand
GTACTCGACCACCTGGAAGCGCGCCAGCCAGCTGCTGGGCATGTCGATCTTGGTCACCTGGCCGGCTTCGACCGTGCAGCCGTTGACGATGCGAATGATGCCGCCGGTGGCGAGCGTGTTCGGGTTCTCCACGAACGGGAGGGCGGCGCGCATCAGCGCTTCGGGTTCGAGAATCGAGTCCGCGTCGATCACGCAGACCAGCGGGTAGCGCGCGGCGTTGATGCCGGCATTGATCGCGTCCGCCTTGCCGCCGTTGGCCTTGTCGATGACGACCAGGTCAGGATTGTCGAGCGATCGGTACAGCGCCTGTACCTGTTGGGTTGCCAGCGGCTGCTGGTAGACCACGGGCGCCTGCATCAGCGCGAACGCCTCGACCATCTTCTGGATGGTCTTGTCCTTGGAGCCATCGTTGACGACCACGACCTCGAACTTCGGGTAGTTCAGCAGCAGCAGCGATCGCAGGCTTTGCTCGATGGTGGCTTCTTCGTTGTAAGCCGGCGCGATCACTGAAATCGCCGGTGTCGCCGGCGACCGCATGACGACGCCGAGTGCGCGCGAGGTCCACCGCCGGCGATGCTGGAGCAGCGAGAAGAACGCGACCACCGAGAACAGCAGATACAGGGAGTTGATGACCAGGAAGTAGGCCAGCACGCCGAGGTCGAACACCATCAAGCCCTGCGACACCCAGGCGCGCATCAGCGGTGCCCGCCTTCCCACAGCACCTGCTGCGCCAGGTCGTGTCCCAGGCCGGGGCCCTGTTTGACGCGGGCGGCCAGCGCCGCGCGGCCATCGTCGCCGAGCTTGATCAACGTGCGCGCCGACTGCACCGCTACCTCCCAGTCGTCGTCCAGGTGCCCGGCCAGGTGCGGCGAGGCCTCGCCGCGTCCAGTGCGGGCCAGCGCGCGCGCCACGGCCGCCCTGACTCCGGCATCCTCGTCGTCCAATCCCTTGAGCGCGTGATAAAACGCGCGGTCGTCGAGGCCGACCGCAGCGAGGGCCTGCCAGGCCGCGGCACGGGTGTCGGCCGGTTCGGACCCAGCCCAGAGCAAGAGCGGCTCGCGCGCCGCCGCTCCGCCGACGAACGACAGAATAGTAGCGACGAGCGCCCGGTCGGCCGGATGGGCGGTGCCGTGTGCGAGCAGGGCCGAGGTCGCGCCTTCACCAAAGGCGCGCAGCGATTGCACCACGCGCGCGCGTTCGTGACGGGTTGGCTCGTTCAGGCGCGTCAACAAGGGCTGAATGGCCGAGGGATCGGCAATCTGCCCCAGGGCATCGACGGCCGCCGCCCTCACTTGTTCGTGTTCGTCGTCCAGCAGGTCAATCAGCGACGGCAACGAGGACCGATCGCGGAGCAGCCCGAGGGCAAGGGCGGCCTCCGAGCGGTGCCACCAGCGGCGCGATCGCAAGTCGGTGCGCCAGCCGTCAGTCAGCTTCAGCCGTTCGGCGAGCTCGGCGGCGCGGACGTTGTGGCCGCCACGGACGACATGCAGGGGCGCCAGGATCAGGGAAGCAACGAGTGCGCGGTGGCGAGCCGGGACCAACGCGACGGTCGCGGATAAGGCGGCGGCGTCCCCATCGAGGGCCGCCGCGACGATCGGGCCATAGCGGCTGACGAGGGCGCGGCGCCGCGTGCCGCCCGCCGCGCGAATCAGGCGCTGGCCGACGAGCAGGGCGAGCAGCAGAAGCAGGAGGGCGCTCCCGCCAATGATGAAAGGGATCAGCGCGTCGCGAAAGGCTTCGGCGAAGCTCAGTAGCACGCGTGGCTACCTGGTGAGCCGCGCGATTCGCGCCATCAGCTCTTCGGGATTGAAGGGTTTGGTCACGTAATCGTCGGCGCCCAGTTCAAAGGCTCGTGCCACGTCCTCGTCACGCCCGCGCCCCGAGACGACGATCGTCCGCGGCCGGGGCCCGGTGCGCTCGCGCAGTCGCATCAGGACATCGAAGCCAGTGAGCTTCGGCATCATGAGGTCGAGCAAGACCACGGCAGGACTTTCGCGGTCGAGGGCATCCAGGGTCTGTTGCCCGTCCAGGGCCAGCACGGTGCGATAGCCGGCGGCCCGCAAGCGCGCATCGATGATGTGCAGCACGTCGGGGTCGTCTTCAGCCAGCAGCACCGTGAGGCGGCCGGGTTGACTGCCGCTGCGGGCCACGCGGTCGGCGGCGAGAGCCAGGTCGGCATGAGCCAGCATGGCGTCGAGCGCGCCGGTCCCGGCCGGCACCGCCGCACTATCGGCGGCGCCCATGGTGGCGTCTTCGATCTTCGGGGATCGATCGACAATCGCCTGCACGGCCGCCCGCGCCGCGGCCGCCGATAACTCGGGCGCCAGGAACACGAGGTGGGTATCGCTGACGCGGCCAAGGATGTCGCGCCGGCGCAAGTCGTCGATGCATCGCGCGGCCAGTGGCTCGAGCTCTTGCGTGGCCACGCGAACCAACACCAGCGCGGCCGCTCCCCGCGACAGCGCCTCGCGTGCCGCCGCGGCGAACAACTCGTATCCCAGTAGTCCCGAGACGGCGGCCGGCGCTGCGGGCGCCGGCGCGGCGCGCGACACCAAACGCTTGATGCGCATCAAGAGTTCAGTCGGCGCGAACGGCTTGGTGATGTAGTCGTCGGCGCCGAGCGTGAGTCCGGCCATGCGGTCCATCAGGCCGGTGCGCGCGGTGCAGAAGATCACCGGCACCGACGCGAGCGCCGGCTCGAGCTTGATGTGACGGCACACGGCCATGCCGTCAAGGCCGGGCAGGTCCACGTCGAGCAGGATCAAGTCGGGGTGTTCGAGGCGGGCCGTTTCGATCGCCTCGGGCCCCGATTCCGCGGTCACGACGCGATAGCCCGAGGCCCGCAAGCCTGACGCCACCACTCGTCGCTGTTCCTGGTCGTCTTCGACCAGCAGGATGCGAGCGGCATGGGGGGCGCGGCCCGCGTCCTGCGCCCACGATGGCGCGGTGCCGGCCAGGTCGTGCGCAAAGCCGTTGCCCATTCGCTTCAGCCCCGCACGCAAGGCGGCCGCATCCAGTGCCGGCGCCAGCAGCGCCTGTTCAAGAAGGGACGCCTGTTCGCTGACCGTCGGGAAGCCCAGTACGCCGCCGAGCCCCGCCAGCTTGTGGGCAGACTCGCGCAGCGGTGCCAGCGCGCCGTCATCACCGCGCTCCGCGCTGTCGAGCAGCGTGCTCATCGCCAACAGCCGCTGGGTAAAGCCGGCGACAAAGCGCGTGCGGGCATCACGAAGGGCCTGATCGGCCTCCTGATCCTCGGGCGTCGCGG
>JBBQSP010000205.1:0-3342 GCA_038213735.1 Vicinamibacterales bacterium | reverse complement strand
GGCGGCCGCCACCGCGAGCGCGCCGGGAATCATCCAGCGGCGGCCCGGCTTCGTCAACGCCGCGACGCCCTGTGTGAACCTGCTTGAGCTGGCCGCCCCACCGTCACGCGCGAATGAACCGGGGAGAGTGACGGTGATCTGCGCGGCCGTTGCGCCTGGCCCGGAATCTGCTGCCGTCGCGGACACCGCACTATGGCTTTCGCGCCGTGCGCGTCGCAGTTCGGCACGCAAGTCCGCGGCGGTTTGATACCGCATCTCGGGATCTTTGTCGAGCAGGCGCAGGATCGTGCGCTCGAACTCCACCGATAACTGCGGCATCAAACGCGTCGGCGGCAGCGGCGCCCGGTTCAGGATGGCGTCGAAAATCACGGCCGGCGTCTCGCCGCTGAACGGCAGGTGCCCGGTCGTCATTTCGTACAACACGACGCCCAGCGAGAACAGGTCGCTGCGGGTGTCGACGACGCGGCCGCGGGCCTGCTCGGGCGACATGTAGGCGACCGTACCGAGCGTCGCCCCCGGATGTGTGAGGTGGCCCTGGTCCGGGCGCGGGCTGATCGTGGCGCGGCCAGTAAACTCGGGGTCGCTCTTGCTGACGTCGAGCTTGGCGAGACCGAAATCGAGAATCTTCGCGTGACCACGGTCGGTCACGAAAATGTTCGCGGGCTTCAGGTCGCGATGGATGATGCCGCGCGTATGCGCCGCATCCAGGCCATCAGCCAGTTCGAGCGCGAACTCCAGGGCGACGGCCTCTTCCAGCGGGCCCGCGGCGATCCGGTGCTTCAGGGTCTGACCTTCGAGGCGCTCCATGACGATGAAGTGCTGACTGTCGACCCCGGCGACCTGGCCGATGTCGTAGATCGTGCAGATGTTGGGGTGGTTGAGCGCTGATGCAGCGCGCACTTCGCGTTGAAAGCGCTCGTTCGCGTGGAGATTTGCGGACAGTTCCGGCGGCAGAAATTTCAACGCGACGCGCCGGCCGAGACGCTTGTCGACGCCCTCGTAGACCACGCCCATGCCACCGCCACCGAGCTTCGAGAGAACCCGATAGTGCGAAACGATTTGTCCGGTCATGCTCGCTTTCGTTCCCGGGGGTGGGTAGCGGCATGAATCGTACGGCCGAAGGCAGAGCAAGTCAAGAAACTCGCAGTGGCCCAGCGTGCTGCCTGGCCACTATCAGGCAGTCAGGAACGTGCTCTGGCGCTAGTCTTGCATCGCACCAGCCCATGATGAGGTTACAGACCGCCCTCGCCATCGCTGCGCTCCTGTCGACCACGGCGTGCGCAACGCTTGGGCAGTTCGCGCGGGTGGTTCAGCCACTGCGATTCTCAGAAGCGCCTGGACAGCAGAGCACCATTCGCCTTGCGGGTCCGAGCACCCGGCAACCTCTAGGCGGCGCTGCGGTGCGGCTGTGGACGCGCATCAGCAATCCCAATCTCGTGGGCGTCACGCTGAGCACGCTGCGCGCGGAGGTGTCGTTTGACGGGACGCGCGCGGCGACCGGTGACTTTCCGCTGGGACTCCCGCTCGCGGCCGGCGGCGAATCCGACGTGCCGCTCGATCTCTCGATTGACTTCGCTGATCTCCCGGGACTGGCGGATGTGCTGCGTCGCACCATCGTCAGTCAGCAAGTGCCGTACGAAGTGAACGGCTCGTTCAGCATCGAGGCGGGAGCACTCGGCCGTCCGAGTTTCGGTCCGCTGCGACTCTTCCAAGGCCGGCTCGGCCGCTGACCCGTCAGGCGAGTGTCTTCCAGTCGCGCATCACGGTCTTGGTCGAGATGCCGAGCGCCTCGGCGGTCTCTTATGGGCTTGCTCCAAGGGCAACTGGTTCAGCCAGACGGCAGTCGCGGCACCAGCCACGGCCAAGCCTGTCGTTCGACCTGGCGACCTGTCTTCCACAGGTAGTCCCAGGCCGGCGGCGCGTCGCGGTTGCGAATGAATCGATTCAAGCGGTTGCGGACCATCGCGAGGTAGGCGGCGCCCAGGCTGTCGCCAGCCTCGGCGATGCCGCGATGGTAGGCGCGAACCGCGAGGTCGAGGTCGCCGCCCGCCTCATCGAGCAGCAGCGCCATCCAGACGGCCACGAACCGCGTCGCCACCCATGGATTGACGTAGTCCGCGTCCGATGGCCCCATGTCAACCACGCCCTGCTGGTGCAACTGGCGCATGCGCTCGCGCGCGTAGTCCGAGGCGGCGGCCAGGCCGATGTCACGGTTGCCAAAGCGGTTGACGAACACCGCGCGGTGGTCGAACCACGACTCGGACATGACGACGGCCGCCAGGGTGTCGGCGACCAATTGCGGCGGCAGGTCAAAGACGCCGCCCACGTCGTAGTAGCCCGACCAGTACGCCATCATGTGGCGGAAGGCGACGGTGCGGACCGGTTGCGGCACCCGGTCCCAGTCGTCAACCCGCATCGCATCCCAGGTTCGTGGGCTGACCAGCACCTGGTGATACGCCGCCAGCATCCGGTCGAGCCCCTGCTGCCGCAGAGGCTCGGGCACGCCGTTCCAGTCGGCCACGTGCATGCGGCGCCACATGTGGACGTTGGCGCGCAGGTCGTCGGCCGTGGTGCGCCAGGGCGCCTGCCGGCCGGCGGCGGAAATTGTGACCTGCAGGGGTGTGAGATCGGCGCGATAGCCAGCGTAGTGGTCAATGGTGCCCACCACCGGGCGCGACGCCGCGACGCCCTGCTGGAACCACAGGAACCAGGCCACCGCGCCCGCGGCGAGCAGCATCGCAATCCCCATCACCGCGACCGCAACGCGTTTCAGCGTCACCATGGACAGCGCCGAGGACTCCGTCGCCAGTGGTGGCGGCGGATCACGAACGCGGATCGTCGTACGGGCCGAGCGCCCGGCACGGACCGAGCACGGCCGCCATGACCACGGCTCGGCGCAGGTCGCGCCGGTACGGGGAACCGGCCGAGGCCGCGCGAGCGCGGGCCGCCACCACCGACGGGCGCTGCGGCGCGCGCACCCGCGGCGAGGCCGGCCCTGGCTTCGGCTTGGCCGCTGCCGGAGGGAGCGGCGGTGGCATCACCACCGGCGGCGGCTCCTCCGGCACCATGAAGGGCGGCAGTTCCAATTCGGCCTCGGGCCGTTCGGCCAGGTCCCGTTCGCGGCGCCGGCGCGCGGCCAGCACCAGCCGCTCGATCAGCGGCAACAGCACGAACAGCGCCAGCAGGATCAGGGATTCGACTGACATCGCTTACCGCTTCGGTGGCGTCTGATCGTCACCGTCCTCGGCGATCGACTCGCGCATCGACGAGTCGGCCTGGATGTTCTTCATCCGGTAGTAGTCCATGATGCCGAGGTTGCCCTGCCGGAACGCCTCGGCCATG
>JBBQSP010000204.1:0-3392 GCA_038213735.1 Vicinamibacterales bacterium | reverse complement strand
AAGCCAACGACGGGAGGCGGGATTTATTACAGCGTGGTGAGCGGTGAGCTAGCGGCCGACGTGCTGGGCCGGCAGTTGGCGGTGGGCGATCTGTCGGCGCAGGCCCTGCGGCCGTACGAGCGGCAGTGGCGCGACCGGTTTCATTCCGAGTTCAACGCCCAGAAGGCCTTGCGCTTCGTCGCGCACCGCATGCGGGATACGGATATCGACGCGCTCTTCAGCCTGGCCAAGACCGACGGTATCCTCCCGCTGGTCCGCAAGACCGCGCGATTCAACCAGCATCGCGAATTCATCATGGCCTTGCTGCGCCATCCACCGGCGAGGCGGGCGCTGTTCGGGCGTCTCGCCAGGTCCGCCTAGGCGGAGCAGTTCCGGAGCGGTCAACCCTTCGACCGTCGCCGGGGGAACTCGCCGCGACCACCAGCGTCCCGGCGTGACCGCCCACAACCCCCGCCGCGACAATCGGCACAGCGGCGGCGGTCAGGACCGCGCCAAACAGGAAGCTCGCACCAACGACCGCTGCCGACGCTCGGGTGGCGTGTCCGGTCAGGCGGGCAAACAGCACGTTGGGCTCGGGCAGCACGAGGTTGAGGCTGCTCTGCGTCCATCCGAACAGGTCGAGTTCCAGTTCGTGCCTCCACGCCCGCACTACGTCAAGTCCCGATCCTCGCAGCAGCGCGACGAGCGCGTCCTCGGTGAAGTGGAAGAGGTGCCGCGGCACATCCAGATGAACCCACGCCGGCCCGAACACGCGTGCTTGCGGGCTGCCCGCGTCCGGCACCGCGATTAGGACCACGCCGCCGGGCGCCAGCAACTCGTGAACACGGCCAATGACCTGGCGGGGATCGCGCATGTGCTCGAGGCTGTGCCACAACGTAACAAGACCGAAGCGCTGTCCCTCGGGAATCTGAGTGAGATCGGCCACCACGTCCAGTCCGGCGGCACGGGCACTCTCCGGAGCGTACTCGGACCCCTGCACGACCCATCCACTGCGCTTCAACGCCAGCAGGAACGAGCCGTCGCCACAGCCAATATCGAGGGCCCGGCGCTCGACGTGGCGGGCGACCTGCCGGACGAACGAGAGCCGGCGGCGCAGGCACCATGCCTGGGTAACCCCGTGGCGCCCGCCGTGATAGTCGGCGTAGTAGCGATCGAGGCTCGCCGGTTGTGGGATGGTGTGGCCCAATCCGCAGCTGGTGCAAACGCCGACCGCGAAGACTTCCCGCGTCTGGGCATCGCTCACCCGCGGATACCGGGTGACCAGCCGGCCGCCGCAACTGACACAGTGCGTGGCCGGCACCGGCGGCGAAAACGGTTCAGTCCCGGCGGCCGGCAGCATTGACGGTGTCCTCTCGGCGCAACAGCGGCCACGGCCGGATCCGCATGCGATCCAGGAAGTAGCGGAACGACACCAGCAACACTCCGCACCCGTATTTGACGCTTCGTTGGAAACTGATCGACGAAGCCTCGGTGAAGTACTTGGTCGGGCAGGTGATCTCGGCGACCGCATATCCGTTCGCAAAGATCTGCGCGATGATCTGGTTGTCGAAGACGAAGTCGTCGGAGTTCTTTTCGAACGGCACGCGCTCGAGGACCTCCCGGGCAAAGGCTCGATAACCGGTGTGGTACTCGGACAGCTTCTGCCCCATCAGCAGGTTCTGGGCTGCCGTCAACACGCGGTTCGAAATGTACTTGTAGCGGGGCATGCCGCCGCTCAGCGCTCCCCCGCCCAGAATTCGCGAGCCCAGCACCACCGGGTAGAGGCCGGTCGCGATCATTGACGCCATCGGGAGAATCAACTTGGGTGAGTACTGGTAGTCGGGATGCAGCATGACGATGATATCGGCGCCGAGTCTCATGGCGTGGGCATAACAGGTCTTCTGGTTGCCTCCATACCCGAGATTGCGGTCGTGTTTGATGACATGCTGAATGCCGAGCCGCTGCGCCTCGGCCACAGTGCCATCGCGGCTGGCGTCATCCACCAGCACGACCTCGTCGACCACATCAAGCGGGATCTCGTGGTACGTGCGAGCCAGGGTCAACGCCGCATCGTACGCCGGCAACACGACCACGACTTTTCGGTTGTTGATCATCTGTAGTAGCTCAGCAGCGAGCTGATCCCAAGTGTGGCGCCAACGATCAGTCGCGTGATCCGGCTGGTTCCGGCGGGAGCGAACTCGGCGGTCATCGCCATCAGAAATGGCGCCGCCTGGACCACGTAACGCGACGAGAACTGCGCCGACGATTTCGCACAGGTCAGGACAATGGCCAGTGCCGCCAGGGTGAAGAACAGGAACTCGGCATCGTGGCTGCGTGCGCGCAGATTGATCGCGGCTGAGGCCACGAAGTACAAGCCAAAGACGACGAACAGGACTGGAAAGGCGATCGCGGCAATGTCAGAAACGCCAGGTCCAAGCAGCGGCCGGACCACCGATGCCATGGGCAACTGCTGGACGGTCCGGGTCCAGAGGTTGACGCTCACGCCGAGCGCGCTCACGGCAAGGCTCACCGCCAGAAGGTGGCGATTCAACTGAAACCAACGGGGTGCCAGCAACAGCGTGAACACGCCAGCGTAGCCAAAACCAAGCAGCGCATAGTAGGGGTTCAGCCCGGATTGGATGCCGCCAAGCAGGGGTGGAACGAGGCCTCCCCACGTCACAAAGACCAGCAGTGGCCCGACCGCGGCAAACAGGGAAAAGGTCAGCAGCAGAATCAACTCCCGCCGGCCGGCCCGGTAGGCCAGCACCCAGGCCACGACGGGAATCACCATGTAGGGTTGGCGTCCCAGAATCGCCAGTGCCAGCAGGGTGCCGGCGACCGCGCTCAGGCCGACATCCACCAGGAGCGAGCCCGGCGTGCGAAGCGTCCGCACCAGCAGGACGATGCCGCTCGCGACGAACAGCATCGCGGGTGACTCGGTCAGGGCCATTCCCCCCACCACCCAGAGTCCCGGGATGGCGAACATCCGGCCGGTGGAGGCGAGTCCGCCCGCCCAACCCGTCTCGGCAAAGAGCAACGCCAGAATCAGGATGGCACCTAGGAGGCAGGCGGCGTTGACGAGGCGCATCGGCCCGATCCGAGTGGCGGTGAGCGGCTGGGCGGCGGCGTGGACGATCTGATAGAGCGGCCCCGGCGACTGACCTCGCATCTCGACCAGGAATTGTCGCGAGAATCCCATCTCATTCATGAGCTCGAGGTTCGAGCGAAAGCTGCCTTCGTCGTAGATCGGCGCCGGCGGCGACTTCACCAGGATTAGCGCAATCATCGTCAGCGCGGCAACTGCGATGAGACTGGCTTCGAACCGGAGCCTAACCACTTGCGCCAGTTCCGTTCGTCAGCCGCCGGGCGACGAGATGAAGCGCCAGGATGGCCTCGGCCGTCGCCCGCTGCAG
>JBBQSP010000203.1:0-3461 GCA_038213735.1 Vicinamibacterales bacterium | reverse complement strand
GCTCGGCTGCCAGAACGACACCATCGCCTGCCAGGACGGCGCCCTGGTGCAGGGCAACTACATCAACGTCGACTTTCTCGGCCGGCCGCTCGCGCCGGTCGCCGGGCGCTTCGGCATCGAAATCAGCGCGGCGGAGCCGTCACTGCAGACGGTCGGCGGGCTTGGCGCCGGTGCGGCCAATACCATTGCCATGGCCGCCTTTAACGCCATGGTGGCCGATGGCCCGGGGGCTTCACCCTACGGAGCCGTCAGCTGGGCCGGAAATCGCTTCGTCGGCATTCCGAAAAACGGCCGGGTGCCCGTACGCTTCAGTCCCTACACCAACCTCGGCGGCGAGCCGACGCCCAACGATCCCGGCGATGCCGACGACGGCGCGAATCGCTGGCAAAACAGTCCCGAGTTCGCATCGGTGAGCTGGACGGAAGGACCCAACCCGACCACGACGATCCAGTACCGCGTCGACACCGCCGTCGCCAACGCCGACTATCCTCTGCGGATCGACCTGCAGCGCGTCGTCCCAGACAGTGCCACGACCGTGGCCACTGCCGATGTCGTGCGGTCCGAGACATACCCGGCCGCCTCCGCGCAGCAACTGGTGACGGTGGTATACCCCGTTATCGCCAGCAGCATGCTGCCGTTCTTGGCCATGGCGACCGACGCGTCCGGCCGCAGCAGCGAATACACGGCGCTGGTCGGCGACGTCCTGCTGGTCGATGGCTTCGAGGACTAAGTTCGGCCTTGCCACGACTTTTTGCACGAGCGGCGAATTTCGTCGTAGGTCGGATCAAGCGCCGCGCAAAGGGTTCGGGAGATGCGATGGCGTCGGCCGGCGTGGATCCGACAGCGCGGCAAAGTCGGATCCACCGGCTTGATCCGACCTGCTTCCGACCCGTGGCCCCAGAATGACTCAGAAAGGATCTCGGTGGTTGTCCCTGGACCCCACCATCTGAGGAGAGACAGCATGTACAAATACCTGATCTCGTTCCCGAGCGCGGCAATGGTGGTGCCCGATGGCGAATGGGAAGCGGTCATCCGTGACTCGCACGCCGTCATTGAAGAGGCGAAAGCCGCCGGTGTTTACGTGTTTGGCGGCGGCATCGACGAAAGCGTCCCGCCGGCGCTCGTGTCTGCCGACGGCACCGTTGCGCCGGGCGGCTATCCGTGGGCGCCCGCGCTCAATGGCGGCTTTCTCGTATTGGAATTGCCTTCTCGCGACGACGCTATCGCATGGGCGGCGCGTATCGCCAAGGCGTGTCGGTGCCAGCAGGAACTGCGCGTGTTTGGGTACGATCCAGAGTCATAAGGCGACACTCCGGCGAAGATCCAGACGCGGCGGTGTGGCAGCGGCCATGGCCATGCGCCCACGAGAGCAAGCTACGCACGTGCGTGGTAATCCCCCTCGATCACCCACTTGTAGCTGGTGAGTTCAGTGAGGCCCATCGGGCCGCGGGCGTGGAGACGTTGGGTGGAGACGGCGACTTCGGCGCCGAGGCCGAGTTCGGCGCCGTCGGTGAAACGGGTACTGGCGTTCCAGTAGACGGCCGCGGAGTCGATGCGGACGAGGAAGGATTCGGCGAGCGTGGCGTCCTCGGTGAGGATGCCGTCGGAGTGGCCGCTGGAATGGGCTTCGATGTGGGCCATGGCGGCTTCGGCGTCGTCGACGATGCGGATTCCGAGAATCAGTGACAGCCATTCGGTGTCGTAGTCATCAGCGCCCGCGGGCTGGACATTGGCGCCGGGGACTCGAGCGAGTGCGAGTGCGCGCTCGTCGCAGCGGAACTCGACTGCGTCGCCACTCAGCAGCGCGACCAATTGCGGCACGAAGTCCTGGGCGATATCGCGGTGGACGATCACCGTGTCGAGCGCATTGCAGACCGTCGGGCGCTGCACCTTGGCGTTGCGGATCACTGGCAAGGCCCGTTCGAGGTCGGCCGCGGCGTCGACGTAGAGATGGCAGATGCCGATGCCGCCGGTGATCACGGGAATGCGGCTCTCGCGGCGACAGAACGCGTGCAGGCCGGCGCCGCCGCGCGGGATGATGAGGTCCACGAGGTAGTCGAGCTGGAGCAGTTCGAGCGTGGCCTGGCGATCGGGGCTGTCGATGAAGGCCAGGGCGGATGCGGGCAAGCCGACCGCCTGCAGCGCATTGCGCGCGAGATCGACCAGGATGCGATTGCTCGCGAGCGCTTCCTTGCCGCCGCGCAGCACGGCGGCATTGCCGGTCTTGATGGCGAGCGCGGCCACGTCGATGCTGACGTTCGGGCGCGACTCGTAGATCACGCCGAGCACGCCGAGCGGCACGCGGCGCTTGTGCACGAGGAGCCCATTGGCGAGCGTGCGTTGCTCGAAGGGCTGGCCGAGCGGGTCGGGCAGGGTGGCAATGTGTTCAAGGTCCTTTGCCATCGCCTCGATGCGCGGGGTGTCCAGGCGCAGGCGATCGAGCATGGCCGCGCTGAGCCCGGCCGACTCGCCCGCACCGAGATCAATGGCGTTTGCCGCGACGATCAGCGGGATGCCGTCGCGCAGGCCCTGCGCCAACTGGTGCAGGAACTGGTTCCGCTGTTCGCCGCTGCTGCGCTTTAGCGTGGGGACAGCGGCGCGCGCGGCGGTCGCGAGGGTGCGGGTGGCTGAGGCAACAGCAACAGCATCGCGGCCGTGGCCGCTCCCACCAGCAGCAGGCGCAACAGCATCGCGGCCGTGGCCGCTCCCACCAAGGGCAGGGGCAACAGCATGGCCGCTCTCACGAGAGCTCATAGCATCACCAGGTCGTCGCGATGGATGAATTCGGCGCCGCGGTCGTAGCCGAGAATGGTTTCGATTTCGGTCGAGCGGCGGCCGGCGATACGTCGCAATTCAGCCGCGCCGTAGTTGGCGATGCCGCGTGCGAGGGCGCGGCCGGTGAGGTCGTGCACGGTGACGGTTTCGCCGCGATCGAATTCGCCATCGACGCGGCGTACGCCGACGCCGAGCAGGCTGCGGCCCTGGTCGAGCGCGCCATGGGCGCCGGCATCGATGGCAACGCCGACGCCATTGCGCAGACCCCCCAGGATGTAGCGTTTACGTGCTTCCCGTGGCGGGCTGAGCGCGGAAAAGCGCGTGCCGATGCCGCCACCCGTGAGCAAAGCTGGAATCATGGCTGGCTGGTTGCCATCGGCAATGATCACCTCCGAGCCGCCGCGGCGTGCGATATCGGCCGCCTTGAGCTTGGTCAGCATCCCGCCGGTACCGAGCACGCCCGAGCGCCCGCCGGCAGCCTGCCAGAGCGCTTCCGGGATTTCGGCGCTATCGACGCGCTCGACCAGCCGCGCACCGGGATTCGTGCGTGGATCGGCGTCGAACAGACCGGCCTGATCGGTGAGCAATAGCAGCACACGCGCGTCGATCAGATTGGCGACCAGCGCGGAGAGCTGATCGTTGTCGCCGACGCGGATCTCTTCGGTGGCGACGGTGTCGTTCTCGTT
>JBBQSP010000202.1:0-3467 GCA_038213735.1 Vicinamibacterales bacterium | reverse complement strand
GGACCTTCGCAACATCGTTCAATTCAGATATTCACAAGATATCGGCGTCGGACTTCTCCGACAAGCCCGCGCGCCCCAGGCCGATGGCGCCCGTGACTATTGGTCGGATGCTCTAGCGATTACAGATCACTTTCTATGTGTGCACGCACGAACCTCACTGATTAGGAAGGTCGACCAGACATGAGCCGCTCCAATCGGACTCACCGCGGACGCCGGGTAGTGCTGATCCTCGCCGGCGCCCTCGTCGGGATGAGTGTGCTCCTCACCGCAGTGGTGCTCGGTGTCGGAGGCATTTTCGCCCCTTCACGATACCTGGAGCCATGGTCTTCGGAGTACCACTCGTCTCTCAAAGATCCGCGACTGCAACTCGTCTCTCACGGCCTCCTCGCCTCGAGCGGACACAACATGCAACCGTGGCTGGTGCGCCTGGATTCGGATCCGGACGTGTTTGTGCTCTACGCCGACTCTTCGCGCCTGTCAGTGGCAGTCGATCCGCTCTCGCGGCAAGTGATGGTGTCGCAAGGAACCTTCTTGGAATACGTGAGAGTCGCCGGTGACGAACTCGGGTATCCCGTCACCATCGAACTCTTCCCCGAAGGCGACTACGGCGAGTCGAACCTTGCCACGAGCATGAGCGACGTTCCTGTGGCGCGGGTAACCCTCGCTACCGCGGCCGCGCGGCCGCAAGCGACCTATGGCTCCCTGTTCGCATCCGACACGAATCGTGCTCCGTACACGGCCACGCCGCTCACCTCGGATCAACGCGCCTCATTCGCGGGCCTCGACGAGCGTTCCGGTGCATCCTTGTCGATACTGACGTCCCCGACCGACCTCGCCGCTCTAGGCCAGTTCGCCATCGATGGTTCAAGGATCGAGTCCAAATCAGCGGCAGCGACCGCAGAATCAAACGCTGTGTTCCGTTCCAACGAGTACCTCAAGAACGACTCGCCCTGGGGCTTTTCCGTCGAAGGCCAGGGCACGAGCGGGTTCATGAAGTACCTCCTGCAGGGGCTGATCACGCTAGTTCCGGCGATCAACAGCGACGACGTGGGCGCCCAACGGCAGATCGACCTCACGACGACCGCCGTAGCAGCCACCCCCGCCTACGGCCTGATCACGACACCGACCAACACTCGCCGTGAACAAGTCGAAGCAGGAAGGCTGTACGCCAGCTTTGGCCTCACGGCTCGGAGCATGGGCCTCGTCATGCAACCGCTGAGCCAGGTGATCCAGGAATATCCCGCGGTGGCCGAACAATACGCAGCCATCCACGGCCTGTACGCGCCAGGGGGCGAGACTATTCAGATGCTCGTTCGACTCGGAAGCCCCACCGTCGAGTACCCGCAGTCGATGCGCCGGGAGGTCTCTGACCTCGTACTCCCCTAGCGGGGTCCGCCCCTAGTAGGCGACGCGCAGCTTCTGGGGCCTGGCGCCAGCCGCGCATCGTGCGGCGACGGGGGGCGCGACGGGCTTCGATCGCCTGGTGGCGGTGCGCCGGCGAAGTCGGCGCGGTAATGTGCTTCGACGCCTCACGGCTCGCCCGCAACGGGCGCGACTGGCACCATCTGCTGGAGCTGTGCGGTTTGGTCCAGGCGCGCGTCATCAACTCCAGCGCGTACGGCCTGCGGCCGCGGCCGGCGACCGCGGCCGGCGACCGGGTAGTGCGGCTCGGTCAGCTTGAGCAGCGCATTCCACGGCACCACCAGCTCCATCTCCTCGAGGAACACCTCGCAACGTGTCTTCCTCCGCTTGCCGGCGTACTCCGCGTCCGCAAAACTGATCTGGCTCATCGCGCAGGCTCCTTTGCATCAGGCAACGCGCCGCGGCGCTCAGTGGGCCATGTCGCCCATTGACTTGTCAAAAGCCTTGTAGACGGCGGCGTCGGCCTTGCCGGTGACTTCCAGCGCGCCGACCAGGCCTTTGCCCGCCCGCGACAGCGCGTGGTCCACCAGCAGGTACTTGCCGGGGTACTGCACCTTGAAGTCCACGATCGTCGAGCCGCCTGCGGGCACCAGCGTCGTCTGCACGTTGTCCTTTACAGTGTTGGTGGAGCCTTCGCTATACACCTTGTCGAAGATCTCGCCGATCACGTGGAACGAGGACACCTTGTTCGGGCCGCCGACGCCGAAGTAAACGCGCACCGTCTCCCCCACCTTGGCTTCCATCTTGTGCTCCTTGCCGAGCGCACCGACCGAGCCGTTAAAGGTGTAGAAGGTGGGCATCTCGTCGGCCGCCTTGTCCGGGTTGTACTCGTGGTGCCCTTTGGTTCCGAAGGCGTGCGAGGTGTAGAGATCTCCCTGCATCACGTAAAACTCCTTGTCCACCTTGGGCAGGCCGTTCTTCGGCTCCACCAGGATCAGGCCGTACATGCCGGCGGAGATGTGGTGGGCCACCGATGGCGTGGCGCAGTGGTACACGTACAGCCCGGGGTTCAGGGCCGTGAACGTGATGGTCTTGGTCTGGCCGGGAGCAACCTGGGTGTGTTCGCCGCCGCCGAAGCCGCCGGTCACCGCGTGCAGGTCGATCGAGTGGATGGCTTTGCTGTCCTTGTTGTTGGTCAGCGCCACTTCGATAGTGTCGCCTTCCTTCACACGCAGCATCGGGCCGGGCACTTTCTTCGCGAAAGTCCAATAGGTGAAGGTGGTGCCGTCATCGAGCCTGCCATCGAGCTCCACCGTCTCGATCGCATACTTCACCAGCTGCGGGGCACGTGCGCCGATCGGCCTGGGAACCGCGTTCGGATCCATCGCGATGCTGACCGCCTTGGCGGACGCCAGCGCGATGGGCTTGGCGCCGGCATTCGTGCCCAGGGGTGCGGCCCCGAGCACCTGCGCCTTGGTGGCCGGCGCAGAGGCAGACGAGTCGGCTGGCCCGGTCACTTCCAGAACGCCTTCCATGCCGATCGAACGATGGCCGGGGATGGAGCAGTAGTACGTGAACTTGCCGGATTGCCCGAGCTTGAAGCTCAGCTTCGTCGGACCACTCTTGCCATCGAAGTGCTTGGATTGGACGTTGAGACCCTCGAACACGATGTCGTGTTCGGCACCTTCGCCGCTGGAGATCGTGATCTCGATGGTGTCGCCGACCTTGCCTTTAAGGACCGGATTGACGGTGCCCTTTTCGTCGAGGTACACCATCTTGCCGCCGGCCATGCCGGTCTTCATGATGATCTTGTGGATGACGCCCTGCGCCGCGGTGGCGGGCGCGGCGGCAGCCGGCTTGTTCGCGACGGCGGTGGCGCCGACAGAGCCGATCAGCGGCGCGGAAACGAACAGCAGGGCAATGGCGAACGGGATGGGAGCGAAGAGGCGGGACATTTGGCTTACCTGACCTTTCCAGTCATCGCGGGAAACGCCCCCGCGGGGCCACGATCTTTCTTGATTCGTTGGTATGACTGTAGGCGCGGCTGTACCGGACGGCATTGATGTTGCGCAACAAGAGCGTGTTTCGCTCGTACATCTTTGAAG
>JBBQSP010000201.1:0-3475 GCA_038213735.1 Vicinamibacterales bacterium | reverse complement strand
ATGTTCATGACGATGACCAGCAGCGCCAGAAAGATGTAGCCCGTGGCCATGACCGGCACGATCACGTCGGCGACTTTCGCGATGCGGTGGATGCCGCCGTAGACGATCAATCCGGTGCCGATGGCCAGGAAGACGCCGGTCCAGATACGCTCGACGCCCAGGCTGTCGAGCGCGGCGCCGGCCACGGTGTTGCCCTGGAAGGCATTGAAACCGAGCGCGAACGAGGCGATCAGGCAGACCGCATACAGCACGGCCAGCCATTTGTAGTCTGCGCCCAAGCCATGGATGATGGCGCGCGCCGGCCCGCCGCGAAAATCGCCGTTGGATTCCCTGCGTTTGTACAGCTGCGCCAGCGAGCACTCGATCAGGCTGGTGGCCATGCCGACGGCGGCGATCGCCCACATCCAGAACACGGCCCCCGGCCCGCCGAGCGTGATCGCGACCGCGACACCGGCGATGTTGCCGCCGCCAACGCGTCCCCCCACCGAGACCAGCAGGGCCTCACGCGCCGAAATGGCGTTGGGATCGGCCGATTCGTTCTGCCCCGTCAGTACGCGGAACATGCGCACGAAATACCGGAACTGCACGAAGCCGGTGGCGATCGTGAAGAACAGGCCCAGAACGACCAGGAACGGTATCAGCGCCCAGCCCCATGTCAGATCGCCGATGGCGCCAAATAGAGTTTCGAGCAGTTCCATGTGCTTGCCTCCTGTTTGTTTTGATTCGGTCTATCCGCCATCGGCCGGGCCGATGACGGGTTTTAACATCTTCCGTGCCGCCCCCGGCCACCGTCCAGGTGCCATGTCCATATCAGCCGGCAGGCTGACGTGACGCGCGTTCAGGAGGTTTGTTCGGCTTCGCGCAGCCGCTTGGCCAGTGCCTGCAGCAGTTTCCATGCGATGGTGCCGTTGCGTTCCACCAGCGGGCGGAACTCCCAGAAGGTGAGTCCGTAGCAGACCAGGTCGGTCGCGGCGGTCACGGTGGCCGAACGCGGGCCGCCATCGATCAGCGCGATCTCGCCGAAGTGCTCGCCCGCGCCCAGGGTGGCGACCACGGTGCCGTTGTGCGTCACCGTTGCGGCGCCGGAGACGATCAGGTAGACGGCGGCTCCGCCCGAGCCTTCGATGATGACGGTCTCGCCCCTGGCAAAGCGCCGCTCCTTGAGCAGCCGCGCGATCTGCTCGGCCTGGCGGCGGTCCATGTCGGCGAACAGGCCCACGCGTTGCAATGCGGTCGTCGGGTCGCGCGCAGGCAGGGCAGGGGGCTGTGACTCGCTGCGTACTTTGTTGCCGGTTGTCACGGCGCGGCATTGCAGCAAATACAGCGTGCCTTCCTGGAACGCCCATTCGATGTCGCGGCGCGGGCCATAGACCTTTTCGCATTGCAGCGCGAGCGCGCTCAGGGCCTCGAGCTGGGGCTCGTCCAGGCAAAACGCGATGATGCGCCCGGGCGGCACCGGCTCCTCGAAGGTGCCGCCACTGGGCAAGGCTCGCACGGCGATGTGTTTGCGCCCGGCCTTGCGCTGCAGCAGCCGTCCGGCGCGGTCGAGCCGCACATGGTCGGGGATGACCAGGCCGGACACGACGGCCTCGCCCAGGCCCCAGCTGGCCTCGATAACGCGTTCGTCGGCACCGGTGACCGGGTTCTCGGTGAACATGACGCCGGCCGTCTCGGGGTCGAGCAGGGTCTGCACGATGACGCCGACACACGGCCGCTTGAACAGGCCCACACGCTGGCGGTAGGTGATGGCCGCGTCCGAATTGGCCGACCACCAGACCTCGCGCACCGCGTCGGGCACGTCGGAGACCGAATGCACGTTGAGCACCGTCAGGTGCTGGCCGGCGAAACTCGCGGCAGTGCCGTCTTCATCGACGGCCGACGAGCGCACTGCGAACGGCGGCTCCAGCGCGGCGATGGCCTTGACCAGCCTGTCGAACGAGCGTGGATCGCCGGCGGCGACGGCTTCGACCATGTCGCCCGACAAGGCCACACCTTGTGGAATCGACAGGCCCTTGCGCGCCGCGTCGCCCAGCGAGACAGCCTTGGCGCCATACAGGGCGGTATCGCGGGCCTTTATGAACGGAACAACGGTTTTGCGCTTCATGCGAGAACCGTCACTTCGCCGTTGTCGCCGTCCACGCGGATACGCTGGCCGTCCCGGATGCGGGTGGTTGCCTCGCGCGTGCCCACCACACCGGGGATGCCGTATTCGCGCGCCACGATGGCCGCGTGCGATAGCAGGCCGCCGTTGTCGGTGACGATGGCGCCCAGCAGCGGCAGCAGGATGTTGAAGGCCTCGCTCGTCGATTCGGTGACCAGCACGTCGCCCTTGTCGATGCGGTCGAACTCGGCCGGACTGGAGATGCGCCGCGCCGGGCCCTCGTACACGCCTTTGCTCGCGGCCAGGCCATAGACCATCTTGCCGGCGTGTTGCGCCTTGGAACTGCCGAACATATGGTCGATCGAGATCGAAAACGCGCGCATCACGCGGGCCACCGGCGGCGGCAGATCGCTCAGGTCGGGTGCTTGCGGCGCGGGTGGCCCCAGCGTGGCCGGCACGTCCTTGGAGCTGTGCTGCGCCCGATAACCGGCACGGCCGGCGAGTTCGTCGGCGCCCGGTCCGGCTTTGCCGGCGAGCAGGGCGCACATCTCGTCCAGGCTGGCGTCGAGCAGATGCGCGGCGGCGGCGATACGGCCCTTGTCGGCGAGCCGCTGGCCGGCGGCCAGCGCAGCGCGGCGCATCAGGCCCGCAGCCCAGATGTCGCTGTAGACGCCACGTTCGTCGCGCAGGCGGTAGGTCAGGCGTGCTTCGTCCAGCAGTTCGTCGAATGCGCGCTGATGCGGGGCCGGTACCTGCTCGCGCACCGACGCAATACGATCTTGCACGTCCGACTCCGCCTGGTCGTCGCCGAACACGGCGACGTTGATGGCGCGCAGCAGGACATCGGGCATTTCCAGTGCCGAAGGTTCGGCGATGTCGAAACCGTCGACGATGCGGTAACCGACCAGGTCGAGGTAGCCGTTGACCGCCTTTCCGGCGATGCCGGGCATGACGCGCAGCCGCTCGAGCACCTTGGCCGGATTGCCGGTGGCGGCCAGCACGTCTGCCGGGTCGCCGTCGGATGCGAGCACCTCGCGTGCGGGCGAGCCCTCTGCGAACGCGCTTTTGAGCACGTCCATCGCGTCGGAGCCGCCGGCCGAGACTTCGGCCGATCCGCGCAGCAGGCCCAGCAGTTCCGAATGCGCCAGGCCGGTCCACTCGCCCGCGTGGGCCAGGAAGTCGCCGGTCGGTAGCAGTGCGGCGGCAGTGAAACGCATGTGCTGCATGATCATCGCCGCGTGGTGGTCGCGGCATCGCGTCAGGTAGGCCTGAAGGTCCGCATCGGACAGTGCCTGCGGATCGACCGCCTGCAATTGCCGGTGCAGTCCGATCGCAGTCGGCTTGCAGGTCTCGTCCCACTCGCGCAGCTGTTCG
>JBBQSP010000200.1:0-3712 GCA_038213735.1 Vicinamibacterales bacterium | reverse complement strand
TTCGAGACGCTGGCCAGGTGCGCGTCCAGGATTCCGGTGATCCGATCGTGAAACATGATGCCGTCGTCCGCCATGCGGGCGAACTGGTCGTAGACGTCGCGGAACCGGTAGGCCATCTCCTGGCTGATGATGTCGAACTCGCGCCGGGCTAGGCGTCCCACCGCGTCACGCTGCGGGACGAGGATGCGCCTGAGCGAGGTGACGTCGCGCTTGATCGCCAGGATGTCGCCGACCGTGGCGGCCGCCGTGTCCTCAATCACCCGGTCTTCGATATCGTTGAGCCGCTCTTCGACCTCGTCCACTTCCGGCCGATAGTGATCCACCATGGTGTCGACGATGCGATGAAACAGCGCGATTGGCCCCTCGGCCAGCACGTGGTCGGTGCGGCTGCACAACTCCGTCACGTGCGCGATGCTGCGGCGCTGGCCGTCATGAACGGTGACCAGGAAGTTAGGCGCCAGAAAGAAATCGGTTTCTGAAGTGTCGAACTTATGCTCGGCCGCGTCGAAGTTGATGCCGTGCAGCACGACATAGAGATACTTGCCGTAGCTTTCAACCTTGGGGTTAGTCTCGCGTTGCACGGCAGCCTCGACCGCCAGCTGGTGCAGGCCGAACTGATCGCGCAGGACCGCGGCATCGGCCTCGGTGGGTTCGCTGACATCCGCCCACACCACGACTCCGCTGTCGCTCGATAGCCAGGCCCGGTCGAACTCTGCCCTCGGCACCGTCTGGCCGGCCTCGTGAACTAAGTAGCGGATCATCTGAGAATCGGCAACTGCATCGCCCGAAGAATAGCTGAGAATCGTGGATCGCCACGCAGCGGATCCACGGCTGGCAGGACGGCCAGCAACTCCATCCAGCGGCTGTGTTGCTGCAGCCCCTTCTCGAGCCAGTCCAACGCTTTCTCGTGGTTCCCCAGGGCGACATGAACGAGGGCGAGATCGACGGGCGGGACGTACTGTTGCTGCTCGCGAAGTTCGAGCGCGTGAAGGACCTCTTGAGCCTCACTTCGCCGTCCGGCCTGCGCATGGACGAAGCCCACCAACCAGGCCGGCGCGTTCCCCATGTCCTCGCGCGCCTTGAGGGCCGCTGCCATGGCGTCGGCGTGGCGCCCGATCGAGCTCAATACCAGGCCTCGCCAGAACTGCGGAAGCGAGTAGCCCGGGGAGCGCGCAATCGCCTCGTCGAAGGCGGCCAGGGCCCGCTCCGGACGCCGCGCCAAGTAGTTGACGACGCCCTTTGAGCCGAGCAGCACCGGAGATTCTGGTTCCAAGGACAGGGCGCGATCCAGTTCCTGGAACGCTTCGTCGGTGCGCCCGACTCCGACCAGCAGGTGCGCCAGCAGGAAGCGGCTTCGGGTCTCGTTCGGATCGAGCGCGATTGCCCGCCGGTAATTGGCTTCGGCCGAGGTCCAGTCCCGATCCCACTGCACCTGGGAATGGGCCAGGGCGTGCCAGCCGAATGCGTGGGTTGGCTCCAATTCCACCGCCCGGCGCGCCGCGGTCCGCGCCGGCGGCAGCACTTGGGCCGGCGGCTCGATGCCGAACGCCGACAGGATACAGAGAGCGTTGGCGAGCGCAGAGTGTGCCGGCGCGTAGTTGGGATCCAGCGCGATCGCCGTCTCGAATGACTTCCGCGCGGTTTGTAACGACACCTGCGTTGGATTTCCCAACGCGCGGTTGCCCGCCGCGAACGCGTCGCTCGCCGCGCCGCTCAACGTCGCCTCAGGCATCACCGCACCAGGCTTCACGGCCGCATCATCGACCCCGGCCCCGCTCCAAAAGGAGACCGCCCCCAGAAGCACTGCCGCCGACACGGTCAGGGCGGCGACCCAGAGCCGCCATCGACGTGACGTGGCGGGCTCGGCGCGGGACACGGCGGGACCGGGCGCGGGCGCCGGACTGGGCGCGACGGCGGCGTCGAGCATGTAGCCGCGGCCGCGAACTGTCTTGACGACGTCCTGCGCATCGGCGAGGCTCCGGCGAATCTCGACCAGGCATTGCACCAGCGAATCGTCCGAGACGGCCACGCCGTCCCAAACCGCGTCGATTAGCTCCTGCTTGGCGACGACTCGGCCGGCGTTACGGACCAGGTAGGCCAGCACATCAAACGACTTGCCGCGCAGCCGCACTTCTCGCCCGTCGCGAACGATGGTCTGGCGTCGAAAGTCGATCGAGACATCCCTGAAGCAAGCGAGGGAAGCGTCCGAGTCGTCCGGCGGCGGCGGGGATTTCGTGGTGAATTCGTTCACGATTCGGCTGGGTTTCGTGCGCGGCGCACACCCGGGGTGCTACAAGCATCGACGGGCGACATCAGTCCTAAGCGGACGGGGTCACGATGGTCATTATAGTTCACCGCCGGCCGAGCCTCAGGCAGGCGACACTCGAACGGAGTTGAAACACATGCGGGCACTATCTCCTCATTCCTGGCGGGCCACACTCGGACTGGTCCTCGTCCTGACCGGCTCACCAGCCGCTGCGCAGGTCGTTCAAGAACACGTGGGCGGATTGCGGGCACCTGCCAAGCTGTTCGAATTGCCACAGGGCCAGTTGCTTGTCGCCGAGGCTGGCAATGGGCCCAACACCGGCCGCATCTCGATGATCGACCGGGACGCGAGGCGGTTCACGGTGGTTGACGGCCTGCCGTCGGGCTTGCATGGTCCCCGCCTCGACCCGTCAGGGCCTTCTGGCTTACTGCAGAGCGGCCCACGGCTATATGTCCTCATCGGCGGCGGCGACACGAGCCTGCCCGGCGCGGCGCCTCAGAGCGAGATCGTTAACCCGGCGGCCTCGTCACCCTTGTTCAGCTCCGTCCTGCTACTGGAATTCTCCGCCTCGCCAGACGGTCTTCCGTTGGGTTTCGCGCTGCCGTCATCGGCGCACGCCAGCGTTGCCGCCGGAAACGGTGTTTACCTTTATAACGGCCGCGGCGATTCGGTTCGCGTGTCACGCCTGGTCGACTTCCCCGACTACGTCGCCGAGCCAAGGCCGGACGAGCCGCGGAACATTCGCATCTCGAACCCGTTCGGGATGGTCGGCAGCGACTCGGGGCTGGCGGTCATTGATGCGTCATTCAATCGGATTTGGAAGGTGGCCACGACGCCCGGCACGACCAGCCCGGCGTTGCTCGCCAGCTTTGCGCCGGTGCCGAACACCACGAACATCGGTCCCCCAGTATCGGAAGCCGTGCCGGCCGGCCTGCGGGTTGCCGGCGACGACTTCGTCGTGTCGTTGCTGACCGGCTTTCCCTTCGGCCCCGGCGCGGCGAGCGTCTGGCGGGTTAACCGCCATACTGGCGCCACCGAGCGAATCATCGGCGGGCTCCAGACCGCCATCGACGTGCTGCCGCTCGACTCCTCGGGCACCAGCGCATTCGTCCTTGAGTACTCGTCGAACTTCCTGGCCGGCGCAACGGGGCGAATGCTTCAAGTCGACGGGGTGCGAGGCACCTCGCTGGTGATGGCTGCGCCACTCCGCACGCCGACCAGCATGGCCCGCGATACCAGGACCGGGGATGTGTTCGTGGCCGAGTTCTCGGCGAATCGGATTGTCCGCGTGCTGATCCCGCGCTAGCCCAGGACGCCAACGCGGACGGCGGAAGTGACGGAGAGCGGCGTAGCCGCCGCCCTCCGTCACTTCCTGAACTGACTTTAGTCCCCGACCTTGACGCTCAGAGCCGCCTGCGCCGCCGCCAGCCGCGCCACCGGCACGCG
>JBBQSP010000199.1:0-3769 GCA_038213735.1 Vicinamibacterales bacterium | reverse complement strand
GATAAAGGTCCCTGCTCTGGTCGAGTCGGTGCTGATGACCTGGTAGAGATAGTGCCGCCCGTCTGGAAGGAAGACTGGTGACCGGTGGGCGTCCTCTTCGGACACGCGCGGGAGCCAGGTGGGAGTGCCGCCCGAAGCGGCCACGGTGCCGAGACGCGTACCGTCGCCCACGAGGATTCGGCCATCCGCTCCGCCGGCCATCGACCCGCCACTGGTGCCGAGAAACGAACCGACTTTCTCCGGTGTGCCATTCGGGATGGCCACTTTCATGATCTGCTCACCGACCGAAAACGCCAGCGTGCGTCCGTCCGGGAACCACGTCATCGCAGCGGCGCCTTCGGTCCCACGAATCGGGCGCGCCTGCAAAGAGTCGAGCGCGCGCAGCCAGATGCCCGAACCGCGTTCGCCGTAGCCGAGGAACGCGAGCGTCCGGCCATCCGGAGACAGCGCCATTCGGTCGTCCACGCGCGACACCGTGACGTCAGCGGTGTCGTGGATGGCGAAGCGAACGACATCCGGATTGATGGCGACTGAATCGCCCGGCATCCACCACCGCGCAGCGGCAACCGACACCAACGCGATCACCGACACCAGCGCGACTGCCGCGGCCCACCGTGGCCATGAGTTGCCACGGTGCATGGTCTCGCCCGGCTTGCTCGCATCGTCGATCTCCAGCCGCGCGGCGGCAGCGGAGTCCAGACGCAGCTTGCGATCTTTCTGGAGACAGCGTTGCAGCAATCGGCGCACCGGCATCGGTGTGCTCGCCGGCAGCGAGTCCCAGTGTGGTTCGTCTTTGAGGACCGCAGCGAGCACGTGTGACACCGTCTCGCCTGCAAAGACGTGGCGGCCGGTCAGCATCTCGAGCAAGACGACGCCGAATGACCACAAGTCGCTGCGCTTGTCGACGACCTTGCCAGTTGCCTGCTCCGGACTCATGTACGCCGCGGTGCCCAGAATGAGACCTGCTTCGGTCGCGTGGATTGAGAGCGTCGGCGAGTTCGCCACGTCGGCTTGCGACTTGCGGCTTGCGGCTTGGTCGATCGCTTTCGCGAGTCCGAAGTCCAAGACCTTCACGGTGCCGTCGGCGCGGACCTTGATATTCGCCGGCTTCAGATCGCGATGAATGATCCCCTGCTCGTGCGCGGCTTCGAGGGCTTCGGCGATCTGCCGCGCAATCGGCAATGCCTCGTCGATCGGAATAACGCCGCGGGCAATCCGTTGAGACAGATCTTCGCCTTCGACCAGCTCCATCACCAGCGCCATCGCCGGCGGGTCTGAAGACCCGCCGCTACGAAATGCTTCGAGTCCGTAGATCTGCGCGATGTTCGGATGGTTGAGCGACGCCAGCACCTGCGCTTCGCGGGAGAAGCGCGCCAGGCGATCCGGATCGTTTGCGACCGCAGGCAGCAGCACCTTGATCGCGACATCGCGATTCAACTTCGCATCGCGTGCGCGATACACCTCGCCCATGCCACCGGCGCCAAGCGCAGATAGGATTTCGTATGGGCCGAGGCGCGAGCCGGGGGGCAGCGGGATGGAGCGCAGTATAGCGGGTGCCGGACCGTGCGGACCGGTTAGTTCATCGCCCCTCGGTGGCATCGGCGCGAAATGTCACTCGCTGCACTCGCCGACTGCGGCCGCCACGAGCGGTGGCATAATGGAAGGGTGAAAGTCGTAGGCCATCGCCACACGGACAGGTCGTCCTTGGCCGACCAGGCAGGTCTCGCGAGAACCGCGGCGCTCCTTCGGGGCACTGCAGGCCCTACGCCGCGTCAGTGCACCTCGCCGAGCGCACGCTCGAGCAGGTCGGCGACGCCTCGCCCGGCCGCTCCTTCGCGGAGGTACGGCATGTCGAGGGCTGCGACCTGGAGCAGTCCGAGCACGTCGGTCCACTGACGCTCGGAAGTCTCGCCGCCGCGGCGATACCACGTAAGCTTGGCGAGCACGGAATCCTCAGCCGAGCAAATCGGCACCTCGGTGCCGTCGTCGAGCTGCGCGCGTATCACGCGCCCGAGCGACGCCTGATCGGCCTCTCCTTGCGCGACGAACACGTCGACCTTCACCATGGTGGCGAGATGGATGACGTTGAACGACGCCCGTTGGCGAATAGCGTCCGCCACCCGCTGCACCGGCACGTAGTAGGCGCTCGCCAGCGCGCCGATCAGCGTTGCCCCGTGACCCGGCTGAAGTTCGGCCACCACGTCGGCATCGATGCTGGCTCTCGGGACACCATGGGCCGAACTGGCGATCGAACCCGCCACGAAGTGACGCACGCCGAGGCCGGCGAGGGCATCCAGCACCGGCCGGAGCGCCGCGCTGAGATCAGACGGCGTCACTCCCGTCGAGCGGCCAGAGCGGCCCGCACCTCAGTGGCCAGCTCGTCGCCGTAGCACCTGGCCACGAACCGAACGCCGATCTCGTCGTCCGATGCGTCAGGATCTTTGCGCATGATGGCATCGCGTGTCAGGGCCATCACCGAGCGACTCAGGGAGAGCGCCAGCGCGAGACGGCGGTCGGCCGTTGCGGCGCGCAGCAGGGCCAGATGCGCGGCGGCCGCCTCGGCGTCGGTGTCGCTCAGTGCTGTGCGCATCGTCTTATCTTAATGGCTCTCGGTGCCCTGCGGTGGGACCGCAGCTACTTGCTGAGCAGGTCTCACCGAGCGCTCTGGCGAGACCGAAGTCGACCATCTTCACAGTTCCGCCTGACCGCACCTTCACGTTGGCGGGTTTCAGATCGCGATGTGTGCGCGATGTTCGGATGATTGAGCGACGCCAGCACCTGCGCTTCACGACTGAAGCGCGCGAGACGATCGGGATCGTTCGCCACCGCGGGCAGCAGCACCTTGATCGCGACGTCGCGATTCAGCTTCGCGTCGCGCGCCCGATACACCTCGCCCATGCCACCCGCGCCGAGAGTGGAGAGGATTTCGTACGGGCCGAGACGGATACCTGGAGACAGCGTCACGAGCTAATTGGTCTGCCGCTGAATGGCTTTCACGGGCCGGCCGCCCTTCTGACCGTTACGCCGCGCCGCCGCGGCTTTGGCCGGGCTCGTCGTCCGGCCGAGCAAGGCACCGAGCCCAACAAACCGAACCCGGGTTTGCTGGCGCCGCTGGCCCGCGTCGTAGCGCAGGACGGAGACGTTGGCGCTGCCGCGCGGGGACTGGCCCATCCCTTCGAGGGTGACGAGGTGCGCCGTCACCGCCCGCCTGATCGCGCGCTTCGCCGCGGCGAGCGAATCGGCCGCGGCATAGACGCCCGGGAGCCCCGCCACCCAGGCGCTCCACGTGCCATTAGCTTCGTGCTCGATCACGATTGGAAAATGCTGGGTCACAATCCCGCCTCCTTCAAGATCCGCTGCGCGAGGCCCGTGCCGACCTCTTTCTTGGTATGTACTGCCACCGTAATGATCTTCCTGGAGATCGGATGAATCAGTTGGCGATGACTGCCTTTTGCGGTGCGGTGTTCAACGAATCCCGCCGCCTTCAGCCGCCGGATGAGCTCGGCCCAGGTCATCTGCGAGCCATCATAACCCAACGTCGGGTTTGCCCCAGGGCTCGTCGGCTGATGGCGGCGCGACACGTGATCACCTCAGGTTTCCTTGGCGCCTTATTTGGGCCGCCAGTGCTGGATCAACGTAATGGGCGTGGCCGCTGCGTCGTCCAGGACGGTGTTGATCAGGAAGCGGCCGTCGCGGGTCACGTCGTACTGCGGGCCCAGGCCGCGGTCTCCGCCGCCGCCGACGATCCGCGTCGGAAAGAGCGCCACCG
>JBBQSP010000198.1:0-3788 GCA_038213735.1 Vicinamibacterales bacterium | reverse complement strand
CCGCGAGACCGAATAAAAGAGGTGTGGGGTCTCTAGAGACCCCAACCCTTTTCTCGTGGTAACATTCGACACCTTTTTAGGGCGGCTAACGCCCACGATCTAAGGGTTTTACCGACGCAGGGGATCTCATGGAAATCGTCGAACGCACCGTGAACGATGTGACCGTGCTCGACCTCAAGGGCAAGATGACCCTTGGCGAGGGCGACGAGTTGCTAAAGGACAAGATCAACAGCCTGCTGGCCGCCGGCAAGAAGAAGCTGTTGCTCAATCTCGAAGGCGTGCCGTACATCGATAGCGCCGGCCTGGGCGAAGTGGTGCGGACGTACACCACGGTCAGCCGGCAGGGTGGCAGCCTCAAGCTGTTGAACCTGACCAAGCGCATCGAAGACCTGCTGTCGATCACCAAGTTGCTGACGGTATTTGACACCTTCGATTCGGAGGCGGAAGCCGTCAAGAGCTACAAGTAAGTGGCGACGCGGTCCGCGGTCGCGAACCTGATCATTTCGCTGCGACCGGATCAATGGACCAAGAACCTGATTGTCTTTGCGGCGCTGGTTTTTGCCGTCAAATTGTTCGACCCGGCCGCCTTGGCGCTAGCTTCGGCGGCCTTTTTGATTTTTTGCGCGTTGTCCGGAAGCGTCTACCTGATCAACGACGTTTCCGATCGAGAGGCCGATCGCCTGCATCCGCTCAAGCGGTTGCGGCCCATCGCCTCGGGCGCGCTCGGCGCCGGCACCGCCCTCGGGTGGGCGGTTGGCCTGGGCGTCGTCGCGCTGGCCGCGGCATACGCGCTGCGGCCGCTGTTTGCGGTAGCTGCCGCGGCGTACCTGGCGCTCTTCGCCTTGTACACGCACACGCTCAAGCATGTCGTGATCCTCGACGTGATGTCGATTGCGATTGGCTTCGTGCTGCGGGCCGTGGCGGGTGGGTTGGTAATCGGAGTGCCGGTCAGCGACTGGTTGCTGGTCTGCACCATCCTGCTGGCATTGTTCCTGGGCCTGGCCAAGCGGCGGCATGAAATCACCGCGCTGGCCGATGGGGCCTCGGGACACCGGCGAATTCTGGAGGAGTACGATCCGTACTTGCTCGATCAGATGATCGCGATCGTAGCGGCGGCGACGCTCGTCGTCTACATCATCTACTGCGCGAGCCCCGACACAGCCGAGCGGTTCGGCACCCACCTGCTGGTGCTGACCACGCCCTTTCCGATCTACGGCATCTTTCGGTACCTGTACCTCGTGCATCGCAAGCACGGTGGCGGCAGCCCGTCGGATTTGCTGTTGCGGGATCGCCCGCTGCTGGGCTGCGTAGCGCTGTGGGGCATTGCGGTTGTCACGATCATCTATCGGCCGTACGCGTCGTAACTGAGACGTGACGCGTTCAACAGTCGCCATTCGAAAGACCTCGCCCGCGACGGTCCTGAGGGACACGCACGCGGTGATGAACCTGGCCGGGTACCAGGACGTCATCGCCCGTGACGCCGATACCGCGCTCAAGATCAATATCTCGTGGCACTTCTTCTTCCCCGGCTGCTCAACTACGCCGTGGCAGCTCGATGGCGTGATCCGCGCCATGAAGCAGGACGGCTACGATCCGGCACTGATTCACGCCTGCCACAACCGCACCGTCGTAATCGACGCCCACCTTGGCGAGGAGGCGAACAAGCAGCTGCCGGTGGTGCAGGCGCACGGCATCCGCAACGTGCACCTCTACGAAGGCAACGAACCCTGGATCAGCGTGCGCGAGGCGGTTGGCAGCGAGCTGGCCGACAAGTTCCTGTGCCTCAACGAGGTCTACCCCGACGGCTTCATGATCCCGAAGCGCTTCATCGGGGAAAACATCATCCACCTGCCGACGGTGAAGACCCACGTCTTCACCACCACGACCGGGGCGATGAAGAACGCCTTCGGCGGATTGCTGAACGAACGCCGCCACTGGACCCACCCGGTGATTCACGAGACGCTCGTCGACTTGTTGATGATCCAGAAGAAGATTCATCGGGGCGTGTTCGCGGTGATGGACGGCACCTTCGCCGGCGACGGCCCCGGGCCGCGCTGCATGGTGCCGCACGTCAAGAACGTGATGCTGGCCAGCGCCGACCAGGTCGCGATCGATGCGGTGGCCGCCAAGCTGATGGGCATGGATCCGATGTCGATCAAGTACATCCGCATGGCGCACGACCTCGGCCTCGGCTGCGGCGACCCGCGCGAGATCGAGATCGTCGGCGACCTCGAGGCGGCGAAAGAGAACTGGCAGTTCACCGGCCCGTTCAAGAAGATGACCTTCGCCTCGAAGATGCAGCACCACATCTACTGGGGCCCGCTGCGGCGGCCGATCGAGTGGTCGCTGAAGACGGTACTCGCGCCGTGGGCCTACATCGCGAGCGTGATCTACCACGACAGCTACTGGTACCCGGTGAACGCCGAGCGCCAGATGAAACAGGCCCTGGCGAGCCCGTGGGGGCGGCTGTTCGAGAACTGGGAACAGCTGACGCCCGATGCCAACGGCTATCCGCAGGTGGGCGAATCGCCCGCCGCGATCACGCGTGCCGGCATGCACGCATTCAAGCAATCCATCGGCATTCTCGGCACCTGTATCGCAGAGGCGCCCGAGTTTGCCAGCCGGAAGCGGCGCCAGCAGGCGAAATCCGCGTCCTGAGGTTTAGTCGATGAGCGAGTTCACCATTCGTTCCGAGTCGGTCGACGTCGAGCAGATCATGAAACAGATCCGCGCCCGCATTCTCGAGAAGCGCGGCGCCGACTACACCGAGGATCAGATCCGCGAGCTGGCTAGCGTACGGCTCGAGAAGTTCCTGGAGCCGCGCAACCTGCGCTCCGACCTGCTCGAGCAGTTCCGCAAGAGCCGGCCGGCCGTCACCACCGAGCCGCCCACGATCGAGGCGCCCTACGCCTTCGACGACCAGACGCTGTTTGCCTCGCACCGCGCGCCGCTGCGCTTCATGCGCAAGCTGCTGATGCCGATCCTGAAGCTGTTCTTCAACCCGAACGTGCTCAACCAGATCCTCCACACGCAGGCTCAGTTCAACGTCGACCTGCTGAAACGCGAGTCGCGCCGGAAGATCGAGTTCGATCGCTCGCGGGCGGAATGGAACGCGCTCTATTACGAAGTGCTGCACAACCTGGTGCTCGAGACCACTCGCATGGGCATCGAGGCGCAGAACCTGCGGATGCGCGTCGAATCGCTGTCGAGTCGGCTCGACTTCAGCGAGCGCCGGGTGCGCGCGCTCGAGGGCGTGGTCCAGTACCGCCCCGAAGTGATCCACGCGCCGGCGCGGCGCGAACGCGAAGACGACGAGCCGGTCGCGGCACCGGCCGCCGCCGGGTCGTTCGAGGGCTTCGTCCCGGCCGGAAATCAACCAAGCCAGGGCCAGGGACAGGCCGCCCAGAGTGATGGCAGCCGCAAGCGCCGGCGCCGGCGCCGCGGCCGGCGCGGCGGGACCGGTCTGCCGGACGGGCCCGGAATGGGTGGCGGTCCGGCCGTGCCCGGGCAGCAGGCCGGCCCGCAGGACGGCGAGGCCTTCGAGGCCGGCGAGTCGGATGGACCAGATGACGGCGAGGGCTTCGACGGCGATGACATGGGCGGCCCCGAGGACGCGGGCGACGCCCAGACCGCCGCGTCCGCCGCCGCTCCCGAAACCCCCAACGAGCTTCGGCGAGACCTCGACGAAACGGCCTCCGGCCGCCAAGTCGGGCCCGCTGCACCCGGCTCTTCCGACGATAACGGCGAGCAGTGAAGGTCGCGGTCGTCGTCCAGCGGTACGGCGCCGA
>JBBQSP010000197.1:0-3820 GCA_038213735.1 Vicinamibacterales bacterium | reverse complement strand
GTCTGGTACCACGTCGGCTCGGCGCGCGAGAAGTTCGGGCGCACGGGGTTTGCCCACCTCTTTGAACACATCCTGTTTGAGGGATCCAAGAACGTCAAAGAAGGCGACTTCGACAACCTGCTCGAGGCCGCCGGCGGTAACAACAACGGTTCCACAACGACCGACCGCACGAACTACTACGAGTCCCTCCCGGCCAACGCACTCGATCTCGCATTGTTCCTCGAGTCCGACCGTATGGGCTTCCTGCTCGACGTGGTCACGCCGCAATTGGTCGACGGGCAACGCGACGTCGTCAAAAACGAACGGCGCCAGAGTTACGAAAACGCGCCGTATGGCATGGCAAACGTCCGGCTCACGGAGCTGATGTATCCGAAGGAACACCCGTACTACTGGCCGGTCATCGGCTACATGGAGGATCTCTCGGCCGCAACCCACGAGGACGTCAAGGAGTTCTTCACGAAGTACTACGCGCCCGCCAATGCCAGCCTCGTGATCGCGGGTGACATCAACCCAGCCGAGGTCCGCAAGAAGGTCGAACACTGGTTCTCCGACGTCAAGGCGGGTCCGCGTCCGGACCCCATCATGGTGCCGCCGGTGGAACTCACGTCGGTGGTAACCGAAACACTCACCGACAACGTGGAGCTGCCGCGCCTCTACATGTCGTGGCACTCACCGGCGCAGTTCAAGCCTGGTGACGCCGAACTCGATGTGTTGGCGGGTGTGCTCACGGGCGGCAAGAACTCGCGCCTGTACAAACGCCTCGTCTACGACCTGCAGCTCGTGCAGAGCATCAGCGCGTTTCAGGCGACCGCCATCCACGGCTCACGCTTCCAGATCACGGCCACGGCGCGGCCGTCCGCTGAACCACACGCGGAGGTGCTCGCCAGAATCAAGGCGATCATCGATGAAGAAATCGAGAAGCTGAAGCAGTCGCCGCCAGACGCGCGCGAAGTCCAGCGCGTGCTCAACGGCGTGGAGTCCAGTTTCCTCAACGGCATGCAGCAAAGTGGCTTCAAGGCCGACCAGATGAACGCCTACTACTTCGCGACGGGTAATCCCGACTACTTCCAGGAAGACCTGGCGCGATACATGGCACTCCAGCCCAATGACATCCAGGCCGCCGCGAAGAAGTGGCTGCCCTCTGACCGGCGCCTTGAGCTGTCGGTCCACCCGAAGGGGAAATAAGGCGCACCATGATGAAACACATGCACAAGACAATCGCCGTTGTCATCGGTCTCGTAGTCGTTGCGGAGATCGCGGGGTCCACGCTGGCGCTGCCGCTCTCGGCGCAGCAGGCCCCTGATCGCTCCAAGCCACCTGCGCCTGGCCCGGCATCGTCACTCACATTGCCGCCAATCCAGAAACACACGCTGACCAATGGCCTGCCCGTGTGGATCGTCAACATGCCGAAGGTACCTGTTGCGCAGATCAACCTGATCGTGCGCGCCGGCGCCGCCGTTGACCCGGCCGGAAAATACGGCCTCGCCAGCTTCACGGCCGCCATGCTCGATGAAGGGGCCGGTTCGCGGAACGCCCTCGAACTGGCCGACGCGATCGAGTTCCTCGGCATCAACATCTCGACAGGCAGCTCCTGGGACGCGTCCACGGTTGGCCTCTTCACACCGGTGTCGAAGCTCGATGACGCGCTGCCGCTGCTGGCGGATGTGGCGCTGCACCCGACCTTCTCTGAGAATGAAGTTGAACGACTTCGCAAAGAGCGGCTGACGACGCTGCTGCAGCAGAAGGACAATGCGTCCGCGCTGGCGACACAGGGATTTGGCCGCCTGGTCTACGGGCCTCGTCACCGCTACGGTACGGGGGCGATGGGCAACAGCGTCTCGAACGGCGAGATGACGGCTGCGGAGATCCGCAGCTTCCACGCACAGTACTTCCAGCCCCAGAACGCTCACCTGCTTGTCGTCGGCGACGTGCAGGCTGCGACGCTTCTGCCAAAGCTCGAAAAGACATTTGGTGGATGGAAAAACGCAGGAGCGGCGCCGACCAAGCCCGCGCTGCCTGCGGCCACACAACACGCGGCCAAACAGATCTATCTGATCGATCGCCCAGGCGCGGCGCAGTCGCAGATCCGCATCGGCTGGATTGGCGTGCCGCGCAGCACGCCGGACTACTACGTGCTCGAAGTGATGAACACGGTACTGGGCGGCTCGTTCTCGTCGAGGCTCAATCAGAACCTTCGGGAGCGCAACGGCTACTCGTACGGCGCCGGCTCGGTGTTTGACATGCGCTCCACACCTGGCCCCTTCTACGCGTCTTCCGGTGTGCAGACGGACAAGACGGTCGAGTCGCTGCGTGAGTTCTTCAATGAGTTGACGGCGATCCAGCAGCCGATTCCGGCAACGGAACTCAACCGCGCAAAGAACTATCTCGCGCTTGGCTTTCCGGCCGGATTTGAAACCACCGGATCGGTCGCAGCGCAGATTGGCGAACTGATTGTCTACGGCCTCAACGAAACGACGTTCAGCGAATACGTCGGCAAGATCCAGGCGATCTCATCCGCCGATGTGTCACGCGCCTCGAAGCAATACGTACAGCCGGACAAGTTTGCAGTGATCGTCGTGGGTGACCTGTCGAAGATCGAAGCCCCGATTCGCGCGGCGAATCTCGGACCGGTGCGTGTGGTGCCGGTGGACGAGATCCTCAAGTAGGTGATCGTCGTTGTCGGAGCGGGAGCCGCCGGCCTTGTTGCTGCGATCTTCGCGCGGGCCGGCGGCGCTCCCGTCACCCTGCTTGAACGCACCAGCGATGGCGGACGCAAGATTCTGATCAGCGGGGGCGGCAGGTGCAACATCCTGCCGTCTTCGCTTCACCCCGAACAATTTGTAACCGACTCCCCTGCGCATCTGATGCGCGGGCTGCTGCGATCGTGGCCACTCAGCGAACAGCGCTGCTTCTTTGAAGAGGAGGTCGGCCTCCCCCTCGCGCTTGAGGAGGAGTCCGGCAAGTTGTTTCCCAGGTCCGACAAAGCGCGTGACGTGCGCGACGGACTGATGTCGCTGGCGCGTGCGCGCGGCGTGGACTTTCAGGGCGACACGACCGTCACGGGGCTGTCCGCCGGAGGCGGCGAGGCGCCTCCATGGCGGCTGACGACCTCGCGCGGTGAGATTGCCGCATCCTCGGTGATCCTTGCCACCGGCGGACTATCCGTGCCGGCGACCGGCAGTGACGGTGCCGGCCTGCGATGGGCGGAGCGACTTGGACACGAGATGCACCCGTTATATCCAGCGCTGACACCACTCATGGGCACGATGCCTGGGCGAGCGGACCTGGCCGGCATCTCAATGTCCGTGCGGATTCGCGCCAAGGCTGACGGCAAGACGCGGGAATCAGAAGGCGGGTTTCTCTTCACCCACCGCGGGTACAGCGGCCCGTCCGTGCTGGATGTGTCGCACATGGCCACACGCGCGACACAGGAACCCGCCGTCATTCGTGTCACGTGGACGAAGCGCACAGAGGTCGAGTGGCTCAAGGACGTCACCTCAGCGGCCGGCCGAGTCGCCGGCGTCGTGGCGCGCCATCTTCCTGAGCGTCTGGCTGAAGCCCTGTGCGCTGACGCCGGACTTCCTGTAGACAGGCGTGGACCGGAACTGCGGCGAGACGAGCGGATCGCACTCATCGAGCGCCTCACGTCGTATGCGCTGCCGTGGACGGGAGACGAGGGTTACAAAAAGGCCGAGGTCACCGGGGGCGGTGTCGCGTTGACGGACGTCGATGCGCGCACGCTCGAAAGCAAGCGGCACGCGCGGCTCTTCATGTGTGGCGAGATGCTCGATGCGTTTGGCCCGATTGGCGGCTACAACTT
>JBBQSP010000196.1:0-3865 GCA_038213735.1 Vicinamibacterales bacterium | reverse complement strand
GCTCAGCTACGGCGGTCGCGATGAACTGACCGACGCCTGCCGCGCCATCGCTACCGAAGTCGCCGCCGGCCGCATCGCGCCGCACGAGATCACCCAGGAAACCATCCAGGCCCACCTCTACGCCCCGCGTGCGGAGGATGTCGATCTGGTGATCCGCACGGCCGGCGAGCAACGCCTGTCGAACTTCCTGCCCTGGCAAGCGACCTACGCCGAATACGTCAGCGTCGAGGCGTTGTGGCCCGACTTCGGAGTGGCCCCCTACCATGCCGCCCTGGCCGAATTTCAGACCCGCGAGCGCCGCTTCGGCGGCGTCTGAACGTCCCGAGCGGTAAACTCCCATCGTTCGCCTCGTCCTGCTGTCCGTCGGAGGTTCCCATGTCGCCCCGCCACGCCCTGCTGGTGCTGTTGTCGTTCACGACCGCGTTCGCCGGTGAGGACGCCCGCCGTGAACAGCTCAAAGCCGAATTGCGCCAGGCTTCGGCCGAACTCGCGCGGTTCTCGCGCGCCGTCAACCTGGTACACGAACTGGTCGCGCCGAGCGTGGTGTCGATCCATACGCGTGAGGAACGGCTGCGACCGATCCTCTACCGCGGCCGGCTGTTCGCTGAGAAGCGCGAGGTCGAGGTCGGTGAAGGTTCCGGCTTCGTCTTCCACAGCGATGCCACCGCGAGTTGGATCCTCACCAATGCCCACGTCGTGCTGCAGACCAACGCCGAGCAGCAGTTCGTCACCGGCCGCAACGGTCAACCGATCGGCTACGACCGCATCGCCGTGGTGCTGAACGATCAACGCGAACTGAAAGCGGAGTACGTCGGCGTCTATCCCGAATCCGACCTCGCCGTGCTCAAGGTTGAGGTGCCGGCCTTGCCGACGCTCGACTGGGCCGACAGCGACCAGGCGAAGGTCGGCGACTGGGTGGTGGCGCTCGGCTTCCCGCTCGGCGTCGGCTACAGCGCGACCTCTGGCATCGTCTCCGCGACCGACCGTTCGATCGGTAGCCGCATGGGGCTCGGCGGGTTCGACTCCTTCATTCAGACCGACGCCGCGATCAATCCCGGCAACAGCGGCGGACCGCTGGTGGACGTCAACGGTCGCGTGCTCGGCATCAACGCCAGCATCAGGAGCAGCACCGGCGCCAACATCGGGCTGGGCTTCGCCATCCCGGCGAACCTCGGACGCCGCATCGCCGACGACCTGCGGCAATATGGCCGCGTGCGCCGGCCGATGGTCGGGGTGAACCTCGACGACATCACGCCGGAGAACGCGCAGAAGCTCGGCTTGGCGCAGACGCAGGCGGTGCAAGTCACCGGCGTGGTGCCGGGTGGTCCCGCCGCGACGGCAGGACTCGAACCGGGCGACATCATCCTCACCATCAACCAGACCCGCATCGCCAGCCTGCAACAGTTCCAGGCGCGCGTCGCCAGCAGCATCCTCGGCCAACCGCTCACCCTGCGCATCTGGCGCCAGGGCAAGGAGGGCGAACGCACCGTTACTCCGATCGCCGAGGACGACCTGCGCGGCAAGCTCGAAGCCGCCGCCGCCGCGACCGCGGCGAAACAGGGCGTGGCGCTACCCGGTTTCGGTCTCGCCCTGGCGAGCGACGACCAAGCCGGTCTGGTCATCACCCGCATCGAACCGGCCGGCGTCGCCGCCGGCGCCGGCCTCAAACCCGGCGACCGCCTGTTGCACGAACGCTCCCACGGCCAGCTCACCACCACCAACGACGCCAGCGCGTTAGCGAACCGCCGCGAACTGATCGTGCAGGTGTACCAGGGCGGACGGAGCTTCTGGCTGCGCCTGCAGCGATGAATCATCACTCAACAGCGCTCTGCCCAGCCTGAGATTGTGCGGGTCCAGGGCCGGCCGAGGCCTTGGCAGGCGTAGCGGACGGAGTCCGTGAACAACAATCCCCCGAGCGCGCGTGCGAGCGGGGGGACACGGTTTGGTTTCGCAACGCGAAACACCGTGACGAAGTCACGGTGTTTCGCGTCTGCGTGAGGGGCAGACCGCAGCTACCTACGGAACGGCGTTGATGGTGTAGTAGATCTCGTTGCTCGCCTCGTCGCCGGCGGCGGTCTCGAACTTGTACTTGATCTTGAGCTGATCGACCGGCTTCAGCCCAGGGAGTCCGATGGTCAGCGTCTTGCCGTCTGGTGAGAGCGTGACCGCGCTCGGCGTGATCTTGTCGTGCCCCTGCTTGCCATCACTCGGCTTCAACTCGGCCGAGCCGTAGTTGCCGCTCCAGTTGTAGTTCCACGCCTCGATGGCGAGATTGTCGGCCGACGCCGCATCCTTCGCCAGCGCATCGGTGAAGGTGATCACCAACGCGTCCTTCTGCGTACGGATGGTCTTCGGCAAGTTGGCCGGCTTGCCGGTCCAGCGCACGCGTTGGAAGGCGCCGGGCTGCGCGCCGCTGGTCTGCCAACCGCGCATGCCGGCGACGTAGACTTGGCCATCGACCGGGTTCTGACGGATGCGCATCACGCCGGAGACGAAGTTCAGCGGCAGTTTCACCGCACCACCCTGCATCTTGCCGCCGACCTCCTCGTGGTAGCAAACGAAGAACGTGCCCTTGCCGTAGGAGGTGTGCAGCAACTGGCCGTCGAACGGCCCCCATTTGTCGCCCTTCACCCAACCCTCACCGCCGCTGCTGTTGTCCATGTTCATCGGCAGCCAGAAAAGCGGCTTGTCGAACGTGGTCGGCGCTGGGTTCTGGTGTGACGCCGGCGTCATGCCGTAGAAACCGCCCTGCTTCACCCAACTCACCTTGCACGCGGGGATCCAGTGGCCCTGGTTGTCGCTGAAGGTCAGTTCATCGTTCGGGCCCATGCCCAGGCCGTTGGGCGCGCGCAGGCCGGTGGCGTAGACCTCGAGCTTCGAGCCGTCCTTGCTCACCTTCATCATGCAGCCCTGGTGTGGACTGGTGACCTGCGGCGGCCAGGGCGAGCCCTTGGCGTAGTAGAAGTTGCCGGCTTTGTCCGTTTGCAGATCGAGCGCGAACTCGTGGTAGTTCTCGGTAACGACGCAGTCGTTGTTGAGGTTCTGGTAGAAATCCGCCTCGCCGTCGTTGTTGAGATCGTGCAGCACGGTGAGCTGCTCGCGTCCGAGCACGTGCACCTTGCCGTCCACGATCTTGAGTCCGAGCGGTTGGAACATGCCGGTGGCGAAGCGCCGCCACGTCGGTGTCTCGCCCTTGGCGAAGTCGGACACGATCCACACGTCACCATCCATGGTGCAGATCGCCGCGCGCCCATCGGCGAAGAAGTCGAAACCGCTGGTGCGCATGTAGGACTTCCACGGGTTCTCGTTCGGCACCGTGATGGTGTCGACCACGTACGCGCCTTCAGCGGTGCTCTCGACCAGGGTGGTCTTGAGCGCCTCGCCCCAGCGCGGCGCGCCGCCGGTGGTGTGCTTGGTCAGATCAATCGGCTTGGTCATGGTTTTCGCCACCGCACCGGAAGCCTCCTCCACCGGACCACGCGCCAGCGCGACGACAAACGAACGTGGCGTCGCGCTCGCAGCGAGCGTCAACGTCACGCGCCCAGGCGCCGAGGCGAACGCGGCGCCAGCAGGAGCGCCTATCAATGAGATCGCGGTGATGGTGCCGCCCGCACCCAGGGTGGCGTTCGCACCTGAACCACTCGCCGCCACGCCGTCCTCTTCGCCGACCAGCATGGTCAGCGGAGCGGTAGTCGCGCCGATGGTGAAACGCCGCAGAAACACGCCGTCGGCGAAGCTCGGCGACTCCAGCACCGCCGCGGTGCCGACGCTGTACGACAACACTACGGTCGCTCCGTCGAGGTAGAGGCCCTTCCACTTCGCCCAGTCCGCCGGCAGCGGACCCTGTGCCTTCGCACGCGGATCG
>JBBQSP010000195.1:0-3895 GCA_038213735.1 Vicinamibacterales bacterium | reverse complement strand
GCTCGAGATCAGCGAGAGATGCGAACCGGTGCCGCCGACAATGGCGCGACGATCGAACACCCACTGGAACGCGCGCGCGGGCAGGCCGATCAACGGCTCGTGCATCACCGGGCGATCGAACCACAGGTTGACGGTGACGATTGGCAGGCTCGGCAGGGCAGACGCGTTGTCGATGGTGGCCGCAATCGCCGGCGGCGGGGCATCGAACAATCCGGCGAGCGCGTGCCAGGGCACGGTGGAGATCACGACCGGCGCCGGGATGTGCTCGCCACGAACTGTCACGCCCGTCACGCGCTCGCCGACCACGTCCACCCTGGCCGGGGCGTTGACCCGCACCTCGTGTCCGCGCGCTTCGAGCCACTGCCGTGACGGCTCGGCATACATCTCGTCGAGCGGAACCGCAGGGATCACCAGCGCTGCAGCAGCGGGATCCGGACCGAACATCTGCTCCAGCACACGAACGAAGTACGAGGCGGCGGCCTGGTCGATGGATTGGTTGAGCGCCGCCAGCGCCAGCGGCTCCCAGAACAACTCGCACAGCCGCGGTGCCTGGCCATGGCGCGTGAGCCAGTCGCGAACGGTCTCGCTCTGTAATCCGGCTAGAGCCGGACCCCACGTCGAGTCGCCGATGTGGTGTCCGCGTTCAGGCGGATTCACGGTGGATGGTGCGTTCAACGCCATCCCAACTCGAAGAATCGACAGCCGCTCGCTCCAACTGAGCGCATCCCACGCCAGCACACCGCCCAGCAGGTGCAGGGGCGACGGCAGGGGCGGCAGCTTCAGCACCGACTCGTGGCCGCGCTGATCGATCATCGTCAGCGCGAGGCCCGCCTGCCAGCGCACGCGATCTGAAGCGCCAATCCGCGCGAGCAGTGTGAGCGTCTCGACGTAGCACCCCATCAGGACGTGCTGGCCGTTATCAACACGTTCGCCCGTTCCTGGATCGGTGAACGCGGTCGCCCGTCCGCCCAATCCCGGCCGCGCTTCGAGCACGAGCACGCGCGCGCCGGCGCCCGCCAGCGCAGTGGCGGCGCTGAAGCCGGCGACGCCGCCGCCAATGACAACGACGTCGGGAGTCACGCCCGTGAGAACAGCCGGTAGCCCAGGGCCGACAGCTGGCCGCGGGCCCAAATGGAAAGAGCAATCCTGGCGCGCACGGCCTTCGGCACGCGAATCACCTCGGTGAACACGTCGAAGCCGCGGCGTTCGATGCGCTGCAGGATCTCGAAGTAGATGCCGCCCATGATCTCCGCGGCTACCAGTCGGTGCGCGTCCGCATGCGGCATGGCTTGCGCGGCAGCCGTGTAGAACTGGCGGGCCCGCTGGCACTGGAAGGCCAACAGGCGGCGGACGGGATCGGTTACCGCGCCGGCTGCCAGGTCTGCTTCGCTCACGCCAAACCGCGTGAGATCTTCCTGCGGCAGGTAGACGCGGCCGTTCTTCAAGTCAACCGCGACGTCGCGGACGATGTTCGTCAATTGGAGGGCGAGGCCGAGGTTGAACGCATAGTCCCTGGAGCGTGAATCGAGGGCGCCAAAGATCTCGATGCAGATCAGGCCAACGGCCGAGGCGACGCGGCGGCAGTAGCCGGTCAACTCCTCAAATGTCTGGTAGCGGGACTGCTGCAGGTCCATCTCCACGCCGTCGACCAGGTCGTCGAAAGGCGGCCGCGACAACGAGAAGGCCTGGATGACCGGCTTCAGCCGTTGCCCCTGCGGTGTGTGCGGAGCGTCGCTGCCAAACAGCCGTCCCAACTCCGCGTGCCACTTGGCGATCTCGACGGCTGCAGTTGCCGGGTCTGGCGCTTCGTCCACTGCGTCATCGACCGCGCGGCAAAAGTCCCAAACCAGGCCAATCGCCTCGCGCTGCTCGTCGGGCAGGACTAAGAACGAGTATGAGAAAGAAGTGTCTCTTGCCACGGGTGGTTATGGTGCCTAGGGTGCCTACGGGTGCCTATGGTGCCGAGGGTGCGTGGCTGGGCGCCAAAAGGCCGTGTCAAACGCTATCACCATTGCGTCCGCGGTGCCGAGGGACGGACGCGAGGTGAAGACGTCGAAGTCGACCGCGGCGAGGCGATCGAGAATGCGCGACCCACCCAGCCAGGTGGCTCGCAACTCGTAGCGCAGCCGCCCGCTCACACCATCGCAGACCGGGCGGCCTTCGGCGAACAACTGCCGCGTCCGCTCGCCACACGCGCGCATGGTGGCGGTCCAGGCTGGCGTCATCGTCCGGCGATCGAGATGCGCCGCATCGGCGCCCGTCGCGCGCCAGGCTTCTTCCGGCACATAAAGACGCCCGCGCGGCCAGTCGATGGCCAGATCCTGCCAGAAGTTGGTCAGCTGCAGCGCCGTGCAAACCGCATCGGATGCGCGATCGAGCCCGTCATCGCGATAGCCGCTCAGGCGGAGGACCAACCGTCCCACCGGGTTCGCGGACCGGCGGCAGTAGTCCAACACGTCGTTCCACGACGCATACCGGGTCGTTGCTACGTCTTGCTTGAACGCACTCAACAGGTCGTGAAAGAGGCCTGCCGGGAGATCGAAACGGGCGCGGGTGTCGTCGAGCGCGCGGAAGATCAGGTCAGGGGGGCACTCCTTGTCGGGAGGGCACTCCTTGTCGGGAACGTGCTCGCCCTCCAGCCGGCGGCCCCACTCGTCCAGCAGGCGCAGGCGTTCTTCCGGCGTGCGGCCGGGCTCGTCCGCAAAGTCGTCCGCGGTCCGCGCGAAGGCGTAGATCGCCGCCACGTGCGGGCGCAGCCGCGCCGGCATCAGCTTCGACGCGACCGGAAAGTTCTCGTAGTGTGATTCGGCGAGCGCCTGGCAGGCCGCGTAGGCCTGCTGCAGCTCGCGAGCGCGTGTCACCACTGCGTTTCGGTGACGCCGGCGCGGTGATTCGCCGCGCGGGCGATCGTGAACAGCAGGTCCGAAAGCCGATTCAGGTAGACGATCACGACCGGCTCCACCGCGTCGGCGCCGAGCAGCAACACCGACCGCTCCGCCCGGCGGCAGACCGTGCGCGCGTAGTGCAGCGCCGCGCCGGCCGGGCATCCGTCCGAGAGGATGAAGTGGCGCAACGGCGCGATCTCTTCGTCCAGCTTGTCGATCCACCCCTCGAGGCGGGCGATGCTGTCGTCGTTGATAACAATCTTCTCCACCCGCGTGGCGATGCGGTGCGAGGGATCGGCAAGCCGCGCGCCCAGCGCGAACAGGTCGCGCTGCAGCGACACGCACATCTCGTCGAGATCGTGCGGCAGGCCGGCGGCCCGCACCATGCCCAGGCACGCCTGCACCTCGTCCACGTCGCCGTAGGCGATCACGCGCGGGTGGGTCTTGGATACGCGGGTGCCGTCGAACAGGCTGGTGTCGCCGCTGTCGCCGGTTTTTGTGTAGATGGACACTGGTAGGATTATAGATGTCTGCCGGGACCAAAGTCCCGGCCGCCTGGCACCACTAGCATCACACTTGCCGCCCAAACGAACACTCCCGTTGCCCGCCCCTGCACTGCGGCAACGCTTCCGCCGCAACCTGCTGGCCTGGTATCGCAAGAACGGCCGCGACCTGCCATGGCGCAACACCAGCGACCCGTACCACATCCTGGTGTCGGAGATCATGCTGCAGCAGACGCAAGTCGACCGCGTGCTGCCCAAGTACCACGAATGGCTGGGCAAGTACCCGAGCTTCGCAGTGCTGGCTGAGGCGAAGCCGGCGGAGGTCACCAAGACCTGGTATCCACTTGGCTACAACATCCGGCCGCAGCGGCTGCAGTCGATCGCGCAACAGGCCGTCGAGAAGTACAACGGGCAATTGCCGTCGGATCGCGAGACGCTGCTGTCGTTCAAGGGCATTGGCGAATACACCGCCGGAGCCGTGCGCAGCTTTGCCTTCCGCGAGCGCGC
>JBBQSP010000194.1:0-4010 GCA_038213735.1 Vicinamibacterales bacterium | reverse complement strand
GCGTCGCCGCCCGTTTGCAATCACGGAGCCTGGCCTGGCGGCTGGGCGCCGGCACCACGGCCGCCATTGGCGTCGTGCTGTTGACGTGGGCGCTGTCCGTGGACTTCGTCACGACCTCCAACCGCGCCTTTTTCGGCGATGCCGCCACCTACTACACGCTGGGGCACAGCCTCGCGACCGATCTCGACTTCGAGTTTCGGCGTGACGACCTCGCCCGCGTGTCGAAGGAGTTCCCCTCCGGACCCGAAGGCCTGTTTCTCAAGCGCGGCAGCGACGGGCGATTGTTCTACGCCAAGGCGTACATCTATCCACTGGTGGCCTCCCCGTTGATCTGGGCCTTCGGCACGAATGGCTTCCTGGTCCTGCACGCGATCCTGATGACGCTGTGCTTCCTGTGCGCCTACTCGTTCCTGTGTGCTCGCAGTCATCCGGTCGGCGCGCTCGTGTTCGCGTGCGCGTTCCTGTTCGTCTCACTGGTCCCGATCTACATGGTGCAGCTGGCACCAGACTTCTTCATTTTCGCGATCGTCCTGCTCGGCTACTACTTCTGGTGCTACAAGGAAGTCGCGGCGCCAATATCTGAAATGCAACTGGCCTCGTGGCGGACGCGCTGGCTGCTGGGGCCGCGATCGGATGTGGTCGCGGCGGTGCTGCTCGGGATTGGCGTCTTTGCGAAGCCGACCAATGTGTTGCTGATTGCGCCGTTGCTGGTGTCGGCCTTGTTGCGGAGCCAGTGGGCGCGCGCCGTCAGGATTGCGGTCACTTTCGGCGTGGTGGTGGTCGCCTTGTTTGCGATCAACATCGCCGTGACCGGCGAGTGGAACTACCAGGGTGGCGAGCGAAAGACCTTTTACAGCGGCGGCGGCGTGAACTTCAAGGGCGGCTTCCCGCACCAGGACGAAGCGACGAGCTTTGATTCGGTCGGCCTCGGCGCTGTCGGCGGCGGCTCATTCAGCGTGCTCTTCACGCGGGACGCCCTCGTCGAAGTGTTCCGCCGCAATGCCGCCTACTTTGTCATTGGTCGTCATACCGGGTTTGCCATCTACTTGTTCCCGGGACTGATGGCGATCATCCTGTTCCTGGCGGCCACCAGGGACCGGGCGATGTGGCAGTGGTTGACGCTCGGCGCGGGGGTGGGTACCGCGGTCGCGCTGTTGTTGTACATGCCGTTCACCTGGTCCGGGGGTGGCGGGCCCGTGGGCAATCGTTACTTTCTCGGGACGTATGGCGTCTTCCTGTTCCTGGTCCCGCCTCTGCAGACCGCCGCGGGCGGCCTGTTGACGCTGGCGATCAGCGGGCTGTTCGTCATGCGGATCGTCGCGAACCCGTTCTATTCGTCGACCCACCCATACCAGCACAGCAAGTCGGGGCTGTTCCGGCGGCTGCCGATTGAGTTGACGATGGTCAACGACTTGCCGGTGAACTTGCAGCCCGACCGCACGCGGCAGCCACTGGGTGGCACCCCGCCCATGTTTGCCTATTTCATCGACGACAACATCTACAACCGCGAGCGCGACGCATTCTGGGTGAAGGGCGAATCGACGGCCGACCTCCTGCTTCGCGCGCCGATTGCGCCAGAGTCACAGGCGGCCGGCGTCGAGGAGGCACGGTCGCTGCGCATCGAGAGACTGACGGTCATTCTCGAGACGGGCCCGCGATCGAACCGGATCACGATCGATACCGGTACGGGCAAACGAGTTGTCGACATGGCGGCCAGCTCGCAACAGATCTTCGAGGTCGAGATGCCCCGCGGCGTGCCGTATAAATATCACCCTGCCTACCCGACGAACTACGTCTACAGCATCTCAATTGCCTCGGCGACCGGCTTTGTGCCGATGTTCGAGTCAGACGCGGCCGACCGCCGCTTCCTGGGCGTGATGGTGCGGCTGATCCCGATTTACGGGGACGTGCGGTAGTGGCTACGATCGCCGTGGTCACCTCGAGTCCCCCGTTTGCCGAAGGCGGCCATCTCGTGATGGCGCGCGAGCTGGTGCGCGCGCTGAAGGAAGAAGGCCACCAGGCCGGGCTGATTGTCACTCCACAGAACCGGTTCGGCCGGCAGGCGAGTGCCTACCTGGCGGCGTGGTGCACCGACGTGCAGATGGCGCACGAGGAGAAGAAGGTCGATCAGGTGATCAGCCTGCGATTCCCGGGCTATGCGGTGCAGCATCCCAACCATGTGCTGTGGCTGAATCACCGCATGCGCGAGTACTACGACTTGTGGGACCAGTTCAGTTCCCACCTGTCGTGGAAGGGCAAGCTCAAGGAGCGCACGCGCCGCGCGATCATCCATCGCGTCGACCAGCATCTACTGGACAAGATGCAGCGACGGTTTGTGATCTCCGGCACCGTGCAGGCACGGTTGCGCCGGTTCGGCGGCATTTCGTCCGATGTGCTGTACCCGCCGCCCCCCCAGCGCGATTACCGCCACGATGGTTACGGCGACTACCTGTTTGGCGTGTCGCGGCTGTCACCGCTCAAGCGGTTTGACCTGGTCTTGCGCGCGCTGGCCGAGCCCATGGCCGCCGGCATCAAGTGCGTGATTGCGGGAGAGGGCGCGGAGATCGATGCGTTGGTGAAGCTGCGCAGCCGTTTCGATCTCGAGCGCCGCGTGCAGTTCGTGGGCCGGCTGGACGAGGCCGGCCTCGTGGATCACCTGGCGCGCTGCCGTGGCGTGATCTTTCCGCCGTTCAACGAGGATTACGGCTTCGTCACGGTCGAGGCCTACATGTGCGGCAAGCCGGTCATCACGTGCACCGACAGCGGCGGTCCGGCCGAACTGGTGCGCGATGGCGAAACCGGTTACGTCACCGCTCCGACGCCCGAGGCCCTGGCCGTCGCCATGCGCCAGGTGATGGGTGATAGCAACCTGGCTGCGCGGATGGGCGAGGCCGGGCTGGCCGTCGCGAAGCAGATGACCTGGTCGGGAGCGATTCACAAGCTCCTGCTGTGAAGGCTGTTAAGATCCAGTAGTTCATGGGATACCGTACGCCGCTCGAAACGCGCCTCGCCAAGAAGACCACCAAGGCAATCAGCGACTTCAACCTGGTGGAAGACGGCGACCGCATCATGGTGGGATTGTCGGGCGGTAAGGACAGCTGGGCGTTGATCCAGATCCTCTCCGAGCTGCAGAAGCGCGCGCCGATCAAGTTCTCGATCGTCGCCGTCAACGTCGACTCCGGCTACGAGGGCTATCAGCACCAGCAGGTCGGCGAGGCGTGCCGCGAGCGCGGGTGGGAGTTCTACAGCGAGCACACCAACATCGGCGCGGTGATCGACGAGAAGCTCGATAGCGACGACACGCCGTGTTCACTGTGCGCGCGATTGCGGCGCGGCGTGCTGTACCGGATGGCGAAGGAGACCGGCGCCACCAAGATCGCCCTTGGCCATCACCTGGACGACTTCGTCGAGACCGCGCTCTTGAACCTGTTCTTCGCCGGCGCGCTCAAGGCGATGCCGGCGCGGCTGACCTCGGACAGCGGTGCCCACGTGGTGATCCGCCCGCTCGTCTACGTCACCGAAGCCGAGGCGCGCGCCTATTGCCAGGAGCGGGAACTCCCCATCATCGGCTGTTGCTGCCCGGCGTGTGGCGACTTGAGCTTGCAACGGCAACGCGTGAAGCGGTTGATCACCGAACTCGAGCGCGAGCACCCGGCCGTGAAGAACTCGATGATCAAGGCCCTGTCGAACGTCATGCCGCGCCACCTGCTCGACCGCCGCCTCAACCCGGTCGGGGAGGTGCACAAGGCCATGGCCACCCAGCTTGACGAGTGCGTGCCCGCCGAAGCCTTGGCGGAGGTGGGCGACGATGTGCCGGCGGATGTGCCGTTGATTCCCTTGATGCTGTCGCGCCCTGCGGCCATCAAGCCCCCCACCTTCGCCAAGCCTACGGTGGGCGAGCAGGCCGCAAGCCCCAAGACCGTCCTGCCGTGAGAGCCGTCGTCCAGCGCGTGACGTCGGCGAAGGTCACCGTCGCCGAGCGGGTCACGGGAGAGATTGGCGCGGGCCTG
>JBBQSP010000193.1:0-4081 GCA_038213735.1 Vicinamibacterales bacterium | reverse complement strand
GCGAGGGTCGCGCCCATGCCGATGATGCCCGCGTTGCGGAGCAGGCGGCGGCGGTCTAACTTGGTGCTGAGCAGGTGGTTACTCATATCGGTACCTCCAGATCGGTCCGAGGATCTGCGCTGGCTGTGCGTGAGATGGGTTCATAGCTGCCGGAGTCATCCTTAGAGCGAGAGGAGAATGGCGAACTGGTCCTCGAGGCCTACAGGAACGGTGATGCCCTCGGGGAAGAAGCCGCCCGGCACGGTGTCGGGGCTCAGGTACACGATGTTGGCAACCTGCCTCGGCGTACGGGCGTAGGTGATGCCGTTGGCGTCGGTCGGGACGATGTTGGCTCCGGCGTGCGCCAGCGTGCTCACGTCCCCGAAGCTGGTGTTGCCTACGATGCCTTGGTCCAAATCGGAGTCCCCGTCCAAGCTGTCGCGGGCGTCCGAGATGGCGCGGGCGATCGTCCAAGTGTCCAGGCCGTCATAAAGGTCTCGACGGCGAACATCGGCGGCGAAGAGGACGGTGCGAACCTCGCTCGCGTGATAACCCTCTACGGCCAACAGGCCCGCAGCCGCCTCGAGAATGTCGGGATCGGTCACAAAAGGTGCGGCGCCGTTATAGGCCGTCACCCCAACGTCCTCGAAGATGTAGGCCCCGAAGAGGAAGAAGGGCTCATTGGCGAAGGGGTCGAAATCACTGGCGAAAGGCAATCCGGCCGCTGCCGCCGCCGCCTTGAAGGAACGGTCCAGGTCGATGACGGGAACCTCGGCCACGGGCGCGCCTGCGGCTGAGAGCGCGCTCTGCAAAAAGCGCACGTGGGCCAGCTCGTCCTCGGCGATTTCCTCGGCGTACTGGGCAACGAAATCATTCGTGAACGTCGTCGGCGAGAAGCCTGCGGGCAGGATCACCTTCGAGGTGTCGCCTGGCAATTCACTCAACCGGCCCACAGCCGCCAAATAGAAGGCCGCTTCGAGATATTCCAAGTTGAGGGCGAAGGTGAGGATGCCTGCGTCGACGTTCGGTGCTTTGTTCGGACCTTTCGCCTGGGCAAAGGCCGGAACCATGCCCAGCGCCGTGCCCGCCCCAATCACGCCAATTTGGCCCAAGAACCTGCGGCGATCCAATTTTGCCTTGAACAACGCTTCTACGTTCATGCTCATAACCTCCCCGTTCTGAACACTCCAGAACGCGACCTGCGGCGATGTGGGGGTTAGCCCACTGAGTGGCACAATCCGACGGCCTCTCCTTTCTGTGGTCTGCGTAGTTAGATATGCGACACGATGCTTAGGTGCTCGGCATCGACGCGAAGAACGCCAGCGTGGGCACTTCATTGAATTCAAGAACCACCTTTAGACAGGTGCCACGGTTTGCCAAAAGGTCGAGTGTACCTGACCAAGATACTCAGGATCTCTGGGCAGAGCTGGTCAAGTGTCACCGCCTGCACGCCGAGCGGCGCATAAGCTCGCTTTATCGGGCTAGGGCGCTAGTGCTAGCTTTAGCCGGACATAGGCTCTACGCGCGTATTGAGGGTTCAGCAAGGAGTCGGTACCTCGGGGTCGACCCGTGAGACCCGACGCGTGAGCGAGCAGCACCATGATTCGCGTACGCTCCCGAGAGCCGCCGCATCATCTACACCGCTAACCTCATCAAGAGCGGCTAGAGTGTCTTACGACGCTCGACCAAAGACCAAGGCGCTACTCCGATGACGCCGACATGAACATGTTTTACTTACCTTTATGGTCGACCTGTATTGCCCATTCACGCCTGCCTGATTTTTTTCGGCAGACACAGATTAGAGGAGTGACCAAACCATGAGCACGATCGCCACCAGAGACGGTACCGAGCTCTACTACAAAGACTGGGGATCAGGACAGCCTCTCGTCTTCTGCCACGGCTGGCCCCTCACGGCGGACAGCTGGGAATCGCAAATGTTCTTCCTTGCGTCCAAGGGCTACCGCTGCATCGCCCACGACCGCCGCGGCTACGGCCGTTCCAGCCAGCCCTGGGATGGCAACGAAATGGACACCTTCGCGGACGACTTGGCGATGCTCATCGAGCACCTTGACCTGAAGCAAGCCGTGCTGATCGGCTTCTCCATGGGTGGCGGCGAAGTCGCCCGCTACATCGGCCGACATGGCACCCAACGCATTGCCAAGACCGTACTGATCTCATCCGTTCCTCCATTGATGCTCAAGACCGATGCAAACCCGGGTGGCCTGGATAAAGAAGTGTTCGACGGGTTTCGCGAGAGCTTTCTCGCGAATCGCGCACAGTTCTTCATCGACGTTGCCAGCGGCCCGTTCTTCGGCTTCAACCGCCCCAAGGCCAAGGTGTCCCAAGGATTGATCGACAAGTGGTTCATGCAGGGAATGTTGGGTGGCCACAAGAATACCTACGAAGGCATCAAGGCCTTTTCGGAGACGGACTTCACAGAGGATCTGAAGAAGTTCGACGTGCCCACCCTCGTCATCCACGGCGACGACGACCAAGTGGTACCGATCGATGCGGCGGGTCGCGCCTCTGCGAAACTCGTCAAAGGCGCCGAGTTGATCGTCTATCCTGGCGCGCCCCACGGCATCACCGACACGCACAAAGACCGGCTCAACCAGGACCTGCTGGCTTTTCTCAAGCCCTAGCGGCGCGGTCGCCTGCCCCGCCGCTAACCGGTCACGCCTCGACGGCCGCCTTCAGCGACGCCGCCATGTCCAGAACAGTCTTCTCGAACGGGATCGGCGTCCACTCGAGGTCGCGGACGGTCGCGGTGTTGTCGGACCCAACGCGCTTCCCGAGGAAACCGACGAGGCCGCGCACTTCGCGGTCGAACAGACCCATGAAGCGAACGACGGAATCCGGCGCGGTGCGCGTCGACACCTTGTCGAAGCCGTTCGCCGCAAGGATCTCGGCGATCCGCACGAAGGGCAGGGCCTCCCGACTCGCCGCCACGTAGCGCTTCCCGGCGGCCACGGGCTTCGTCATCGCGCGAACGTGCAGGAGCGCGACGTCGCGCACGTCGACCATGGTGATGTAGAACCGGGCGAGTAGCGGCACCCGGCCGCGCAGCATCGCGGCAACCGATTTCAACGCGGAGCGTTCGGCCAGCGTCTTGCTCCGTACGTAGTTGTTGAGGTTCGGCGCGTCGAGGTCGGTCCAGTCGCCGGGACCGAACGTGCCGCTCGTCATGTGGCCGTTCATCGCCACGACGGACGAGGTGACGACCACGCGTTCGACCCCGGCGTTGCGCGCTGCGGTGAGCGCCCGCTGCGTCCCCCGAACCGCGGGCTCGACGAACTCGGACGCGTTCCGGGGTTCTGCCAAGAAGTACGGCGAGGCGACGTGCAGCGCGTAGCGGCACCCCTCCATCGCGGCGTCCCAGCCGGCGTCCGCCAGCAAGTCCAGCTCGACGAAGGTTAGATGGTCGACCGGCGCGACGCGCGCGATGCCCTCGCGTACGGCACTCGCCGAGCGCACGTCGCGAAGCGAGCCGCGCACCCTGAACCCTTGGCGCAGGAGTTCGGCTGCACAGTGCTGTCCGACGTACCCGCTAACGCCCGTGACCAACACCGGATCGATCATGCTCCACCTCCTGGTCGGGACCCTAGCGTGGCCCCGCGAAAGGAATCAGCCGCGAGCGAGGCCGCGGACGAAGGCGTCGATATGCGCCGCCGTGGCGTCGGGCTGGTCGATGCAGGGGAGGTGGCCGGCGTCGGCGATCTCCACGTACCGAGCTTGCGGCAACGCACGCGCGAGCCCGCGCACGACCTCGGGCGGCGTCGCCGCGTCGTGGCTGCCGCACAGCACCAGCACCGGCTGGGCGATCTCCGCCGACCGCGGTGTCAGGTCCTCGTCGCGCAGCGCGGCGCAGGTCGCGACGTAGCCATCGACGGGCGTACGCAGCAGCAGGCGGCGGTACCCGCGCACCGTGATCGGGTCGCGGTCGGCGTGGTCGGGAACGAACCAGCGCGCCACGGTGGCGTCGGCGAGCGGTTCGAGGCCGCCTGCGCGGACCGCCGCGATGCGCTCGATCCAGCTCTCGGGGTCTCGAATGCGGCCGGCCGTGTCGAGCGCCACGACGCCGACTACCTGCGCCGGCCGCTCG
>JBBQSP010000192.1:0-4198 GCA_038213735.1 Vicinamibacterales bacterium | reverse complement strand
GTTGTTTTCCGATATGGCCGGCACCGAGTCGCTCACGCCGCCGCATCTTGCCAGCTATCCGACCACGCTCGGCTGGGTGTGGGTGATAGCCGGCCTGCTTGCCGCCGCACTCAGCCTGCTGATCGCGTGGGGATTGCTGCCGGTATGGCGGCAGCGCAGCTGGTCACTGTGGCGGCGGCTGGGGTTCACCGCCTATGCCAGCCTCGGGCTGATCTTTGCCGGCCTGCTGTATCACTGGAACCTGCTCGGGTTGCGGATGCTGTAGTCGCGACGCCGGGCAAGGGAACCATCTAAGGTTCATTTGCCCGGGTCGCTGGTCACCCGAAAGATCGTGGCGTCCCCAAAGCCCTGGCCGTAACCGAGGGATTGAACCACCGCATGTAGCCGGCTCAATCGCTACCGGCTTTATCGGACGGCGGGCCCTGACCCGCCGCGTATCGTTCGCAAACTGCATCGTGGTGCGTGGCAATCGCGATCTGCGCCTCCCGCATCCTGGCTTCGACCGTGGCGGGTCGAGACGCGCCCTCCGCTTGCTGATGCAGGCGCAGGTCGAGCCTGCTTGACGGCCTCCGTTCCCGATCAGCGCGAAAAAACCCCGCATGCGCGGGGTCTTTCCGTTGCAGCGGGTGCCTCGGGTCAGAAGTTGTAGCCCACGCGAGCGTAGTAGAACCCGCCGTTGAAGCCGTACGGCGTGTGCACGGGGTAGCGTGCGCCGGCAATGCCGGCCCAGGGGTTCTCGTCGGGCACCTTGTCGAACAGGTTCTGCGCGCCGACGTTGACGTACAGGCCCGAAGCGAACTTCCAGCCCACCTCGGCATCGACGGTCACGGCGCTGTCGCCGTAGATCGGCAAACCCCCGTCCTCGGCGCGCACCACGTCGCTGTCGAGGTGATCTTCGTAGAACGAGCTGTAGTAGTTCAGGCGCAGGTTGGCGCTGAACATCTCGCGCTGGTGGTTGACGCTGAAATAGCCCTTGGTGCGCGGCAGCGAATCCTCGATCTTCTTGATGCGCGCCTCGGTGATGATGCCGGGCGTGAAGTCGTCGACCTCGGTCCTGTTCCAGTTGGCCGCCAGCGAATACGTGGTGTCGCCTCCGAAGTGTTCGCTGACGAAACTGGTCACCAGGTCCACGCCGGTGGTGGTGGTGTCGAAGTCGTTGACGAAGAAGCCCACGCGGCTGATCGATCCCGCATCGATGCCCGCGGCCAGCAGCGCGGCCCGGTCGGCGTCGGTCACGGTGAAGTCGGTGCTGCGTGCGATGCGGTCGGTGACCTCGATACGGTAGGCGTCCAACGTGGTCTGCCAGGCGCCGCTGCTCCAGACCAGGCCCAGCGAAGCATTCCTTGAATCCTCGGGCGTGAGCGGCTCGGCCCCGTAGAACGCGGCGATCGGGTCGGTGGGGGGAAGGGTGGCAGTGTCGCGCAGCTCGCCGTCGATGAACGCGGTGGTGACCTGGCTCACGTTGGACTGGCCGGGGGTGGGCGCGCGGAAGCCGGTGCTCAGGGCGCCGCGCAGGGCGAATTCGTCGGTGAAGTCGTACCGCGTGGTCAGCTTCCAGTTAGTGGTGCCGCCGAAGTCGCTGTAGTCCTCGTGACGCACGGCCGCGGCCAGCAGGAAGCGTTCGGTGAGGCGCGCCTCGGCATCGATGTACACCGCCCAGTTGTCGCGGCTGAAGGTGCCGGCCGTGCGCGGGTTGAAGCCGGGGAAGCCGTTGGAGCCGATGCTGAAGCCCTGCTGGGTCAGCGGACCAATGCCGAACGACGCCGCGTCGCCGGCGATGATCTCGAACTCCTCCTCGCGCCATTCCGCGCCCATCGCCAGGCTTATCGGCTCGACGGTGAAGCTGGTCTCGATGTCGTGGCCGAGGTCGAAGTTGAGGTTGCGCTCGGTCTGCACGTTGCCGCCCGGATTGAAGGACAGGCCGGCCGGCTGGTTGGGGCCTTGCGAGGAGTTGACGGTGTTGACGATGAAGAAGTCGATCTCGTTGCGGCCGTAGGACCCACTGAAGTCCCAGTGCCAGTCGTTGCCCCACGTGCCCTTGATGCCGGCGGTCACGGCACGGTCCACCATTTCGCCGGCGAAGTTCGGGGTGAACCCGCCCGGCAAGCCGGAAAGGAAGGTGAAGCAGTTGGACGGCAGCGCGGACACCTGCGGGCCGACGACCGAATACGGGATCAGGTTGCCGCCTGCGTCACGCAGCGTGATCGTCGGGCAGGTCGCGCCGTTCAATGAGCCGATCAGCAACGACTGGCCGCCGTCGTTGGAGTACACGCCTCCGCGGTTGGTCGGATTACGGTAGTAGAAGCCGCCGATCACCTCGCGGCGCGCGTAATTGCCGAACATGTAGAAGTCCGCCGCTTCGGTGGACAGGCCCAGGTTGGCGACCACCTTCACGTCCTCGTCGGTCTCGGGCGAGCCCCAGACCTGCGCAGGATTGGCAACGCCCGGATAGCCGGCGGCCGCCACTGCGGCCGCATCGTCGCGCTGCACGCTGCGCGAGGTGGCGTCGGCGGTGCGCCACTCGGCGGTGAACGTGGCGAAGCCACGCTCGGTGAGCGGCAGGCCGATCTGTGCGGCGTACTGCTGGGTGAAGCCGTCGCCTTCGTAGTACTGGCCACCGAACGCTTCGACAGCACCGCCCTCGTCCAGGCGCTTCAGCTGGAAGTTGATGACGCCGGCAATCGCGTCGGAGCCGTACTGCGCCGCCGCGCCATCGCGCAGCACTTCGACCTGCTCCAGCGCGAGCGCGGGGAATACCGAGATGTCCGGGCCCTGCGATCCGTCGGACAGGCCGTGGCCGAGGAAGGTGATGACCGCGGCGCGATGGCGGCGCTTGCCATTGACCAGCACCAGCGTGTTGTCCGGCGGCAGGCCGCGCAGATTGGCCGGGCGCACCAGGGTGGCGGCGTCGTCGATCGGGATGGTGCTCACGTTGAAGGACGGAATCAGCGTGCGCAGCTTGTCGAGCACGTCCACCGAGGGCTGCCGGCGGAACTCCTCGCCGTCGAGGATGTCGATCGGCACGGCCGACGTGGCTTCCGAGCGCGGCTTGGTGCGCGAACCGAGCACCGAGACAGTGTCGAGCGTGGTCGCCTGCGCTTCTTCGGCCTGCGTCTGTTCGGTCGACTCCTGCGACTGCGCGCTGGCGACGCCGGCAACCGACAACATGGTGCTGATCAGCGCGAGCTTGACGCCCGCTGACAACGCGTGGCGCGCCAGACGGTGCTGCGCGTTCGATTCGATTTTCATGATCCTTCCCTCACCGGTCAGATGGATTTGGTGTCGCGTCCTTGGCCGTTCCGCCCCCTGACTTCCCGGCTGGGACCGGTATTAACAGAAATAAAACGTTCATGGCAAGCAGAAATGACTGGGGGTGCAGCAATTTCCGAGAGGCCAGCCGCCATCGGCGCGCCTGACGAGCCCGGAACCAGTGGGGCTGGGGCGGGCTGCGCGATTGGATCGGGGCCGGGCCACATGCACGCCATGCTTGGACAGGCTCGCGGCGGCGACGGGGCTTGGATGAGTTCCGGCGACGAAGAGAATCGATCCTGCAGGCGGGCATTGCCATGAATCGTCGTTGCCGTAGGCGAGCGTTACGAAGAGTCCGGTTAACCGTCTGCGTTTCCGATCATCGGTCGGGTTGGCTCATCCCCGGGATCATCACACCTGTGCTCGCGCCTGGTATCGCCACAAAAGAAGGGCCCGCAATGCGGGCCCTTCGAGTCACGCGTGAAACCGGATCGCTCAGTAATTCACTGACGCGTTGGCCGAACAATCAGAGGTGCCTGCGCTACAGACCTTGTAGGTGAACGTGCCGCTACCGCGCACCTTGACCGAGTCGGTGTAGCTGCCGGTGTTGTTGGTGGCGGCCGCGATCTTGCTGTTGTTGCGATACACGTCCACAGTAATCGCGCCGGCGCTCCAGGCCAGGCCGATCTGCAGCTTGCCCTTGATGGTGCCGTTGTTGGACGCGGTCAGACCAGTCGGGGCCGTGACCGGCTCCGGACCTGGACCACCGCCACCACCACCGCCCAGCAAGGCCTCGGTCGCATCGAACGTCTGCACCAGGCCGTTGCCGTAGTAGTTGTCGCGGCCGGCCGCACCCAGATCCAGCGCGGTGGAGGTCATCGCGTTGCGCACCTGGGTGTTGGTCGCCGTCGGCTTGGCGCTCCAGATGATCGCGGCCGAGCCCGCAACG
>JBBQSP010000191.1:0-4200 GCA_038213735.1 Vicinamibacterales bacterium | reverse complement strand
TGTCGCCACCGGCCAATTCGCCGGTCGTGACCTTGGCGATCAACACCGCGCCGGCGTCACGCAACATCTCCACCACGCTGGCGTCGTAGTCGAGCACCTGCTCCTTGAACGGCGCCGACCCCCACGTCGTCGGATGGCCCTTGACGGTGATGATGTCCTTGGCGCCCCACGGGATGCCGTGCAGCGGTCCCTTGTACTTCCCGGCGGCAATCTCGCTGTCGGCACGCTTCGCCTCGACGCGGCCGTAGTCGTCCAGGAAGGTGACAACGTTGTTCAGGAGCGGGTTGTAGCGGTGCAGGCGCGCCAGGTACATCTCGGTGAGTTCGAGTGATGACACTTGTTTGGTGCGCACCAGCTCGGCCAGGTGGCGCACGGGCCAGAACGCGACGTCCTCGAGGTTGGCCGGGCGCTTCACCGACGGCGCCGAGCTCAGGCGGAAGGGCTGCCGGGTCTTGTTCACCGTGAGGCCGGGCACCACCGGGCTGAAGTGGAACGGCGGCGACACGTCGGGCGGAATGTGGAGCTTGCGAATGGCTTCGTAGCCGTTCAGGTTGCGATTGGCGCCTTCGACCAGCGCCGTGCGCTCTTCCTCCGTCAGCTCGATGCCCGACAGCTTGAGGGCGTCGGTCACCATGGCCAGCGTCACGCGCTGGGCGCCGGCATCCTGCATGCGCGCCCACAGAATGCCCGGAGCCAACGTGGCGCCCAGGCCCGCCCCCGCGAAGTGGGCCATGAACCGACGCCGGGTCTGGTCAATGTTCTTCATAGGCGCCTAGTCTACTCAAATCGCATAAAATCTAGTCTGTTGCAAAACAGATTGAATCAAGCCGCATTACGCATTGCGGTTGCCCTCACCCATCGCAACTTCCGGCTCCTGTGGTTAGGCGCGCTCACCTCGAGCATCGGCACCTGGATGCAGAAGATCGCCCAGGCGTGGCTGATCGTGACCATGACCGGGTCGGCCTCGGCGTTCTACATCGGCCTCGACGCCTTCGTCGGCGAGGCGCCGATCCTGCTGTTCACGCTGATTGGCGGCGTGGTCGCCGATCGCCGCGACCGCCGGCACATGATGCTGATGTCGCAGGTGGTGCAGATGCTGGTGGCCTTCACGCTGGCGGCGTTGGTCTACACCCAGACGATCCAGATCTGGATGGTGCTGTCGCTGTCGTTCATCACGGGCCTGGCGCAGGCGTTCGGCGGCCCCGCGTACCAGTCGCTTGTGCCGACGCTGGTCCCTAAAGAAGATCTCCCGAACGCCGTCGCGCTCAATTCGATCCAGTTCAACCTCGCGCGCGTGATTGGCCCGATCGTGGCCGGCACGGCGCTGGCCGCGTTCGGCATGGTGGCGTGCTTCGGGCTGAACGGCGTCTCGTTCCTGTTCGTAATTGCCGCGATTCTGGCACTGCGCAACATCCACGTGCCGCCGGCGGCGACTACCAACATGCTGGAGCAGATGAAAGACGGCCTGCGCTACGTGCGCAACTCGCGCAACCTGATGTCGGTGACCGCGCTCGGCTTCATCGGCGCGTTCCTGGGCCTGCCGTTGCTGACGTTCCTGCCGGTCATCACCAAAGACGTGTTCCAGCAGGACGTGGCGTTCTATTCGTGGCTGATGACCTGCTCTGGCGCCGGCGCCGTGGTCGGCGCGCTGGTCGTGGCGTGGATTGGCAAGCATCGCCACATCGGCCGGCTGCTGCTGGTGTTCCTGGGACTGTTCGGCCTGGCGATGGCGGCGTTCTCTCTATCGCGCACGCCGCTGCTGAGCGCGGCTATCCTGTTCCTGGCCGGCGGCCTGCTGGTGATGTGCTTCTCGCTCACGACGTCGCTGGCCCAACTACTCGCCCCCGCCGAACTGCGCGGCCGGGTCGTCAGCATCTACATGGTGGCGTTTCGCGGCGGCTCGCCGCTCGGCGGCCTCGCCGCCGGCTGGCTGGTGACGCAAGTCGGCTCCGCGCCGATGGTGCTGATGGTGAACGGCCTCGTCCTCGCGCTGGTCGCCACCTTCTTCCTGATCAAGGGACACGGGCTCAAGGACATCTAGCTGAGCCTGCCGGGGGGGCACTTTCCGACGGGAGGATACCACCGGACGGGATGGTACGTCGGGTCGGGACAGATCCAGCCACCAACACGGTTCGAATCCCCTCGATGAACTACACCCGTTTCGCGAGCGTGATTGCTCGACCCGCCATGCTAGAGCTCGGCGCCTTTTGGGACCTCGAAAATGTCTTTGCCGGTCTTGCTTGATTCTTTGAAGATTTGAATCATCCGCAAGGCCGGCTTACCGCGTGTGACCTGAACACGACACGTATACTGCTGGTCAACCTCACCAGACGGCGAGTCGGCCGTTCTTATTCCCGCGATTAACCAGTTTCCGCCCTTTTCCTCTTTCCCATTGTCCAACCACTCGACAGTCTTGGTGTACTTCAGTCGAATCAGAGATTGCGCGCGGCAGTAATCGACGGCGATGTCCTTGGGCGCTCGAACCTTTGATTGCGCTTGTCCGGCCCCAGAGGCACCCAGAAGCGACGCGGAGAGAACGAAGGAAATCGCAAGGGAATAATCAACCATACCCATTCCTATTCGGTCGCGCACGGCCCCTAGAAGGCCGCCCGATACACATCGCCTATGGGGCCAGGCCAGTCAACCGCGTGATTATAGCGGGCCTTCAATAGCTACGAAGGCAGCCTACGCGGCTCGCCCGCCCCCGAATCCGTTTACGCGGAAGGGGTCTACTCCCGTCAAGGACTCCACTACCTGTTTAGCGACCGCCAACAACGCAGCGTTACCGACGCTTCAACAGCCGGAGATCGCGTCTACTAACGACTACCCGCTTCGGCACGGGCGCCGACGATTGCAGACTCCAATAGCGTCCGTATGTCGTCAATCGTTGTCTCTGCATGGTTATTGAAGTCGACGAGAATATGCCCTGAATACCTAGCCCGATAGCGCTCGCGGATCAGTGCTCGCAGAAGATCGACCGCAGGTTGTGCGTGGTGATAGCGACCGAACTGCGCCTTCACGGCGGCCTGCAGCACACAAAACAGGCTTTCGCCGCTGGGAGCCTCGTTCTCGCAGTTCTGGCTGCCGGCGCGATTCCAATTCGTGTCCGTATTGAATTTTGCCAGAACAGTCTGGAGGATCGCGACGTCGTTGCGGGTCGCCGGCGCGAAGTGCAAGCGGAACACGAGGGAAACCACGTCGCGACTGAGTTGCTTCCACTCGTCGACGAGCATGATAGCCCCACTTGTGCGAATGATCAGCCGGCCCTTGTCCTTCAACTCCATGCGGTCAAGATCGAGCTGGAAGGGGTCATGCCATTCGGATTGATAGAACAACCCTGCCACCGGGGAAGAGGAACTCGGTCCACCAGCCATGAAAATTGATACTGACTCTTTTGGCCAGAAACGAGTGGCGCTCGTCCTGGTCTGCTCCCCGGAGGCGCTGACGGCCTCAGTCACACAGCGTCCGCCGAGCCCGTAACTTACATGATAGACGGCCAGCTCACAGCGGACGACCTGCGCGAGACTTGGCTGGGCTATGGCAAACACGAGTAAGGCGCCAACGACGAATGTGCGCATGGGCTCCCTCTGCGCCCATTATATGTTTCATAATCCGCGAAGCCCCGCCGCGTATCGGCAAGCGGTAAAGAGCTCCCTTATAACCGCACGGGACCCCTTCCCGAGCCCTTCACGCCGCCCTGAGAGCCGACCCAACGAGCGTGTAGAAGTATTCAATTCCTTTCGGGGACGCCACATGATAGGTGGCTAGGCCGTCGAGCAATTCCGTCGATGGCGTGGCCTCCACTTTACGAATTCGGGCCGCTCCGATGCATCCTACAAAGTAAGAGGACCAACCAACCGGCGCAGCACTAACCGTGCGATTGCGGTTCGGCCTTCAGGTCCGGAGCGTCCCGTAAAGCCGCGATGCAGCCCTGGATGACCGACCTGACATATTCAGAACTTGTCGGAAAGATTCCAGCTCTCTTGTTTGAGCCGCACGACTTTCGGCCGTTCGAGATGCTGCGTCAGGTATCGGCCGAGGAAGACGCTCAGCGAGGCTTGCTACGCAGGGCGAACAGGAATCTCGAACACCGGCTGATGCGACATCCCTCCCGCAGGTATTAATACGGTGAAATGCCAGCGCACGCCCGAACCGTCACGTTTGTTGACTGCGGTCGCGCCGGCGTTTGGTGGAATCACG
>JBBQSP010000190.1:0-4209 GCA_038213735.1 Vicinamibacterales bacterium | reverse complement strand
TTTCTCGCGCGGGGCGACCTCGAACGGCTGCGCGCGGCAGCCGCGATAGGAAGAAGAGGTGCGGACCAGCTGCCAGACCGGCAGCACGTCCTCGACGCCATTTGCCGCGAGGTGGGCGCGAAATTCGCTGATCGCGGCGCGGTTGCCGGCAGCGCGATCGAGCCACGCTTCGAAATCGGCGCGCTCCTGGCCCGGCGCGACTCGGGGGTAAGCGACGCCTTCGAACTGCGCGTCGTCGAGCGCGAGCACATCCAGCGTGCTGGCCGAATCGGCGACGACGGCGTTCGACACCAAAGTGATCAGGGAAGGGGAAGCGGCAGGCGCCTGGGCCGACGCCGGAGCCAGAGTGAACGAGAGCGCGACCGCAAATGCGGCCCGAGCCAAAGTGAATTTTCGCATAAGGCGGATATAGAGAATGGTTCCGAAGAGTCACGAATTCCACAGTCGTTTCAACCTGTTCGCCTTTCGCTTCGCCGCAACGCAACATGAATGATGCTGCGCGGCACACTGTTTGTTCGAATTTTCGGCGGGGGCAGCCAATCCGATCCCGCCCGGGTCTTGCCGCCGCATGTGCTTAACGCCGCTTTTACCAAGCCGGCTAAGCCGATCTTAGCCCTGCATCGTTCATGCGCGACGCCGAACCCCATGCTTGGGTTGCAGGGAGAGGTGCATGTCGAAGGCCGGAAAGCCGGGCAGGAGCGGAGCGGGCAAGGGTTTCCCTCGCCGGCTGCTGCGCGATCGCGCCGGCAATACGCTGGCGATGATGGCGGCCCTGCTGATCCCGCTGATCGGCATGGTCGGCTCCGGCGTCGACATGGCACGCGCCTATATGGCCAAGGCAAAGCTGCAGACCGCGTGCGACTCGGCCGCAACCTCCGCTCGGCGCGTGATGGGCGCTTCGGCGTTCAACGACACCGCCCGCCAGGAAGGCAAACGCTTCTTCAAGTTTAATTTCCCCATCGGCACCATGAATACCGCCACGTTCGAACCCACCGTCGAAGCTGCATCGGACGATGCGTCGGTGGTCGAAGTTACTGCGTCCACCACGGTGCCAACCGAGATCATGGGTATTTTCGGTGCGACCTCAATTCCGATCTCGGTCACCTGCCGGGCGGACAAGGATTATGTAAATAACGACATCATGCTGGTGCTTGACGTTACCGGCTCGATGAATTGCTCCGCAGGCAGCGGCTCCGGCTGTTCTTATGCTGCCTCCGAACAGAGCAATTCGCGCATCTCAAAGCTTCGCGGCGCGGCGGTCGAGCTTTACCGGGCGCTCGACGACGCCACCGGGGTGCGCACGCGCTACGGCTTCATGCCCTACAGCATGACCGTGAATGTCGGCAAAAGCATGCAGGCGGCCTGGCTCACCCCCACGTCCGTCTATCATACCAGGCCGAGCAGCACGTGGACCACCACCTCGGTCACCAGGACGACGGCGCAGTATAATACGATGATTGCCAGCGCTGCGGGTTTTTGCCTCGAGGAGCGGTCCTCGACCGACCAGACCGGCACTGGTACGAACGTCACGATCGGCGGCGCCGTGACGCAGGCCGACATCGACACCTATGGCGGCGCCGCGCGCTATCTGTGGCAGCCTTACGATACGATCGCGACCACTGGCGAGTCCGGATTCTATGCCAATCTCGCCAATTTCTGCCCGAAGCCGGCGTCGCGCCTCAACACTTATGCCAGCGAAACGGCGTTTCAGACGGCGCTGACTTCGGCCGTGGGCACGTCCGGCTCGACCGATGCCGTGGGCGGCTACACCAATCACGATCTCGGAATCATGTGGGGGATGCGCTTCGTGTCCGGCACCGGCATGTTCGCAACGGACAATCCCGACACTTGGGACGCCACCTCGGACGGGGTGACCAATCCAGTTCGCGTCGATCGCCATATCGTCTTTCTGACGGACGGAGACATGACGGCCGACAACGCCAATTACAGCGCGTACGGCATTCCGAACGCGCGCCGACGCCTGAGCGGCGGCACCGATGAGGAGGCCAAGCATCGCACGCGCTTCCTGGCCGCCTGCAACCGTGCCCGTTCGATGGGCATCACCGTCTGGGTGATTGCGCTCGACACCACCACCGGCGGCGACGAGGTGAAAGCCTGCGCCGCGGACGAGGCGCATTACTTCTACTCCACTGGCAACGATCTTGCGTCGATCTTCCAGCTGATCGGCAAAGGCATCGGCAGGTTGAGGCTGACGCAATGAAAGTGCGCTTCGTTCCCCGCCGCCGCGCTCTACGCCGCTTGCGCCAGCTCGGTGGCGACACGCGCGGCGTCAGTGCCGTCGAATTCGGGCTGATGATCATCCCGTTCACGCTGGTGTTGGTCGGCCTGGTCGACATTTCGTACCAGATGTACGTCCATTCGGTGCTGCAGGGCGCGGCCAACGATGCGGCGCGGATCGTCAGCGTCGAGAGCCCGAACATCGGCACTTCCGGCACGCTCGAGGACCGGGTCAAACAGTTGGTCCAGGCCCGCATGCAGGCGATCGATATGTCCGGTGCGAACTACACAGTCACCGCAGACACCTATTATCGCTATGCAACGCACGGGCGGCCGGAGCGATTGACCTACGATAAGAACGGCAACGGCACCTACGATGCGGCCGACGATTGCTGGCAGGACACCAACCCCAATGGGACGTACGACACGAGCGTGTCGGGGCGTTCCGGCGTCGGCAGCGCTGACGATGTCGTGCAATTCACCATCAATCTGCAGATGCCGCGCTTGATCCCGGTCGGGCGGCTGTGGGGCGACACCAACACTCTGAACATGAATGTGACGACGGCGGTCAAGCGCCAGCCGTTCCGCGATCAGAGCCAGCCGGTGACGATATGCCCATGACAAACCAGAAGGCGCGCCTGCGCCGGTGCAAAAGCGGCGTATCGGTTGTCGAATTCGCCCTCGCCTTGCCCGTCGTGATGGCGGTCGCGGTCGGCGGCCTGGAATGCGCCAACGTCGCGCTGGCGCATCTGCGTATCAGCCAGATCGCCACCACGACGGCCGATACCAGCGCGCGGGTGATGACGCGGATGGATGAGACCGACGTCGAGGAAGCCTTTGCGGGCGTCGATGTGATGGGGAACCGCATCAATTTCGCCGCCAACGGCCGTGTCGTCCTGTCCTCGCTTGAGCCGAACGGACAGAGCGCGGGCAATGCCGGGCAGAAAATTACCTGGCAGCGTTGCCACGGATCCTTGAACGTCGCGCCGGCTTATGGTCGCCAGGGCAATGGGGCCACCAATGCTTCGCTGGCGGCCGGACTGGGCCCGGTTGGACGGAAAATCCTCGCCGGCGCCGGCACGAACGTGATGTTCGTCGAAGTTACTTACCAATATCAGCCGCTCGTCTACGACTTCCTCAACGTCGGTCAGATCCGCTACGAAGCCGCGTTCAACGTCCGCGAGCGCACCGATTACGACATCACCAATACGGCAGGCCGCACGGTCAAGACCTGTCCGTAAAAGCGTCTTGCTTCGATAGCAGGGCGGGTTAGGCTCCTCTCCGGCTCCGGGAGGAATTCGTGAACCTGCTCATCCTGCTTTCGTCGCTGCTGCTGTCGCAAACCGCGTCTCCGCCGACCGGCGCTTTGCTGGTCGGCAACAAAGGCGAAGACAGTGTCAGCTTCATCGATCTCGCCACCGGGCGCGAGCTCGGCCGGGCCGCCACCGGCCGGATGCCGCATGAAATCGCCATCTCGCCCGACGGGCGGCAGGCGGCGGTGGTGTCCTACGGCGCGACCGGCATCGACATTTTCGATGTGGCGACGCGCGCGAAGCTGCGGACGATCGATCTGGCCCCCAATGCCGGCCCGCACGGCATCGTCTGGCTGCCCGACGGACGGATCGTGGCGACGACCGAGCGCAGCCAGTCGCTGACCATTGTCGATACGCGCGCCAATGACCGGGTCAGCGCCATCGCCACCGGCCAGCGCGGCACGCACATGGTCGCGATCTCGCCCGATTTCACGCGTGCTTTCACCGCCAACATTCCGGAGGGCACGGTCAGCGTGCTCGACCTCGCGGCCGGCACCAAGGTCCGCGATCTCGCTGTCGGCGGCAATCCGGAGGGGATCGCGCTCACCCCCGACGGCCGCACTTTGTGGGTCGGCGATCTGCAGGGCGCGCGGGTGCAGGCGTTCGACACGGCGAGCTTGGCGAGGGTCGCTGAGGTCGCCACCGGGCCGGCCCCGAT
>JBBQSP010000189.1:0-4242 GCA_038213735.1 Vicinamibacterales bacterium | reverse complement strand
GCGATCGCGCTGGCGCGACACCCGGATGTGATCTTCACGACGTTCGGCGACATGATGCGCGTGCCCGGCTCGAACGGCAGCCTGCTCGACGCCAAGGCCGAAGGCGCCGACGTGCGCTTTGTCTACTCGCCGCTCGATGCGCTGAAGCTGGCGCGCCAGAACCCCAATCGTCAGGTAATCTTCTTCGCGATCGGCTTCGAGACGACGGCGCCGTCGACGGCCGCCACCGTGTTGCGCGCGCGGGCCGAACGGCTGACCAACTTCTCGGTCTTCTGCAATCACGTGATCATCGTCCCGGCCATCAAGGCGATCCTCGATTCCCCGGGCATGCAGTTGCGCGGCTTCATCGGGCCCGGTCACGTCAGCACCATTATCGGCCTGCAGCCGTTTGCCTTCGTGCCTGAGCGATACGGCCTGCCCATGGTGGTGTCGGGGTTCGAGCCCACCGACATCCTGCAGTCGATCGTGATGATCCTGCGGCAGATCGACGAGCAGCGGCCATCGGTGGAGAACCAGTACGCCCGCGTGGTGCGTCCGAATGGCAGTGCCGGCGGGCTCGCCGTGCTGGGCGAGACCATGGAGTTGCGGCCCTTCTTTGAGTGGCGCGGCCTCGGCTTCATTTCGCAGAGCGCGATGAAGCTGCGGCCGGAGTTCGCCGAGTGGGATGCCGAGGCCCGCTACACGGTGCCGGGCGTTCGGGTGACCGATCCCAAGGCCTGCCAGTGCGGCGAGGTGCTCAAGGGCGTGATCAAGCCGTGGGAGTGCAAGGTGTTCGGGACCGCCTGCACGCCGGACCGGCCCATCGGCACCTGCATGGTGTCGCCCGAAGGCGCCTGCGCGGCCTACTTCACCTACGGCCGCTACTCGCTGATGAAGCAGGCCGGGCAGGAAGTGCCGGTGACCCCGTGACGGCACCACGGTCGCCGCTGGCGGTGCAGGTCGAACGGCTGGATCGCGCGCGGACGGCGCGGCGCTCGCGCGAGCCGTTCCGGGATGAGCGGATCACCCTCAGCCACGGCGCCGGCGGCAAGGCCAGTCACAGCCTGATCGACGGCCTGATTCTGCCGACTTTGGGGGCGGCCGCCGCCGCGCTCGATGAAGACAGCGCCGTGGTGTCGTTGGCCGGTGGGCCTGCGCGACTGGCGTTTACCACCGACTCGTACGTCGTCAGCCCGCTGTTCTTCCCCGGGGGCGACATCGGTTCGCTGGCGGTGCACGGCACCATCAACGACCTCGCGACGGCCGGCGCCCAGCCATTGTGCCTGTCGCTGGCGTTCATTCTCGAAGAGGGCCTCGAGGTGGCGGTCCTGCGGGCCGTGGTTCGCTCAGTCGGCGAGGCGGCCATCGCGGTCGGCGTCACGATCGCGACCGGCGATACCAAGGTCGTGCCGCGCGGCAAGGCCGACCGGATGTTCATCAACACCAGCGGGATCGGTCTGGTCGCCGAGGGGCGGTCGCTCTCGGCCGTGCACGTTCGTGTCGGGGACCGCGTGCTGCTGAGCGGGGCGATTGGCGAACATGGCATTGCCGTGATGCTGGCGCGCGAGGCCCTCGAGATTGAAGCCGACATCCGCAGTGACTCGGCACCGTTGCACCGGATGGTGGCCGACGTCCTGGCGGCCGCGCCTGCGACGCGGACGTTCAAGGACCCGACCCGCGGCGGCGTCGCCACCACCTTGAACGAGATCGCCAGTCACGCCGGCGTCGCCATTGCCATCGACGAGCGTCGCATCCCGGTGCGAGCCGATGTCCGGGCCGCCTGCGAAATGCTGGGACTTGACCCGCTGCACATCGCCAACGAAGGCAAGCTGATCGCCATCGTCCCACCGGGCGAGGCGGACGCGGCCCTGCAGGCCATGCGCGCCGCGCCCCATGGCGAGTCAGCGGCCATCATCGGTGACGTGCTCGAAGGCCCGCAGGACATGGTCCTGCTCAAGACCGAAGCCGGCGGCTCGCGCGTGCTCGACATGCTGGTTGGAGATCCGCTGCCGCGGATCTGTTGACACCAAGGGAGTAGTGATGGCGCCCGAAACCGATAGCGGAACAGTCAAGGCGACGCAGGAGCCGACCGCAGAATCGCTGCCGCAGAAGAAGCGCGAACGGCTGCCGCTCGGGCCGCTCAAGAACATTCACGTCTACTGGCTTGCCGGCATGAGCTGTGACGGCTGCTCGATCGCCGTGACAGGAGCCACCAACCCAGGCATCGAAGGGCTGCTGCATGGCACCGTGCCGGCTATGCCGAAGATGCTGCTGCACCACCCGGTGCTGTCGGTCGAGGCCGGCGCCGCGTTCGTCAAGACCTTCCACGACGCGTGGAAGGGCAACCTCGAAGGCGAGCCGTATGTCGTGGTGTTCGAAGGCTCGGTGGCCGACGAGCGCATCGCGGCGCGCACCGGCGGATATTTTTCGGCGATGGGCGTGGAGGCGCTTGAAGGCGAAGAGGGCCACGGCCAGCCGGTGCCCACCGCCACCTGGCTTTCGCGGCTGGCGCCCGGGGCCGCTGCGACCATTGCCATCGGCACCTGCGCGACCTGGGGCGGTGTGCCGTCGGCGGAGGGCAATCCGACCGGGTCGATGAGCGTGATGGACCACTTGGGTGCCGACTACCGCAGCGCGCTCGGCCTGCCGGTGATCAACATTCCGGGGTGCGCGCCGGTCGGCGATAACTTCACCGAGACGGTGTTCGCGATTCTGCTGTTTCTGCAGGGGCTCGGTCCGCTGCCCGCATTCGACGAACTGGGCCGGCCGGCGTGGCTGTTCAAGGAAACCGTGCACCAGGGCTGCACCCGCGCCGGGTACTACGAAGAAGGCACGTTCGCGAGCAGTTACGGTGATCCCGAATGCCTGGTGGAGCTCGGCTGCTGGGGCCCGGTGGTCAACTGCAACATCGTCAAGCGCGGCGCCATCAACCACATGGGCGGCTGCATGAAGGCCGGCGGCGTGTGCATCGGCTGCACGATGCCGGGGTTCCCCGACAAGTTCTCGCCATTCTACAAGGCGCCGCCGGGCGCGATGCTCTCGACCGCGCTGTCGCACGGCACCGGCGCCGTGGTCCGCCGGCTGCGGCGTCTGAGCAACCGCGAAGGCAATCGTGAAGTGCGGTGGGACAAGTTGAATGACGTGCCGAGCGGCTGGGCTCGCGTCGCGCCGTCGAACACAATCGATCGGACGATCCACTATTTCTACGAGATCTGGCAGCACATGGGATCGCGCAAGCCGGGCAAGCGTCCCGGCGAGGAACAGCGGTTCTGGGGCGCCGATCGGCCCGGGATCAAGGGCGACTACCTGGACGATTCCGTGACCCGTGACGGAGGGAAGCCATGACCGACGCCGATCTCTGGGCCGCGTGGCGGCTGTGGATGGGGGTGGCCACCCTCGTCGTGCTGATTGCCGCCGGGCTGCTGATCACGATCTGGCTGACGGCGCGGAAGATTCTGGCCGACGCGGTGCGGGCGCTGAACGCGGTGCAGGCGATCCGCGCGCAGACGCAGCCGCTCTGGGGCCTGCAGCAGACCAACGAGGTCGCCGAGGACATGCTCGACGCCGTGACCGCGATCGAGAAGAAGGCGACGCACCTGGCCGACGCGCTCGCCTCGAAAGGAGTGACGCAATGACGCCCGACGCCGTACAGCAGGTGTGGCTGGTGTCGCTCGGCGTCTTCGTCGTGGTGCTCCTGGTCGTCGCCGCGCTGCTGACGCTGATCCTGATGACCGCCAGGCAAATCCATGGCGGCGTGTCCGCGATCTGGAACGTCGGACAGCGGATCGCGAACAACACCGTGCAGCTCGCGCTGCTCGACCGCACCAACCACCTTGCGGGCAAGATGCTCGAATCCGCGGGGCATATCGCGGCCGCCACCGATGCGATCGCGACCCACGCCAACGGCTGCCCGGGATGTCCAGACTGCGTGATTGGCCATGCGCAGGGAGGGCGGTCATGAGTGCCATGTGGCTCACCCTCGCGTCGGTCGTCGCGTCCGCCGCGTTGTTCATCGCGCTCGCCGTATTTCTCGTGCTGATCCTGCGCGAACTGGAGCCGACCGGCGGCAGGACGACGAGCTTCCTCGCGAAGATTCGCCTGGGACTGCGCGCGATTGAAATCGAGACCGGCTACATCCCCATCGAGGTGACCAAGCTGAACGGCGGCCTGAAACAGATCGCCGGCGGCCTTACGGTGGTCGACGCCAACCTGGCGCGGCTGGCGGCCGGCCTTCAGCGGCAGGAGGAGCGATGACGGTCGAAC
>JBBQSP010000188.1:0-4278 GCA_038213735.1 Vicinamibacterales bacterium | reverse complement strand
GGCCCTCGCGTGCGACCTGACCGTCGTACTCGATGCCCAGCGGGTTGGTGCCGAACACGAACGCGTTCTGGTTGTCGTTGAACGTGTCGAGCGCGATCACGATCGAGTCGGTCTCGCTCAGCGACGCGTCGCGGCGGGCCTGCGAGACGATGATCCTGGACGGATCGCTGTCGAAGGCGATCACGCTGATATACAGGTTCCCTTTGCCGACCATCACTCGCACTTCAGTCTTCTCACTGGCGGGCGCCCCTTCGATCGGGTCCTGTTGCGTGAAGGTGCCATACGGTTGTACGGTCTGCCACACTGCCTCGGTGACCCGGCCGTCGATCACCGGCGCTTCGGCGGAGTCGGCCAGCTTGCCCACCGTGAATGCCGGGGGCGCCGCTTGCTGGGCTAAGGTGAGGGTGGGGAAAACGCTGGCCGAGAGGACGATCGCGAGCCGGACGAACGGGATACGACAGCGCTGTTCTGTAAGCATTTTTTGCGATTCGTTCTTAACTTGTTCTTAACGTTTAGATGGATGAGATTCGCGTCGCAGTTTATGACAAGGCTTCCGGCCGTGACAATGGGGTGACACGATGGACGCAGTGATCGCGCGCACAGTTGTTGTCTGCAGTTGTCTCTGCCTGGCCGCTTCCGCCACCGCGCGCGCGCAAGCGCCGCCGGCGCTGACCCGCCCGCAGCGTCAGCTGCTGCAGAACCTGATCGCGGCGGTTGACAGCGCCGCCGCCGATCCCGCGGCGGCGCCGCCCGCGCACGACTGGCTCACACACGTCCTGCGCGCCCCGGACGGTTCGCACTACGTCGCATTTTCGGTCACGCCGCGGTCCGCCACGCTCGCCGCCGGGCAGCTTGTGATCTACGTGCGCCTGGCCACGGCGATCGTCCCCGGCGAGGCGGTCGTCGCGGAGCGCTCGGTGGTGCGCGAGTGGCTGCAGGGCACGCGCATCGATCCGCGCCTGCTGCCGCGGCGCGGCATGGCGATCGGCGAGATGCCGGCAATGGGCGCGGGCGCCGGCATCAACCGATCCGGTGTGAGCTCGGTCGGCTCGGCCGACTTGAAGATCATGGACCTGGAGCGCGAACGGTCGCGCCAGCGCCGCGAGGACGAAGCGAAGCGTCGCCGCGACGAGCTCGAAGGGACCACCATCGCGGCGACCGACCGGTTCCCGTTCGAGGACTTCGAAATCGGAACCACCGCGGCTTTTGCCGACGGCACGCGCGCGATTCAGCGTGCGCTGACCGCGGGCCCTGGCGCCTACGATCTGTTCGTGGCCTGGGTTGACGCCTCGCTGCCGCCGGCCCAGGCGACGATCCACATGGCCCGTGAGCCGCTGCGCCTGGCGTCCGCGGGAGCCAACGAGTTCGGTCTCAGCACCGTGATCGTGGCCGATCAAATCAGCGTGCGTGCCACGCCGTACAGTCCGATCGAGCAGCGCGCCCATCCCTACTCGCTCGGCCCGACCGAAATCGTCCCGGCCCGGGAGACGGCGTTCACGCCGGCGGAGCGGCTGTCGGTGGCCTTCCAGATCTTCAATCCGATGCCGTCGCCGGCCGGCAAACCCGACGTGACCGTCAACCTGCGCATCGCCCGGCTCGCCGATGCGGGTGACGAGCAGGTCGCTTCGCTGACGCCGCTCATCTACAACGCCTCGACCCTGCCGCAGGACTTCGATCTCCGGCTCGGGCATCCGATCATCGCGGCCCTGGCTGCGCCGCTGTCCACGCTGCGCCGCGGACAATACAAGCTCGTGATTACCGCCGAGGATCGCCTCGGGGGCGCGCTGGTCGCCAACGCAACGCCGTTCAGCGTGATCGCCACTCCAGCCGGTTTGCTGGCCGAGGCGCCGCCGCTGGCGCGGCGACTGGATCCTGCGGCCATGCTCGATCCCGATACCGTCGTCGCACTCCTCGACCGCCTCGCTCCGCCGAGCCCGTCGCCGGCGCTCGGCCGTGCCCTCGACGCGGCGCGGGCCGGCCGCTTCGTCGATTTGCTGGTCGAGGAACCGGTGGCGCCCGCCGAGGGCGGCGTCCGCGCCGCACTCACTGGCTTGGCACTGCTCTCGGTCGGCGACCTCGGTGCGGCTGCGCACTTCCAGCGGGCTCTGGACTCGGGAGTGGCGCGCCCGCCGGTGCAGTATCTGCTCGGTGCCGTCCTCGCGCTGCAGACTCGCGAGTCCGACGCCATCAGTGCGTGGGAGTCAGCCGCGGCCGGCGGTCTGGGCAGGGCCTTCACCGCTCCGCTTGTGGCCAACGCGCTGCTGCGCCGCGGCGACGCGGCAGGAGCCGCGGCGGCGATCACCGAGCGCGACCTGCCCGAGGCCGCGGCAGGTCGGCGCATCTTTGCGGCGACCCGGATTGCGGTGCAGAGAGAACGAGAGGCGATCGCGGTGCTCGATGCGTTGCTGGCGGACAGTGCCGGTGACCTCGACGATCGCTGGCTGCTCGTGCGCGCGCTCTACGCGGAGGTGGTCCGCGGCGCCGGCAACCGTGATCGCTTCACCGCGGAAGCGCAACGCTACATCGACGCCAACGGTCAGCACGCGGCGCTGGTGCGCGACTGGCTCGAGATCACACGACAGTCGCCGTAGTTATTGTTTCTTCTTGGGCGGTGGCGCCGGCGGCGTGCCGTCTGATTTCAGCGAATAGGCGCGGCGCGACGACACCGACACGTTCGGACGGTTCACCTTCACCTCAAGCGTGCGCGTGCGCTTGGACGCATCGGCGTTGCTTGAATAGAAGCCCAGCACGTAATAGTCGCTGGTCTCGGCGTCGACGCGCTTCAGCGCGCCGGCAAAATCATTGGTGTCGACGATCGCGAAGCCGCCGGTTTCTTCCGCCAGGTAGCGCAGCGAGCTGGTCGTCTTCTGGATGTAGGTGCGCCACTCGCTCTGATCCACATATTGGCCCGCGTCGATGGTGCCGGCGAGGCCGCGCGGATCGATCGTGTAGATTGACGCGTTGGCCCGATTGGCCGACAGCGTCAGCTCCTTCGTCAATCGAAACAGCTCGAGGTCCGCGGTAACGTGGCTCCCCCGAAAGAACGGATTCTCCTCGTTGTACATGTTCTGCAGCGGATCGGAGAAGCGCCCGCCCATGATCCGGTCGCTGGCGTTGCGGCCCTCCTTGAACGGATCGAAATCGTAGCCGGTGCTGATGTAGATCACGGCCTTGCGCCGGTTGGCGACCCTCTCCAGATCGGCGATCAGGTCATAGGCGGTATAGAACGCCGTCTGCGCCTTGCTGCGGATGTCGCCGGGGCCCTGCGAACCCTCCATCATCTTGAAGATCTCCGATGGCACGTAGCCCGACCCGCGCACCTTGTTGGCGGCCTCGGCCACCAGCTTGCGATCGTACGTGAGGCCGACCTCGATGTACGACGGTCCCGTCGAAACCACGCCGGCCATGTCGCCCTCATGCACCAACGTGTCGACGATGGTTTGAATCAGCCTGCGGACATGCGGCGTCAGCTCGGGCTCGAAATGCAGGTCATCCACCACGATCAGAATGACGCGGCCGGTGCTGTCGCCCTGGCGCGGCCGCGACTGCGACTGCGGCAGCACGATGCCTTCCGGCACCGAAGCCGCCGGCGGCGGCGCCAGCAGGTTGAAGGCGCGTCCGCCCTGCACCATCACAAATGACTGAATCTCCTGCGGCTGCCCGTCTTCGAGGATCGTGAAGTCTTCCCTCGTTAAATCCGGAACGAACTGGCCGCGCTCGTCGCGCGCAATGGCATCGGTCGTCACCAGTGTCACGCCGGCGCGAAACGTCGGTTGCTGGGCGGCCGGAACGTCAGCAGCCAGTAGCCAGTAGCCGGTAGCCAGAACGAGGGCGGCCCAGGTGGGCCTTATTCGGACTGATTGCATGTGAACAGTATAATGGCCACGATGAAGCCGACACGCAGAGAGATATTGGGCAGCCTGGCCGCCGCCAGCGCCGCCACGCTGGTCGACCCGGGTAAGGTTCTCGCCCGACTCGCCGCCGATGTGCCCTGCACCGCGGCGGGGCCGGCCGGCGAACTGCTGGGCACGTTGCCGCTGTTCCGCGACCGGTCGCAGGTCCAGGCGTTCGGCGTGAAGTACGGCGGCGCCGGCCTGGATGCCCGAATGGTGACCGACCTGTCGATGCTGGAACCCGGCAAGCTGATCACTCCCAACGAACTCGCCTACATCCGCACCGAGATACCGGCCGCCGCGGCGGCGCACACGGGGCCCTGGACGATCGAGACGAGCGGGTTGCTGGCCAAGAGCGGCGTGCTCAACCTCGACGCCATCGCCA
>JBBQSP010000187.1:0-4425 GCA_038213735.1 Vicinamibacterales bacterium | reverse complement strand
CCAGGTCCTGCCGCGCGTCGGTGTGGTCATGCACCCGCAGGCGCTCGTGATCGACACCGGCAGCACCAAGCGCGCCATCATGGGGGCGGCCGCCGCGGCACGACTGCCACAGTTCGTCGGCGGTCATCCCATGGCGGGGGGCACCACCACGGGACCGTCCGAGGCCCGCGCCGACCTGTTCGACGGCCGGGCGTGGTTCCTGACCAATCCGGACGCCCCTGACGCCGTCCGTCGCGCGGTCAAGTTCGTCGAGGCGCTCGGCGCCCGCCCGGTCGTGCTGTCCGACCGCGGCGAGGAGCACGACCGGCTGATGGCGGCCGTCAGTCACCTGCCGCAACTGGCCGCGAGCGCGCTGATGGTGACTGCGGTGCGGGCGATCGGGGAGGACAACCTCAAATGGGCGGGCAAGGGACTCCGCGACACGACGCGGCTCGCCAGCAGCCAGGCCAGCGTCTGGGAGAGCGTGCTGGCGTCGAACAGCGCCGAGATCAAGCCGCTGCTGCGCGCCATGGCCGCCGAACTGGTGAGCCTCTCCGATCGCCTCGACGATCGCGAGGCGGTCCGAAAGTTCTTTGACGAAGCAGCGCGCGCCAAGTCTTCCTGCCTATAATCGACAGATGAACAAGGTCCTGGCCACTGCCGACGAGGCAGTCGCCGCGATTCCCGATGGCGCCAGCATCATGATGGGTGGCTTCGGACTCTGCGGCATTCCCGAACATCTGATCGCCGCCCTGCACCGCCGCGGCACCAAGAACCTGACCATCATCAGCAACAACGCCGGCATCGACGACTACGGCGTGGGGCCGCTGCTCAAGTCGCGGCAGGTGCGCAAGATGATCTCGACCTACGTGGGCGAGAACAAGGAATTCGAGCGGCAGTTCCTCCAGAAGGAAATCGAGGTGGAGCTGGTGCCGCAGGGCACCTTCTCGGAGCGGATGCGCGCCGCGGGCGCCGGCATTGGCGGGTTCTTCACGCCGACCGGCGCCGGGACGCTGATCGCCGAGGGCAAGGAAAGCCGCGTGATCGACGGCCGCACCTACATTCTCGAGGCGCCGCTGGCCGCTGACTTCGCCTTCGTCAAGGCGTGGCAGGGCGATCGCGTTGGCAACCTGGTGTACCGCAAGACCGCGCGCAACTTCAATCCGGTGATGGCCACCGCGGCCCGCCACACCATCGCCGAAGTCGAGGAGCTGGTCGAGGCCGGCACGCTCGAACCGGATGGCATCCACACGCCTGGGATCTTCGTGAAGCGGCTGCTGCAGGGTCCCTCCTACGTCAAGCGCATTGAGAAACGGACGGTCCGCAATGGATAAACGAGATCGCATCGTTCGCCGCATCGCCCAGGACCTCAGGGACGGCGATTACGTGAACCTGGGCATCGGCATGCCGACGCTCGTCGCCAACTGTGTGCCTCCAGGGGTTGAGATTACGCTGCACTCCGAGAACGGCATGCTGGGCGTGGGACCGTATCCTGGCGAAGACGAGGTCGATGCCGACCTGATCAACGCCGGCAAGGAGACCGTGACCGAACTGCCGGGCACGTCGTACTTCAGCAGCGCTGATTCGTTCGCCATGGTGCGCGGCGGGCACATTGACCTCACCGTGCTGGGCGCGCTCGAGGTTGACGAAGCGGGCGACCTCGCCAACTGGATGATCCCCGGCAAGATGGTTAAGGGCATGGGCGGCGCCATGGACCTGGTGGCCGGCGCCAAGCGCGTGGTGATCGCGATGGAGCACACCACGAAGGACGGCGGACACAAGATTCTGCCCACGTGCACGCTGCCGCTGACCGGCATGAAGGTGGTCAACCAGATCGTGACCGAGTTGGCGGTAATCGACGTCACGCCCGAAGGGCTGCTGCTGAAGGAGATCGCGAGCGACACGACCGTTGAGGCTGTCGTCGCCGCCACCGGCGCCCAGCTGCAGGTCGCCGAGCCGTTGGGCCGCTTCTAGGCTCGCGGGACCCTTCGACAGGCTCAGCGCGCCCCGAGCGGAATCGAGGGGCGGAACTTACCGCCCTTGACCCTCGTCGGTACGAGGGGGTGAGGTGCTGATGCGCAATGCGCTGCTGATGTTCGTCCTGGCCGGGGTTCTGTCGCAAGGGGCGGTGGCCGCGCAGGTGACCGACCCCACGACCTACCGGGTGACCGGCACGCGGCTGGCCCTGGGGCAAGACATTCACATCGAACGCGATGAAGAGGTCACCGACGCCGCCGTGGTCGTCGGCGGCTCGCTGGTGGTCGAGGGACGTGTCCGCGACGGCATTGTCGTTGTTGGCGGCAACCTGCGGCTGACCGCGACGTCCGACGTGCGCGGCGACATCGTACTGGTCGGCGGCCAACTGCAGCGAGACGAGGGCGCCCGGCACTCGGGCAGCGTCAACTACATCTCGTTCGGCGACTGGTCGCGGCGCACCTTTGGGTTCATCCCGACGTTTGATTTTGGCGACTACGGCCGCTGGCTCAGTCTCGCCGGCACGTTTGCGCGTGTCTCGTTGCTCGCGGTGCTGATGATGGTGGTGCTGGTCGTGGCCCGCCCGGCCGTGGCGCGCAGTGGCCGTGCTGCCGTCGCCGAGCCCGTGCGCGCGGGTCTCGTCGGCCTGGCCGCCGAGATCTTCTTCGTGCCCTTCCTGATCGCCGCCTCGATTGGCCTCGCCATCACCATTGTCGGTCTTCCGTTCGTGGCCTTACTGGTGCCGATCGCGCTCGTGGTCGCAGTCTTTGCGCTCGTGCTGGGGTTCACGTCGCTGGCGTGCCGCCTGGGCGAGTGGGTGGAAGATCGACTCGGGTGGCAGCCGGGCAACGCATTCATCGCCACCACGATCGGCTTCGTCCTGATCATGGGACCGACCATTGCGGCGCGGCTGATGGGGGTGGGCCCCGAGGCGCTGCGCCCGGTCGCGTTCGCGCTGCTGGTGGTGGGCCTGGCGGTGGAGTTTGCCGCGTGGACGATCGGGCTGGGCGCCACGATCCGGACCGGGCTGGGCCGGTGGCACACAGTGCCTCCGGCAATTACGCCGCCGCCGATTACCGCCGCACCGCCGCCGGTGCAGAGCGCGGCCTACTGACCGCCGTGCTGACCGAGACCCGGACGGACCTGGACGAGGGCATTCGAGCTGCCGATGACCTTCGGCCCTTTCTTCAGCAACAGGCGAATGCGGAAGCTGCCTGGGTTCCGGTAGCGGTGCTCGACGGTGTAGCGCCGCCGGATCTGGCTCTTGCCGGCCTCGTACGGATCGCAGTCGGCCTCGACCGTTGACGTCGTCAAGTCGCCCCACTCCCATTCTACGGTGGGGCAGTAGAACTCCTCGTTATCGTCGGCCCCGCCTTTCACCTCCGCGACCACGACCACGCGCGTCGGAGCGAACGACACGGCCGGTGTCGCCTTGAGTGATAAACTAGGCTTCTTATTGCTGCCCTGGGCGCTGGCTTGCAGGGCGTGCGGGATCACCAGTAACGCGCTGATCGCCAGGACCGTGAACTGAGCGACGCCTGTGTGTAGTTGCATGGCAAGGTCCCCTGCAGGCGGGGCGTAAAGGAATTCTAACCTAACATGCTCCCCCCCTACGAAGTGCCGCGCCTGTCCGTCAGTAGTGCCGCGCTCGGCGCTGCCGACGTCGACCTGATCATCATTCCCATCGCGCAGGACCACACCGCCTCGGCCGTTGGCGCCTATGACGCTGTGTTCGGCGGCGACCTGGGCTCGGCCCTCGAGCGCGGAGAGTTCAGCGCCAAGGCCTGCGAGATGTTCGTGCCCCGGACGCCGGCGAAGGATTGGCGTGCCACGCGGGTGATTTTTGTCGGTGGCGGGCCCCGCGCCGAGATTGACGCCGAACGCATTCGGCGCATGGCCGCGACCGCCGCACAGGCGGCGCGACATCAGCACCACGGCCGCATCGCCTGGGCCGACGTCGAGCCCGGCACACTGGCGACGCCCGCCCGGGTGGAGTTGATCGCCGAGGGCGTGACCTTCGCGAACTTCGACAACGGCGTGCACAAGAGCCGGGGCGAGCGGCAGTTCTTTTTGAAAGACGTGGTCATCCTCACCGGTCCGGACGCCGCTGCCGCAGCCGCAACCGGCAGTGCCACCGGCGGATCGATCAACGCCGCCCGCGTCCTGATCAACGAGCCGGGCAACTTCCTGACGCCGCGCATCCTGGCCGAGAAGGCGCAGCAGCTCGCCTCGGTGCCTGAGATCACCGCAGAAGTCCTCGACCAGCGCGCGATTGAGGCGCTCGGCATGGGCATGCTGCTCGGCGTCGCGCGCGGCAGTGTGGAACCACCGCGGCTGCTCGTGCTGCGCTATGCGCCGGCCCACGCGCCGGCCGGGGCGACCCTCGGGCTCGTCGGCAAGGGCGTCACCTTCGACACCGGCGGCATTTCGTTGAAGCCCGCCGATGGCATGGAGCGGATGAAGGACGACATG
>JBBQSP010000186.1:0-4481 GCA_038213735.1 Vicinamibacterales bacterium | reverse complement strand
GCCATGAACGGCGAGACGCACAGTCGCGTCTGCGCCCGGGCATAAACCCTGGCGAACGTGCGCTCGAGCCAGCCCTGGAACCCCCGCGCAACGCCCGAGAGGCGCGGCCAGTCGTCGTGAACGATCAGATGCAGCGGCCAGCCGCGGCGCTGCGCCAGTGCCGCCGCCAGCAGCCAACCATAGCCGTGGCAGACGGTGAGCACGGCGGTCGGGCGAAAGTCGCCGAGTTGCGCCAGCGCGTGGGACACCCGGGTCGAAGCCGTGAGCGACAGCCACCCCGAGTAGAGCGCATGAAAGCGCGAGTTGAGCCAGCGGCGGCGGCCAATCGGCAACGCGACGTACCGCACCCCGGCCAGGCGCCGCTCCGGCCGCGACGGTGGTCCGCACTCGATCACTGTCAGGCGATCGGCGGGATAATGCTCGAGCATCCGGTACAGCAGCGCCGAACCGTGGTGAGACGCCTCCACCGCGACGTCGCCGATGTAGAGCAAATGCGGGAGGCCGCCGTCAGTCTTCACGCGGTGCGCCGGGTCCACGCCTCAACGATTTCTTGCATCGTCGCCGCCAGCGACTTCGTGATGTCCCAGGCCGGATAGTGGGCCCGCATCTTGCGCAGGTCCGAGTAATAGCAGATGTGATCGCCGGTCCGCGGCTGGTCGACGTAGACCTGGACCTGCGCCTTGCCCGACCACTGCTCCGTCATTGCGAAGGCTTCAAGCACCGAGCACGTGTTCGCCTTGCCGCCGCCAAGGTTGTAGACCTCGCCGACCCGGGGGGCATCGACGAACGCGGCCATGAAACGCGCGACATCCAAGGAGTGGATGTTGTCGCGGACCTGCTTGCCCTTGTAGCCAAACACCGTGTAGGTCCGGCCTTCGAGATTGCACTTGATCAAGTACGACAGGAAGCCGTGCAGCTCGACGCCGGCATGATTAGGGCCGGTCAGGCACCCGCCCCGCAGGCAACAGGTCGGCATGCCGAAGTAGCGGCCGTACTCCTGGACCATCACGTCGGCGGCTACCTTCGACGCGCCAAATAGCGAATGGGTGGATTGATCGATCGTGAAGGTCTCGGGAATACCGTGTTCGTAAGCCGCGTCGGCATAATCCCAGCGCGTCTCAAGTTCCCGAAGCGCGATACCGTTTGGCGCGTCCCCGTAGACCTTGTTGGTCGACATGTGAATGAAGGGCGACTCCGGGCACGACTGGCGGGAGGCTTCGAGCAGATTCAGCGTGCCGGTGGCGTTGGTGTCGAAGTCGTCGAACGGGATCGCGGCGGCGCGGTCGTGGCTGGGTTGGGCGGCCGTATGAATAATGGCGTCGGGCCTGAGCCGATCGATCAGCTCGCGCACTCCCACGCGATCGCGAATGTCGATCTCATGGTGCTCGAAGCCAGGGACTTCGGCGATGAGGCGCTGCTGGTTCCACCGGGTGTCACCAGACGGACCGAAGAAAACGGCGCGCTGGTTGTTGTCGAGGCCGTGCACAACGTAGCCGAGCTCGCGAGCGAAGTACTGACACACTTCGGAGCCAATTAGCCCGGACGAACCGGTCACGAGTAGTGTCTTCAAGGAAGGCTTCGCCAAGGTTATTGCGCGAACCACTGCTCAACGCGACGAAACGCGCGCGCGAGCGGACGCGGCAGGCCAAGCCGGTCGAGGCGCCCCAAATACAAACGGGCGCCGAGGCGGGCCCCGGCGCGCTGCTTGACCTGTTGATAGACCGGCGCCGGCAGGCCCGTACTCAGCCATCGGAGGTAGGTGATCCGATCACCGGCGTCCGCCGTCGCCAGCATCTCGACCCAGAAGTCGAGCACCGGCACGTGTTCGCGGGCGCATTCGTCCAGCAGGAGCTGCGACACCTCGGCAAACTCCGCCATGTTCGAATCCCAAAGCTGGGTGCTCAGTTGCCGCGCACCGGTCCGATAGTAGCCGCCGATGAACGGCAGGGTGACGACGCCGCCGTGAAAGCCGACCTCGGTCAGCATCAGCCGGTCGTGCCAGAGCGGAAAACGCTGCCAGTTGGGGCAGCGCCCCAGGGTCTCGGCGTGGAAGACCGAGCCGACCAGGGCCAGCGGCGTGGCCACCAGTCCGAGCGCCAGCCACTCGGTCCGATCCCACTGATACGGCTCAACGAAGCTGGCACGCTGAGACACGTTCAACACGTTCCCCTGCATCCGGGTATCGAGGGCGCCGGGGTGACGCTGGCACAACGCGAGCGACGAGACGAGGACAGTGCCCGGGTAGCGATCGATCGCCGCCATGGCGCGGCCCAGCTGTCCCGGCGCAATCAGGTCGTCGTGGGAGAGAAAGGAAATGTACGGCGTCTGCGTCAGCTGAACCGACTTCGCGAAGTTCGCCAGGTGCCCAAGGTTGGCCGCGTTGCGGTGATAGACGATTTGCAGCCGCTCGGCGTAGGCACTTACGACTTCGGCCAACGGCGCCGGCGAGGCGTCGTCGGACACGGCTACGAAGAACTCGTCTCTGGCGAGGCCCTGATCGCACAGGCTCGTGAGCGCTTCGCCCAGCAGGCGCGGCTGGTTGTAGGCGGGAATGCCGACCGTCAGCCGCGCCTCAGCCATCGCGGCGGGCCTTGGCCAATTCGCGAAGCACGGTGCGGAACCGTGCCGGCGCGCACAGCCCGATGAGGAATTGCGGGTCGGCCGCCAGGTCGGCGTAGGTCAGCGCGGTAATCGACTCGGGCGTGTGCCGCAGGCCTGACTGATTCGGTGCCCGGTGGATCAGGCCGACCCCGAAATCACAGTGCAACACCCGGGCGTCGCAGTCGGCGTGCCACGAGCGAACCGCCACCATGGCCTTCCAGGTATCACCCGTCCAGTAGCCGTCCCAATCGGGTCCGTTGTGTGCCCACGCCTGCTCGTGACTCTCGGCCGGCCACGCCTGCGCGGCCGTCGCCGGGAAGCAATCGTGGACGAGGATCAGGCCCCCCGAATTCAGGTGGCCGAGGACGTTGGTGATGTCGCGATAGGCTTGCGCGTAGGTGTGAAGGCCGTCGATCAGCGCGACATCGACACCGCCCGCCAGCACCTGGGGCGCTTCGTTGGCAAAGAATGCGTCGCTGGTCATGGCGAAGTATGAGGCGCCCGGACGCGCGATCTCCCGGACCACCGCCGGCCGCGGCGGCACCGGGTCCACGCCCACCTTCATCGCCGCGCGCACCGTGCTGAAACACTCGCCCTGATCGACGCCGATCTCAAGGTACGACTGCGCCCCCAGCCCGTCGATGGCGCGTTGCACGAGCTCCATCCTGGTGAGCTCATTGGGAAGATACCAGCGAAGCGGCGTGTGCCGGGTGAGCCAGGTCCACTTGTTCAATTCGTCACCCGATGAAGTGCCCGCGTCATGGCGGGAGCTGCCCGCGTGATGACTCGACCCTGGCGTCGAGTTCGAGGACACCCCGATGCGCGGCGGCATACGGCGCGTATGGCAAGTTGGTGGGACGCGCGGCGACGGTCAAGTCGAACAGCCCCAGCTTGTCGCCCACGAAATCGCTGGTCGTCAGCCCGGCGCCGATGCGGTATTCGCCCTCGACCAGCGGCAGGCTCGCGATCGTGCCGCGGATGGTCAGCGTCTCTCCCGCCGCCAGCGAGGCCGACAGGCCTGCGGGACGCAGGTCGACAATCGCAAGGCGCATCTCCTGGACCGAGTACACCAGGAGCACGGCCTCGTTGATCTTGGTCGCGGCCTTGGCCCGGAGGGTCATGCGAAACGCGATGGCGCCGCTGCTCTCGACCGGGTTCGGCGAGACCTCGAAATCGCTGAGATCGAGCGACGGGCTCACGGGGGTGATTCCCCCCGAACTGACTCGCGAGCCGGCCGCCGAGTGCGAGAGGTACTGGCTGACGACGTCGCGAATGGGGCCGTCGCGCCCGACCTGCCCTTTCTCGAGCCAGATACCGCGGTTGCACAGCGCCTGCATCGCCGCCATGTTGTGGCTGACAAATAGCACGGTGCGGCCGCCGCGGCTCACGTCCTGCATCTTGCCCAGGCATTTCTGCTGGAACTCGGCATCGCCCACCGCCAGGACCTCGTCCACGATGAGGATCTCCGGCTCGAGGTGCGCCGCGACCGCAAACGCCAGACGCACGTACATGCCCGACGAGTAGTGCTTCACCGGCGTATCGAGAAACCGCTCGACGGCGGCGAAGGCGACGATCTCGTCGAACTTGCGCGCGATCTCGGAGCGCGACATCCCGAGAATGGCGCCGTTGAGGAAGATGTTCTCCCGGCCCGTCAGCTCCGGGTGAAACCCAGTGCCCACCTCGAGCAAGCTGGCCACACGGCCGGACAACGTGACCCGCCCTTCAGTAGGCTCGGTGATGCGACTGAGAATCTTGAGGAGTGTGCTCTTGCCCGCCCCGTTGCGGCCGATGATACCGACTACTTCACCCGGGGCAATTTCGAAGCCGACGTCGCGCAGGGCCCAGAAGTCCTCGCGCGTGACCCCCGCCGTGCCGCCGCG
>JBBQSP010000185.1:0-4528 GCA_038213735.1 Vicinamibacterales bacterium | reverse complement strand
ACAACGCGCGTACGCCGATCGACATTGGCGGGCCGATTCTCATGGAGCTGCCGACCGGTGCGTCGGGCGTGTCCATGATGCAGGGGTCGTCGCCGTCGGCGTCGGTGCGCGGCGACATGCTGACGATCACCGGCCCGTTCGCGCCTGGCAAGACCCTGGCGCAGGTCGGCTTCTCGCTGCCGCAGGCAGGACGGGCCACGACCATCGAGCAGAAGTGGCCGGTTGCGCTCGGGCAGCTGTTTGTCGCCGCCGAGAAGGTCGGCGCCATGCAGATGGCGTCACCCCAACTCACCGAGACGCGCGACATGACGTCGGAAGGACAGAACTTCCTCATGGGCACGGGCGGGCGCTTGAATGCCGGCGACACGCTGGTGGTGAACCTGTCGGGCATGCCGGCACACAGCATGTGGCCGCGCAATGTCGCGCTGGCCGCTGTCGTGCTGGTGTTCGCGGTGGGCGTGTGGATGGCCGTGTCGCCCACGGCCGCGCGGGCGTCGGAAGACGCCAGGCTCGAGACGCGGCGCGAGCGGCTGCTGAACGACATTGTCGCGCTCGAGCGCAAGAAGCGGCAGAAGGCGCTGTCGGCGGCCGACCAGGCGCGGCTGCAGCGGTTAACGTCGGACCTCGAGAAGGTCATGGCGGCACTCGACCTCGGCCCACATGAGCAGCGACTTTGACCAGCTCGCCGTCGTAGACCTGGCGCGCCACTACGGGCGCCGCAAGGCGCTATCCCAAGTCAGTTTCACGTGCGCCGCCGGCGACATCGTCGGGCTGCTGGGGCCCAACGGCGCCGGCAAGTCGACGCTGCTGAACATTCTCGCCACTTTAATCAGCCCATCCCGCGGTCAGGTCCTGTACGGCGAGCGCACGGCGGCCCAGGGTGGCGCCGAGGTCCGCGGCCGCATTGGCATGCTCGGCCACGATCTCTTTCTCTATCCTGAACTCACGGCGCGCGAGAACCTGGTGTTCTTCGCGCAGCTGTACGGACTGGCCGATGCGCAGGCCGCGGCCCGCGCCAGCCTGGAGCGCGCCGGACTCGCCGATCGTGGTGACGACCTGGTCTCGGGGTTCTCGCGTGGCATGCGCCAGCGAGTCGCGCTCGAGCGGGCGCTGCTGCACGAGCCGCGGCTGGTGTTGCTCGACGAGCCCTTCACCGGCCTGGACCAGGCCTCGACGGCCGCCCTGGTGGCGCGGCTGCGCGAGCGGCAGCAGGCCGGCTGCATCCTGGTAATTGCGACCCACGATCTCGACGTCGCCGACGGCTTGTTGAGCCGCGCCATCTACCTGAAGAACGGCCGCATGGTCGGGACTGATTCCGACAGCCGCGGCCTCAGCGAACGCTACCGGCTCGCCATCCAATGATTGGCAGTTTCTTCCGGGTGGCCTGGCACGTCATGCGCAAGGACCTGACGGTCGAAGTGCGCAGCAAGGAAGTGCTGCTCACGACCCTGTTCTTCGCGGTGTCAGTAGTGCTCGTCTTCTCGTTTGCGATCGTGCGCGAGGGCCGCGCGCCAGACGATGTGGCCGCGGGCATCCTGTGGGTGGCGGTCTCGTTCTCGGGCACCCTCGCCATGGGCCGCACCTTCGAGCGCGAACGCTACAACGACACGCTGCGGGCGCTGCTGCTGGCGCCGTCGGACCGGCCGGCGATCTACGTCGGCAAGCTGCTCGGTCTGCTGGTCCTGCTCGCGCTGGTGGAGATCGTACTCGTGCCGCTGGTCGGACTGCTGTTTAACGCCCCGATCCTGGCCTTTCCGGGGCGGCTGGCGGCGCTGCTGGCGCTTGGCACCATGGGCTTTGCCGCCGTCGGGACGTTGTTCGCGGCCATGCTGGTGCGGGTACGCAGCCGGGACACGCTGTTACCCGTCCTGCTGTATCCGATCACCATCCCCGTGATGATCGCGGGCGTCCGCGGCACCGCGGCCTTGTTCCAGGCTACGCCCGACCTGCCGATGGCGCAGTTCTGGATAGGGCTGCTGGTGTTCTGGGACGTCATTTTCATTACCCTCGCACTCTGGACGTTCGAACCGGTAATGACGGAGTAGAATTTCAGGCAGTCCATGACGAAATTGAACCCCGTGCTCATCGGCCTATCGGCCGTCATGCTTGGCGTGGCGCCCTGGATCATCAACGCGGCGCCGTACGAATCGACGATGGGCCTCGTTCAGAAGATCTTTTACTTTCATTTCCCATCGGCCATTCTGTTCCTGGTCGCGGCGCTGATTTGCGGCGTGGCGAGCGCCATTTTCCTGTTCGGCAAGAAGGCGTCGGCGGACGGCTGGGCGATTGCCGCCGCGGAATTGGGCCTCGTGTTTGGCACCCTGACGCTCGTCACCGGACCGCTGTGGGCCCGCAAGGCGTGGGGCGTGTGGTGGGTGTGGGATCCGCGGCTGACGTCGAGCCTGCTGCTGTGGATGATCTTCAGCGCGTACCTGTTGCTGCGCCGCTATGGCGGTCCCGGCTCCGACAAGCTCGGCGCCGGCATGGCCCTGTTCGGCATGGCCAACGTGCCCTTCATCTACGTGTCGGTCAACGTCTGGCGGACACTGCATCCACAGACCTCGGTGGTGCCCACCTTGCCGACGGACATGGGCATTCCACTGTGGTTCTGCTTCGCGGCGTTCACGATGTTGTTTGTGGCCCTGCTGAACCTGCGTGCCCGGCTCGAGCACCAGCGCAGCCGGGTCGAAGCCCTTTACCTTGGCGAGGACGAAGCGTGATGCGATTCAGCCGACTATTGCTCCTGCTCCTGGTCATGGCCGCGCCCGCGTGGCCGGCGACCGTCCACGCGATGCAACCGCCGCCGCAAAGCGAGTTCATCCCGGTGTCCGACATCCCGGAGGGCGAGCAGATTCCCGCCTTCACCATGGTCGGGGCTGCCTACGGGTTTGTCTGGATCATGCTGCTCGGCTACGTCTGGTCGATTGCCCGCCGCCTGCAGAACGTGGAAACGGAACTGACTGCGCTCGAAACGCGGGGCAAGTAGATGGACCTCGGCATCCCAAGCTCGTCGCACTTCATCTTCATTCCCGGCGTGCTGATCGTCGGGGTGGTGATCGGCTGGATTCTCGGCTCGCGCGCGGCGCAAGATGCGATGGCGTCGGAACTGCGGAAGCGCGAGGAGCGCGCGAAGAAAGCCTAGCGGCCGAGCGCGAGGCGCTGGGCCAGCACGTCGGGCAGCCCTTCCTCGAGAATTCTCGCCTGCGCTTTCGCGACCGGGTACTCCACCCGGTAAAGCGTCACTTCGCGCGCCGCCGTGTCGGCGATCGCGAACCCGGCCCGTGGATCGCCATCGCGCGGCTGGCCCACTGAGCCAGGATTGACCAGGTACCGATTCGCCTCGTCCAGGTTGATCGTGAACGGCCGGTGGTCGTCGGCGGTCGAAAGCCCGAACTGATCGCGTGTCAGGAAGTTGCCCACCTGCACGTGCGTGTGGCCATAGAGGCACAGTGGCCGGCGCGCCGCGTGCATGGCGCGCAGCGCGTCAAGGTCGTCGAAAACGTACGCATCTTCGTCGAACGGCGTGCCGTGGCAAATCTCGATGAAGTCATCGACCACAAGGGGGCCGGCGGGCAGGCCGGCCAGCCACTCGCGGTTCTCCGGCGTCAGCTTGTCGTAGGTCCAGCGGATGGCGCTGCGGGCCACGGCATTGAACCCTTCCGGGCTCTCAACCCCGGAGCCAACCTTGTCGTGGTTGCCGCGAATCAACGCGTCCGGCGCCAGTGCACGCACCCGGTCGCAGATCGCATTGGGGTCGGCGCCGTAGCCGACGAGGTCGCCGAGTACCAGGATCCGCTCGTATTTGAGGGGGGCCGCGGCGGCCATGACCGTCTCATAGGCCTCGAGATTGGCGTGAATATCGCTGATAACCAGGTAGCGCATCTAATGGAGTTTCCGTTCGATATCTAAAGCGGGCTGTTCCTACGGAACCGCCCCCGTGTCCGCGACGAGCGGCGCAATAGAATACTGCGCTTCCGTTGATTCGCTCCCCTAGCTGTCCAACCATTCCACGATCGCGTCAACGAGCCCCTCGACGGAGTCGCGTCCTGCATCCACCCTGAAGTGCGCCTGGCGGTAGGCCGTGAGGCGCTGATTATAAAGCTGTTCCATCTCCAGGCGATCGGCCGCCAGCGGCCGGCGACCGTCTAGGGGAATCCGCGTCAGAAGGGTCGTCAGCGGAGCGTCGAGCCACACCACCGCGCCGTCCTTGAGCATCAGCTCGCGATTGGCCGGGTCCACGAAAGTCCCCCCGCCTGAGGCGACGACCACGCCGCGCTCCGGGAGCAGGCTGACCAGCACCTCGCGTTCGCGGCCGCGGAAGTAGGGTTCGCCGTCCTGCCGGAAGATGGTGGGGATGTCCCGCCGTTCGGCGCGCTCGATGCACGCGTCGATGTCTTCCACCTTCCAGTCGAGCCGCTTGCCGAGGGCGCGGGCCGCCGTGGTCTTGCCGGCGCCCATAAAGCCAACCAGGTATACCTTGTCAGCCCTCACGCGCTAGCCTCTCGAGGTCGTCGAAGAAGGCCGGGTA
>JBBQSP010000184.1:0-4537 GCA_038213735.1 Vicinamibacterales bacterium | reverse complement strand
CCTCGAGACCTGCCCGCGCCGGTCTCGAGCACGTCGCCGTTTGAGGAGCCCGAAGAACCGGCCGAAGGCCGCATGACGTTCCTCGAGCACCTGGATGAACTGCGCAAGCGCATCACGCATGCCGTGGGCGCGCTGCTCGTTGGCTTCATTGTCGCGTTCGCATTCATCGAACGCATTTTCGCGTTTGTCTACCTGCACCTCGCCAAGGACGTACCCGGCGGCAAGCTCATTTTCACCGAGCCGACCGAAGCGTTCTTCCTGTGGATCAAGATCGCGGCGCTCACCGGCGTGCTGATCTCGTCGCCGTACATCATGTGGCAGGTGTGGCTGTTCATTGCCCCTGGGCTGTACTCGAAAGAAAAGCGGCTGGCGATTCCCTTCGTGCTGGTGTCGTCAAGCCTCTTCGTCGGCGGTGCGGCGTTCGCGCACTATTTCGTGTTTCCAGCGGCCTGGCAGTTTTTCGCGTCGTTCTCCAACGAGTTCATGGAGTTCATGCCGCGGGTCGGGCCGGTCTTCAGCCTCTACGTAAAGCTGACCCTCAGCCTTGGCCTGGTCTTTCAGCTACCAGTGCTGATTTTCGTCCTGGCGCGGCTCGGCATCGTCTCCGCCGGCTTCCTGCTCAAGAACTTCAAGTACGCGGTTCTGTTCATCTTCATCGCCGCGGCCGTGATTACGCCCGACGGCAACCCGGTGGTCCAGGTCATGGTGGCCGGCCCCATGGTCGTTCTGTACTTGCTCGGAATTGCAGCCGCTTGGCTATTCGGCAAATCCAAAAACACGGATCAAGCGGACGATTAGACCCTAAACCGCGGTCAACATTTGACTTCGGGTGTTTTTCGGCTCTAAACTGTCCCGTATGAAAATCATTCGCCGTGTGGCGTTTGGCCTCACGCTGGCCGTCATGGCTGCGTCCGGAGCTTGGGCGCAGGACACCAAACCGGGCAGTAGCACAATTTTTGGCGACACCGGACTGTGGTTCGTGTCAACCGGCGAAACCTTGCCCAAGGGTGAGTGGAGCGGCGGGCTACAGCTGGTCAACTTCGACCGCAGCGAGGGCTTCAGCGACATCACCGACATCGGTGGCATGTTCGGCTTCGGCGTCAGCGACCGCGTCGAGTTGTTCGGCACGATCGGCTTCCGCCGCCTCGACGCCGACCTCGTGCCGGTGGCCCGCAACGGCCAGCCCCAGGACTACCTGATCAATCAGGGCTGGAGCACCGGCATCGGCGACATGGTGCTCGGCGCCAAGTTCAACCTGCTGTCGAAGGCTAACAGCTACAACTCGGCGTTGCGCGTGTCGGTGAAAATCCCGACGGCCAGCGCCGACGATGGCCTCGGCACCGGCAAGACCGACTTCCAGTTCGACCTCATCAGCTCGCGCGAGTACAACGAGCGCGTTGAGCTCACCGCGTCGGCCGGCTACCGCGTGCGCGGCCAGCCCGAGGGCTACAACCTCTCGCAGGGCTTCAAGTGGGGGATCGGCGCGGCCTACCCGAGCCGTTCGAAGTTCAAGATGATCGCCGAAATGCACGGCGAGGCCCTCGTGGACCAGGAGCAGACCTACACCGGTCCGTCGCTGGCCGGCATCGGCATGCCGAGCGCGTGGGACCCGGATGCCACCCGCGACCTGTTTGGCGGCTTCCAGTACTCCGCCAGCAACGGCGTGTACTTCGGTGCGGGCATCGGCTACACGGCGTCGTACTACCGCCACCGCAGCGACTTCACGGTGTCGGAAGACAGCGACTTCGACCGCCTGGGCCTGCAGGTGCGGATTGGTTATTACCCGAGACCCGCGTCAGCGATCGTGCAGCCCACGGCGCCGGTTACGCCACCCATGCCGGCCAACCGCCCCCCGACCGTAAAGGCACGTTGCGAGCCCTGCACGGTGGAAGTGGGCCGCCAGCTCACCGCGTCGGCTGACGCGCAGGATCCGGACGGCGACACGCTGACCTACCGCTGGTCGAGCCCCACGGGCTCGTTCGGCAATGCCGGCGACCGCCAGACGCCCTGGACCGCGCCCGGCCAGGTCGGCGCCGTGCCGCTCACGGTGACGGTTGACGACGGTAAGGGCATGACGGCCACCGATACCATCACGGTGCAGGTCATTGCGCCCGCCGCCAAGAAGCAGTTCGTGTTCGAAGACGTGCACTTCGACTTCGACCGCTACACGCTGCGCGCCGAAGCGACGCGCATCCTGGACGAAGCCATCAAGGCGATGAGCGAAGACCCTGGTCTGCGGATCACGGTCGAAGGCCACACCTGCAACATCGGCACGACCGAATACAACCTGGCGCTCGGCGAGCGTCGCTCGAACGCGGTGCGCGATTACCTCGCCAGCCGCGGCGTTGCCGCCGACCGGCTGCAGAGCGTCAGCTACGGCGAAGAGCGTCCGAAGCACGACAACTCGCGCGAAGAGACGCGCCGCCTGAACCGCCGCGCGGCGATGACCATTCGCCTGCAGTAGGGCGTGCTGTAGTGTCCGCCCTCAGGCGGGCCAGACCAAGAAGGCGGGTGGCCGACGAGGCGCACCCGCCTTTTTCATTAGCGCGTCTCCCGGTACAGCATCGACGCCGCCGCGGCCAGCGACAGTAGCCACATCAGTGGCCACGCCCAAATCAGCCACGAAGGAATCGCACGACCGTCAGGGAGTTGCGCTTGCGCCTGGCGCAGGTGCAGGGGAAAGAAGTCGGGGCCCTGGCCGAGCGACGGCGACGACAACCACCCAGGCGTGCCCAGGGCGCTGACAAACGGGATGTAACCCAGGTCGTACCGGTTGGCCGGCCGTCCCGGAGCCGGCTCAATCTGTTCGTAGTAGCGATTGGCCGACACGGAAATCGCCTGGTCTTCGAGATACGACACCGACAGTGCCAACAGCGCCATCGCCAGGCCCACCAGAGCGCACGCCACCATGAGCGGCCGGAGCCGCCGGCCCGGTTCAACACCCACGGCCGGCAGCAGCATGAGCGGCAAAATCGGGACCAGGTTCCGCGGCCCGTGCGCGTATCCCCCCTCGGGAAACAGATAGGCGGCAAAGACACCGAGCCCCACCGTGGTCGCGGTCGCGCAGCCGATCGCCACCGCCCGCTCGCGCTGCCACAGGCGGCGCGCACCGAGCACCGCCAGAACCAACACCGGCGCCCACACGAACACTGACTTCCCCGGCGAAACCAGCAGCACGACGAGCCCGCGCGGCACATCGGTCACCGCAAACGCCTGCGGCGGCAACACCGGGATGGTCTCGGCCCAGTCGTAACCAAAGTCAAACGGATCATCGAAACGAAACTGGTTCCATCGCACGTGGATGGCCGTGGCGAGGACGATCCCCATAGTGAGGGAGATGGCCACCTCGCGTCGTGTTCGCGCGGTGAGGGTGCGGTCGGCTAGCGCGGCCACCACGAACGCGGGCGCGAATATCAGCGCCGTGACCTTGGTGATGCCGGCAACCGTCAACAGCAGCGCGGCGCCGATTACCCGCGCCCGGGCCCGGCCGTGTCCCGCTCGCGCTTCGAGCAACCAGGCGGCAGCCCACACGAACGCCGCGGCCTGCCAGGCCTCTGAGTACAGGGTGGCGCTGTAAGGCCACAACACCGTGGCACCGCCGAGCAGCAACGACAACACCAGGGCCGTGGGCGCCGGCGCCGACAGGGCGAGGGCCGCCCGATAGAAGCCGGCCACCGCCAGCGCGGCCGCCGTGGCGCTGGTCAGCAGCGTGATACCACCGACCAGGATCACCCACGCCAGCCCCTGCGTCCTGGGGACGCGCGGCACCCCGGCCACCGCCGCCACGGCACGGCCCATGACGTGATGAGGCACGGCGAGGACCGCCGACAGCGGGCCGTACGGGGCGTAGGGCTTGCCGTCGGTCCCGACCTTGCCAAAGAACACGGACTGCGTCCCGGTCACCTGGCCCTTGACGATCACCGGCTGGCGGATCGCCAGCGCCTGGGGCACCGACAGGTCTCCATGATCGACGAAGTTTTCAGCCTGGAAGTAGACCTCGAACTCGTCGGGAATGCGGAACGCATTGCCGGATGAGGTCAATGCGTACAAGCATTGAAACACCGCAAACAGCAGCGCCGACACTCGGGCCGAGGAAGTCATGCGGCGCCAGAATACTCGATTGCCCACGGACACGAATCGGGCGGGCCGCGTGCATAATGCATCGCGACTACTTCGACCAGTTCGTCGCCGGCGACACATGAACCAGCGCGACGATGACCGCCCGGATCAGGAGCTTCGCCTGCTTGACGGGCGTGTTCCAAAGTGCCTGGGAGGCCTGGCCTTCCACCTCGCCGGCGGCACGGCGGCGCAACTCAACAAACCCTGGCTCTGGGGGGCGCCGTCGCAATTCAGCTTGGCCAATGGCCACGTCCCGGCGCGCCGGCTGTTGATGGCCGAACGCTGATATGGCTGTCTTCTGTCAAGGAGACAGATCGGTCCCGCCTCAACGCCGTTTGAGTCCTCTCAGCCCGCTCTTTTCGGGCTCCTCGTTCGTCAGATCCGTCTGGTCGGCGGCACCGTGTGTTAGCGACGGTTG
>JBBQSP010000183.1:0-4541 GCA_038213735.1 Vicinamibacterales bacterium | reverse complement strand
CCACGACGCTGGGCAACCACGGCCAGGGCGTGGCTGTGGCCGCGCGGATGCTGGGAGTGAAGGCGAGGATCTTCGTGCCCCTCAACAACAACCCCGACAAGAACGCGGCCATTCGCGGCTTCGGAGCCGAACTGATCGAGGTCGGCGACGACTACAGTGCCACCATCGCCGCAGCTGAGCGCGCGGTGGTCGAGACCGGAATGGTATTCGTGCACTCGTTCACGAATCCAACCGTTGTGGCCGGGGCCGCGACGGTCGCCGTGGAGATGCTTGAGCAACAGCCCGATCTCGAGGCGCTCGTGCTCTCCGTCGGTGGCGGGTCCCATGCCGTCGGTGCGATCCTGGTGGCGCGAGCGATGAAACCCAGCCTCAAGATCTACGGCGTACAGGCCGCCGGGGCGCCGGCCGTGCACGACTCGTGGCACGCCGGCAAGATCATGAGCCGCGCGGCCACCACCTTTGCCGATGGCATTCGCGTCACGGCGCCGGCAGGGTTCGGGTTCGAGGTGCTGCGAGAGGGGTTGTCGGGTTTCATCACGGTGAGCGAGCGAGCCATTGCCGGCGCGGTTCGGACTTACCTGCAGTGCACCCACAACCTGTGCGAGGGGGCGGGCGCGGTCGGACTGGCCGGCCTGCGCGAACTGACCGTCGAACTGGCCGGCCAGCGCGTCGGACTCGTGTTGACGGGCAGCAACATCGATCAGGCGACGCTGGCAGGGGTGTTGGCCGGAGCGGTGTCGGACTCGTCCGTGCGTCGTGATTGAATTGGTGGGTCGCATGTACAAGGGCTCACGGAGAAAACCTGACCTCGACGCGCCGGCGACACGGGTCAAGAACTACATCACCCCGAGCGGCCTGCAGCGCTTGAAGGACGAGCACGCGTTTCTGCTGACGCGGGAACGGCCGGCGGTGACGAAAGTCGTGACCTGGGCGGCCAGCAACGGTGATCGCAGCGAAAATGCCGACTACCAATACGGCAAGCGCCGGCTGCGGCAGATCGATGGCCGAATCCGCTTCCTCACGAAACGCATCGATGCTGCGGAAGTGGTGGACCCGGAAGCCCCGCGACCGAAGCAAGCGGCGACTCGCGTGTTCTTCGGCGCAACGGTGCGTTACGCCACCGCCGAGGGATCCGAGCGGGAAGTGAGCATCGTCGGCGCAGACGAGGTGGACCTCGATCGCGATCACGTCAGCTGGGTGTCGCCGCTGGCTCGGGCGTTGATGAAAAAGGGCCCCGGCGACCGCGTGGTGCTGCGCGCGCCCGGCGGTAGTGAACAGCTGGAGATTCTCGACGTGCGCTACGAGCGCATTGCGGTGGCGCCGTTCCGCATTCCGCCCGGCGCTGAGGCGGCGCCGTGAGAGACTTGATCCGTGTTCCTGTTCTTCTCGAACAAGCTCGGCTGCTTCGGATCGATCGCCGTCTCGATTGTGCTGTCGGCGTTGCTGATCATGACGCTGCGGGCGTGCTCGGGACCGTAGCGGCCGGTCAGTGCGTCATGGCGTAGAGCAGGATGTTGATGCCCATGGCATAGGCATCCGGCGAAAAGCGGAAGAAGTACTCGCTGTCTTCGCCTTCGCGCTCCCAGGCATCGGGCATGTCGGTGTTGTGGATCATCACGACCATGAGCCGGCCCCGCTCGTCCGCAATCCCACGCGCGCTCGGCGGCGAGCCATCCTCGTTCCACCGCTCGATCACATCGTCGGTGCGCCGCCAGGTATTGATCGACGCCATTTGCGGCAGCTTCGCCACCGGGAACATTGTCCGCCAGATGGCATGGTCGGGCGGCGACAGATCAACAATGGGGTAGCGAGCGCGGGGAAGCGCGCGGCCAATCTCCGAGTCGAACTGTTCGCGCGCCCAGCTACCGTGGTAATCGCTGACCAGCAGGAAGCCACCCTTCACCAGGTAGTCGCGCAGGCGATCCACTTCGGCATCGCTGAAGCGCGCCGTGCCGGCATCCTCCATGAAGATGAACGGACATTGGAACAGCGCTTCGTCGGTCAGCCGAACGACCACCGCGTCTGGCACCTCGTCTTCGGTGCCGAGATTCGCCATTTTCACGCGGACTTTGGTGAGTTCTGCCAGGCGGACGCTGAAGTTGATGTCGGCGCCCGGATAGTCGGTGGCCCAGCCCTGCTTCTCGCGGCGGTCGCTCCGGAACATCACGCGGCAGAAGTTGAAGTTGCCGTCGAAGGTGGTGGCGGTGGGGAAGCGCGGCGGCGTGCGCCCGCCGAAGCCCCCAGCCCAGATCTGCTGGGCGTGGGCTATCGTGACGCCGGCGCAGATCGCGCCGAGTATCCCGACCAGGATCCAGATCCGCCCGCCGGCCGCCCGCATGGCCTAAGCGTAGCCTGATTTGGATGGTCCAATCACGCGGGCTTTTGCTTGACAGGCCGCGGCCGGGTCGCAAGGATTGACGGGATGCGAGCCGCCGTGTGCCTTTGCTGCCTGCTGTTCGCGGCGGCGGCCCACGCGCAGTCATCCCAGCCCCTCAGGTGGGGCGGGGATGCCGAGGGCGGCGCCCCATTCGTCGAGGCCAACCCGACCGATCCGTCACTCGTCGCCGGCTTCGACGTCGAGATCGCCGAACTGGTGGCGGCGAGGCTCGGCCGGCGTCCGCAGTTCGTCCAGGTGGCCTTCCAGTCGCTTGACCAGTCCGCGAAGCGCGGTGATTTCGAGATTGGTTTAAGCGGAATTGAAGACATCCCGGCGCGGCGCCAGTCACTGGCCGCGAGCGTTCCGTACTACGAGTTTCGCGAGGTGCTCACCGTCCGCGACGCGGATCGCGATCGCTACCGCACGCTCGCCGACCTGCGCGGCCGGCGCGTCGCGACCCTTGGCGGCACGATTGCGTACGACCTGCTGCTCGAGGCCGAGCGCAGCCATGGCCTCACCGCCGTCTCGTACGACGAAGACGTCCACCCCTATTCGGACCTCGCCCTCGGCCGCGTCGATGCCGTCGTGCTCGACCACGTGCTCGCCGAGCGCGCCATGCGGCGCAACACCGGGCTGTTCACGCATCCCGAGGCGCTGGCGATCGGTCACTACATCATCATCACCGCCCCCGAGAACACGGCGCTACGCGACCAGGTGGACGCCATTCTCCGCGATGCCATGCGCGATGGCACGCTGGAGCCGATCTTGCGCAAATGGAATGTCTGGAACGACGACCAGCCCGCGCTCTACGCTCGCGTGCTCAGCACCCCAAGCACCTTAGGCACCCCAGGCACCATAGGCACCCCAGGCATCATCGACGCGACCCGCGTTTACTTGCCGTCGTTGCTTCGAGCGGCCGTCATTACTCTGGTGCTTAGTTGTCTCGCCATGGCCCTCGCCGTGGCACTGGGATCGCTGATTGCGATTGGTCGCGTCTACGGCGATCCGATCACCCGGGCGATGCTGACCATCTATGTCGAGGTGATGCGTGGCACGCCGGTGCTGCTGCAGCTGTTCGTGATCTATTACGGGCTCTCGTCAGTGATTCGCTTGCCGGCCTTCGTCGCCGCGCTCGTCGGGCTCGGGCTGAACTACGCGGCCTACGAGAGCGAAATTTACCGGAGCGCGCTCGAAGCCGTGCCGCGCGGGCAGCTCGACGCCGCGCGCATTCTCGGGTTCACCAACGTTCAGACGTTGCGGCTGATTCGCGCGCCCCAGGCGTTTCGCATCGCCCTGGCGCCCATGACCAACGATTTTGTCGCGCTGCTCAAGGACTCGTCGTTGGTGTCGGTGATCACGGTCGTCGAACTGACCAAGCAGACGCAGATCTTCGCCACCAACGTCGGCAGTTGGCTGGTGCCGGGCCTGCTGTGCGCGGCGATGTATCTCGTCATGTCGCTGCCGCTCGGGTACCTCGCGCGCCGGCTCGAAGAGCGGTGGAGGATGCCCGGCGTATGAGCACCACGCTGACCGTTCGTGGCCTGCACCTGACCCGCGGGAGCCGCACCATCCTGCAGGGCGTGAACCTCGACGCTCGCGCCGGCGAAGTCGTCGCCTTGATGGGGCTGTCGGGGTCCGGCAAGACCACCATTCTGCGCGTGATCGCCGGTCTCGACGCCCCCGACGCGGGCGAGATCAGCGCCGGCAAGGCCGGCATGGTGTTCCAGTTCCATTACCTGTTCGAGCACCTATCGGCGATCGACAACGTGACCCTGGCGCTGATTCATGTGCACCGCGTGTCCAGCGCCGACGCTCGCGGGCGCGCCCAAACATTGCTCGATCAACTCGGCGTCGGTCACCGCGCCGACGCCCTGCCGCGCGAGCTATCGGGCGGCGAAGCGCAACGCGTGGCCATTGCCCGTGCCCTCGCGGTCGATCCGCCGCTGCTGTTGCTCGACGAGCCCACGGCCTCGCTCGATCCCGCGCGCCGCAACGAATTGGGCGATGCGCTCCGGGCGCTCGCCGCGACCGGCCGCGCGTTGGTCATGACGTCGCATGACGATGACTTCGTGCGCGAGCACGCGAGCCGCGTGGTGGTGCTGGCGAATGGGGGAGTGGTGGAGGAGGGGGACCCGCGGGTCGTCCTCGGAAACCCGCAGCATCC
>JBBQSP010000182.1:0-4584 GCA_038213735.1 Vicinamibacterales bacterium | reverse complement strand
TAGCCCAGCTTGATGGTGGAATGGCGTCAGACGCATGAACAAAGTGCAAATGGCGCGCCTTCCGCCATGCCAGACGAGACAACACAATCCAGACACCCCCTTCCAGGGATTCGTCAGAAATTGGAGCTCCAAATTGAAGTCAATCATTTCGGTACCGGGCACAGCACCTGCGGAAAGTGCGCCACTGACAGCAGCGGTTCGGTGGGCGGTCGCCAGCCTGTCGCTGTCGACACTGCTTTCCTCGCTGGGCACAAGTATCGCCAACGTGGCCTTGCCAACCCTGGCGCAAGCGTTCAACGCTTCGTTCCAGCAGGTGCAGTGGGTGGTCCTCGGCTATCTGCTCGCCATAACCGCACTTATCGTCAGTGCGGGACGGCTCGGGGACCTTACAGGCCGGCGCCGGCTGCTGATGGCAGGCATCACCTTGTTCACGGTCGCATCTGTTCTGTGCGGTGTTGCGCCCACACTCTGGCTGCTGATCGCTGCCCGGGCAGTGCAGGGCCTCGGAGCGGCCGTGATGCTGGCCCTCACCATGGCGTTCGTCGCTGAGACGGTGCCGAAAGCCAAGACCGGCACCGCGATGGGGCTCCTCGGCACCATGTCCGCTGTCGGCACCGCGCTCGGACCAACGCTGGGCGGTGTACTGATTGAAGGGTTCGGCTGGCGCGCGATTTTCCTGGTCAATGTGCCGCTGGGTGCCTTGGCTCTCTTCCTCGCGCGTCGCCACCTTCCTGCTGATCGTGATCGCTCAAAAGCGGCGGATGCCGGCTTCGACCCGGTTGGTATGGTGCTGCTTGCGCTGACGCTGGTAGCGTATTCGCTCGCCATGACGATGGGGCGCGAAAGCTTCGGCGTTCTCAACGCGGCGTTGCTGTGCTCGGCTGCCGTTGGGGTGGGCCTCTTCGTACTCGCCGAAGCGAGGGTCGCGTCGCCTTTGCTCAGGCCGGCCATGTTCCGCAATCCGGTATTGAGCTCGGGATTCGCCATGAGCACCCTTGTCACAACCGTGGTGATGGCTACGCTCGTGGTGGGCCCGTTCTATCTCTCTGGCGCGCTCGGGCTCGACGCAGCCCAGGTCGGACTCGTCATGTCTTCCGGCCCGATCGTGGCTGCGCTGGTCGGCGTCCCGGCAGGCCGCATCGTGGACCGGGCTGGCGCGCAACGCGTGACCATCATCGGGTTGATCGGCATGGCGGCCGGTTCGTCCATCCTGCCCATGATGCCGGCAAGCCTGGGCGTCCCGGGTTACGTCGCACCACTCGTCGTCATCACTGCCGGCTTCGCGCTGTTCCAGGCGGCCAACAACACGGCCGTCATGACGAACATCCGCGCAGACCAGCGGGCGGTCGTGTCCGGTTTGCTCAATCTGTCGCGCAATCTCGGACTGATCACCGGTGCGTCGGTCATGGGAGCCGTGTTCGCTCTCGCTGTGGATAGCCCGAACCTGATGACAGCAGGTCCGAAGGCTGTTTCGGCGGGGATGCGGTCCACGTTCGTCGTTGCCGCGGTTCTGGTTGTCGCCGCCCTCGCCATTGCACTGACAGGCCAGGCCCTTTCGCGTCGAACCGCTACTGCAGATCGTGAACAGGAAGCCGGCCGTGACCTTCAGTAGTCGACGCTCTCCTCGCAAGTGCGATCGGTTTGCTCGTCTGGTTCGTCAGCCGCCTCTGTATTTATTCAAACAGGCATCCCATGAAGTCCTCCATCCTCATCATCACACTGCTCAGTACCTTGAATATTTCCGCGCAAGCCGCTCCCAACGACGGGGTCGTCGGTCCATATGCCCGTGTCGAAGCCGGCCGCACCCACTTCAGCCTGTCGAGCGCTTCGCCACTTGGCAGCACCGACGACCGCGGCAGCGCGGTCAAGGTCTTCGGTGGGTACCGCTTTAACGAGAACGAGACTCGCGCCACGTCAGTTGCGCGAACGCCATCACGCGAAACTGCTCGGTGCACGCCAGGCGTCGCGCTCCAGCGTCGCCGCCATAGCGTTCGACGATGCGAGCGAAGCCGTGCTCCACGGCACGAACTCCATCAGTTGCGCGAACAACGTCTTGCCGGCATTCATGGTCTGGCCTCAGGGAATTCGATTCCCCGAAGCTACCCAGAAAACCCGGCCTGGAATTCAAATCGGCACCAAAGTAATTCACCCTAATGTACATACATGCCCGGTTTCCCCCGGATGCTGCACCCAAGCCTCTGCCCAGGCTTTCACAACGCAGGCTTCCACAACCGCCTAGATCGCGTCCAGTTTTTGAATCAGCGCCTGTGCTAGCTCGGCTGCGCCCGCCTCACCGCGTACTGCGGCCTGCAGGTACCAGAACACCGCTCGTTCCGGGTCCACGCCCACCCCGTAGCCCCGTTCATACATGCTTGCCACGATGTAGCATGCGCCTGCATCCCCCTGAAGGGCTGCGCGCTCGTACCGAAAAAAGACCGAAAGAAGACCGAAAGAAGTATGCGCGCCGGTCGCCAGGGCCGAAGTCGTCCCGTAGTCAATAGGTCTGCAGGTGAAAGAAGTCGGACCATCGACAGTGAGCGTCCCGCGGTGATTCCGGTGGGTCGGTTCGTGCTTGACCTTGAACACGGCGACTTGGGGACTGCCGGCGGCAAATTGGGGACTTGGCCAGACCAGGCGTCTGCGACCCGACTGGAAGCTGGCGTTGGCGCCTGAATGTGCACTTTCCTCAACGTCCAGTCCGACGCCGACTTCGTTCTGGTGGTGGCGTGGGCACTGGCAGTGCTGCGCGGTTGCGGCCCGTACCCGGTAATCGCCGAATACCACGCCCTTGCGCGCACTGCCGCGTGAGGACCGGGACATGTTCATCGCTGCCAGCAACGGGCATGTGCTGGCTTTCGACAAAATCAGACCGGCGGCTGTGGGTGCATGGGTCTTCCGATGCTGACTTTTGGTGGGATACTTGGGCTCATGCGGTGGGATTTCCTATTCCGTCAAGCGCTGGATCGACGTCATGATCCAGGAAGAATAGGGGGCTGTCGCTGCACGGTCCGTCACCCTCCATCGCCGGGCTGGCGACATTCTCCGTCTTCCCGCTGGTGGGTGCGGTGCCGCGGCGGCGACTATTTCATCGCCTTCCTGTTCGGCTATTTCCTCGCAACCAAGCTGGCCGGAATCGACATCAACTGACGCGAGAAAGCTCCCGATGGCGCCAGCCTCCTCCCAATCAACGAAGCCCCCCGAACCCTGGCATGCCTTGGCGCCCGACGATGTGCTGGCTCGGTTCGAGACCGGACCTGAGGGGCTGACGGCCGAGGAGGCCGAGCGGCGCCGCGCCCTCCACGGCCCCAACCGGCTGCCGGTCGCGGCATCCCGCGGGCCCCTGGCGCGCCTGCTGGCACAGTTCAACAGCCTGCTCATCTGGGTTCTGCTGGCGTCCGCCGCGCTCGCGGCGCTGATCGGCCACCCGATCGATGCGCTGGTGATTGTGGCCGTCGTCATTATCAACGCGGTCATCGGCTTCATCCAGGAAGGCCGCGCCGAACAGGCGCTGGCGGCCATCCGCGACATGATCGACCCGCACGCCTCCATCGTCCGCGACGGTCAGCGCATCACCGTTCCGGCCGAGGACATCGTTCCCGGCGACTACGTCGTGCTCGAGGCGGGCGACCGGGTGCCGGCCGATCTGCGGCTGGTGCGGGCGCGTAATGTGCGAGTCGACGAAGCGATCCTCACCGGCGAATCCGTGGCGGTCGAGAAGGCCACTGAGCCCGTGGACGCCGACGCCTCGCTGGGCGATCGGTTTTCGGCCGCTTATTCCGGGACCTTCGTCGCCGCCGGCCACGGGGCGGGCGTCGCCGTGGCAACCGGGGCGGACACCGAGCTTGGCCGCATCAGCACCATGATCGGCGCGGTGGAGCAGCTCAAGACGCCGCTCATCCGCCAGATGGATCGGTTCGCCAATGTACTGACCGTCGTCATTCTGGCGATTTCGGCGGCGGTGTTCTTTTTCGCCTGGAGTTTTCGTGGTTACGCCCTGCCCGACGCCTTCATGATCGTCGTCGGGCTCGCCGTCGCCGCTATCCCCGAAGGCCTGCCGGCCGTCATCACCATCACGCTCGCCATCGGGGTCCAGCGCATGGCGGCGCGCAAGGCCATCATTCGCCGCCTGCCGGCCGTGGAGGCGCTGGGGTCGGTGTCCGTCATCTGCTCCGACAAGACCGGCACGCTGACGCGCAACGAAATGTTGGCCCAATCGGTGCTCGGCGCCGGTGTCCGCCTCGAGGTCTCCGGCGAGGGCTATGCGCCGCGTGGCAGCTTTACCGCACACGGGGCCGAGGTCGAGCCGGGTGACAACCAGACGCTGCGCGAACTCATCCGCTGCGCCGCCGTGTGCAACGATTCCGAACTGCGCCAGGACGGCGAGCACTGGATCGTGGCCGGCGATCCCATGGAAGGCGCGCTCGTGTCGCTGGCGCTCAAGGCGGGCGAGGATCCGGCGCGGCTCAAGGCGGAGCTTCCACGCACCGACGAGATCCCCTTCGATGCCGAGCACCGCTATATGGCCACGCTGCACCACAGTCATGACGCCGGCGCCTTCGTCTACCTCAAGGGCGCGCCCGAGCG
>JBBQSP010000181.1:0-4651 GCA_038213735.1 Vicinamibacterales bacterium | reverse complement strand
CGACACAATGGCCCACACGATGTCGTGGTCGACATCGTCATACCCGCGGATGAGCGTGTTTCGCAGGCCCACGATCGACGACCACGGGATGCCGCGACATACTGGTCCTGCGCCGCGGCCAGCACCTTGTCACGGATGTAGCGGCTGAGCGACGCAGGGGTGGAGATCGGCGACGCGACCAAACATCCGGCTCAGTTCATCCTGGATCGCGAAGAAGGCCGGGCCTGGTGTGCGCCCCGCCTCGAATTCCACGAGCACGTCGATGGCGCTGTGCGGTCCGAAGTCGTCATGCAGCGCAGACCCGAACACCGCCAGCCGGCGGAGAACGTGTCGGCGGAGAACGCGGCCAGCGCCTCGCGATTGAATGCGGCATTCAGACTCATGACGGGGCCGTCGATTCTACTCGTCGAGCGAAGCGCGCCATCTCGTGATCAGCTGTTCGGCCTGTTCCTGAAATTGCCCGTCCGACCCGGCCAAAGCCGCCCACCACTCTTGCCAGTTCGCGCGCGCGTAAAGCCGACGTGGCCGAAAAGAATCAGGTAGTGGAGCGGGCCGCTGTCCGCGGTCAAAACCGCCAGAACTGCTGGCCGGATACTCACGGCGCGCTTGTCGGATGGCCTTCTTTCTTCGACGGGTCGCCCGTGGGTCAATAGGGCAGCACCGGATAGACCACCGCATTGCCGAGTTCCGTCGCAATGCGTTCCGATAGATAGCGTGCCACAGCGTTGTGTGTGCCAAACGCCAGATGGGGGCCGTTCTGTTCCGCGCCACCGGTGTAGATGAGCGCGGTGGTCTTGCCGGCCTTCAACGCCGCGGCCACTTCTTCCCAGGTCAGATCCTCGATAAACAGCGAATTGGCTTGGGCCTGGACGACGTGCGGAACAGCCAAGAGGACCAGCAACGCAGCAAGCGACACAAGTCTGACCATAGTGCGGGGCAGTATAGCAGCGGCCGGGAGGCGGTCAACTACGTGAGCAGCATCTACAAGTACTACGTCGCCTACAAGCTGATTAGCGAAGAGCGCGGACGGTGCTGACGGTTGGATATGATGACCGGCATGACACTGCCGGCCACGCTCACCTCGTCGCGCCGTCTCCGGGCCACGCTCGCAGCCGCCGCACTGGTCGCCGGCGTCGCGGCCACGGTGGGCCAGGCGTCACAGCCGTCGACACCCTTCGACCTGGTGCTCTCCGGCGGGCGAGTCATGGATCCCGCGTCCGGGCTGAACGCCGTGCGGCACGTCGGCATTCGCGGTGCCCGGATCGCCGCCATCAGTACCACGCCGCTGCCGGGTGCGACCACGGTTGATGTGTCGGGGCTGGTCGTCGCGCCGGGCTTCATCGACCCGCACGCCCATGCGCAGACGCTTGAAGGCAATCAGTTCCAGGCGCGCGACGGGGTGACCACGGCGCTCGAGCTCGAGAGCGGCGCCATGCCGATGAACGACTGGTACCGCTCGCGCGAGGGCCAGGCGCTGCTCAATTACGGCGCCACGGTCGGGCACATCTATTCACGAATTGCGATCATGCACGAGAAGCGGACGTGGGACGAGATTCGGGCCACGCGGCAATCGACGGCGGATCCCGCGCCGGACTGGGCATACCGGCCGGCCGAATCGTCCGAAGTTGACGGCATGATCGCGCGGCTCGATCGCGGCCTCGCCGACGGCGCGTTGGGAATCGGCATGGGGCCGGCCTACACTCCGGCGGCCGGGCGCGACGAGCTGCTCCGGGTCTTCGAGCTCGCGGCGAGCCGCAAGGCGCTGGCGTTCATCCACATGCGATCGGCCGGAGAGGTGGAACCGGGGGGCAGCATCGACGCCCTCCAGGAGGTGCTGGCCAACGTGGCCGCCACCGGCGCGTCGGTCCATATCGTGCACATCGGGAGCAACGGACTACGGCAGACGCCGCGGCTGCTGTCGATGATCGACGGAGCCCGCGCTCGCGGCCTCGACGTGACGACGGAGGTGTATCCATACACGGCCGCGTCCACGTATCTGCAATCGGCGCTCTTCGAGCCCGGCTGGCAGCAGCGTTTCGCCATCGGTTTCAACGACGTGCAATGGGCTGCGACCGGCGAACGCCTCACCGAAGGCAGTTTTTCCCGCTATCGCAAGCAAGGCGGGCTCGTGGTGATCCACATGATTCCCGAAGCGTCGGTGCGCGCGGCGCTGTCGCATCCCGGAGTGATGGTAGGCAGCGACGGCGTGCCCCTCACCAACGGCGGCGGCCATCCGCGCGGGGTGGGCACCTATGCGCGCGTGCTCGGCCGCTACGTTCGAGAAGAGAAAGTGCTCGACCTGATGACGGCGCTCCGCAAGATCAGCCTCATGGTGGCTGAGCGCCTGGAGCCGTTCGTCCCGGCGATGCGCTCGAAGGGACGGATCGCCGTGGGCGCCGACGCCGACGTGACCGTCTTCGACGCCGCCACCGTGATCGATCGTGCCACCTACGAAAAGCCCGCGCAGTTCTCCGAGGGTATTCGCCACGTCATCGTCGGCGGCACGTTCGTGGTCCGCGACGAGCAGCTCGTTCCGGGCGTGACACCCGGCCGCGCGATCCGCGTGGCCCGTTAGTGCCGAACGATCGGTCAAGATGTCCTTCTGGATCACGGCCAAGTAAGGCCGCCCCGAGTGGTGACGGCTCGGCTACCGCGCGAGCACGGTCGCGTCGAAGCCCTTGCCGTGCGTGTAGGTGGCGCCGACGGCTCCGACAATGGCCGTCTGCCTAGTGAGGCCCACGAGTTGCCGCAGGCGGAAGACGGCCTCGATGCCGGTGCAATGCGCTCCCATCAGTTGGCGGACGCCGTACTCCTTGAGCTTGCTCGCCGTCCACGCCAGCACCTCGTCGGACGCCGCAAAGAGATGGAAGCCGCCCATGACGGCGTAGACCGGTGCCGCGCGAACGGTCTTCCGCGCGTGCTCCATCGCGTTGACGATCCCGGAGTGGCCGCAGCCGCTGATCAGCACCAGTCCCTCGGCGGTGTCCACCACGACCGACGTATCCTCGGGCACAATGTCCTCGACGACGCCGTCTGGGGTCTGGACGCGGCCAACCGCACCGCTAGCCGGGCTCCCGAAGTTGCGCTCCGGGTGCACCCGCGGCACCGGCCCTAGCATGGTCACGCCTGGCATCAGCGTCGCGGGGCCGGCATGTTCGACGAACACGCCGCCGGTGGCCTCGTACGCCGCCTTCAGCGGCAGCAGTCCGTTGCCTTCGCGGCCACCGGGCCCTGGGCGCGGATAGAAGATGCCTTTCGGCACGTGGACGCGCGAGAGCGCCGAGGGTTGTTTCTTCGCCAGCTCGCGGCGCAGGGTGAGAAGGCCGCCGGTGTGGTCGCCGTGATTGTGCGTGATCACCAGGTCCGTGATGGTGGAGAGATCTACCTTCAGCTCGTCGGCGTTCTTTAACACGGTCTCCGCCCTGGCGCCGGTGTCAACCAGCAGGCGTCGTCCGTCCACTTCCAGGACGGCGGCAAAGCCCCATTCACCGACGCCAGCGGCGTTGCTGCCGACGAGCATGGTGGAGAGGACGGTCATCTTCACCGCCTTCGCGGGCTGGGCGGCCGCGTCGGAGATCGGGAGTAGCAGCAGGGCAGCAAAGGCCAGAAGGACGCGGGTCATGGTTTCGTAATCTACCGCGAAACCGTTCTCTCAGTGCGGCAACGCGTTCCACTGGCTCTCGGTGATGGCCTCGAGCTGACGCTCCATCACCATCTGCCACCCGGCGCTGGTCTTGACGAGGAGCGCTTCAAAACGCACGTAGCTCGGCGTGCTCACGCCGGCCTTGTCGATGGTGCCGTAGCGGAAGGCGCCGGCTTCGAACGCCGTTGTCGCGTCGTCCTGGCGCGTGGTGAACCGAAACTCGACGAACGCGCGGTCGCCGTTCTTCTTGGCCGTGACCATGTCGCGGCCCCAGCGCGCGAGGGCGTCGGCGATGGGCGTCGTGGCCTTCTGCGACACCAGCACCGCCGCCGGGTGATACACGCGGCCCATCGCCACGATGTCGTGATCGACCACCGACTTCGCCACGGCCTGCCAGACCTGCCGGTCGATGTCGGCCGTGGACTGAGCAGAAACGGCGGCGGGCGCGGCGATCACCGCGGCGATGGCGAAGACGAGCGTTGCACAGGAACGGCGGAACGACAGCATGAGCAATACCTCGGGTCGAATGTGTCCCTGTCGGCAGGGGATGGTTGATCGAACGCGCGTGGGCGTCCGTGGCCGCCATGATACCCTCGCGGCGTGACGCGCTTGACTATCGAGGCGCCCCCTCCTGCCATGACGGCCGTCATATCGCGCCGAGCTGGCGGCCCCGGCCCGCGAGAGCGTTGAAGTCGAGTGCGGCGCGTGCCCTCACCTCACTGAGCGATGCCGCTGTAGAGTAGCGGCGTGACCCAACTACCGGATGCTACTCGGGCCGAGCTGGCACCCAATGGCCGGCTGCGCGCCGCGCTGAACTACGCCAATACGCTGCTGATTTCGACCCGAGGCCAGGAGCCCACCGGAGTGGCTCCCGACCTGGCGCGCGAGCTCGCGAGGCGGGCCGGGGCGTCGGTGGAGTTCATCGCCTATGCCAACGCCGGCCTGGCCGCGGACGCCGCCGCCACCGGCGCCTGGGATGTCGCGTTCATCGGCGCCGAGCCTCAGCGC
>JBBQSP010000180.1:0-4800 GCA_038213735.1 Vicinamibacterales bacterium | reverse complement strand
GCGCGGCTTCTCCGTGCTGCCGATCACCTCGCTGCGGCTCGATCACGCGGCGCCGGCGGGTGGAAATCTGCTCCGTCACGCGGTGGTCGAGCGTGATTACGCAGTCGGCCACATACTCCTCCAGCCCGTAGCGCGTGATCGCATTGCCCTCGCCCCTCTCGCCGGTGATGATCGCCGTCATCCCGCGATCCTTGAGCCAGCGGAACAGCCGGCGCAACTCGGCGCGGAGAATGGCGTGATTCGGCAGCCCGGCGAAGAGCGCCTCCACGGTATCGAGCACCACGCGTTTCGCCCCGATGCTATCGATGGCGTGCCCGAGCCGGATGAAGAGGCCCTCAAGATCGTACTCGCCCGTCTCCTCGATCTCGCTGCGCTCGATATGCACGTGATCGAGGAGGACGTGTTTCTGCTTCACGAGCTTGTCGAGATCGAAGCCGAGCGAGCGGACATTGGCCGTCAGCTCCGCGGCGTTTTCCTCGAACATCATGAACACGCCCGGCTCGCCAAACTGCGTCGCGCCACGGACGAGGAATTCCGTGGCGAGCATCGTCTTTCCACACCCCGCGCTGCCGCACACGAGCGTCGGCCGCCCGGCGGGCAGACCGCCGCCGGTGATTTCATCCAGGCCGGTGATGCCGGTGGGGGATTTGGGGAGGGTGGGAGCGGCGGCAGGGGCAGGGTGGGTCGTGGCTTTCATGAATGCTCAGGATGGTAGACCACAGCGAAGTTACAGTGTTGATTGTTTCAGCGGCTACTTCGGCGCCGGCTGCGGGCAACCAACGCAGCGAAATAGACTTCAGGGCGAATTAGTATCGACGGCCGAGTGTGGCAAGGCAATGTGCCGTCGTCTGTTCGATATTGCACACCAGGTGGGAGGCCGAATTCGCGGCCGAAAAGCGGCGTTTCGCGTGAACAGGACGCCCTGATCGAGTTATGCGGCGGGAAACCGCTTTAGAAACTCGCCGGGACGCTCAATGGCGAACAGGGTGTCGCCCGTCAGCGCCAGCAGGTCAGCGTCGCCCGTCACGAGCACCCGTGCGCGGCCCACAGAGGCGAGGTCGATGAACATCTGATCGTGTGGATCTCGGCAGACAGCCCGACGCGACCGCCGGAGTGGAAGCGCCGTGACGGTTTCGGTAAAAGGCAGGTACGCGGCCAGCACAGCCTCGATGTCGTCGTCATCCATTCGAAACTTCGGGTACGCGAGCACGCGGATCAGTTCGGTGGTGGTGGCCGCCGACAGCAGCGGCACGATCTGGCGTCCCGTCCATAACCTGGCGATGGCTGCCAGAGCGCCACGCGGAAACAGGATCGCGGAGACGACCACGTTGGTGTCGAGGACGACCTTCACCGGCGCGGGCTCCGCGCCCACGCCACGGCCTTCTTGACGTCAGCGGCCGTGAGGCCGAGCCTGGCCAGCCGTGCGTGGACTTCCGTGAGGCGGTCGCCCTCGCTCGAGCGCACCGGCACCAGAGCAATCTGTCCGCCCTCGACGCGCACGTGGAAGTAGTCGATGTCGGGAAACTGATCGACGATCTTCTTCGGCAGCGTCAACTGGTTCTTCGACGTCTTCTTCGCGATCATGAAGTAAGGATATCTTACTTCCTTGATGTTGCGCCAGTGTCCCGGCCAGAGCGGGCGGAGCATGATGCCGTTGGGCGTCACCTCAAGGTCGAGCTTGTCGCCCGGCATCAGGGTGAACTGGGTCATCGAAGGCGGGGATTAGGGATCGCTGATCCCCTATTCAGCCCGCAGGGCGACGAGTGGATCCACCCGTGCGGCGCGGATCGCCGGCGCAAGGCATGCGAGCCCGACGATCGCGCACTGGAGCAGCACGACCAGGAGGTACGACACCGGGTTGAGCACGTTGACGCCGACGATCGCCACTTGCGCCAGCCGCGCGAGTCCGGCCGCCAACACCACACCGACGACCAAACCCGGCACGAGTAGCCGGCTTGCGCTGAGCAGCACATCGGCAATCAGGTCGCGCGGGGTGGCGCCGACGGCGACGCGGACGCCGAACTCCCGCCGTCGCTGGTTGACGGCATGACTGATCACACTGGCGAGGCCCACGGTCCCCAGAATGAGCGCCAGGCCTCCGCAGATCGAGAACAGCCAGCTCACCGTTCGGAATGGCCACAACGGCACCGCCAGGCGTTGCTCCATGGTTTTGACCGCGAACACTGACACCTTCGGGTCGATCGTCCGAAACGCGTCAGCGACCGGCCGTACCATTGGCGTCGGCGTCTCCGCCGTGCGGGCCACCACTGTCAGGGCGCTCTCGAAGTGCTCGCGGGCGAGCGGAAAATAGATGGTCGGCCGCTCGCGATCTAAACCGCGCGCCTGATGCTTCGCGGTAATCCCGACCACCGTGACGCTGGTGCCGCGCTCACCAATGCGGAGCGTTTCGCCCACGGCACGTCCATCAGGCCACTGCTGGCGGGCGAAGGCGCCGTTGACTACAACCGACGCGGCTGTGTCGGCGTTGGAGAATTCACGACCGGCCACCATCGCAATGCCCATGGTGGAGAAGTAGCCCGGACCCGCCGCGAGCGTCGCGATCCGCGGGCAGGTCGCAGGTTCACACACCCCGTCGTCTGGCCACACCGGCGTCTCATGTTCAAAGCCGATGAAGAACGGCGCTCGATTGATCGCCGCGGCACTGGTGACTCCCGGGAGGGCGCGCACGCGATCGAGGACCGCGTCCACAAATCGTCGCGACGCATCGCCATCGTAGCCGTTGGAGGCGGGATGGAATTCCGCCACCACGAGGCGATCGCGCGCGAAGCCCATGGGCGCGTCGGCCAGGTAGCTGAACGACTGAATCAACAGCGCGGCCAGCGCAAGGAACGCGGTCGACCCCGCAATCTGCGCGCCCACCAGCCAGCGCCGCAGCGGCGACGGCCGCCCGCCCGCGGCGTTGCCGCCTTGAGATCCAAGCACGCGCAGGACATCGACGCGAGCCGCCGAGATGGCCGGCCACATTCCTGGCAGCACGCCGGCAATGATGACGATCGCGGCGATGAAGCCGACCACGGTGAGGTCCGGCGTGAAGTCGAGATGCTGCGGTTGCTCGATGGGGATCGCGAAAGTGCTCACTAGCGACTGCGTCCACCATGCCAGCAGCAGTGACAGCGTGCCGGCCAGCGTGGCGATCACGAAACCCTCCGTCACCACCAATCGCAGGAGTCGCGACGGCTTCGCGCCGAGCGCCGTGCGGATGCCCATGTCGCGTTCGCGTTCCACTGCGCGCGCCAGCAGCAGGTTGGCGACGTTGAAGCAGGCCAACAACAGCACCAGGCCGATCAGGCCCATGCCGATTGCCGCGCCGGTCGCGAGTCCTCGCCGCTCGCTGTGGCCCTCGCTCAACATGCGGAATCGCGCGCCGCGCTCGGTGTGGGAATCCGGCCAGTCGCGCGCCATGGCGGCGGCGGCCGTGTCGAGTTGTCCCTGGACGGCGGCGGCATTCGCTTGCGGGTCCAGGCGTCCAAGAAAGAACAGCCAGCGCGTCTCGCGCGCGTGCAACTCGACCGACGACCCGAACAACGCGACGTCATCGAGCGGCAACCACGCATCGGGTGAGTAGATCCCCGCCGGGCCGGTGAACTTGCCCGAGATCACACCCGCGACGTTGACCTCGGTGTCGTTCAGCCGGATAGTGAGACCGGCGAGCGATGGCGCGCCCAGCTTCTCGCGCCAGAAGCGTTCGCCGATCACAATCGCGGGCGGGCCGCCGTTGGATCGGGCCACCGTCAGCTGGCCGGCGATCACCGGCGCGTGCATCATCGAGAAGTAGTTCGGTGAGACAAACAGCACCCACGCGGTTTCGGAGGAGCCGTCGTGACGCCAGGCGAGCGAGGACCGACCCTCGGCCGCCAGGTCGAGCGAACCGCGGGTGGCATCGGCGAAGCGCTGGAAGTCGGGCAGCGAGCCGTTGCCGCCTTCATCACCACCCGGCGTGGTGACCACGCGGCCGACATCCGGATGCCCACTGACGGCCGATCCCTTGAAGAGCAGCGCGTTGACCACCGTGAACGCCACGGTGTTCACGCCCATCCCAATCGCCAGCGTCAGCACCGCCGTAGCGGTAAACGCCGGCCGCCGGCTGAGTTGCCGGAATGCGATGCGAAGGTCGTTCAGGAGGGTGGCCACCTATTTACCAGACGGATCGTTCGGCTAGAGGTTCCGTGGGGCGGATAGCAAGTCGTAGAAGCCGGTCTCCAGAGCCAGCGCACATCATCCCCTTCTCAGGGCAGACCACACGGGGCACATTCTGGGCCTGGCTTCAGCGCGAGGGGATGACATATTCCGTTGAAATATCGAAGAACAACGAACGAAGAATGAACCTGCTCTTCGTTGTTCGCAATTCGTGATTCGTTATTCGTTCTTCTCTTCAGCGAAACTGCTGCATCAGCTTCTGTAACGCGTCGTTGCCCGGGCAGAGCTGGGCGTGCGGCAGGTTGTAGAGCGAACCGGGGACCGTGTCGTTCTGGTCGTGCACGTCTTTTGAATCCGGCGAGATGTAGAGCAGGCCGGTCACGACCTCGCCCTTGCGCTGGTGGTCGCGGATGTGCGCGTAGGCGGCATCGCGGTTGGTCGGGTCGTGCGGCGGAATGCTCAACTCCCAGAACGCCTGGATGACGGCGGCGGTGATGGAATCGTGGCCGCAACCCGCGCAGAGCGTGGTGATCGCACCCTCGTAGTCACGGCGGGTCAGCCCGATCTCGTTCTTCTTGAGCGAGGGATGCATGCGCGCTCATCGGGAAGCCCGCGTAGTAGCGGACCGACTCCAGCTTCTCG
>JBBQSP010000179.1:0-4811 GCA_038213735.1 Vicinamibacterales bacterium | reverse complement strand
ATCAAGATCTTCATGCGCGAGCCGCTGGGGGCGATTGGTACGATCCTGATGCCGGTGGCCCTCTTCCGGGTCATCGGGCGTTCGATGGGCCGCCGCACCGGCGGGTCGCTGTCGTCGGGCGCCGCCGCGTTTCTGCAATCCGGCCTGCCGGTGATGGTCTCGGTGTTGATTGCCATCAGTGCGGTCGCATCGCTCGTCACCATCATCTCGATCTATCGCGAGGGCGGTATTCTGAAGCGCCTTCGCGCCACGCCGCTGCGGCCGCAGACCATCCTGTCGGCGCATGTGCTGGTGAAGATGGCGTTTACCGCCACCACCCTTGGCCTGCTCCTGTTGGCCGGCCGCCGCTTCTATCCGGTCGGCTTGGACGTGCCGGTGTTCAGCTTCGCCCTGGCCGTGATCGTGAGCACACTGTCGATTCTGTCGATGGGCTTTGTTATTGCCAGCCTGGTGCGCACCGCCCGGTTTGCCCAACCCGTGGCCGCCTTGATCTTCTATCCGATGCTTGCGATCTCCGGGTTGTTCGCTCCGATCGCGGCGCTGCCGATCCCGCTGCAGGTGCTCGCACGGATGCTGCCCATGACCTACGTGGTCTCGCTGCTGAGCGGCATTTGGAACGGAGCCTCGTGGTCGGCTCACCTCGGGGACCTGGCCGCCCTGGCCATCATCGCCGCCGTGTGCACAGCGGTGTCGGCCAGGGTGTTCAAGTGGGAATGAGGCTCATGCCGTTCCGAGCGAGCGGATGTCGTTCAGGATGCCCGCGGCCGTCACATCGGCGCCGGCGCCAGGACCGCTGATCACCAGCGGTTCGCGCTGGTAGCGCCGTGAGTGGAACGTCACCAGGTTGCGCGTACCGCTGGCCGAACCCATCGGACTCGAGATGGGTACTTCCATCAGCCCGGCCGACACTTGTCGAGGTGTCGCCGACACCACGTATCGCAACACGCGGCCCGTCTTGGCCAGCGCCACGGCGCGCGCCTGCCAGCCGGCATCCAGTTCAGGCAGCCGATCGAGAAACGTTTCGAGCGACAGCGCGGCGTACGCCTTGGGCACCAGGTCGTCCGGCCTGGGCGCCTCCCCGCGGTAGCCTAGCATGCGCGCCAGGATCAGGCCCTTGCGCGCGGCATCTCGGCCCGACAGATCGTCGCGCGGATCGGGCTCGGCGTAGCCGCGTGCGACCGCTTCATTCACCGCGGCCGAGAACGGCCGCCCTGCCGACACTTCCGACAACACGAACATCAGCGTGCCGCTGACGCAGCCATCAATGCGCAGCACGCGATCGCCGGTTTCGCTCAGCTTGCGGAAGGTATCGATGATCGGCAGCCCGGCGCCGACCGTCGCTTCATACCGCACGCGGCGTCCCGCCTGGGCCGGCACGGTAATCAGGCGGTCGTAGGCATCGAGCGAGCCGGCGAGCGGCTTCTTGTTGGCCAGGACGACATCAAAACCGTGGCTGATGGCCGTTTGCAGCAGCGTTCCGGTTTCGTCGCTGGTGACATCGACCATCACCGGCCGCGACACCGCGTGATTGGACATCACCGACAACGCCTCGGCTGCCGAGGCACGGTGGCCGCCGAGCGAGGCCAGCAGCGCGCCGGCGTCCTTGTCGCGCGCCAGCCGCAGCAGGCGAGCCCGCGACAGGCCGCGCGAGTCGAACACGTAGCCCGATCGATCAAGCAGGCCAACGATGCGGACGTCGCGATCCGCAGCGGTCGCGATCTGATCCGACAGCGCCCGTCCAACCCGCCCGAAGCCCAAGAGCACCACATCGGTGTGCCGCTTCATGATGGGCTGGCCGCCGCCAATCTTCGACAGCTGGAACGCGGCGTGCACCCGCCGCGCCGCCTCAGGCGCCTGGGCGCTCGACACGACAAACGAGATGTTGCGCTCCGACGAACCTTGCGCGATGGCGACCACGTTAATGCCGCCGCTTTCGAGCGCGGCAAAGACGCGCGCCGAGATCCCCGGCGTGCCGGCCATGCCGTCACCGACGACGGCGACGACCGACATGTGGGGGCGCGCGCTGACCCCGTCGATCAGGCCCTGTTCGAGTTCGTGCCTGAACGCATGGCGCAGGCGCCGAACCGCACGCTCGGCCTGCGACTCGGGAATCGTGAAGCCGATCGAGCTTTCAGACGACGCCTGGAAGATCGTCGAGACCGACAGGCCCTCGGCGTCAACCGCCGCGAACGTGCGCGCGGCAATGCCGTGCACGCCCACCATGCCCTTGCCGGCCACAGTGACCACCGCCTGCGCCGGCAACAGCGCGAGCGCCTTCACGGGGTAGGCCTTCAAGGATTGCCGGGCCGATACCTCGGTCCCCGGCTGCTCCGGGTTGATGAACGACCGCACGTGCAGCGCGATCGTGGTGCCGGCAATCGGGATGAGCGCGCGTGGATGCAGCACCTTCGCGCCGTAGTGCGCCACCTCGGCGGCCTCGCGGTGATGCAGTTGCGGAATGAGCCGCGCGTCGGGAACCAGGCGTGGGTCGGCAGTGAGGATGCCCGGCACGTCTTTCCACAACACCACCGTGCGCGCGCCGAGCGACCTGGCCAGCAGTGTCGCCGTGAGGTCGGAGCCGCCCCGGCCCAGCGTCGTCAGGCTGCCATCCGCGGCGCGGCCGATGTAGCCGGGGATGATCGCGACGGCGCCGGCGGCGGTGGCTGCGCCAATCGTCTTCCGCGCCCGGACGCGGGTCTCGTCCAGCCTGGGCGTCGCGCCGCCATGCTCATCGTCGGTGGCTACGACGTCGAGGGCGTCGATGAAGCGGGCTCGGCGCTTGAGGCGGGTGACGCCCGCGGCCAGCAACTGTGCCGACAGCCGTTCGCCGCGCGAGACGAGGGCGTCCTGCAGCCGCGCATCGGGCCGGCCGAGCACCGCGACGGCCGCACACAAGTCCTCGTATTCGCGCGCGAGGGCCTCGACTGTCGTGTTGAGGGTGCGCAGGGCAGCGCCCGGCCCCAGCACGGCGCGGGCCGCCTGGAGATGCTTCTTGCGAAAGAGGCGTCCCGCCTCGGGCGTCGCCTGCAGCAGCAGATCAGTGACGCCAGCGAGGGCCGACGCGACGACCACCAAGGGGCCGCGGTGCGCGGCGATTTGCCGCGCGGCTTTCTGAATGGCGCGGCCGTCCGCGAGGGATGCGCCGCCGAACTTCCAGACTTCGAGTTTCATTTCCATTCCTTACCAACGTCAAAAGGGCCATCACCCTGCGGATGATGGCCCTTGTTTCAGGTCCCGGTGAACGGCAGCTCACCTCATCCGCTGGAGTGGTCTCCAGTCGTCGTCGTGGTGCACGTAATGGTGGGACGAGCAGCGGCGTTACGCATGAGCTGCCATAGACTATCACTATGGGTCCGCAATTGGTGATTGCCGTTGTGTGCAGCGTGGTGACGCGATGAAGAAGCAGGTCGTTGCGCCGCGGCTGCCAACGCCGGTTGCGCCCTCGAGTGGGGCGTCATCGGCCCGGATGCCCGATGACGTCCTCGCTGATCAGGTCAGCCGCCTGAAGTTGATTGCTCTCGTGAGCGGGGGCATGTGGCTGATGGGGCTGTTCATGGACGTGGCGGTGTTTCCCAGCGCGCTAGGAGCGGAGATCAACATCCGGTCCTTCTGGGTGGACGTGGGCGCGGTGCTGTTCGCCGCGGCGGTCTATCTTCACGTCTGCTACTCCGGGTACACGCCGCGGTCCAAGGCCGAGGCAGGTCCCGTGTTGATGGTCGTCAACTCGGCCGCCATCGCCCTCCTCGAGACCTGGGCGCGCCCCATCGTCCAGGTGCCGGGCACGTTGTCGTGGATTCCGATCGTGATTCTGGTGTCGGCGGTAGTGATGCCGGGCCGCCCGAAGCCCATGCTCGTGGCCGGGCTGGTGTCGGCGTCGATGGGACCGCTCGGCGTCTGGTTCGCGCACCTTCGCGGGGTTGAGGTCCCGTCCGTGATCGCCACTCTCGCCCTGGCCGCGCCGAACTACACCTGCGCGATCGTGGCGGTGCTGCCCGCGCGGATGGTTCAGGCCATGGGACGGCGCATCAACGAGGCGCGCGCGCTCGGCGCTTACGAACTGGTCGACCAACTCGGCGAGGGCGGAATGGGCTCGGTCTGGCGGGCGCGCCACCGGCTGCTGGCGCGCGATGCCGCGATCAAGCTGGTCAAGGTCGAGAAGATGGGTGACACCGCCTCGGCCTGCCAGGCGCAACTTCGGCGGTTCGAGCGCGAGGCCCAGGCCACGGCCGCGCTCAGCTCGCCGTACTCGATCCGGCTGTTCGATTTCGGCGCTGCTGACGATGGCAGCTTTTACTACGTGATGGAGCTGCTGGCGGGACGCGACCTCGAGTCGCTGGTGCGCGAGTTTGGTCCGCTGCCGCCAGAGCGGGCCATGTTCCTGCTGCAGCAGGTCTGTCACTCGCTGGCGGAGGCGCACGATCGCGGCCTCGTGCATCGCGACGTCAAGCCCGCCAACATCTTCCTCTGCCGCATGGGGCGAGACTTCGACTTCGTGAAGGTGCTGGACTTTGGGTTGGTGCAAACGCGCAAGAGCGACCCCGCGACCGCCGTCACCGAAACGCTGGCGACCGCGCAGACGCTGATCGGCACGCCCGCCTACATGGCGCCGGAAGTGATCCTGGGCCGCGATGACGTGGACCGCCGTGCCGACGTCTATGCGATCGGCTGCGTAGACAGTATGGCTGTCCAGGACAGTGACCCGTCTCACATTGTTATCGTGGGTTGCTCGAGCCGGCGAGGGCGTCGCGCAGAGCCACACACCAATGGAGGCGGGTCATGGCGAAACGTAACATGTTCGTGGGGTTGGATGT
>JBBQSP010000178.1:0-4832 GCA_038213735.1 Vicinamibacterales bacterium | reverse complement strand
TTCACCACGTTGGACGTGTCCTTCTCCAGGGATTGCCCGAAGGCGTAATCCGCGGTCAGGAAATACCAGGTCTTCCCGCCCTGCTTGACCACGGCCGAACCCGTGCTTCTGGCCAGCGCCACGGTGTCGTAGCCGTAGTGGACCGTGTAGGCGTTGCAGTCTTCGTTGGTGAGCCGCGCGGTACCGGTGCTCACGACGAGAAACGGCTTCTTCTTGTCGGCGGCGATCTTGGCCATCGCCAGGGCCGCGCTGGAGTGGGTGGCGGCCATCAACAGGTCGACCCCGCTCTGGTCGATCCACTCGCGCGCCTTGACCGAGGCGATGTCCGCGTTGTTCAGGTAGTCTGCCGTGATCAGCTCGATCTTCTTGCCGTTGATCGAGCCCCCGGCATCCGCGATGGCCAGTTTCACCGCTTCGATCACGCCCTGGCCCGTCACATCCGCGTACAGGGACGTGAGGTCGACCACCAGACCGACCTTGATGACGTCGCCCGAAACCTGCGCGTGGCATGGTGTCGAGAGGGCAAACGCAGCCAAGACGGCTGCCAGGGCGAATTTTGCGGATCTCATGGCGTGGCTCGCTTTCTGGTCGACTAAGGGAATGCACTGACAAGACGACACCGGAACGGCTCGGTGCTCCGTCGGTCGGATTCATGGGAACAGTTTCAAAGAGCGCGCTGCGAATCGATCTGCCATCCCGGGGCGCAAGAATGCGAACCCCCGGCCTAGACGGATGCAGAGCCCGGCAAGACTATGGCATGCTTGCTTACCTGTCAATTGTTAGGTAGATTGCGGTGGCGGCTGGCGGTCCAGTCCTGTCCGCTCGATCGTTCGTTGAGGAGCCCTTCCTGATGGTGTCTGCAGCCGCGTATCAGTTCACCGTCGGCGACGCGCTTCGCAAGCAGGCGACCGTGCGCCCCGATGCCACGGCGGTCGAGGCGGATGGCCGCAGCTTCAGCTACCGGCAACTGAATGCCCGCGTGAATCGTCTGGCGAACGCCCTCGTGGCCCGCGGCGTGAAGCGCGGCGATCGGGTGGCGGTGCTGGCGGAGAATTGCCTAGCCTACCTCGAGCTGGAACTCGCGGCCGCGAAACTCGGCGCCATCGTGCCCTGCCTGAATTGGAGACTGGCCGCGGAGGAGTTGTGCCATTGCATCCGGCTCACATCGCCGGTGCTGATGTTCGTGTCGGCCCGGTACGCCGGCGCGCTTCAGCGCATCGAGCACGGTGTGGCATCCGTCGTCGGTATCGAACAGGACTACGAGCAACTGCTGCAGGCTTCCGGCGAGGAGGAGCCTACCGGTGAAGTGGACCCCGAAGACGGCATGGTCATTCTCTACACCAGCGGAACCACCGGTCTGCCCAAAGGGGCGGTGATCAGCCAACGCGCGATGGTGGCGCGGGCGATGTGCTTCGCCGGCGAATACGGCATCGGCGCCGAGCACACCTACGTGGCTTGGTCGCCAATGTTCCACATGGCGGCCACCGACTTCAGCCTGTCCACGCTGATGATCGGCGGCAAGGTCGTGCTGCAGGACGGGCTGGACATCGACCGCCTGTGCGCGACCATCGGGCGCGAGTCCATCGGCTGGTTGGTGGCGATGCCCGGCATGATCGACGTGCTCATCGACGGCCTGCGACGCAACCGCACGCAGCCGCGCGGCATGCGCGTGGTCGGTGCGATGGCCGACCTGGTGCCGCTGCAGCAGATCGCCGACCTGACGGGCTTGCTGAACGCGCCCTACATCAACAGCTTCGGCGCCACCGAAACCGGCCTCGCCCCGGCGTCGGGCGGCCGGCTCGCGCCCGGGGTCGTGCCGACCAGCCTGGCCAAGCGGGAGTCGGCCTTCTGCAGCCTGCGCCTGGTCGATGCCGACGACCGCGATGTGCCGGTGGGCACGCCCGGCGAGGCGGCGGTGCGTGGGCCGATGCTGTTCTCCGGCTACTGGAACGCGCCCGAGGTCAACGCCCACGACTTCCGCGGCGGCTGGTTCCACATGGGCGACCTGTTCGTGCGCCGGCCCGACGGCACGCTGAATTTCGTCGACCGCGTCAAGTACCTCATCAAATCGGGCGGCGAGAACATCTATCCGGCCGAGATCGAACGCGTGCTGCTGGCGCAGGGCGCTGTGGCCGATGCCGCGGTGGTGCGCCAGCGCGACGCACGCTGGGGCGAGGTGCCGGTGGCCTTCGTCGCCTTCAAGCCCGGTGCCGGCGCCGACACAGAGGCGCTCAGGGCCCGTTGTCGCGAGCAACTGGCCCGCTACAAGATTCCCAAGGAATTCCGCGTCGTCGAGCTGGCCGCGTTCCCGCGCAGCAGCACCGGCAAGATCCAGCGCCACGAGATCGAGCGCCTGTGGCTGGCGCCAGGCACGAACCCACCGGCATGAGTGCCGATTCTCACCGTCCGAGTCATTCAACCCAAGGAGCGCTTCCCATGAATCAGAAAGTCATCGTCGCCGGCGTCGGCATGATCCCGTTCGCCAAGCCGGGCGCGAGCGAGCCCTATCACGTGATGGGCGAGAAGGCCACGCGGCTCGCGCTCGCTGATGCGGGCGTCGACTACAAGGCGATCCAGCAGGCCTTCGTCGGCTACGTCTACGGCGACTCCACCTGCGGCCAGCGTGCGCTGTACCCGGTGGGCATGACCGGCATCCCGGTGCTCAACGTCAACAACAACTGCTCGACCGGCTCGTCGGCGCTGTTCCTGGCACGCCAGGCGGTGCAATCGGGCGCGGCCGAGTGCGTGCTGGCGCTCGGCTTCGAGCAGATGCAGCCGGGCGCGATCAAGGCCGCCTTTTCCGATCGACCCACGCCGTTCGACGACTTCGACCAGATCACCGACGAACTCGTCGGCCACCCCGAGATCCCGCTCGCGCTGCGCTACTTCGGCGGCGCCGGCAAGGCCCACATGGACAAGTACGGCACCAAGCTGGAAACCTTCGCGAGCATTCGCGCCAAGGCCAGCCGCCATGCCGTCAACAACCCGCTGGCGCTGTTCCGCAAGGAAGTCAGCACCGAGGACGTGATGGCCTCGCCGATGCTCTGGGAAGGCGTGATGACGCGCCTGATGGCCTGCCCGCCGACCTGCGGCGCGGCCGCGGCAGTCGTCTGCTCGGAGGCCTATGCCAAGAAGCATGGGCTGAACACCCAGGTCAGCATCGCCGCGCAGGCGATGGCCACCGACTTTGCCAGCACCTTCGACTCGAAGGACATGATGCGCGTGGTCGGCTACGACATGGCGCGCGATGCCGCTCGCCAGGTCTACGAGCAGGCCGGCATCGGCCCCGGCGATGTCGACGTGGTCGAGCTGCACGACTGCTTCGCGCAGAACGAGCTGATCACCTACGAAGGCCTGGGCCTGTGCCCTGAAGGCGGCGCCGAGAAGTTCGTGCTCGACGGCGACAACACCTACGGCGGCAAGGTCGTCACCAACCCGTCGGGCGGGTTGCTGTCCAAGGGCCACCCGCTCGGCGCCACCGGCCTGGCGCAATGCTACGAGCTCACGCACCAGCTGCGCGGCACCGCCGACAAGCGCCAGGTGAAGGGCGCGCGCGTCGCGCTGCAACACAACCTGGGACTCGGCGGCGCCTGCGTCGTCACACTCTACAAGGCCGCCTGAGGCACGACACCGAGGACCATGCCGTCATGATCGACAAGAAACACATCGGCTATGCGCCGCCGCCCGTGCTGTGGGACGTGGAGAAGGGCCGCATCGCCTTCTTTGCGAAGGTGATCGGCCTGACCGACCCGATCCACACCGACGACGCGGCGGCCAAGGCGGCCGGCTACCGCGGCATCGTCGCGCCGCCGACCTTCATCTTCGGCGCGCCGGGCGACTCGGGCGAAACCATGGGCCTGATCGAAACGCTCGAGATCGATCTGGGCAAGGTGCTGCACGGCGAACAGCGCTTCGACTACCACGCGCCGGTGTGCGCCGGCGACACGCTGCGCTTCGAGTCCCGCGTCAGCGACATCTACGACAAGAAGGGCGGCGCGCTCGAGTTCGTCGTCAACGGCACGAAGGTGACCAACCAGCTCGGCGAGCATGTCGCCGACCTGCATTCGGTCATCGTCGTTCGCCACGGCTGAAGGGACCGACCATGACATTCAACGCTCAAAAGGTCGCGGTTGGCGATGCCATGCCTGTACTCGCCCTGGCGCCCATCAGTCGCACCACGCTGGCGCTGTTCGCCGGCGCCTCGGGTGATCACAACCCGATCCACATCGACATCGACTTCGCGCAGAAATCCGGCATGAAGGACGTCTTCGCGCACGGCATGTTGTCGATGGCCTACCTGGCGCGCGCGCTCGCCGAATGGGTGCCGCAGCGGCGCATCCTGCGCTACGGCGTGCGCTTCGCGGCCATCACCCAGCTTGGCGATCGCATCCAGTGCAGCGGCAAGGTGGTCGAGAAGCTCGTGCATGACGGTCGACCCTGCGCCCGCGTCGAACTCACCGCGGCCAAACGCAGCGGCGAAGTGACGCTGGCCGGGGAGGCGCTCGTCGCGCTGGACTGAAACGCCAGCCGGCAAGCTTCCAACATCTCAATCAAGGACAAAACTCATGAAGAAGCTCGAAGGCAAGGTGGCCATCGTCTCCGGTTCCGGCCGCGGCATCGGCCGTGCCATCGCGATGAAGCTCGCCAGCGAAGGCGCGAAGGTCGTCGTCAATGACCTCGACCCGGCACCGGCCGAGCAGACCGTGGCCGACATCAAGGCCGCCGGCGGCCAGGCCATCGCCTGCGTCGGCAGCGTCACGGCGGACGGCTTTGCCGAACGTTTCGTGAAGACCGCGATCGACGGCTTTGGCGGCCTGGACATCATCATCAAC
>JBBQSP010000177.1:0-4917 GCA_038213735.1 Vicinamibacterales bacterium | reverse complement strand
GGATTCCAGGACTACAACTGGCTAGCCAATGGCACCGGTCGCTACACCATTAGCCTGACTGGCGCGGGGCCGCACGAACTCAGCTTTATCATTTGGGATGGCGGCGGCCTGGCTGGCGGCAAGTTCCGCATCGAGACCGTCCAATCCTTCCAGGAAAACAATCCTGGCGAGGTACTGCCCCCGCCGCCTCCGCCGTCCGATGCTACGCCGCCGGTCATCTCTGCGCCCGACATCACGGCCGAGGCAACCCGCCCGGGCGGAGCCTTCGTGAGCTTCACCGCGACTGCGGAGGACCACGTCGATGGTCCCGTGGCGGTGGTCGCGAATCCGGCCTCTGCCAGCCTCTTCCCGATCGGCGCGACGACGGTTGAGCTGAGTGCCAGCGACGCCGCGGGCAACAACGCAACCGCGTCGTTCACCGTTACGGTGCAGGACACCATCGCGCCCGCAATCACGAGCGTTCCTGCCAATCAGACCGTTGAAGCCTCCAGTGCCGCAGGAGCAGTCGTCACCTACGATGCCGCGACCGCCACGGACGCGGTCGGCGTAACGTCGATCACTTACAGCCGCGATTCTGGTGCCACGTTCCCGATCGGCACCACGACCGTGACCGTGACGGCCGCGGACGCCGCAGGCCATCTGAGCCACGCCACGTTCACCGTGACCGTGCAGGACACCATCGCTCCCGCGTTCACGAGCGTGCCGACCAACCAGACCATCGAAGCCACCAGCGCCGCCGGCGCGGTTGCGACGTTCGACGCTGAGGCAACCGATGCAGTCGGGATTGCCTCGCTTACCTACAGCAAAGCGTCCGGCACCACCTTCCCGCTCGGCACGACGTCCGTCGTCGTGACCGCGAAGGACGCCGCCGGCAACGAGAACACCGCGTCGTTCACGGTCACCGTGCGCGACACCACGGTGCCCGCGCTCGGCAGCGTTACTCCCTCGGATGGGCAGCTTTGGCCGCCAAATCACAAGATGGTTGCGATCAGCCTGAACGCGACCGCGACTGATGTGGTCGGGCTCACCTCGATGAAGATCATCTCGGTGACCAGCAGCGAGCCCGACAACGGTCTCGGTGACGGCGACACGGCCGGTGACTACGCGATCACCGGCGATATGAGGCTCAATCTCCGCGCCGAGCGCGCGGGCAAAGGCAACGGCCGCACCTACACCATCACGGTGGAGGCCCGCGACGCGGCCGGCAACGCCACGACGAAGACCTGCACGGTCTTTGTGCCGAAGAGCCAGGGCGGCAAGTAACCGCCAGGCTCGGTTGTATTTCGAGAGCCCGTCCGAAAGGACGGGCTCTTCGTGTTTCAGGGGACAGCGATCTGATAGACGCGCGGCCACTTCTTGCCGGTCACGAAAATCCGGCGCGTGGCCTTGTCGTAGGCAATGCCGTTCATGACGTCGGCCGGCGGCATCCGCTGGCTGAGCGGCCACAGTGAGGCCAGATCGATCCAGGATTTGACGTCACCGGTCACCGGCGAGATTCGCGCCACGCGATCCGTCATCCAGACGTTGGCCCAGATCTCGCCATCGACCCACTCGAGCTCGTTCAGGTTCGAGATCGGCTTTCCGGCGTCGAGGACACGCAACTTCTTCGCAGGCGCGAACGTCTTCGGATCGAGGAACGTCAGCGTGTCGGTGCCGTCGCTCATCACGAGACCGCCAGCCGCGTCGTAGGCAATGCCCCAGCCCTCGCCCTGGTAGGCAAAGGTCCGCTTCTGAGCAAACGTCTTGCGGTCGTAGACGAAGCCGCGCTGATGCTGCCAGGTGAGCTGCAGAAGCTCGTCGCCGACCAGCGCCAACCCCTCGGCGAAGTATTCTTCGGGGACCTTGATCTCCTGCAACACCTTGCCGGTGGCGATCTCCACGCGTCTCAAAGACGACTCGCCGTTCAGGCCGGTGCTCTCGTAGAACTCGCCATCGGCGAACACCAGGCCCTGGGTGAACGCCTTCGGGTCGTGCGGGTAGGTCGCGACCACACGGAACCCTTGCACGGGCGCGGGCTGCCGCTGGGCCACCGTCGACACACAAGCGGCGAACGTCAGAGACACAGCCATGGCCGCTCCAAGCTTCATGCCGTCACTATATCCGAGCGTGTGGACGAGCGGCCCGCGGCCGACCGCCCGTAAGTGGCTCTCGGATCGTGTCCGAGTATCGGTGTCCAATCGGTGCGGATTGGTGGTTTAGAAGTCCACCTGCAGCGTGAACTGCACCGCCCGCGCCTGAGACACTGACGTGACGCGGCCGAAGTTGCCAGACGTGACGCTCTCCGTCGGCTGGTTGCGTAGCGGGAAGTTGAAGACGTTGAACGCCTCGGCCGACACCTTGATGCGCCGCGAGCCGCCCAGGGTCGGCGCCCACTGCATGGTGACATCGGCATTGAAGAACTTCGGATTGTTCTCGAACGCCGGGATGGCTGACAGCCCGAACAGCGCCCGCAACTGGTTCGCGTCTTCCGTGGACAGCTCGCGGACGCTGTTGCGCGAGTACTTGTAGCCGGCGCACGAGACGTTCCGGCAGATGGCCTCGTTGACCCAATCACCCGTCAGGCCGTCGCCGTTGACGTCCCGGCCCACCGTGATGTTCAACGGCGCCTCTGACCGATACTCCAGGATCGTCGCCAGCGTCAGGTTGAATGGCATCTGGTAGACCAGGTTGCCCGTCACCACGTGGCGGCGGTCGTCACTGCCGGGACCAAACTGCAGGTCGGGCCGCTCCGGCACCACGACTGAGCTCACGAAGTTGAAGGCGTTGTCGGTCGTCTTCGACAGCGTGTAGGCCACTTCACCCGAGACGCGGTTGCTGAGACGCTTGCGCACATCGACGATCAGCCCCTTGTAGCGGATCTCGCCCTGGTTGGTGTAGAAGTTGACGTTGGTGAAGCGCGGATCGGGGCGGACTGCGCCCGCGCCATTGATGTTCGCGGTGCCGGGCCGGCCGGCATTGGTGTTGAGGATGCCGATCTGGTCGTAGCCCCGGTTATAGACAAAGCTCACATCGAGGCCCAGGTCGCGGCTCAGCTCACGCCGGTAGCCGACCTGCGAGTTCCAGTTCCAGGGTGTGACCAGGTTGTCGTCGATCACCGACAGGCTTGGCACCGGTATCGACTGCGCGCCGCCAAACGGATTCGGAAAGGTCGGATTGTCGATCTGAATCCCGACGATCTTGGGCGGCGTAAACCGGGCGTTCCCGATCACGTTGAGGATGACCTGATCGTAGTACTTGCCGGTGCCACCGTAGATGGCCTGCGCGGTGCTGCCGCCGGGCGCCCACGAGAAGCCGAACCGCGGCGACAGGTTGTTGCGATCGCGGCTCACGCCGGGTCCCGCCGTGCCGGTGACGTCTTTCAGCGCCTCGGTCTTCGCGCCCTCGTAGTCGTAGCGCACGCCCAGGTTCAGGGTCAGGCTGTCCGACGGCCGCCAGTCATCCTGCAGGTAGAAGCCATAAATCTGATTCGGCCGCGCCAGCGTCGAATTGCCCTGATTCTGCGTGAAGCGGCTGGGCGTGCCGGCAACAAACGCCGCCAGCGACGGGAACGTGTAGGTGCCGCGGAAATTCGAGTCGAAGAAGCTGTCGCTCTCGAAAACCTTCACCTGCGCGCCAGACTTCACCGTGTGTTCGCCGGTGCGCGTGCCCGACAGGTTCCACGTGAAGTTGTCGATCACCTGGTAGATCCAGTCGGTGCGCCCTTGCGGGTACGTGCTCGGTCCACCCAGGTCGAAGCCACCGGTCACCGATAGGTTGGTCAACCCCGGGAACGAAGGGTAGAAGTCGCCGACGCTCTGGCCCACTTGCACGTACAACTCGTTCAGTTTGTTCGCGCCCATCACCCACTTGTGGTTCAGGTTCCCGTAGTTGGTCCTGAAGGACGAGGTGCTGCCGTTGAAGTCGAGCAGCGTGCCGCTCTGGCCCGACGGCTGGAGATCGTGGGTGAGCTGGTAGCGGCCGGTCAGCGACTGGGAGTTCGACAACTGGCTGTCGACTTTCGCCGTTACGTTGTGGATGTCGACGAACTCCGGCCGCACCTGGCGGTTCGAGCCGCCGGCGCCAAACAGCGAGACCGGAATGTTGTTCTGGCCCAGGAACTGGAGGGTCGCCGGCGAGAAGGCGGCGGTCGACGCCGGCAGCGTCCGCGTGCTCGTCGAGTTGGTGTCGCGGTCCTCGCGCTCGTAGTTAAGGAAGAAATGCAGCTTGTTCTCCTTGATCGGCCCGCCCAGCCAGCCGCCGTAGTGAATGCGCTGAAACGGATCCGCGGGCAGGCTGCGATTGGCGTACGGACTGCGCGCCATCATCGACTGATCGCGAAACAGAAAGAAGCCGCTGCCGCGAAGGTCGTTGGTGCCGGAACGCGTGACGACGTTGACGACGCCGCCGGACGCCTGTCCGTATTCGGCCTTGAAGCCGGTAACCAGGATTTGCACCTCCTGCACCGAGTCGAGGGCCAGCGACTGCCGCGAGTAGCCCGAGATGTCCTCACTGTTATCGACACCGTCGATGTTCCACTGGTTGGATCGGCCGCGTGACCCGACAAACGACGTGCCGTTGGAGCTTTGCGCGCCGGGCGCAATCCGCAGCAGCGACTCATAGCTGCGGCCAATAATCGGCAGCACATCGATCGTCGCGCGGTCCAGCTTCGTCTCCACCGCCGCCGTCGTCGTCTGCACCACCGGCGTCTCGGCAGTGACCGTGACGGCTTCACTGATCGCGCCCAGTTGGAGGGTGAAGTTGAGGACCGTTTCGGACCCGAGCGAAAAACTCAGGCCCTGGCGGACCGCGCGAGAGAAGCCCTGGAGCTCCGCCACAACTTCGTAACTTCCCGGCGTCAGCGCCGCCAACCGGTAGCGGCCGTCCGCGTCGCTGACCGTGCTGCGCACGAACCCGGAATTCCTATTGGTCGCCACGACA
>JBBQSP010000176.1:0-4963 GCA_038213735.1 Vicinamibacterales bacterium | reverse complement strand
GATGCAGAAGGATCCCGCGCTGCTCTCGTCAGAGGCGCTACCGTACGCCCACCTGCCAGGCGGCCATCAGGAATCGTGGGCTGACGCATTCTGCAACCTGATGCGCGATATCTATGGATTCATCGCCGCTGGCAAGTCGATGACCGATCCGAAGCCGCCCGCCTTCGCGACCTTCCGCGACGGTCTGCGCGCGAACATGATCATCGACGCGATTCTCGAGAGCCACGCCCGCGGCCAGGTCTGGGTGTCGGTCGGCGACGTTGACGCGTAACGCTAGATGCTTTGGACCGGTGCTGCACGGATCCTCTGCGGCTCCGTTTCTCTGTGTGCATCTGTTGCCTCCCTGCCCTCTCCGTTCCGTGGCGGACAGGACAATTCATGGCCGTGAACGCGCGTCAGCAGAGCGGACGGAGGGAACGGGTGCACAACGAAGACACAGAGACGCGGAGCGCCACGCCACCCCAGGGTGAACGGGTAATTTCAACCACACGACTGAAGGAGCACGTTCCATGAAGCTCGGAGTCTTCACGGCCCTGTTCGCGGGCCTCACGCTGGACCAGGTCATCGAGAAGGTGACCGCGGCAGGGCTCGACGCCGTCGAGATCGGCACGGGCGCTTTCCCCGGCGCGTCGCACATCGACGTCGATGCGCTGCTCGGGAGCAAGGCGAAGGCGAAGGCATACCGCCAGAAGCTCGCCGACGCCGGCCTGATGATTTCAGCACTGTCGTGCCACGGCAACCCGATTCATCCGAACAAGGCGATTGCCAAGGAGCACGACGACGTCTATCGCAAGACCGTGCGTCTGGCCGAACTGCTCGAGGTCGGTGTGGTGATCACCTTCTCCGGGTGTCCCGGCGACAGCGACCAGTCGACCTGTCCGAACTGGATCACGTGCCCGTGGCCGCCAGATCATCTGAAGGCGCTCGAGTGGCAGTGGGACAAGAAGGTGATTCCTTACTGGACCAAGGCAGCGGCGTTCGCCGCGGATCGCGGCATCAAGGTGGCGCTCGAAGCGCACCCGAACTTCATCGTCTACAACGTCGAGACGGCGCTGAGGTTGCGCGCGGCGGTGGGCGAGACGATCGGCGTGAACTTCGATCCGAGTCACTTTTTCTGGCAGGGCGTGGACGTGCCGGCGGCGATTCGTCGCCTCGGTGCGGCGATCTACCACTTCCACGCGAAGGACGTGGCGATTGACCGCGGCAACGTGCGCATCAATGGGATCATCGATCCGAAGTCGTACACACAGATGGAAGATCGGGCATGGCTGTTCCGGACGGTGGGCTGGGGGCATGGCGCATCCGACTGGGCAGAAATCATGAGTGCGCTGCGCCTGATTGGATACGACCACGTGGTGAGCATCGAACACGAGGATGCGCTGGCCTCGGTCGACGAGGGCTTCCTCAACGCCGTCCGGTTCCTGCAGCCCCTCATCCTTCGTGAGCAGCCGGCGGAGGCCTGGTGGGTGTGAGCAACTGACGGGCGCCTCTCGGTGGCGCCTGCACAAAGACTTCAGGACTTACAGGGCGCGACCGCCGACGGGCGGTCGCGCCCTTTGTCGTGAGCGCGGCCTGCGGTTCGTTTGGATCCTGTGATTCGCACAAATGGATCAGGCTCTAAAGGTTAGACCATTGAGATCTGGCCCGAATTCTACGGATTTCCGGTTGTCGCCATCGCTGAAGGTGAGTCGCTGAGGCCGATGCAATCGTGTCGGTGAAATATGAGGCATTGACACACGGTCGTCACGATGGTAGTTTGCGGCCTTCAACTGACAACAGGTGTCTGACCATTGAGAATGGTATGACCACACGCGACTCCGACTCATCCAAGAAACCGTTTCAAGGACTGGCGGCAGAGCTCGTCGTTCGCCACGTGCGCGACCTGATCGAGCGCGGCGACCTTGGACCAGGCGACCGGCTGCCTCCCGAACGCGAACTCGCCCTGCGGGTCGGCGTCAGCCGTCCCAGCGTGCGCGCCGGGTTGCGGGCATTGTCTGCAATGGGGGTCGTGGAGTCGAAGCACGGCGCCGGGACGTTCATTCGTGGTGGTCCGCCGATGCTCGGCAGCGAGCCTCTAAGTTTTCTGGCCGCGCTGCACGGGTTCTCGCGCGACGAGATGTTCGAGGCCAGGCGCGTCCTCGAAGTGGGAGTGGCGGGCCTGGCGGCGGAACGGGCGACCGGCGATCAGCTGGCGACGATCTCGGAGGAGATCACCGGCATGTACGCCTCGATGGACGACCCGCAGACTTTTCTCGTCCACGACATCCGGTTTCATCGTGCCGTGGCGGCGGCGTCAGGCAATCCGATCCTGGCATCGCTCGTCGAGATGGTGTCGGGCATCTTCTACGAACAGCGCCGCCGGACGGCCGAACACGGGCGCGATCTCAAGGAAGCGGCAGACCTGCACCGAGCGCTGTACAACGCGTTGCGCCAGCGTGACCCCGAGCGCGCTCGCCGGTCGATGGACGAGCACCTGACGCAGGCGCGTCAGCGGCAGGCCGCCGAGGGCGACCCGCAGGATCTGCCGGTCGCGGTGCAGACGCCGATCGCCGTGGCGGGATGATTGCGGTGGCACCCAAGCCAGCAGCGGCCGCCGTTGCTTGACGGATCGCACGGCAGTTGATAGAAACAGGCCCGCTTTCTTCGCGCGTCAATGCGGGTGACACCTCACGAGCGAACCGGACGGCGCTGCCGCCGTCCGCGCTCCCTGGATGGAATCGGGACATGTTCAAGGGCTTTGATTTGAGTGGGCGGGTTGCTGTGGTCATCGGCGGCACGTCGGGTATCGGAAAGGCCATGGCCCTGGGCCTGGCCGAGGCGGGTGCCGATGTCGTGGCAACCGGGCGTCGCGCGGCGCTGGTGGAGGACGCCGCGGCGGAGATCGAGGCGCTCGGCCGCCGGTCGGCCCGCGTGCCTGTCGACGTGTCGAGCCGCGAGATGATCGCCGACTTCCACCAGCAGGTCACCAGCGCACTCGGTGCCCCTGACATCCTGATCAACTGCGCCGGCCGCACCAAGCGGGTGCCCAGCCTCGAGATGGACGAAGCCGACTGGTCGGCGATTCTTGAGACGAACCTCACCGGCACGCTGCGCGCCTGTCAGGTGTTCGCCCCCTCGATGATTGCGCGGGGCTGGGGACGCATCGTCAACATCGCATCGCTGTCGTCGTTCGTCGCGCTGTATGAGGTGGCGGCCTACGCGGCCAGCAAGGCCGCTGTGGCCTCACTCACCAAGAGCCTCGCGATTGAGTGGGCGCCTCACGGCGTGACGGTCAACGCGGTTGCGCCCGGCGTATTCCGTACCGCGCTGAACACGGGGCTGCTCGACGGCACCGACCGCGGACGCGAGTTCCTGACGCGTACACCCATGAAGCGCTTCGGCAACATCAGCGAACTCGCCGGTGCCGCCGTCTATCTGGCTTCGGACGCTGCGAGTTTCGTCACGGGCGAAGTGCTCGTCGTGGATGGCGGGTTCCTCGCCAGCGGTGTGAATCAGTAGCTGCCGTTCCGTTCTCAGCCTGCATGTCTTCAGTCGATGCCGCTTCGCTGCGTCAACCCGCCCCGCCCGCGGGTGCGGGGCGGCCCACCACTGTCCGCTGGGTGATCTGCGCGCTGCTGTTCTTCGCGGCGACCATCAATTACATCGACCGCAACGTGCTGGCGGTGCTGAAGCAGCCGCTCACCGACGAGTTCGGCTGGTCGAACACCGACTTCGGCTACATCAACTTCTTCTTCCAGGTCGCCTACATGGTCGGCATGCTGGCGTCCGGCTGGCTGATCGACAAGATTGGCAGACGGCGCGGCCTGGCGATTGCGATTCTGGTGTGGAGCGTGGCGGCCATACTGCACGCGGAAGCCCCGGTGATCGGCGGCTTCTTCGCGCCGGCCGCTGGCGCGCTCGGCTTCTCGGTGTCGGCATCGGTGGCCGGCTTCGCCTTCTGCCGCGTGCTGCTCGGTCTGGGCGAGGCCGCCATCTTTCCAGGGTCGGTGCGCAGCATCGCCGAGTGGTTCCCCCAGCGCGAGCGGGCGTTCGCCACGGGTCTCTTCAACGCCGGCGCCAACATCGGTGCCCTGCTGACGCCGATCATCGTCCCCGTCATCGCGCTGCGCTACGGCTGGTACTGGGCGTTCGTCGGCACTGGCGCGATCGGCTTCGCCTGGCTGGCGGTCTGGTGGTGGCAGTACAAGTCGCCCCGGCAGCACCCGGGCGTCAATGCGGCGGAACTCGCCTCTGATCGAGAGCGATCCGCCGGACGGCCCGGGCATCAAGGTGCCGGGCCTGTTCATGGCCGGCATCGTAGCCGCGATTTGCTTCGTCGGTGGCACGGAGGCCGCGACGTTCTTCGAGTCACGCCTGCTCGCTGTGCTGCTTCATGACCGGGCTGACCGTGGCGATCATCCTCAACCCGCGCCGCCAGGTCTGGGCGTACGCGGTGGGCAAGTTCCTGACTGATCCGGTGTGGTGGCTGTATCTGACCTGGCTGCCCGAATTTCCTGATCAAGGCCTACCAGGTCGACATCAAGGGCGCGATGCTGCCGCTCGTCACCATCTACCTGGTGGCCGACGTGGGCAGCGTGGCGGGCGGCTACATCAGCTCGAAGCTGATCCAGAAGGGCTTCACGGTGAACCAGGCCCGCAAGTTCACCATGTTGTTCTTCGCGATCAGCGTCACGCCCATCGTCTTCGCCGCGCAGGTGGACAGCATCTGGGTGGCGGTGGCACTGGTCAGCGTTGCGGCGTCGGGCCATCAGGCCTGGAGCGCCAACCTGTACACGCTGGTCAGCGACATGTTTCCGCGTCGTGCGGTGGGAAGCGTGATCGGCTTCGGCGGTATGATGGGCGCCTGTGGGGGCGCGATCATGCAGATCGCCGTGGGCGTCTGGCTCGACGCGTCGAACAACAACTACGTGCCGATCTTCATCGTGGCCGGTACGATGTACCTGCTGGCCCTGGGCATCATCCA
>JBBQSP010000175.1:0-4980 GCA_038213735.1 Vicinamibacterales bacterium | reverse complement strand
GCACACATCTACTTCGCGCTGCGTCCAGAGAAACTCTGGATCACCAAGGCGATGTTGTTCGGCACCATCACGCGCCGTGAATACCTCGAACACCACGATCCGGATCGCTGGGTCGCCGACAAGTCCGGTTCCAATTGAGTTCGGGGAACCTGACGCCAGAGGCGGCACGCGAGGAGCTGGCCCGTCGCGCCGACGCGATTGAAGGCGGCTACGAACTGATGCTGGGCTACGCGGCCCAAGGCATCCACACCGATCAAGGAGCTGCCAACAGCGGGCAGCTCCGCGATCACCTCACCCGCTTCGATACCGCGCTCACCGGGCTGGCCGACACTTATCGGGAGTGCGCGACCGCCCTCGGCGTGGGTCCTGCCGACGCCCTCAACGGCTTCCTGGAAGTGCTGGCGCGCGACGCCGCGGCGACGCAGGCCGCCATTCGGTTGTTGCTCGGCCAGCCTGGCATCAGCTCGCAGATGATCGATAACGTGAACGCCTCAATCCACGTGCGCGCCCTTCTAACGGACGTGTTCGTTGTGGATGAGATTCTCAAAGGCGCCAAAGGGGCCTGAGGTCGGCGACCGACCGAACGATGTGAGTATGCGGCGAGCGCGCCAGCGCGTCTCGCCCATGCGCCCCTGACAACACCCCGATATTCCAGCCCACGCCCGCAGCCGCGCCTGCTTCCAGGTCCAGCGTCGTATCGCCGACAGTTGCGACCGTCGTGGCATTGGTTACGCCGGTGTCGGCCATCGCGCGCAGGATCAGGTCCGGCGCCGGGCGGCCCTGCGCCACATCATCTCCGCACACGATGGTGTCGGCGGCGTCCTGCCAGGACAGCGCCGCAATCAACAGCCCGGTGATGTCGCGATCGAAGCCGGTGGTCAGCGCCATCCGGACACCCGCGTGGCGCAGCGCCTGAAAGCACTCCTCGGCCCCGGCGATCGGATTCACCGGAGCGGCCTCAAACCGCGCGGCCAACTCCAACTGAAATGCCGCATAGACCCTTGCTGCCTCGGCGTCGCTGGCGACAAACGCCCGGACGGCCTGGCGCTTCGATGCGCCGCGCACCCGCGTGATCTGATCGGCGGTTGCGCCGATGCCGTGAGCGGCAAGGGCAGCGATGAAGGCAGCTGGCACCTGGCCGCGGTCCTCCATGGTGGTGCCGGCCAGGTCGAAAACGACGAGGGCCGGCAAGGTCACGATGTGGCGTCCGGCTTCAGCAGGACCAGATCCGGCATGAGAAAAGTCCGCTTCGCCAGGTCGGACGACAGCAGTGCCTTCGAGTAGTAGCGGTCGAGAATGGACGGCTGCCACGTCAGCAGGTCGTGATGGGCCGAGGCAAACGCCGGCCAGTTCGCTTGCGGTTCGCGCGCCTGCCGCTCGGCAATGATCAGCAGGAACGCCCACGTGATGGTCTCGTGGTACAGCCCGTGTGCGCCCTTGGCGACGGCGAAGCGCTTGATGGCCTCGCTGAACTCGCCGAGCGCCGCAGGCATGCCGTGGCGGCACACGAACAGCCAGGCCACGCGCACGTGCTGCTCGTGGTGAAACTGATCGGCGGGCAGGGACGTGTCGAGGAAGCGGTCGCAGAGTTCACGCTCGGTCATGGCGGGTTTCTATCATGACAGGACCCGACGGCGTGGCACACGGATGTGCAGCGAGTGAGACGCGTGGGCCACGCACCCGGTCGCCGGTCCGGGCCCACGCCTTGTGAAAGCTATCTCCGTGCGACCGACGTCCCGGCCTGCGGCGGCGCGACCGCGGCCAGTGCCATCGCCGCCCAGGCGGTGCCGGCGGTCGAGATGAACTGGTCTCGTCCATACGGGAAGCCGCTCTCGAAGTACGGCTGCAGCCAGATGGCTCGCGTTTGCACGTGCCAGGTTCCGTCCGCCGCCTGCGTCCTCAGCAGGTAATCGACGCCCTTTTGGACGGCCGGGTCGGTCGCGGGAAGTTTCCCGGCAATCGAGAGGGCGAAGAGCGCCTGCCCCGTGGCATAGGCGTCGGTCGGCATCCCGGGCAGCTGCTGCCAGCCGCCATCGGGCTGCTGCATGCCAAGGAGGGCGCGGGCGGAGCCCTTCGCGCTGTCGGCCCCGTCGTTCGCCCAGGCGAGCGCCAGTGCGTGGAACGCGCGATCCTGTGTCGTGCGAGGGGTCACGGTCTCCAGCCACCGTACCGCGCGCGCAATCGCCTCGTTACCGCGGGCGGTCATGCCCGCGGGCGTGTAATGCTTCAGCGCGAAGATCGACACCGCGGCCGACTGGAAGTCGCCGGCGTTCATCGGCGGTCGCCGGCTCTCGTTGCCCGACCAGCTGCCATTCGCCGACTGCATCGACAAAATGGCGCGCGCCGCGCCGTCGGTAAACGCGCTCTTCGGCACCCCGTTCATGCCGAAGTCCACCAGTTCCCACGCGATGCTCGGCGCGCTGATGACGCCGCTCAGGTCCATCAATCGGTCTGGCGAGGGCAGCATTGACTGCGGCAACTGCGGCATGTCGTTCGCGATGCGCAGCCCTCGGCTGCGTGCGTAGCCGACGACGGCGGACGGCAGGTCCTGCGAGTGGCACGAGTTGCAGCCGCCCACGCGGATGAAAGTGTGGCTTTGCTTGACCGTCATGGCAAGTGCCTGAGAAATGGCATCGGCAATCGGGCGTCGCGTGCCAGCGCCGACCGAGAGGTGCGATGTCACCGCGGCAACCTGGGCGGGCGTGACGCCGCCGAGCAGGCGGGTGACCTCGGTGTCGCCGCGCCGGCTGGCCATGTCGCGCGCCGTCTCTTCGTAGTCGCCCACGAAGCTCGTATCGGCGCCCTTGGCCAGCAGCGTCTTGACGACGCCGGCCGGGACTGCGTCGGAGCTGGCGGCCAGTAACAACGGCGAGTACCCGCGCACGTTGCGGACGTTGACCTCGGCGCCGTGCTCGAGCAGCAGGTTGACGGTGCCCTCGACGCCGGCCGTGCTGGCGTTGCCGAGCGCCGTTTCATTCCGCTTCGTCCGCGCGCGCACGTCCGCGCCCTTCTCGATGAGGAACTGGACCGTGGCTGTTGCGCCGTCGCCCGAGGCCAGGATCAGCGCGGTTTCGCCGGCGCCGTTCTTGGCGTCAACGATTGCTTTCGCGTCCACGAGCATGCGCATCACCTCGAGGTCGCCGCGCTGCGCGGCTGCCATCAGGGGCGTGCGCCCGTTCGCGATGGCCAGGTTCGGATCGGCGCCGGCCGCGAGCAATTGCCTGACGACCGGCTGCGTGTTCGCCATCGAGGCGGCCTGGTAGAGCGGTGTGCGCCCCTCCACCTGCCGCACATTTACGGCGGCGCCTCGCGCCAGCAGCAGCCGCACTTTCGCCTCATTGTCGATGCCCCAGTGCAGCGGGGTCGAGCCGCGGCGGTTCTTGGCGTTCACATCCGCCCCGGCATCGAGCAGCATCGTCATGGTGTCGATGGTGCCGAAGCCGGCCGCGTGGTGGAGCAGCGTTGACCCGCCCGGGTCCGCGCTCCTGACGAGGTCACGACCGGCGGCGATGAGCGGCTTCACGTCGGCATGCGATTTCGTCCGAACCGCGGTGATGACGGCGGCCAGCTTTGGATCGATAGGCCTGGGCGGCGCTTCGTCGGCCACGTCGTTGAAAAACTCGGCGCCCTGATCGATCCAGGCGCGCAGCAGCCCGACCTCTTCCGCGAGCAGCGCACCGGTCGGGGGCATCTGCATGCCGCCGTCACCGCCGACCAGCCGGTGAATGAGCTTGCTCTCGGTGCTCTTCCCGGGGACGATCACCGGGCCGTAGTCGCCGCCCCGCAGCGCGTTCTGCCGCAGGTCAAGACGAAGGCCGGCCTGTTGCACCTCGGGTCCATGGCAGCTGTAGCAGTTCTGCTGCAGCAGCGGTTTCACGTCCTTTGTGTAGTCCACTTTCGTCGCGGCCGCGGGCGGCAGTTGAGCCTGTGCTGCGGCGAGCATCGCGACCGACAGGATCGCGACAAACGCAACCGACTGAACGAATCTCATTCTTCCTCCAGCGAGGCAAATCGATTGACGACTGAACGGGAGACGACGAGCCGGAAAGAAACGACGGCGGCGGTGCGTACGAGGCGTACGGCGAGGTGGTCCCGAAGGACGGCGCCAGCATACACCTTTCCGGCGGGCGGCCGCCCATCATTTGCGAGCAACGGGGGGGCTCCCCGGGACCCGTTTTGGCGCCTGCGACCTTGTGGTACCCTGCGGCCCGTGATGCGCCACCGACTTGCGTTCCTGCTTTCGTTGCTGTGCGTGGCCGGATCCGGGACCGTCGTCCTGGCCCAGTGGCCACAGTTCCGCGGCCCCAACGGCGCGGGCGTCAGTGAGGGTACCGGCTACCCGGTCGAATTTTCGCCGACGAGAAACGTCGCATGGAAGGTGGCGGTCCCCTTCGGGCAGTCGTCACCCGTTGTGGCGGGGCCGACGCTCTACGTGACGGCGCGCGAGGCCGGCCAGCTGCTGACGATTGCGATCGCGACCGACTCCGGGACAGAGCGCTGGCGCCGCAGTGTCCCGCGCGAGCGGACCATGCCGATCTACCGCGCCAACGATCCGGCGTCGCCGACGCCGGCGGCCGACGGGGAGGGCGTGGTCTCGTTCTTCGCGGAATTCGGGCTGGTCGCGTACGGGCCGGACGGCGGGGTGCGATGGCGGCACGCGATGGGCCCCTTCGTGAACTTCTACGGGATGGCCGCCTCGCCGATCATCGCCGATGGCCTGGTCATCCAGCTGATCGATCAGCTCAGCGGCTCGTACCTGATCGCGCTCGATCGTGCGACGGGCCGGGTGCGCTGGCGGGCCGAACGCCCGGCGGCCACGATCGGCTACGCGACCCCGACTATTTTCCGGCCACCGTCCGGCCAGCCCGAAGTCGTCACGATCGGATCGACCCGTCTCGACAGCTACGACCTGGCCACCGGTGCGCCGCGATGGTGGATGCCGATCGGGTCTTCGGGGTCGATGGGGGTGGCGCTGACCGA
>JBBQSP010000174.1:0-4989 GCA_038213735.1 Vicinamibacterales bacterium | reverse complement strand
CGCGAACGGTGCGCGAGAGCCCATATTTCGTGACGCCGGCACGGCGCGCGCGATGGTTCACTTGCATCTCGGCGATCTTCACGCCGATCTGGCTGGCAATCGCCGGCAGGAACCGGTGCATCTCGCCGTAGAGTCGCAGCGGCTTGATCACCTCGGACCGGAAGACCTTGAGCGAACAGCCGTAGTCGTGCAACGGCACGCCCGTCGCCCACGAGATCAGCTTGTTGGCGAGAATCGACGGCACGCGCCGCGTGATGAACGTGTCCTTGCGGTCCTTGCGCCAGCCGCACACGATGTCGTGCCCCTGATCGATCAGGGCGACCATGGCTGGAATGTCGCGCGGGTCGTTCTGCAGATCCCCATCGGAGGTCACGACCAGGCGGCCCCGCGCATGGGCAATCCCGGCCGCGAAGGCGGCCGTCTGACCGAAATTGCGGCGGAAGCGAATCACCCGCAGCCGAGAATCGCTCGCCTGCAACGCCGCCAACCGCTCGAACGAATCGTCCGTGCTTCCATCGTCCACGATGATCAGTTCGTAGGCGCGGCCGTACTGGCTCAACGTTTCCGTCAGCTCCTCATAGAGGGGCTTGATGTTGGGCGACTCGTTATGGACGGGAATGACGATCGAAATCTCAGGTCTCATTTAATGGAGTGTGCGCCGATCTCCCAGTCGGTCGCTCCGTTGTCGCTCCCGCTTGGTCAGCATGCAAACCCTTCTGGGACAGGGCATTATATAGCGACACCGTGCCCTCTTTCGATCCCCTTTCGCGTGCGCTGGGCGGCGTGGCCGCCCTGCTGGGGACGGTCGCGGCGGCCTGGTATTGGTCCGTCGGCCTCAACATGAGCCACTACGACGCCAAGGCGCACCTGGTCGTGGCCCGGCGCATCCTCGACAGCCTGACCCCCAGCTGGGAGCAAATTGGCGCCGTCTGGCTCCCGTTGCCCCACGTGCTGAACGCCCTGCCGGTGCAGATCGACTGGCTGTACCAGACCGGAGCCTCGGCCATCTTCATCTCGGTAATCTCGTTTGCCGTGTCCGTCGCCTGCGTCTCGGCCCTCGTATTGCGGGTGACCGGGTCGCCATGGGGCGCGGCCCTGGCCGCGGCGCTCTTCGCCGCTAACCCGAACGTGCTCTACCTGCAAAGCACGCCGATGACCGAGCCCCTGCTGTTCGCGCTGTCGAGCCTGGTCGTGTTGCACCTGACGCAGTGGGCGCTGTCGGACGCCGTGGCGGTGCCGCGCGCGGCGGGCTGGACCATCGTCGCCGCGTGCCTGACCCGTTACGAAGCCTGGCCCATTGTCGGCGCGGCCATGGTGCTGGCGGCCTGGGTGAAGTGGCGCCTGGGTGCGCCGCTCCGGCAGGTGGCCGAAAGTATCGCGTGGCTGGTGCGCTACCCCGCCGGCGCGGTGCTGTTCTTCATGGGCATGAGCTTCGCGAGCATCGGCGAGTGGTTCGTGACCGGCGGCTTCTACGTGCCCGACCCCAAGCTGCAGGGGCAACCCCTGGTGGTGGTTGAAGCGATTCTCGAAGGCGTGGCCGACCTCGGCGGGCCACGCCTGGTCCTCGCTGCAGGCATAGCGGCCGCCGTATTGCTCGTCGCGGCCGTGACACTCACACAGGAGACCAAGAGATCAGGAGTGCCTTGCTTTCTTCAAAGTATGGCTCCTGACCTCCTGACCTCCTGTAAGACCCACCCGGCCGCCCTCGTGATGCCCCTCGCACTCCTGGCCTCGGTCGCACTCCCGTTTTATGCGTTCGTCTCGGGCCATCCATTTCGCATTCGCTACGAGGTGCCGCTGATCCTGGGCTGCGCCGCCTGCATCGGCGCGGCCGTGGGCATGGCGCGTCGCGCGGCAGCGCCAATCGCGCTGCTGCTGTTTGTGGCCATCGCCTGGCAGGCGCGGCCGTTCGATCGCCAGGCGCCGATGATCGTTGAGGCGCAGCTCGATCGGCAGAACGGCATTGGCAGGCAGGCGGTGACCGCCTGCCTGCGCGAGGCGTACGACGACACGACCATCATGGCGAGCATGGGCGCGCTCGCGCACTACATGCAGGAGCTGTCGCTCGCGGGCTTTGACATCGCTGACTTCCTCCATGAAGGCAGCGGCCCCACCTGGCAGGCCGCGTACGCGAGTGGCCCGGCCGCATTCACCGGCTGGGTCTTGATCGAGGAAGCCGCCGAGGGCGGCGACATGCTGCATCAGAAGGCCACGACCTGGCCCGGGTTCTTGGCGGGATTCGATCGGGTGTGCCAGGGCGGGAACGTCGCGCTCTACAAACGACGGTCTTGAGGTCTTGAGGTCTTGAGGTCTTGAGGTCTTGGGGACTTGGGGTCTTGGGGTCTTGGGGACTTGAGGTCTTGGGGACTTGGAAGCTCCATCGCCAGGTCCTCAGGACCGCAAGACCTCAAGACCTCAAGACCTCAAGACCTGAGAATCTGCACCACTTCGTCGTGAATAAGGCCGTTGGTGCCGAGAATATCGCCGGCATAGGGATCCCACGGGCCGCCATTCGTCGCGGTGACCCGCCCGCCGGCTTCCTCGAGGATCAGGGCCGCGGCCCGCGTGTCCCACGGCTTCAGGCTCGCTTCCCAAAACCCTTCCATGCGCCCCGCGGCGACCCAGCACAGATCGATCGCGGCCGACCCCAGTCGCCGAACCGCGCGCGCGCGTCGCAGCACCTGGCCGAACACGCGGACCAGTTCGTCGGGATCCTGCTGCACGTGGTACGGGAATCCCGTCACAATCATCGAGTCGAGCACTGTCGCATTGGTGGACACCTGCAGGCGGCGTCCGTTCAACCGCGCGCCCTCGCCGGCCTCGGCCGTGAACAACTCCTCACGATTCGGATCGTAGACCGCGCCAATCACGGCCTGGCCGTCGATCTCGAGCGCCAGCGAGGCGCAGAAGATCGGCACGCCGTGGGCGAAATTGGTGGTGCCGTCGAGCGGATCGAACACCCAGCGATGGCTGGCGCCGGTCGGCGGCGTGTCGAGTTCCTCGGCCAGGACGTCGTGCTCGGGAAACCGCTCGGTGACCATCGCGCGGAACATGCGTTCCACCTCGACGTCGACTTCGGTCACCAGGTCGATGGCGCCTTTCTTGTCGACGCGCACGCCGGTGCCGAACTTGGCCATCTGCAGTTCGCCGGCGCGGATGACGGCCTCGACAGCCGTGGCAAGAAAGGCAGGGGGAAGGGCCACTTAACTCTTGGTAATCTTCTTGACCATCCGAATCTCCATGCCGCCCGGCACCTTCTTCAGCACCGTTTCGTCCATGAAGTTGCGGATCAGGAAGATGCCGCGGCCGCTCGACTTGAGGATGTTTTCGGGCGCCAGCGGGTCGGCGACTTCTTCGGGCACGAAGCCCTCGCCCTGGTCCTCGATGCGAATGACCAGTTCACCTGCATCGGCCGGCGGCACCGGGCTGAACTCGACCAGCACGCGCTTGCTTGGGTCGTTCTTGTTCCCGTGCTTGATGGCATTGACCACCGATTCACGGACCGCGACGCTGACCCAGTGGAGCTGGTCCTCGTCGAGCCCGACCATCTTGCCGACGTGGTCGCTCACGACCTGCACGAAGTCGAGCATGTCGAACGCGCTGTTGAACTCGAGACGGACCGTGTGCGGTGGGATCATCGGGGGAACAATCCACAGGAGGCCAGCAGATCAAGAGAAATAAATTCTCCTGCTGAACGCTTCGTCTCCTGTTGCCTTCGCGCTGAACAGCATCTCATGCTCGGCCTTTAAGTACCATAGCGCTTCAAAGCCGGTCAAGTTGCTATAGTTGAACAGATGCGAGTGGCCGACCGAATTGCCGTGTCCCCCGCGCACGCCGTCACCGGCGTGCTGCGAATGCCGGGGGACAAATCCATCTCGCACCGTTACGCCCTGCTTGCGGCCATTGCCGATGGCCCTTCCACGATTGCCAACTACGCACCCGGCGCCGACTGCGACTCGACGCTTTCGTGCCTGGTGGCCCTCGGCGCTATCGTCTCACGAACGCCGCCCCCAAAGGACGGGGATCCGCCAATCGTTGCCATCGAGGGCCGGGGCCTGCGCGGGCTGGCCGCGCCGGCCGGCCCGCTCGACTGCGGCAATTCGGGGAGCACCATGCGGATGCTGGGCGGGGTCGTCGCCGCTCATCCCTTCATATCGACCCTTGTCGGCGATGCATCACTCTCGCGGCGGCCCATGCGGCGAATCATTGGTCCCCTGACGCAAATGGGCGCCACGGTGACCGCCGGCCCGGGCGACCGCCCGCCCGTAGTCATTCACGGCGCCGGCCTGGCCGGTATCCAGTTCTCGCCCGACACCCCGAGCGCTCAGGTCAAGTCGGCCGTGCTTCTGGCCGGCCTGCAGGCCGCCGGAGAGACCCGCGTCATCGAGCCGGCGTCAACCCGTGATCATACGGAACGGGCGCTGGCCGCGTTCGGCGCGACGGTCGCCATCGACGGCCGGACGATCACCCTGCGGGGCGGGCAGCGCCTGGGCGGCCGCCATCTGCGCGTGCCGGGCGACCTCTCGTCGGCGGCGTTTATGGCCGTCGCCGCCTCCGCGCTTGCCGGCTCGGACGTCACCATCACCGAGGTCGGCCTGAACCCGAGCCGCGCCGGGCTGCTCGACGTGCTGCGGCGCTTCGGCGCGGTGGTCGAGACCACGATCGAGGACGAGTGGCAGGGCGAGCCGGTCGGTCGCCTGCGCGTGCGGCACGGCGCCATGCGCGATCTCGTGATCACTCCGGCCGAAGTGCCTGAGGTGATCGATGAACTGCCCGTGCTCGCCACGCTCGGCACCTTCGGCGGCAGCGTGACCGTCTCCGGCGCCGGCGAACTGCGCGTGAAGGAGAGCGACCGCATTGCCGAACTGGTCGCAGGCTTGCGGGCGATGGGCGCGGATGCCGAGGAGCGCTCCGACGGTTTCCAGGTGCGCTCGGGGGCCCGCCTGACCGGCGGCACGGTGCACGCCCACCACGATCACCGGCTGGCCA
>JBBQSP010000173.1:0-5019 GCA_038213735.1 Vicinamibacterales bacterium | reverse complement strand
ATCGCGATCCGAGATGAAGAACACGGTGTCGCCCAACCACACGGGATCGACGTCCTTCGAATCGGTCCACGGCGGTGAGATGAGATCGAATGTCTTGAGGTCGACAATCCACACTGGACGATTCTGGCCACCGCGATAGTTGCGGCGTTCCTCATCCCACGAGGTGTTCATGCGATAGGCAATGCGGCGGCCGTCGGGCGAGATCTTGCCCTGGTAGCCGCGCGGCAGGGGCATGGGTTCCTCGACCCCGCCCTTAGCGGGCACCGTCCAGAAGCGCGGTGTCGCGTTTGGCGCGGCGGTGGCGCGCGCGGACGCGAACATCACACTGTCGCCGTCGGCCGTCCACCCTTGCACGGTGTCGGCGCCGGGGTGCCACGTGAGCCGCTTCGGCTCGCCCCCTTCAAGCGGCACGGTGTAGACATCGACGTTGCCGCCGTAGTCACCGCTGAAGGCGATGGTGGTGCCGTCGGGCGAGAACTTGGGGTTGATGGCCTGGCCCTGGAAGCTGGTGAGCCGCCGCGCGTTGCCGCCCGCCCGCTCAGTGACCCAGATGTTGTTGGCGTAGCCGAACGCAACGTGGGTCGCGCTAATCGTCGGCGACCGCAACATGCGCGTGGGCCCACCTTCGCGCTCGGCGCTTCGGTGCGCAAGCCGGCTATTGGCGGCCAGTTCTACCGAGGCAGGCACGGCGAGCGCGGTCAAGAGCGCGAGGCCAAGGAATCGCTTCATGGCCGGGAATGCTAGCACGCACGCGCCGCTCCGGCGGCGCCATCGCGGTGCTACGATTGACGCCATGCTGACCTTCAATCGCATCCTCATCGCCGCGTTCATCGTGTTCGCTGTTGCCAGGTTGGCGTCCGCCCAAGGCAACCCGACGGGCAGCGTCGAAGGCAAGGTCACCGATCAGGACGGCCTCGCGCTGCCGGGTGTGACGGTCACCGCCGCGTCCGCTGCCATGCAAGGTGTGCGCACGACCGTCTCGTCAGCGAATGGCGATTACATCATCCCGTTCCTGCCGCCAGGGACCTACGATGTCAGTTACGACCTGCCTGGTTTCCAATCTGCCCGGCTTGAGAAAGTCGCGGTCGTGATTGCCGAAACCCGCCGGGCGGACGTGTCGCTGAAGGTGGCCGGAGTCGCCGAGACGGTGCAAGTCAGTGCCAGCGCGGGCTCGGCAGAGATCGCCCCGAACCTCACCGTGGCCAGCACCTACAAGGCCTCCAACCTCGATTTGCTGCCGATTGGCCGCACCCTCAACTCGGCCGTGCTGCTGGCGCCCGGCGTCACCGACAACGGCCCAGGCGGCAACATCATGATCTCAGGTGCGATGTCCTACGAGAACCTGTTCCTGATCAATGGCGTCGTCGTGAATGAAAACCTGCGCGGCCAGGCACGCAACGTCTTCATCGAAGACGCCATCCAGGAAACCAAGGTGTCAACTGGCAGCATCTCCGCCGAATACGGCCGGTTCCAGGGCGGGGTCGTCAATATGGTGACCAAGTCCGGCAGCAATGACTTCTCGGGCAGCTTCCGCACCTCGTTCGTCAACGACGCGTGGAGCGCATTGACCCCGTTCGCGGGCGACGAGAACATCGACCAGGTCGTGCCGACCTACGAAGCCACGGCGGGCGGGCCGATTCTCAGGAACCGGATGTGGTACTTCGGCGCCGGCCGATTCGAGAAGAACGAGGACAACCGCACAACCGATTACACGGCGTTCAACTACGCACGAATCGATGATGAAAAGCGCTACGAGGCGAAAGTGACATGGACGCTGAACCCGAAGAACACCTTCAGGGGCGCCTACACCAAGCGGCACGCCGACATCACCAACAATAACTTCGGCACCATCCTCGACGCACGGTCACTCTACGACAGCGCGAATGATGAAAATCTCTACTCGGCCAACTTCACCAGCGTGCTGACCAACACCTGGTTCGTCGAAGCCCAATATTCGCGCCGCGAGTTGGACTTCATCGGCACCGGTGGTTCGAAGACCGATCTTCCGAACGGCACGCCGATCTGGGATCGCTCGCGCGGTCAGGCGCGATTCAACGCCCCGACGTTCTGCAAGGTGTGCGGCAGCGGCCTGGAAGTCCGGAACAACTGGAACACGGCAGTCAAAGCCAACTACTTCCTGTCGACCGATCGAGCCGGCTCACACAACATCGTGGCTGGTGTGGACTTTTACCAGGAGACGCGCAAGAACGACAACTTCCAGTCAGGCAGTTCGTACCGGGTCCAGGCCACGCGATCGGTCATCCAGGGCCAGAACATCTATCCGGTGTTCCTGAGCGACAACACGACCTACGTCGAGCACCTGCCGCTGGTGGCACCGAGTGTGGGGAACGACATCCGCACGCAGTCGTTCTTCGCCAACGACACCTGGCGTCTCAACGAGGCGCTGAGCGTCAGCCTCGGGCTGCGTTACGATCGGAATCGTTCGAAAGACCAGGCCGGCGCGCCGGTCGTCAAGGATGCCGCGTTCAGCCCGCGGCTCGGCGCGACCTGGGACATTGCCGGCAACGGCAAGTGGATGGCCAACGCGGGCTTCGCTCGCTACGTGACCGGGGTCAGCACCGCCATCGTGGATGCCGGGTCGGCCGGCGGCCGCACCGCCACGTTTAGTTATTTCTACCAGGGCCCGGGTGTGAACACCGACCCCACGCAGCCGCTGCTCACCGCGGAACAGGCACTGCCCATTCTCTTCAATTGGTTCTTTGCCAATGGCGGCACCTCGCGCGCGACCCGGAACGCCCCGAGCATTCCCGGCGTCACGGTCAGCGTCGACAGCGGCCTGGTGGCTCCCAACTCGAATGAATGGATGGCCGGCCTGTCGCGCCAACTGGGCAGCCGGGGCAGCGTGCGGGTCGACTATGTCCACCGGGTGTTCGCCGACTTCTATGGCGACTTCCGCGATCCGTCAACCGGCAAGGTGACCGACCCGACCGGACGTGTCTACGACCTGACGGTCGTGCGGAATACCAGCCTCGCCAATCGCACCTATAAGGGCGTCGTCGCGCAAGCCAACTACCGCCTCGGTGACTGGCAGGTTGGCGGCAACTACACGCTCTCGTGGCAACACGGCAACTTCACAGGTGAAGACCAGGGCAGCGGACCGATTCGGTTCAACGGCAACGATCAGCCCGAGTACAAGCAGGAGTCGTGGAGCTTTCCCACCGGCTACAACCCAGGCGACCAGCGCAACAAGATGCGCGGCTGGGCCCAGTACCGGTTGCCGGCGCCGGCCGGAATCGGGCGCTTCGACCTCGGCCTGCTCGAGCGCTGGGACTCGTCGGACGCCTCAAGCGCCGACGGCACCATCGACCCGCGCAGCTACGTCACCAATCCCGGCTACCAGTCGGTCCCTTCGACCGTGACCTACTACTTCGGTCCCCGCGGCGACCAGCGCTACGACGACCTGTGGCGCACGGACGTGTCGCTGTCGTGGACGCTGCGGACGGCCGGCCGGATGGACGTGTTCTTCCGCGGCGTGCTGTCCAACGCGTTCAACCAGGCGGCACAAGTCAGCGGCAACGAAACGATCCTGACCCGGACCAACAACACGAGCTACGAGCTGTTCAACCCGTTTACCACGACGCCGCGAGTCGGGGTGAACTATGACCTCGGTCCCGATTACGGACGCGCCACCGGCACGGGCGATTTCCAGACACCGCGCGAGTTCAATTTCTCGGTGGGGATCCGGTTTTAGCAGAAGCCATGCGGTGCCGGAGATGCTAGCCGAACTGCGCTAGAATCCCCGGCACCATGACACGCCAGCGCCGTCTGCTGCTGCTCACGATCACCGCCTTCGGTGCCATCGCCCTGGCCCTGGGGCCGGTAACGGCCCGGCAAGGCTCGCCGTCCGACACGCGTCCGCCCGGCACCAACTACAAGGGGCCGGCGTGGACCTTCAACAAGATCACCCACGGCGTGTATCACGCGGTCGGCACGGGCAGCCTGGTGGTGATGTCCAACGCCACCATCATCGAAGGCGATCGCGATGTGCTGGTCGTCGACTCGCAGGTGTCGCCGGGCGGGGCCTGGGCGCTGCGCGAGGAACTGAAGGCGATCACGCCCAAGCCCATTCGCTGGGTCGTGAACTCGCATTACCACTTCGATCACTCACACGGGAATCAAATCTACGGGCCCGAGGTGCAGATCATCGGCCACGAGTTCGCGCGTCAGCAGATGCTGGCCGGCAAGTCGCAGGATTCACCGGCGCGCGAGTTCTATGTGGGTGGCGTGCCGGCAGCCATCAAGGGCCTGGAGCAGCGGCTGGCATCCGCCACCGACGACAAGACGCGCGCCACCATCCAGAACCAGCTCGACATCCAGCGAAATCATCTCGAGGGCACCAACGCGGTCAGGCCGACACCCCCGACGCTGACGCTGACGCAGACCATGACGCTGTACCTCGGCGCGCGGGAGGTTCGCATCATGTTCCTCGGCCGCGGTCACACCGCCGGCGACGTCGTCGTCTATCTGCCGAAAGAGCGCATGGTCGCAACCGGCGACCTGATGGTCAACGGCACGTCGTACATGGGCGACGCCTACTTCACCGAGTGGGTCGACACCATCGAGGCGCTCAAGAAGCTCGACATCGGCACCGTGCTGCCCGGCCACGGCGCGGCCTTCACCGACCTGGCCAAGCTCAGTCACTGGCAGGCTTACCTGCGCGACTTCTGGGCGCAAGCGCAGCAGTTCCACAGGGCGGGTACGCCGTGGGAAGAAGCCGCCAGGCAGGTGGACTTGCGCGGGAACGCGGCGAACTTCCCCACCATTCGCACGCCTGGCATTACGCCGAATCACGCCATGCGGCGCGCCTACGAACTGCTCGACGGCAAAGGCGCCTCTGCCGCGCAATTCCTCGCCGGTCTCGCCGCGGTTTGCGGCAAGGCTTACGCCGGCCGCATTGTTGCCAACGAACCGCCGCAGCCGAACGATGCCTTCGAGGGCCGCGCGCTGGTCATGCACGTGCGGGCATGCGAGCCCGGCCGGGTCCTCGTGCCATTCCAT
>JBBQSP010000172.1:0-5034 GCA_038213735.1 Vicinamibacterales bacterium | reverse complement strand
GGGACATGGCGGCTGATCGGCATACATCGCATACATCGCGTTGTCGCGGTAGTGCACGCCGGGGTAAATCTGCGCCTGGTTGAGGCCCACCATCACCTCGTCGCGGCGCTCGACCATCACCTGATACAGGTGGCGGGCCGATTCGCATCCGGGCGCCACGGGCACACCCTCAATCCCCGCCGTGCTGGCCAACCCTTCGTCATACCAGGCCGCCAGCTGGCGGCGGAACGTGTTGTCCTGCTCGAGGTAATTGAGCGACACCATCCCGATGCCCGCCATGATCGAGTTGCCATGGTACTTGAAGCCCACGTGCTCGACATCGTAGTACCACTTGTAGGTGCTGTCGCTTTGCGTGCGCGCGTAGGTGTCCTTGTCGATGCCGAGCCAGGTCCAGTGGCGCGCGGCCGCGTCCGAATCGGCGTCCGGAAAACAAATCATTCCGGCGTCGGCCGTGGGCAGGTTCTTGACGGCGTGGAAGCTGAAGACGGTGACGTCGGCTTCAGCGCCAACGTGGCGACCGTTCACGCGGGTTCCGGACATGTGGGCTGCGTCGAGGATCAGTTTGAGGCCTCGCTCGCGGCACAAGCCGACGATGGCGTCGAGCTGGCCGGCGTTGCCGCCGAGCCCGACAAAGATCACCGCCCGTGTTCGCGGCGTAATGCGCGACTCCACCGAGGCCGGATCGAGGCAGAGGAATTGGTCGACGTCGGCGAAGACGGGCCGCAGGTTCTCGTAGAGGATCGCGTGGTTGCTCGAGACAAACGTCAGCGGCGTGCTGATGACCTCGTCGCCGTCCTGCCATCCGTAGCGTTCCTTGAGCAGGCGCACCGCCAGGTGCAGGCCCGAGGTCGCCGAGTTGAGGAAGTGCGCCTGCGGCAACCCCGTGTACGCCTTCCACGCCTCCTCGAACTCGTTGGTCTTGAAGCCCAGGCCGGTCCACCCCTTCTCGAGGCACTCGCGGACTTGCGCCAGGCATTCGTCCACGCGGAAGGTGGGCACGAATAGCTGAATCGGTTTCATTGGGCGGTCTCGGTTCTTGCGGTTAGCGCCGGCTCGTGAGCCGGCTGAGCTTGTTGGCAACGCGCTGGGTGAAGGCGTCCAGGGCCCGACCCGCCCGGACCCGCCTGTCCGGCAGAACGCGCGCGCGCGCGCGCCACGGCCCGCCGTCGCCGACGAGGGCCTGATAGCCGTCGATTACCTGGTCCACGTGCGCCGCCCAGGTGAGCGCGGCGCCGGCCGCGCGAATCTGCCGCACCTGCTTCAAGGGATCGGCAACCAGGCCGAACACGTGATCCGCGAAGGCGCGGACCTGCCAGCCGGGGCTGGCGTCGACGCCGACGAGCGTCTCGCTCAACGGGCCGAAGGCCACAAATGCCGTGGGCGTATCGAGCGCCGCGGCTTCGAAGGGGACGAGCCCGAAGCCTTCACTCGACGTCGGGTACAGCACGGCATCGGCCTGCTGAAAGAGCCATGTCTTGTCGACCGCCGAGACCGGCCCCATGCGGATCACGTGATCCGCGTGCCCGCCCGCGCCAGACAACTCGTGGCCGAACGATGACCCGCCGTCGAGATGGAAGCCCGCCAGCACGAGCTGCCCTCCGTAGCCGCGGTCTCGCATATCGGCAAACACGCGAACGGCGAAGTCACGGTTCTTGTGTTCGAAGTCGTTGCCCAGGACCAGGAGAAACGCCGTGCCGTCGAGAGCCCCCACCGCGGGAGTGATGGTCTCGGCCACCGCCGTTTCCGAGGAAGCCCGAAGGTGGTCGGTGCCAAGCGGCACCGAACGCACCGGGCCCTGGAGCTGGTGGGCAAACTGGCGCTCCAGCCGCGAGCCCACGTATCGGCTGATGGCGAAGACGCAGTCTGCCAGGCACACGTTTTCATCGAACGCCTGCTGATAGCGCCGCCACGACCACGCCGACTCGTGGTACGCGGGATTGTCGTAGGCGATGAAGTCGAGCACCGTCAGAGCCACGGCGCGGGCGACGCGGTGATACCGGCGGTAGTCCACATCTTCGCCCGGTTGATAAGGCCGGTGCATGATGTCGACAATCGGCGCACCGTGCGCCAATGCCGCCGCCCACGACATCCCAGTGACCTTCGGCACCCCATCGAGAGCACGCGGCGTCCCGCCGGATTCGGAAATCAGGACAATGCGCTCGATCTCCGGGCGGGCCACAAGCTCCTTCAGCATCTCGAAGACGAAGACCTGCGCGCCGGACTCGCCGCCCAGGAGCCACGCGGCATCAATTCCGACTGCGATGGGCACCGGCATGGCATCCGCGGTGACGAGCGAGCCGGCGGGCACGAACCGCTTGGGTTCACCGAAAAGAGCCGGCACCGCGCGCAACTGCATCGCCATTCCGCCGGGCGCTTCCCTGGGCAGCCACAGATGAATCAGGCCCTTGAGCGTAGCGGTCTCAATCCATCGCTGAAAGACAGGGATCCCGCACGAGGTCTTGTCGTGGCCGTCGGTAAGGCCCACCAGATCTGCGACGCGGCCGTTGATCGCGCACAGCGGCAACGCGGCGGCGCCGGCCTGGACGGCGGACGGCCCTGACGAGACGATCGAGACGGAAGCCACCTCGGCGTGCGAGTCAAAGATCCCCCGCGCCGATGACAGCCACTCTTTCACCTCGGTCCGCTGCAGGACGTCACGGCCGCCTTCCGACACTGCCCAGAGATCGGCGCCGTTCAGCCCTGGAACCCGTTCGACCCACACCGAGCCGGGCGCCTCGCCCATGCCACTCATGCCGCCGCCAACGCTTTCAGCCCCGCTACCTTCGTGACGCGTGCGGCAACACGGCCGGCCAGGTTCATGGTTTGGTAGCCTCGGACGATACCGCGTCGCCACAACGCCTGCGCCCAGCCCCGGGGGGCATACCCAACCAGCATGGTTTCGACAACGGCCCGGTTAGCCGCGCCGGAGAAATGTTCGGCACAGTAGGTGGCGAGCCGGGCACCGAGCGCCAATCGCAGGGTGTCGTCGGTCACGGCCTGGGTCAACGCGTTCAGCCAGGACGCCTCGCTGTCTTCACACATGAGCGCCACGTCCCCGTGACCAAGGGCGTCATAGGGCGGTGCATTCGAGACGACGGGGACGGCACCAAGCGCCTGGGCGCTAATCAGCGCGTGGGGATTCTTGTAGGCATTGTTGGCCATGCCAGCGGCGACAGGGTGGACGAAGACGTCCACGCCCTCCGTGGCCAACGCGCGAAGTCCGCGTCCGTAGGACTCATCGTAAGGTCGCTGACTCACGACGAGGCCTGACGACGAGGGGATCGACTCAGGCAGGCCGACGGCCAACAGCCGGACGGGCCGCTGGAGCGCGAGGCACCGCACCGCGGGAACGACGAAGTCCAGAAGCTGGCGATGAAGGTGCCGCCCGCCAAAGAAGGCCACGGTGACGCCCGGCCTGGCTGCCCGTGGCGCGGCCATGGCCTCGGGAGCCATTACCGGAGGAAACAGGAACAGGTGCGGGTGCAGCTGTTGTTCGGCAAAATAGGAGACAAGTGCCGGCGTGGCGAGCAGCACGCCGGCGAAGTCGCGCAACGCGGCACGGACGTCGCCGATCAGATAGCGCGTCACGAACTGCGCACCAATTCCGCCTTGCTCCCTGAGCACGATGAAGTTGTCATCAAGAAAATAGTAAAGAGGAACCCGAAGGGCTCGAGCGCATCGGGCGAGGTCGCTACACTCGAAGAGTCCACGCACCAGGATGACGGCTGAGGCCGCAGCCAGCGGACCGGCGACGTCATCCTTTCCGTACTGCACCACCCGAATCGATTCCGGCATCAGCCGCATCAGGTGGCCAAAGAACAGCGTCGTTGACGCATCCATTGGCTGAAGTGACACAACCAGAACAAACGGGTGCGAGGCGCGCGTCACGAAGGCTCGCGCACCGTGCCGTCACGGCCGGCAGAAAGGACCGTATAGGCGAAGACGATCAGCGCCCAGTGAATCCCGAGCGCGATTGCCCATTGGATGGCTGGTACCTGAAGCATCGCCGGAAGATTGGGCGCGGCTTCAGCCAGAAATCGGCGATACAGGGTTCGGCCCTTCCTCTCGGCGCGCAGATTGAGCGATCCGGGCTGGCGGAGGTCGTTGACAAAGAGCACGCCGCCGCGGTCGGGGTTGTCGTGAGACGCCACAATCGACACCTGGGGTGACGGCGGCGGCTGAGGATCGAGCAGACGCAGCTGGATGGTGTACCAACGGTCCTTCGAAGACCCGTCTCGCGTGAAGCGGATGGTCCGCCACTGGCGTCCCGGCCTGAGGTGAAACACCTCGTCACCTTCGAATGCGCGGGCCATTTCCTTGGGTTGATCGGGATACCCTCGCCACAACGTCCACTGGACCCTGGCCGTCGTCACCGCGTTGCTGCTGAGGCGGACGCTGACTGCTTGCATGCCGTCGCCGCGCATCAAAAAGGCGTGAGACACTGCCACCCCGGCAGAGAAGTCGGCGATGTCATAGCGTCGGTTGCCTTCAATCCGAAAAAACGACGCCTGATTCACGAAGATGACGTAGGACTCAACAATCAACGTCATCGCGCAGATCAAGGCGAATGCGGTGCGGAAACCAATCCGGAGCCTCAGCTCGTGGTTCATTCGGCTCGAGGGACCCGACGGCTCAGGCGACTGAGTGCCATGGCAGCCCCAAACAACAGCGCCACCAGGATTCGGGTCCGATCCGAAGCAATGAGGTTGTCCATGAAACTATCGGCCATCGACCTGAGCAAGTAAGCCGAAATCGCTCCAGCGGTTCCGAATGCAACCAACGGAGCACAGTTGATCGCCCACGCGCGCAGGCAAGACACAATCATCGACCGCCACAGGAGTAACAGAAACAGCGCGCCCGCCAGTCCGAGCTCCGCACTGGCTTGCAGCAGCATGTTGTGCGCCTGTTCGAGCCCGCCGCGGTTATACGGGTACCACGGGAGGTATTTGACCGCGTACTCGCCGAGCTCCATCATCGACTTGTAGTTGCCAGGCCCGACACCTAGCCAGAGGTGATCAAGCGACATCATCGCCG
>JBBQSP010000171.1:0-5055 GCA_038213735.1 Vicinamibacterales bacterium | reverse complement strand
TCGACGTGTTGGCGCGACTGGCCGGTGCCGGCAAGGACAAGGCGGTGCCCATGAGCGCGGCGACGAAAGCGGTGTTGCTCGATGGCCTGCGTGGCGCCGCCGACTACGGCACCGCATCGGCGTTCAAAGCTGGCGGCGTGTCGGCGCTGGCGAAGACCGGGTCGATCCTGATGCCTGGTGGCGTGGCGCTTGGACTAGTTGTCGCACTCACTCCTGCCGATCGCCCGACTCACGGCGTGGTGGTTGCCGCGCCAGGCGGCGCGGGCGTCGACGCCGCCGCGATCGCGGCCGACGTGCTGCTGAACCGCACCTCCGCACCTCCGCACCTCCGCTCCCCAGCACCTCCGACCCCCAGCACCCCAGCACTCCAGCACTTCAGCCGATCCGCCTGGGCCGTACATTGGCTAACGGCCAGACCCGAGTTGAAACCATTGCCGTCGACGACTACATCGCGCAGGTGCTGGCCGGCGAGGGGCAGCCGCGGGCCGGCGATGCGGCACAACAGGCCCTGGCCATCACGGCCCGCACCTTTGCCATCGCCAATCGCAATCGGCATCGCCGCGAAGGTTTCGACCTGTGCGACACCACGCACTGTCAGGTCGTGCGCGCCGCCACAGCCACGACCAGACGGGCCGCGCAGGTAACCTCCGGCCGGCTGCTGCTGCACCAGAGCCAACCCGCGTTTGTCTTTTACTCGGCGTCGTGTGGAGGAAGGACCGAGCTGGCGCACGAGGTGTGGCCCGGCGCCGCCGACTATGCCCGCGGTGCTGCTGAGCACGATGATGCGCATGAGGGCGAGGCCGAGTGGGAAAGCGACGTGCGGGTGCAGGACGTCGAGCGCGCATTGCGGGTGGCGGGCCTGCGAGGCGAGCGGCTGCGCGACGTCCGCGTGATCGCACGCAATAAGTCGAACCGGGTATCGCGCGTGCGGGTTGACGGCTTCACGCCGGGGGAGCTGAGCGGCCACGAGTTCCGCATGGCGGTGGGCCGCGTCGCCGGCTTCCAGGCCATCAAAAGCACGACCTTCGAAGTCAGCCGCACCGGGGCCGGCTATCACTTTCGGGGCAAGGGGTTTGGCCACGGTGTCGGGCTGTGTGTTATCGGTGCCGGCAATCGCGCCGCCCGTGGCGCAACTGCGGATGAGATTCTGAAGTTCTACTACCCGGGCCTGACCGTCGGTGTGGGATCACCCTCAACCCTCACCACGAATACCGCAGCCGCACCACCCGCAACCACTGCGCCGCGCGAGGCGCCAACTGCCGCAGTCGCGACCGACATCGCCCTCGCAATGCCCGGCAGCGAAGAGCGCGAGCGGGCGACGCTTCTGTCGCTCATTCGCAAGGGCCGCGACGACATCGTCAAGGCCACCGGAGCGATTCCTCCGGCCCGCTTGCGCGTCACCGTGCATCCCAGCGTCGACAGCTTTGGGCGGACGACCGGCCAGCCGTGGTGGGTGTCGGGAGCGACCGAGGGCTCGACGATTGACCTGCTGCCGCTGACGACGTTGAAACAGCAGGGACAACTCGAACGCACCGTGCGACACGAAGTAGCCCACGCGCTGCTCGACGGCGCCCTGTCGAAACGGCCGATGTGGGTCAGGGAAGGTGCCGCCGCGTACTTTGCCGGTCCGCCAGTGTCACGGCCACCATCGTCGCGAGTGACGTGCCCGAAAGATGCGGAGCTGCTGCGGCCAATCTCGGCCGGCGCGCAACGCGAAGCGTATGCCCGGGCCGAAGCATGCTTCGCGCGCGCCATTGCGGATGGCAAGCGGTGGGATCAAATTAAATAGGTGCCAAGGGTGCCAAAGGTGCCAGGGTGCGGCACTCTGGCACCTTGGGCACCCTAGATTTTCTAGAAATTCACCTTCAACCCGAACCTCACCACCCGCGGCGCCAGGATGCTGGTGACGTAGTTGGCTTGTGCGAAGTTCTGGCGCGTTTGCCGGGCGAGCACCGTGGCCGCATTGGTCAGGTTGAACGCATCGACGTTGAACTGGATGCGGCGCTGGCCGAACAGGACACTCTTGTCCCAGTGCATGTCGAGCTGGCTGAAGGTTGGGTAGTGCGTCGTGCCCTGCGGTTCGATCAGGACATTGACGGTGCCCAGTGAACCTGTGCGATTGGGCGACTGGATTGTGCGGTTGAACTGCAGGCCGTCGCGCAGGTTGTAGAACGCCGCGATCGACATGTTCCACGGGAGCGCGTACATCCCCGACAGCTTGGCCGTCCAGCGCGGGCCGTTCAAGCCGCCCGAATCGGCCCCGTTGGTGAAGTCAAAATTGGTCGGGTCACTGCTGGTCGAGAAGTCGGTGACCGTCTGGTAGTCCAGCACCGTGTTGTTCAGCGTGAAGCTGCTGTTCATCAGCCACTTGTTGCTGAAGCGCTTGCGCGCCGTCAGTTCAATGCCGTTGTAGTCACGGGAGAACTGGGTGTTTCGCAGCACCGTGCCCGTCGGTAGGGCAGTCGGCCGCTGGAAGTAGGTAGCGGTGTAGCTGGCCTGGTCGCAGAGCGCGTTGCCGCACGCCCCCGTGAAGGTCACCGGCGAGTACGACTCGGGTGTCGCATTGCGAATGTCGGCCTGGAAGTTGTGATAGCGCCGCCAGATGTAGCTGACGCCGACGGCGAGGTCGGGCATCAGCTCGTGATCGAAGCCGGTGACGAACTCGTCGGTGATGTCATTCTCGAGGTCGGGGTCGATGCGGTTGGGTGAGACGACCGACGCCGGGTTGTTTGGATCATAGTTCGCACTCGGTGTGGCACGGAAACCACGGGCAAAATCGATCTCGTTGCGCGTGACGAACAGGTCGTTGTTCAAGTCATTCCAGTAGTACGACAGCGTGGTCTGGCCGGTCGGGCTGATGCTGCCGGCGGTGTAGATGCCGAGACCGTAGTAGCGGGCAGTGCTCGCCTTGAGCACGGTCCGGCCCGTGCCCATGAGGTCATAGGCCAGCGCGACCCGCGGTGCAAGGTCGTTGTAGACCGCCCCGCCGTCGGCACCGGTAAAGCTCACCGCGGGCAGCAGGTCCGGCAGAATCGGATTGGCGGCGATACTGGCCGAGATCGCGCGGTCGTCCTGGTGGTCGAGCCGCAGGCCCAACGTCAGGGTGGCGCGTTTTACCTTGTAGGAATCGCTGAAGTAGACCGAGTACTGCCACATCTCTCGGCTGGTGTCGCCGTCACGGGTGATGTCCACTTCGTTGACGCCGCTCGACCGGATACGCGCGGTGGCGCCGCCGCCAGTCTGGCTGATCGTCTCGTACGGCGTGCTACGCCAGCGGAGGCCGAACTTCGTCGAGTGATCGCCGCCCAGCACGTTCGGGAGAAAGTAGTTGCCGTCGAGGCGCGACTCATAAGTCGGACGGATGTTGTTGCTGAGCGACCCTGAACGGGAGAGCGTGTTGCCCTGGTCCACATGCAACAGCCGCTGCACGGTCGCGAGGCTGTCCTCGTGGAAGTTCAACTTGAAGCCCGCGTTGTTGTAGCTGTACTCACCTTCGATCATCAGGCGGTCGCTGGCGACCCACTGATGCTCGCCCTTGTAGTAATTCGTCGGTCCGGTCTGTCGAGTCGTTGACTCGATGCGGGTGGTCGAACTCGCACCGCGGGCGTTGCGAATCTTGTCGCCGCGGCTGAACAGGAACGTCGTCTTGTGGCGCGCGGTCCAGCCGTAGTTCAACTTCAGGTTCTGATTATTCAGCGTGGTCAGGTCGGTTTCGAGGTCGTCTGCGTTCGTGGAACCCGCCGGCGCGCCCACTTTCAGAAACCCGAGCACACCGACCTTGATGTTCTGGCGGCTGATCGCGCCCCAGAACCACGCCTTGTCGCGGACGATTGGGCCGCCGGCTTCGACGCCGTACTCGTGCACGTCTTTCAGCGGGTTGCCGGCGCCGCCGCCCTGCGCCGCCACTTCGGCCGGCGTGTTCGACGACTGGAACCGCTTGTTGCTGTCGAACAATCGGCCAGAGCCCTTGAACTTGTTGCTGCCGCTCTTGGTCACGAAATTGATGGCAACGCCGCTGGCCTCTTGCGAAGCATCGCCGCCGGCCGTTGTGATCTGGATCTCTTCGAATGAATCGAAATCGAAGTAGGTGGGCGATGAGCCGGCCGCCATGTCGGTAATGGTGGCGCCGTCGAGGTTCCACTGCTGGTTGCCGCTGCTGCCGTGCGCGCCGAAGCTGGCCTGCTGCCCCGAGGCATTGCCGCCGACGTTCTGCACGCTCATCACCATGCCCGGCGTCTGTTCCAGGATCACCCACGGATCGCGCGCCGACGGGATGGCCTCCAGCAACTCCTTGCCGAAGTTGGTGCCAAGCGTATTGGAGCGCACGTCGATGATCGGGCTTTGACCAGTCACGGTCACGGTCTCTTCGACGCTCGACAGCTCCAGCCGCCCATTCACCTCGGCATTGAAGCCCGCCTGAATGCGGACCTCGGGTCGAATGACGCGCTTGAATCCCGTCAATTCGAACGTCACCGTATAGACGCCGATTGCGAGATTGGGAAACCGGTACGAGCCGCTGGCGGCGGACGTGGTCGCTTGCGGCTGGATCAGCGCCGGGCCGGTCAGCGTCACCGCGGCCCCGGGCAGCACCGCGCCGCTGGCGTCGCTGACTCTCCCGAAAATTTCACCGGTCTGCGTTTGCGCCCAAGCGGTGCCGGCCGACAGGAACACCGCTACCAAGACAATGCTAAAGACACTTCGCGATGAGCCGTGCATGGGTCCTCCTTGAATGCAAAACGACAAACACAACGACGCGCCGAAGGGGGTCGGGCAAGGCCGTCTCGGGGACTGACAGCGTCGGCGACCAGGACTGGCGCAAAGGATACCCGCGTTTCGTCCCAACCAGGCGGTAAATGACGGCGGGTTGATGCCAGCCCGTCACCGGCCTGTGCAAATCGGTGGGCGTGCCGGGACCGGGCGAACTTAGCGCAGCAGGCCTTCCAACTCGTCGGAATGGCCTGAGCGAGCCAACGCCTCGGCGCGCGTGATCGCGCCGGCCCTGACGAGTCGTGCCAGCGACTCCTCGCGCGTGATCGACCCCGCTTTGCGGGTCAT
>JBBQSP010000170.1:0-5112 GCA_038213735.1 Vicinamibacterales bacterium | reverse complement strand
TGCCAGGAGCGGGAACTCCCCATCATCGGCTGTTGCTGCCCGGCGTGTGGCGACTTGAGCCTGCAACGGCAACGCGTGAAGCGATTGATCACCGAACTCGAGCGCGAGCACCCGGCCGTGAAGAACTCGATGATCAAGGCCCTGTCGAACGTCATGCCGCGCCACCTGCTCGACCGCCGCCTCAACCCGGTCGGCGAGGTGCGTCAGGCGATTGCCACCCAGCTCGAGGAATTCGACGATGTGCCGGCGGATGTGCCGTTGATTCCACTGATGCTGTCGCGGCCCACGTTCGCCACGGCTGCCGCAGGTAAGCCGTCCCCAAGTCCCAAGACCGTCCTGCCGTGAGAGCCGTCGTCCAGCGCGTGACGTCGGCGAAGGTCACCGTCGCCGAGCGGGTCACGGGAGAGATTGGCGCGGGCCTGCTGGTGTTGCTGGGCGTGGAGCAGGGCGACGGTCCAACCGATCTGCAATACATTGCGTCCAAGATTCGAGACCTGCGCATTTTCCCGGACGAGGCAGGCAAGATGAACCGCTCGGTGACCGACAGTCAAGGCGGTGTGCTGGTGGTGTCGCAATTCACCTTGTCGGGAGACGCGCGCAACGGCCGCCGGCCGTCGTTTGCGTCGGCCGCGCCGCCGCAGATTGCCCGCACGCTCTATGAAGATGTCGTGCGAGAATTGAGAGCCGGCGGGCTGCGCGTGGAGACCGGCGAGTTCCAGGCGATGATGCAGGTCGCGCTGGTCAATGACGGCCCCGTTACTATTCTTCTGGACAGCAGAAAAATATTCTAGGTTATGAATCGCATACTGACTTCCGCTTTGCTCTCGCTCACTGTCCTCGCGGCCGCCGCGTCACCGTCATTCGCGCAACAGCGCCCGTTGCAGACCGAAGATCCCGAAGTAGTCGGCGCCGGCCGCATCCTGTTTGAAACCGGCATCGACTACAAGCGCGACGTGTCCCTGCCGCTGTCAGGCCTGCGTGGCAACCTGTTGTCCGTACCATCGCTGGGATTCAGCGTCGGCATCAGTTCGATTGCCGAAATCCAGGTTGACGCCGGGCTTTACCAGAAGCTGAACATCACGCAGCGGGTTGCGGGTGCGCCCTTCTCGTCACTGCTCGACGTGGACGGCGAGAGCACCTCCGACGTTGAGGACATCCACATTGGCGCCAAGGTCCGCTTCCTCAGTGAGGGGGCGAGCCGGCCGTCGATGGCCGTGCGCTTTTCGACGCGGCTGCCCAACGCCGGTAACGAGTCCGGCCTCGGCAAGGACATGCAGGACTTCAGCGCCGGCCTGATCGTCGGCAAGACCGTGCAGTCCATTCGCGTGGTTGCCAACTTGGGCCTGTTGATCATGGGCAACCCGACGCGCCAGGCAGCGCAGGACGACCTGCTGGCGTACAGCCTGTCGGTGGCGCGCGCGATCAGCCAGAACGCGGAACTGGTGGGGGAGTTTGCCGGCCGGGCCAACTTCGCCGACATCGTCACCCCCGGGGCCGAAGACCGCGGCCTGTTGCGGTTCGGCGCCCGTTACACGAAGAGCGGCGTTCGGCTCGACGCCGGCCTGATGCTGGGCCTGACCTCGCGTGATCCCGAAGTCGGTTTCACCGGCGGACTGACCTGGGTCTTCAACGCCTTCCGCGTACCGTGATGCTGTCGATCGCGAAGGCGCACGCCTACGGCAACGATTTCCTGTTCGTACCGGCGGCGCAGGTCGAGGGGCTTCGGCTCGACGCGTTATCGCGCCGGCTCTGCGAGCGGTATTCCGGCCTTGGTGGTGACGGCGTCATCTACTACACCATTGCCGCCGATGGCACCGCGCAGATGAAGCTGATCAACACCGACGGCAGCCCATCGGAGTTGTCTGGCAACGGATTGCGCTGCCTGGCGGCGCTGGTCATGCACCAGCGCGAGGCCGCGCGCCTGGCGCCCCTCACGGACGTGCGCGTCGAGACTGCGGCAGGATGGAAAACGCTGTCGCTCGTCGGCCGCGCCGACGGCCGCTATACCTTTCGCGCGGCGCTTGGCCAACCGGAACGGGTGGCCGAAGAGATGCTCGATGCCGCGGGCGAAACGTTGAAGGTGTCGACCCTCGCGATTGGCAACCCGCAGTGCGTCGCGCTGATGAAGGAACTGCCCGACATGGCGCGGTTCCACCGATTGGGGCCGGCGCTCGCTACGCATCCTCGCTTCGCCGAGGGCAGCAACGTGGAGTTTGCGGTGATCGAAGCGCCCGATCGCGTTCGCATCCTGATCTGGGAGCGCGGCGTCGGTCCGACGCACGCGTCCGGGACCGGCGCCTGTGCTGCGGCGATTGCGGCGATCGCGCACGGAGGCGCGGCCCGTAACATCCAGGTCAGTGCGCCTGGCGGAACGCAGCGGGTCGAGTGGACTGCCGACGGCATATTCCTGACCGGCTGGGCGGAAGTCGTGATCGACGGCCACTGGGTACCGTCGCATGCCGACTTCGCCTGACAAATGGTCTTGAGCGATCAAAAATCGCGCCTCTGGTCGCGCCGTGGGATCGCAGAAATCGCGATCTCCGGGCAGCCGACCTAGCGCTTGCGCCGGAGCGGCGCCGCCGGGGGCGGTGAGTCGATCTGCGTCAAAGCGGCCTGAAGTGCCGCCGCCACACCCTCCAGTGCCGGTCCCACGGCCAGGTAGTCTTCCTGCTGCAACGCCGCGCGCGCTTTTTGCAGCGCCAGTCCTGCGGACACGATGGTTTGCTGCGGCGCCGTCAGGCTGCGGGCCGGGAGCGGCGATGCCTTCAATTGGATTTCGGCAGTGGCCAGGAGCGTCGCGACCTGGGCGACCGTGCGCTCGGCCTCGCCACGCGCGTTGGCGCGGCCTTCCACCGCCAACTTGGCGGCGTTCTGCGCGCGCTCGAAGCTATCGAGTGCGTGGCTCAAGGACTGGCGATAGTCGTTAACGGCCGCAGCCTCGTGCGACTTCTTGAGGGCGTCGCTAGCGGCCGTGAATTCGGCGGTGGCAAAGCGATCGGCGCCCGCAGCGCGAGCGGCTTCGATGGCGCCTTGCGCCAGGTTCATTTCCTTGTTCGGAGGTTCGGCGCAAGCGGCGGAGAGGATGACGATGACCAGCGCCAGACGGCGAGCGACACGAACCATGTCTGCCGATTATACGACAGCGACGCGGAGAGGTCCGCCGGCCGCGACGGCAGAACACCTGTCAATCAGCTACCATGAAGGGTCCGGATTGATGCGGCGCATGGCGCCAGTGGATCGGCCGCGCGAGAAGCTGGCGCGGGTGGGCGCCGAGGCGCTAGGCGATAACGAGTTGGTGGCGCTCGTGCTTGGTGCCGGCACCCGCGCGAGAGGCGCCCTGACGGTTGCGCAGGACGTGCTCGAGGCGGCCGGCGGCATCGCAGGACTGGTTCGCCTGGGTCCCGACGATCTCGATCGGGTGGCCGGCGTCGGGGCCTCGCGCGCGGCGCGGGTGCTGGCGGCGGTGGAACTGGGCCGGCGGACGCTGGCGCGGGATGCGCCGGAGCGGCCGCGCATGCTGACCCCGGAAGACGCCGGCGACTACTTGATGCCGCGCTACTCGGGGTTCGGCGTGGAACGGTTTGGCGTGATGTTGCTGGACCAGAAACAGCGGGTCATCCGCACGACGGTGATTTCGACGGGGACCCTCGATTCGAGCGTGGCGCATCCACGCGAGGTGTTCCGCGCGGCGGCGGTGGCCTCGGCGTCAAGCGTGGTGGTGTTTCATAACCATCCGTCGGGCGATCCAAGTCCCAGTCCGGAGGATCGGCTGGTGACACAGCGGCTCGCGCTGGCGGGCGAGGTGATGGGAATTGAACTGCTCGACCACATCATCCTCGGCGACGGGACGTTCTACAGCTTCAAGGAAGAGTTGAAACGGTGAAGATCCTCTACTTCGACTGCTTCGCCGGCGCGGCGGGCGACATGATTCTGGGCGCGTTGCTCGACGCGGGCCTGCCGTTTGATGAGCTCAAGCGCGCGCTCGGCAGCCTGGCGGTCGATGGCTGGGAGGTGTCGGTCGACCGCGTGATCAAGGCCGGCGTCACCGCGACGAAGTTCCGCGTCACGCCGACGGCGGATGAACCCGCGCACACGCAAGGTCACCGTCACCCGCCGGCGCCGGGCCACACGCACGCCGGCTTCGGCGCGGCAAGCCATGATCACGGGCGCCGCGATCAAGTCGAGCCGCATCACTCGTTGGAAGACATTGAAGCCGCGATTCGCCGGTCGGCCCTGTCCGCAGCCGGCCAGACTCGCGCCATCGGCATGTTTCGCCGGCTGGGCGAGACCGAGGCAGCGATTCACGGCATGTCAATCGACCAGGTCCACCTGCACGAAGTGGGGGCGCTCGACTCGATCATCGATATTGTCGGCGCCGTGTTCGCGCTCGAATGGTTTAATGCCGGCCGGATTATCGTGTCGCCCTTGAATGTCGGCGGCGGCATGGTGCGCTCGGCCCACGGTGTGTTCCCGGTGCCCGCGCCGGCGACCGTCGCGCTACTGAAGGATGCGCCGGTCTTCTCTTCGGGCATTCAGTCCGAGCTGCTGACACCGACGGGTGCGTTGATCCTCACCGAGTACGCGTCGGCGTATGGACCGGTCCCGGCCATGCGCGTCGATCGCGTCGGCTACGGCGCCGGCGATCGCGATCTGGTGGAAACGCCAAATGTCGTCCGCGTGCTGGTCGGAGAGACGGCAGACCGCGGTGAGCCCCACTTGTCCACCGAAGCGCCTGGCGCGAAGGTGGAAGCCCCAAGCCCCAAGCTTCACGCCGTGGTCGTCCTCGAGTGCGAGATTGACGACATGAACCCGCAGATCTATGGCGTGCTGATGGACCGGCTCTATGCAGCCGGGGCGCTGGAGGTGTTTTACGTCTCCGTGCAGATGAAGAAGAATCGTCCCGGCACGTTGCTGACCATCGTGGCGAGGCCAGAGGACCGCGAACGGCTGACCGACATCGTGTTCCGGGAGTCCACCACCATTGGGGTGCGCTACCAGGAGATGCTGCGTGATTGCCTCGACCGCGAGATGGTCACTGTCGCGACCGCACTGGGGCCGGTGCGCTTCAAGGTCGCCCGCCGGCATGGCCGCGTGTTGAACGCGCAGCCGGAA
>JBBQSP010000169.1:0-5174 GCA_038213735.1 Vicinamibacterales bacterium | reverse complement strand
CATGAAGGCCGCGAGCACGGTGCTGGCCGCGGCGATGCCGTGTCCCATCTGCAGCGTGAGCAGACGGGTCCAGACCACTTCGTAAATGAGGGCCGCGGCGCCAGAGACCGCGAACAGGATCAGGAACGGGCCACGCCGCATCGCAGACAGAGTATCAGAGCTAATGTGCCTAAGAAGCCTAGGGTGCCTAAGGGGCCTAGGGTGCCTACCGGTGCACCTCAGGCACCTCAGGCACCTCAGGCACCCTAGTCACCCTGTCACCCTGTCACCCTACCTGAGGCCCGTCCGGTACAACGTCAGGTGCTCGTCGCGCTCCACTTCCTCGAGTTGCCATGCGTCAATCACCGCGTCGGCCGACGCTTGGGTGACGAACCGCCGATCGATGACCACGTAGCCGAGCCGCGTGCCGCTGACGAAGCGCGCGCCTCGCGCGGAGAGCGTCGAGAGATCCTCGGCGGTGAGCGGCCGTGGCTCGCTCAACTTCATCAGGATCGCCAGCGTCGGATACTCGGATCGCATCCGCTCGGTCCGGCGCGGCGAAATGCGCGACAGGTAGCCGCCGATTAGACGTTTCTCATGAACGGTCTGGTTGAACTGCGAGCGTGGGCGGAAGTTGCCGATCGACGACACGCCGTCACGAACGCCGAACGGCAGCGACAACACGCGCACATCGCGCGGGTCGTGCGCGATCGTGGTGTAGACCCGTGACACGGCTGCCGAGTACAAGGTGCGCGGTGCCGGCCACAGTTCGATCGCCAACAGCACGGCGACGAGCGCCGTGATGGCGCGGCGCCGCTGTGGCCACTTCGTGCCGAGCGCGGCCAGCGCGCCGGCGAGCAGCATGGCCAGGCCGAGCGCCGCGACAATGGCGAAACGCGTGGGTGTGCGCGCCAGGCTCATCGGCGTGATGTAGCGGAACAACGCCCAGGGGCCGGGGATGTGGGTATTCGCGCCGGCGATGTAGATGAAAGGGCCGAGCGCGAGCAGCGTGAAACCGGCGGTGATCCACCACCATCCCGCTTTCGGCCGGTACGTGGCCAGCCAGATCGCCGCCGCCACCACGACGATCGCGACGAGGCTGAACGACGCGGTGTACTCCACGAATCGTGTGGGCGCTGTGAGTTGCTCGTCTCCAAACAGCAACCGCATGACCGGGTGATTGGGATTCGGTGTGAAGAACGACAGCAGATCGACCCCGCGCGGGCTGCTCCGCCAGAAAATCTTCGGGCTGACAAAGCGGCCGTCGGCAATGCGCTCGACGGTGCCGAAGAGGACCGGCGACAGCGGTCCCACGCACGCCAGCAGGCCGACCAGCACCGCATTGATCGGCAGCGGACCAAACTCGGAAATCCGCGACAGCCGCGGCCGCCACCACACGAACAGCCGCGCAACCACCAACACCGTGAGGATCAGGACCGGGTTGTACAGGCTGCGCACGTGCACCGCGATGCCCAGCACCTCGAAGTCGCCGCCGCGGCCCAGCACCAATGCCGCGACGAGCCCGGCGAAGCACACGATCAACACGTCGAGCAGCCACACCCACGGCCGCCTGGGCGCCGGCGTCACTGCGCGCGTCACTCGCACCGCGATGGTGGCCACGTAGACGACCGTGATCATCACGCAGTAGACGCCGTAGTACGGGTCGCACAGCGCCGCCCACGCCATGCACAGTCCCACCAGCGAGGCGCTGCCCACCGTGCGGTGCTTCTCGGCATGCACGAGAGCCCAGATGAACGCCGGCAGCGGCGCTGCGGCCGCCAGGCTGAAATGGCCCGTGCTGCGCGCGATCAGCACCGGCGACCACGCGAACGCCACGCCGGCCAGGAAGGCTTCGACGCGCGTGGCCGAGGTCGTGGCCCGCGCCAGGCCGTAGGTCATGAGCGAGGTCAGCACGCTCATGATCAGGTAAACGAGGTTGAACGACGCCACCACGCCGACCAGCGAGATCAGCGGGAAGGCGAGCAGGTTGAGGAAGACCGTGTAGTTGTGTTGTGACAGGTCGACGCGTTCGGTGAGCGACAGGATCTGCTCCGTGCCGAACGGGTTGTGACCCTTGAGCGCTTCCTGGTGGAAGACCCATTGGTTCCAGACGTACACACTGGTATCGCCGCCGGGATCACCGGTGAGGTGAGTTCCAAGGTTGAGGAGCAGTGGCCACGTAAAGGCGCTGGCGACCAACACGTAACCGAGCACGACGGCGAGCTGGGAGGCATGCTCTCGTCGCATGGGCAGGACTCGCTACTTGTATCACAGAAGGGCGCGGGCTTCCGCCCGGGTGGGGCTCGCCCGTCGACTTCGCTCAGGGCTTGTGGGGCTCGGCGCTCACGCGCTCGTCGGGCTCGCGCCTGGCGGCGCTCGTGGGGGCCCTACGAGCGAAGCGAGCCCCAGGAGGCGAGCGTCAGCGAGCGACCCCCACGAGGCGGCAGAGTCGCCGAGCCCCACGGGCCGCCGTACAAGCAACGAGGCAGGTGGACGAATCCACCTGCCTCGTGAGTAGTACCCGCCCGCCCTAGAAGTCGTAGCGGAAGCCGACGCGGAGGACGCGCGGGCTGAGGATCGCGGTGACTTCGTTGAAGTTCACCGAGGTCAGGCGCACCGCGGTAGGGACGCCCGAGTTGGTCAGGTTGAAGACGTCCACCTGGAAGGTCGCCTTGCCGGCGCGGCCCATGCTGAACGACTTGTCGGCGCGCAGGTCCATGATCGCGACCGTTGGATAGCGGTTCGCGGTGATCGGTTCGACGCGCACGGTCTGGGTGCCATCTCCGGGGAACGCGACGCTGATGGTGCGGCCGTACTCCTGGCCGCTCTGCACCTTCCACGAGCCCGACACGCCGATGTCGAAGGGCATCGTGTAGCGGCCGATCAGCTTGTAGTTCCAGGTGGTCGACGTCTCGCGGCCGTTCTCGTCGCCGAACAACTGGCGCGCGGGCCGGTAGGCTAGAGCCGAGGTCAGGCGGCCGTAACCGGTGGTGTCGTGCAGCATCGTCGACCAGGTGTAGCCGACCGACGACAGCATCATCCACTTGCCAGAGAAGCGGCGGTTGACAGCGACCTCGACCGTCTGGAAATCGGCGTCGCGGAAGTCGCTGTTTGTGTAGACGCGGTCGGAACCGATCGTCGCGGGCCGGTCAAACGTCTGGAACGTCTGGTTGTCGGCCGTGGTCGCGGCGCTGTTGTCCAGACCCGGATCGACCAGCGTGTAGGGCACGGTGTAGGCGGGCGTGCGAATGGCGTCGATTTCGCCCCACACATTACGCATGTTCTTGTACACGTACGAGGCGCGGCCCGAGAACGCGCTGCTGATTTCGCGCTCGAGGTTGACCGACACTTCGTTGCTGGTCGGCCGCTTGAGGTCGCGGTCGATGCGGACAAAGCCGGCGCCGCCCTGTGTCGAGACGAAGTTGCCCAGTTCCGCCGGGCTGTCGAGCAGCCGGTTGCCGTTCAAGTCACACGCGGTGGTGCGGGTCGCGGTGCAGGGCAGGAACTGGTAGCGCAGTTGCGCCAGGCCCACCGGGTTTTCGAGGTCGGCGAGCGTGTCGGCCGAGTTCCAGCGCGACTGGCCGCCAAACACCTTCAGCACCGTGCGGTTGTCACCGGTCAGGTTGTAAGCGAGGCCGATGCGGGGAACGACCGTCTTGGTGCTGGCGACGGTGCGAGCCTCGACGGTGCGCGGCGCGACGAAGTCGCGGTAGCGCTGATCGGCGAAGTTCGCGAGCGCCGGGTGGCCGTTTGGCGCGAACTCCTGTTCCTGCCAGCCGTCTTCGTACATTTCAAAGCGCAGGCCGAGGTTCACGGTCAGGCGATCGTTCATCTTCCAGGTGTCGTTGATGTAGGCGGCCTGGTAGACCACGTCGTTGATGCCGGTCACCGACGAGTTGTAGAGATCGACCTGCGCGGGCAGGCCGTTGGTGTCGCGGTAGAAGATGTCGAACGGCTGGTCGCGGAAGAGGCTGCGGCGATCGCGCTTCCAGTCGTAGCCCATCTTGAAGTCGTGGCTGCCCTTCCAGCCGTCCTGATAGTACGACAGCGTGGTGTAGAACTGGGGCTTGTAGCGCTTCTGGTCCTGGTAGCCGTTGTTGGCGCCACCGTCGAAGATGTTGCCGGTGGCGGTGTCGGTGCGGCCGGGGCCCCACGGGCCGTCATACAGACCGAAGTCGCGGACCGGACGCAGCGGGAAGAAATTGTACCAGTTGCCGTAGAGCACGTCGAGGAAGGCACGGCTGCCCATGACGCGGGTCCACTCGACCTTCCACGGGTAGTTGCGTGACGCCTGGTAGTAGGCGGCTGAGAGCGGCGTGGTCAGACTGATGCCGCGCTTGTCTTGCAGCTTCTCGCGTTTGTTGAGGAAGCCGATGATCTGGTTGTTCTGACCGACCTGGAAGGTGCCTTTGAAGGTGTACTTGTTCGACAGCTTCGACCGTTCGAGGGTGTCGCCCAGCCCGAGAATGTAGCTGTATTTGTCGTTCAGGCGCCAGCTGGTGAAGAACCAGGCCTTCTGCTTGATCAGCGGACCGCCAAAGTTGAAGTTGACGTCGTATTGCTTCTTCGTCGGATTGCCGCGGCCAAGAGGCGTGCGCGAATAGAACCCGTCTTCGTTAGGCGTGTTGCCGGTGCGCAGGTAATCGGGCACGTTGGTCTCGGCCAGCATGTCTTCGTTGAAATAATCGCTGTACCAGTTGCCCGAAAACTTATCGCCGCCCGACTTGACGCTGATGCTGAGCACCGCGCCGCCGGCGAACGAGCCGGCGTCCGAGCCGGCGCCGCCGACCTGGAACTCTTCGAACGAACCGAAGTCGAAGTAGCCGGCGTTGGCCGCCGTGCCTTCGGTGGTGTCGATGCCTTCCATCTTGGTCTGGTTCTGGGTGTCGAAGCCGTAGGAGCGGAAGCCTGACTGGTTGCCGGTGTTCGAGCCGCCGACGTCATATGCGGTCATCTGAATGCCGGGAGCCTGGGACATGGCCGCCCAGATATCGCGCGCGTTCGGAATTTCGGTGAGCAGTTCCTTGGTGAAGTTGGTGCCCATCGTGGTCGTCGAGGTGTCGACGATCGGGGAGGCGCCGGTCACGGTGACCGTTTCCTGCAGCGTCGCCACGTTCATTTGCTGATCAACCGTGAGCGTCTGGTTGATGACCACGCGCACGCCTTCGCGCTTCAAGCTCTGGAAGCCAGCCAGC
>JBBQSP010000168.1:0-5364 GCA_038213735.1 Vicinamibacterales bacterium | reverse complement strand
ATGCGCCGAAGGGACGCAGGGCGCGTGCCAGCCGATCCGGGAGCGCCCTGGCCGCAATCGTGGCGAATCGCGGCAGTTTGCGGCGCTCCGGCGGGCGCTCGGCGCCCCGTGCGTCGGGACGCCCGGCACGATCCGCCACTCTTGCAAGAAACCTACGCAGTTGTAAGGAAACGCAGGCCCCGCGAAACGGGCCGCGCGGCGTGAAGGAATCAGTCGTTGACGGCGTGCGGCGCCCGTTTCTCGTACCAGTGGCTGATCCGCCCGCCGTCCCAGTGCAGGGCCAGGTGCATCGCCGCCTTGGCGTTGCGCAGCGCGCGCGGCCGGAAGATGCCGACGCATTCGCCGCCGGCGTGGCGCACGCTCGGCCAGCGCAGGCCCCAGCTCCCGGCCTCGCGGAGCTTTCGGCCCAGGCTCTGCGAGGGACCGTAGTCGTCGGGATCGAGGGCGCTGGCGAAGCGGCCTTCGTTCGCCGCCGCGCCGGCATCGGACAGGTCGTGCAGCTCGGCCTCCACGATGGCCGTGACCAGCCGCAGGTCGATGTCGATCGCCGCCTCGGCGGTGCGGCGCAGGAAGATCGCGCGGTGGTGGCCGACCTCGGCGATCGCCGTATCGAGCGAGTGCGCCGCGTAGTACACGCCGTAGCCGCCGTCCGAGAATCGCGAGCCCTCGGGGTTCAGGTGCGTGAAGGCGGCCATGATCGTCGTCGCGCCCGGGCCGGTGACGCGCTCGTCCGGCGGCACGAGCTGCACCTCGCCCAGCTCGTCGCGGATGCGCGGGTTGGCCAGCGCCTCGATCGCGAACACCACGTCGAGGTCGGCCGGGTCGGCGATGGCGTCGTAGAGGCCCACGGTCGGGTAGCGCGACGGGATGAGCCGGTAGGACGGCTTCCACGACACCGCCTCGACCGGCACGTCATCGACCGCGAGCGAGGCCCGCGCGGCGGCCCCGTTCACGCCTTGCCCCCGCGCTGCGCATCGAGGTACTGGCGCACGACGAAGAGGTCGGCGACCTGGCCGCCGAGCATGCGGTCGAGCGCCGAGCGGCCGCCGAACAGCGGCGCCGTGTTGGGCTTCCTCACCCACTCGTCGGCCCGGCGCGTGGCCGGAAAGAGGATCTGCAGCGCCGAGTAGATGCCGAACAGGTGCGACAGCCGCTCGAGCAGATGCCGGTCGAGCGGACCCACCTTGCCCTGCTTCCACTGGTAGAGCGTGGTGCGGGCGGCGCCGAGCAGCACCATCTGCTCATTGACCGACAAGCCCCAGGCGTCGGCGAGACGGAAAAAGGTGCGCAGGGCGGCCGCGGCCGCCTCGGGCGAGCCGAGGTCGACATTGGCGGCAGCGTGGGACTTGAGAAGAGCGCTCATCGGGTGGGACGACCGGCGCGCGCCGGCAAGGGCCATCGAGGATTCAGATGAGCCGAGCCTAGTTCATTGGCAGACAAATTACAAGCTATTGTCTGGCAGCGAACATGATTTCGGTCTCCGATGCGCCGGTCCGCCCGACGGTCCGACTCAACGGCCTTGACCGCCGGCGCCCTACCCGCCGCGCGCGTGCGTCACGCCACCATCGACCACCAGCGTCTCGCCGCAGACGTAGTCGCCGGCCCGCGACGCCAGGTAGATCGCCGCGCCGGCCATGTCGTCCGGGCGGCCGACGCGGCCGGCCGGCACGCGGGCCGCGACCTCGTCGCCGTGGTCGCGGGCGACGCGGTTCATGTCGGACGCGAAGGCACCGGGCGCGATGGCGCTGACCATGATGTGGTCCTTCGCCAGGCGCAGCGCCATGCGCTTCGTGAGGTGGATGAGCCCGGCCTTGCTGGCCGCGTACGAGTAAGTTTCCTGCGGGTTCACCGACACGCCGTCGATGGAGGCGATGTTGATCACCTTGGCCGGCCGCTCGGCGCTCGCCGCCGCGCACAGCGCGCCGTGCAGCGCTTTCGTCAGGAAGAACGGCGACTTCAGGTTCAGGTCGACCACCTTGTCCCAGCCGCTCTCGGGGAAGGTGTCGAACGGCTCGCCCCAGGCGGCGCCGGCGTTGTTGACGAGGATGTCGAGCTTGGGCTCGCGGGCGGTGAACGCGGTGGTAAGCGACTCGATGCCTGCCATCTGCGAGACGTCGGCCGGCAGGGAGAAGCATTCGCCCTGCGACGACAGCTCGGCCGCGGTGCGGTCGCAGGCCTCGGCCTTGCGCGAGGAGATGTAGACGCGCGCACCCTGCGCGAGGAATCCGGCGGCGATCATCCGGCCGATGCCGCGTGAGCCGCCGGTGACGAGGGCTGTGCGCCCAGTCAGAGAGAACAGGTCCGTCATGCGAGCTCCCGGTGTACCGCGCGCAAATCGGCGCGGGGCGAGCCGTGCGCTGGCCCGATCAGCTCATCGTACCGGGCGAGCCCGTTGGCCCGGCTGAACGTCTGGACATGACGTCGAGCCCTCTCGCCACGAGCCCTGGACCCGGGCGGGTCCGCGAGCGTGTCGATCACCGCCCGAGCGAGCGCGGCGGGGTCGAAGAAGTCGACGAGCCGACCCGTCGACTCGTCGGTGATGGCTTCGCGAACAGGCGCCGTGTCGGAGGCGACGATCGGTGCACCGCACGCCATCGCCTCGAGAAGCGACCAGCTCAGCACGAAGGGGTACGTCAAGTAGACGTGAGCAGCTGACACCTGCAGGATGCGGACGAACTGCCCGCGCGGAACCCTGCCCAGGAAGTGAGTCCTCGCGGGGTCCAGCTTGACCTCGGCGAGCATGTGCTCGCGCCAGTTCGCACCCGTGTTCGGGCGCCTGCCGTAACTTACGTCGTCGCCGCCGACGATGATCGTCTGGCATGTTGGATGGCTGGCCTGGATCCTTTCGAGGGCCCGCATGAACACGTGAAAGCCGCGATAGGGTTCCAGGTTCCGGGCGACGAAGGTGATCACCGGATCACCCGCTTTGAGGCGAATGCCGGTGGGCGTGTCGACCGTCGCGGCCGCGTCCGGTCCGAGTTCGTCGGTGGCGATGCCTTCGTGCTGGACCTCGATCTTCGGCAAGAAGATGGCGGGATGCCGATCTCTTTGCCAACGCGTCGGCGCGATCGCCGCGTCGCAGTGGGTCAGGTTGAGGGTGTGCAGCGCGTTCCACGTGCGGATTCGGGCCCGGTCGTCGAAGCTCATCGGAAACTCGGGGTCGAAGCCGAGATCGGCTCCGTCCGCGCTGTAGAACCACTCGCAGTAGTGAAGGAGACGCGCGTCGGGAAATACGTCCTTGGCGTACAGCGTCTCGCCCCATCCAGGGTGAGCGAGGATGGCGTCGGGGATGAACCCCGAGTCGCGGAGCTGCATCATGGCGCGGGCGACAGCCTGGCCGTGCAGCGTGGCCGCTTCCATTTGCCGGAGATAAGGGTGCTGCGTCGAGTGGGCGCTGCGATGAAGCTTGTAGCGGGTCAGCGCCTCGAAACCAGGCAATCCCGGCGCGATCTCCCGGCCAAGCGCGCGGATCTCCCAACCCGCACGGGCCGACCAGGCGCGAACGATTTCACCGAACTGTCCCGGGAAGTTCTGGTGGATGACGAGAACGCGCACGGGGAGCCCAGTTGTTCGCCGCCGGCCCTCAGGCCCTCCACTCGGGCACGGCGATAGACGCCGTGAAGTTCTGGTAATTCGTGAGCGGCACCCACGGGCTGCTTGCGTCCAGCGACGTGAACGACGCCATGGCATGCAGAAGCCCTTGCAGGCGTGCCTCCATGACCTGATCCGCAGGTGAAGAGTCGGCATCGACATAGCTCGGATGCGGCGGCGAGTACGTCCGGCCCGACCGGAGCTCGTTGTCCGATCTCGCGTGGCGCATCTTTGACATCGAAGCCGTGACATACCGCTCGCGCGAGATCGAGTGATTCGTCAAGCGTTCGTCGTCGACGCTCATCGCCTGCATCGAGGGATTCGTCGAGGCGGACAGGGCGCCGGCATTCGGAGTCATCTGGCGAATCTTCGTCAGGTTCCAGATCTCGCCGTTAAAGCGGATCTCCTGGAGAGGATTACGGAGGTTGCCGGGATCGTCGTTGAGGAAGAACAGCTCCGCGGTAATCTTGTCGGTTCCCAGCGAGATGTCGAGGTGGTCCCCGACGCGTTGCAGGCTGACTTCGGAAGATCCGATGCCCACCATGTTCAGGGTGTTGATGCGGCCTGGTGTCGAGTCGCCGCTCGCGAGTCGCAGCGTGTCCTGTCCGTCCCCTCTGGAGAACACAAACCAGTTGCTTCCCGGGCCGCCGTCGATCAGATCGATGCCTTTTCCACCTGCCATGATGTCGTTGCCCATGCCACCAAACAGCGTGTCATCGCCATCCTGTCCGAACACAGCGTTATCGCCGGCATTGCCGATCAAAGTGTTAGCCGACGGTGTGCCAAACACGTCGAGCGCTGCGTAGCCTGTGTAAGTGACATTCTCGAAACCGTTGTACATCGTGATGCCTACAGAGGCGATGATCGTGTCGATCCCCCCGTTCTCCCCTTCCAGAGTCATGTTGCCCGGCGTATCGACGTAGTACGTATCGTTGCCCGGGCCCCCGGAGAGTTGGTTGGTGCCAGCACCGCCTAGGAGAGTGTCGTCGCCATCACCGCCGGAAAGGTAGTCATTGCCGGCGCCGCCGTCGAGCAAGTCATTCCCGCCATTGCCGGAAAGCGAATCGTCGCCACCGCGGCCTATCAGCCAGTTGGCGACTTCGTTGCCGCTGATGTCGTTGGCCAAGTCATTACCTTGGCCCTGCACCGCAGCCCCGCTCAGGCGCAGCGTTTCCACGTGGGCAGGCAGAGTGAAGCTCACCGAGCTGCTGACCTGATCCTTGCCCTCGTTTGCAAGCTCGAGCACGGTGTCCCCCACGTCGTCGATCAAGTAGGCATCGTCGCCGAGCCTTCCGATCAACGCCAGGCTGCCTCCACTGCCGATGAGGAAGTCTGCTCCTGTCGTTCCGCTCCGTATGCCCGTGGTGGGTGGCGCTACCGTAAGAAGGAACTGGTCGCCTGCCCATAGACCTTGCAGGTCGGTGCCGGTCACGTTCACGCTCATCGTGTTGATCGGGACTCCAGCAGTGTTTCCGACGAAATTGCGCGTTGCGGGATCGAAGCTCAACCAGGCGGGCAGCAACGCTCCATCCGCCAAGGTCGCTCGATAAACCACCGAGTCTCCTGGATCCGGATCAGTGAACATCGTCGATGCCAGGCTGATCGACAAGGTCGCGCCTTGACTGACGACGTGGTCAGGAATGGCCTCACTCAGCATGGGCGCACGGTTGGCTGTCGGTACGGCCACGACGATGTCGAAGATGTCGGTCGCGAAAAGGCCGCCACCGTCCGTTGCCTTGACCGCCACGCGCGTCGCTCCCGGCGTGACGCCGG
>JBBQSP010000167.1:0-5405 GCA_038213735.1 Vicinamibacterales bacterium | reverse complement strand
CAGTGAAACACGGAGCCGCGGTCAACGCGCGAAAAGCCGCTCGACAGCACGAGATTGACGAGCACGTAGATGCCCAGCCATGCGGCCGCCTCGATCACCATGAAGGCGTCGCCGGGATACTCGTCACCGTGTTCGGCGCGGGCCGCGCGCGCCGCGGCCGCAGCGCCGGCCAGGACAACGACGGCGGCCACTCGCTGGATGGCCTCGGACGATCCAATCTGGAACGGCAGCGCCGCGGCCGCCACCAGGGCGAACACCGCCGCGTAGACATAACCGAAGTGGCGACACAACACCAAGAGCATGGCCGCAGCGGTGGCGAGTCCGATGATCAGCGGCCAGTCGCCCAAGTCCGCGTCGGCAATCAGCAGCCCCGCCCCCACCGCGACCAGGCCCGCGGAGCTGAGCGCGGCCGCCTCCTCCACGCCAAAGCGATACAGGCTGTAGCGGCTGACCAGGTGTGTGGCCAGCCAGAAACAGCCGGCGCCAACCAGCAGGCAGAGCAAGCCGGCTCCGGCGGCGTTGGACACGTCGAACAGGGCGACGGCGAACAGGCCCAGTGCCGACTGCAGGATGATGCCGCCGAACACGAACAGCGTGATCCGCAGGAACTTGTTCGTGCGCCGCAGATCCACCGCAACTTGCGGCGCCAGGATGTCGCGCTGTTGCGTGGTCAGCAGTCCCGACTTGGTCCAGTCTTCTACCAACCGGCCGGTGCGAATCGCGCGCTCATCGTCCACGTGGTAAGCGCTCATTCGTCCCGTCCAAAGCGCCGAGCCAGCGCCACCAAGGCAATCAAGACCAGCGTGCCGGTGACCAGGCCGTAGAAGAAGATTGCGGTCGGCCCGCCAAGCACGTCGAGCAGCTTGTAGCTGATGGCGCCGTAACCGTAGAGGATGCCGTAGGTGACGAACGCGAACTTCCGGTAACGAATCCCCAGCAGGATCGCGGCCGCGCACAGGGCCAGCAACGCGCCGAGATAGGCCAGGCCGATTCCCGGTTCGCCGATCCCCGACGCCAGCGCCGCCAGCACCACGTTGGCCGCCAGGTGCAGGTAGACATCCAGAAAGTGCGCCTTGACGGCCTGCTGGTATAGCCAAGTGCCGATGCCCGCCACGAACGCGCCATAGATCAGGGCTGTGGCACGTAGCGGGTCGGCCGCCACCACGTCCAGCCCGGACACGCGAATGCCCAGCCAGCCGGCCAGTGACGAGAGTGCCAACGACAACACGAACCGGTTATCGAAGCGGTAGGCCAGCCCGCCAAAGAGCACGCTGACGATCAGCAGGTGGTGATGCCAGTTGGCGAAGATCTGGAACCGGTACTCGAGGTAGGCGATCTCTGCCGACAACACCAGGCAGCCGAGGTAGAGGACGTAGTCGAGCGACAGGTGGGGCGATTCCACCTCGGTGTGGGCGTAGGGCGCGGCCTTGGCGAAGCAGTACCAGAACGCGGCCGCGACGATCACGGTCAGCAGCGACAGGATCGCGGCATCACCGAGGTCGACGACGTACGCTCGCATCGTCCAGCCGATCCCGCCGACAAACGACAGCACGCCGATGTACAGCAGCGCGCTCAGCTCGAAATAGACCGACACCCGCTCCTTGCGGACCAGGGCGGCGAGCGTGTCGTACTGCGCCGGAGTGAGGGTGCCAACAGCCTTCCACTCCTCGAGCCGTTCAAGCGTGGTCACCCGAGAACCCACTTCAACTTTGCCTGGTCCAGGTTGCCGCCGCTCATGATGCAGACCACGCGCTTTCCGGCGAGTTGGTCCCTCAGCTTGATCGCGGCCGCGAGAGAAGCCGAGCCGGCACCCTCGGCCAGGTTGTGGGTGGTCCGAAGCGCCAGGCGTACGCCCTCGGCCAGCTCCTCCTCGGTCAGCGACACAAAGTCGTCCAGGTGCTGCTTCAGGATGCCGAAAGTCAGGTCGAAGGTGACCCGCGTCGCCATGCCCTCGGCAAAGGTGTTGGCCGAGGTTCCGACCACGCGCTCTGGTCCTCGCCACGACCGTTCCACCGCGTCGGCGTTCGTCGCCCCCACGCCGATGATCTTGGTCGTCGCGCCGAGGGCGTTGCGCACGGTGATCAGGCCGCACGCACCGGAACCGCCGCCGATGGCGACCAGCACCACGTCCACATGAGGGAGGTGCTCGAACACCTCAAGGCCATACGTGCCGACCCCGGCCAGCAGCAACGGCTCGTTGGCCGAGTGGACATAGCGCGCACTGGTGGCGGCCGCGCGCTGCTCGCACTGCTCACGCGCCTCGTCAAAGTCGCGGCCGACCTCTTCGACGGTGGCCCCGTAGGCGCGCATGGCGGCGTTCTTCTCGGGATTGTTGCCGAGCGGCACGAACACCGTGCAGGCGACGCCGTGGATGCGAGACGCCAGGCCGATCGACTGGCCGTGGTTGCCGGTGCTGGCGGTGACGATGCCGCGCGCCTTCTCGTCGTTGGTCAGCGACCCGACCAGGTTGAGGCCGCCGCGCACCTTGAAGGCGCCGGTCGGATTGTGGTTCTCGTGCTTCACCCAGATCGACAGGCCAGCCGCCTCGTCGAGTAGCGGATGCTTCAGCAGCGGCGAGGGCCGCATGTGCGGCTGGATCCGCTCACGAGCGGCGTAGATGTCGTTCAGGGTCGGCAGCCTCAGGCTCATTCGGGTTGGCGCTCGTTATACCACGCAGCCATCACCCGCACGGCCACGTCGGGACGATCCGAGATCACGCCGTCCACGCCCCAATCGAGCAGGCGGATGATGTCGGCCTCCTCGTTGACGACCCACACCTGGATCACCTGGCCTTCGGCGTGCACCTGGTCGATGAACGTGGGCGTCACCACCCGCAGGCGGCCGGCGCGCTCGGGTACCTGGAAGGCGGCATAGGGCCGCGGCCCGATCCAGGGCCAGCGCACCCACGATCGATGCAGCGCCCAGCGCGCCTCGGGCTGTGACGCGCTGGTCACGATCTCGGGAGCCTCGTCTCGCAGCGTCACGATCGAGCGCTGATGGAAGGAGCCGACGCACACCCGCTCGACCGCGCCGGCGGCACGGACGTCGCGTGCGACCGCGCGCGCCAGCTCCGGCTCGCCGCCCTTCATCTCGATGATCACCCGGGCCTCGCGGTGGCGAGCCAGGACCGCCGCCAGCGTCGGCACGCCGTGATCCTGGCCGCGGAACGGGTGCGAGCCCTCATGCTCGAACCGATAGCCGGCATCGACGCGCGCCAACTCGTCGGCCGTGAAGTTGCGAACCGGCCCCACGTGATCGGTCGTGCGATCGAGCGTCTTGTCGTGAATGACGACGGGCACGCCGTCGGCCGACAACTGGACGTCAAACTCCAGGCCGTCGGCACCGAGCGAGAGCCCGTGGTCGAGCGCCGCCATGGTGTTCTCTGGAGCCAGCCGCGCGCCGCCGCGGTGCGCGAACACCAGGGGACGGGGCGACTGGAAGACCGGCACGCGCACCGGGGTATGTTCGCATGAGGATCGACAAACCTAAAGGTTTGTCGCCACGGCCAACCGGCAAACCTCGACGTTACAGCCCGTACATGATGGTTGGCTATTTCGGCTACATCTTCTTCACGCCGCGCGGGCTGTTCTCGATTTACCTGGTCTTCAGTGGACTGGCGCGCGCCGTCTCCGGCTGGATCGACGAGCCGTTCGGGGACCCGATCCTCACAGCCCTCGACATTCTGAGCCGCGGCATGCGCGGCAGGGCAACCGTCAAGGCCAGGCAGCGCGAGCGCCTGGCGGCCGAGGGCGCGGACCAGCCCGACCGCCGCTATCCCGGCGGCTGAACCGTTGCCCCCGGCGAACGAGTCATAATGGCGATATGTCTTCGCCACGCCTCGATACTCTTGGACAACTGAAGGCCGCCGTTGCGCGGGGAGAGGTGCGCCGGCGTCCCGTGCGCGATGAGGTGCGCGAGAATCTCGCCGAACGCCTCCGCCGCAAGGAGACCCTCTTCCCCGGCATCATCGGCTACGACGACACGGTCGTTCCCCAGCTCGTCAACGCGGTACTCGCGAAACACCACTTCATCCTGCTCGGCCTGCGTGGCCAGGCGAAAACGCGCATCCTCCGCGCCCTGACGACGCTGCTCGATGAGTGGTTGCCGGTAGTGCCCGGCAGCGAAATCAACGACGACCCGATGGCGCCGCTGTCGGCGTACGGCCAGGCCAAGGTCAAGGCCGAGGGCGACGACATGCCCATCCGCTGGCTGCACCGCGACACGCGCTACGTGGAGAAGCTGGCCACGCCCGACGTGACCATTGCCGACATGATCGGCGACATCGATCCGATCAAGGCGGCGAAAGGCGGCCTGCAGCTGGGCAGCGAGCTGTCGATGCACTTCGGCCTGCTGCCGCGCGCCAACCGCGGCATCTTCGCCATCAACGAGCTGCCCGACCTGGCCGGCAAGATCCAGGTGGGCCTGTTCAACATCCTGCAGGAGGGCGACGTCCAGATTAAGGGCTACCCCATTCGCCTGCCACTCGACGTGCTGATCGCGTTTACCGCCAACCCCGAGGACTACACGGCGCGCGGCAAGATCATCACGCCGCTCAAGGACCGCATTGGCGCCGAGATCCGGACGCACTACATGCAGAACCGCGCGGACGGGATCGAGATCACGTCGCAGGAGGCGTGGGTCGAACGCGGCGGTGCCATCGAGGTGCCGCGCTTCGTGCGAGAGGTGGTCGAAGAGGTCGCGTTCCAGGCGCGTGGCGAACGCAAGGTAGACAAGCGCTCGGGCGTCAGCCAGCGCCTGCCGATCAGCACGCTCGAACTGGTGGTGTCGAACGCGGAGCGCCGCGCGCTCGCCAACGGCGAAACGCTGGCGGTGCCGCGGATCACCGACGTGTACGCGGCGCTGCCGTCAATCACCGGCAAGTTCGAGCTCGAGTACGAAGGCGAGCTGCGCGGCGCCGAGCAGATCGCGCGCGATCTGATCCGGTCCGCAGTCGGCTCGGTCTTCACCGGCGTGTTCGACGGCGTCGACACCCGCACGGTGATCGAGTGGTTCGACCTCGGCGGTTCGTTGCCGCTCAGCGACAGCTCGTCGGCCGACGAGGTGATCGCCCAGACCACGGGGGTCCAGGGCCTGAGCGAGCTCACCGCGCACGCCGGACTCGCCGGCGGCGCCGCCGCTCCGTCGGTCGCCTCGGCGATCGACTTCATCCTCGAAGGACTCTACGCCCAGAAGAAGATCAGCCGCAGCGACGAGCACGGCTACTCGGCCTCGACCGAAGCAGCGCCGCGCCGCGGCGCCCGCCGCGAGGAGCCGGCCCTCGACGAAGAACTCCGGATGCCCGCCGGCAAGAAGAAGTATTACAACTAGTGAAATACCGCTACACCAAGTTCACCGGCGACGCGCTCGACGAGCTGGATCTCGAGGATCTGGTCTCGAAGCTGTCC
>JBBQSP010000166.1:0-5429 GCA_038213735.1 Vicinamibacterales bacterium | reverse complement strand
CGACGAACTGTGACAGCTGCGCCGCTGCCGCCGCCGCCATCACCGCGCGCTTGGTGCTACCGGTGTCGATCACCAGCGCCTGCGGATGCATGACCGCACCGACGCGTGACAGGACCTGGATGATCACATCCACCGGCATGGCGAGCACGACGACGAGCGAGTCACGGATCGATTCGAGCGGATCACCCTGATCGACGGTGCGGACCTCGAGGCCCGGCCACCGCCGGGCCGCCGCCAGCGCCACGGAGGTGCCGATCAGCCCGGGTCCGACGATCGCCAGCCGGGGCTGCGTGTCAGGCACTCAGCGAGCCCAACCCCTTCGCGCGACCGGCTCGAGGCAGATGCTGCGGCCGATGGCCGGGGCAATGATCCGCAGTTCCGCCATCAGGCGATCGAACTGCGAGGGGAACATCGACTGGGCGCCGTCGCTCATGGCGTGGTCGGGGTCGTTGTGCACTTCGATGATCAGGCCGTCGGCGCCGGCTGCAACCGCCGCGCGCGCCATCGGCGCCACCTTGTCGCGCCGGCCCATGCCGTGGCTCGGGTCCACGAAGATCGGCAGGTGCGACAGCTCTTTCACGATCGGGATGGCCGACAGGTCGAGCGTGTTGCGGGTGAACGTCTCGAACGTACGGATGCCGCGCTCGCACAGGATCACGTCGGTGTTGCCGCCGGCCAGGATGTACTCCGCCGACAACAGCCACTCTTCCATGGTCGCGGCGATGCCGCGCTTCAGCAGGATCGGCTTGCGCGTGCGCCCGAGTTCGCGCAGCAGCGTGAAGTTCTGCATGTTGCGGGCGCCGACCTGATAGATGTCGGCGTACTTGCCGATCACCTCGATCTGGCTGGCGTCCATGACCTCGGTCACCAGCTTGAGGTCGTGGGCGTTGGCGCCGGCCCGCAGCAACTGCAGCCCGGCCTCGCCCATGCCCTGGAAGCTGTAGGGGGACGAGCGCGGCTTGAACGCGCCGCCGCGCAGGATCTTGGCGCCGGCCCGCTTGACCGCGGCCGCGGTGGCGTGGACCTGGTCTTCGCTTTCCGCCGAGCACGGCCCGGCGATCACGATCACCTCGTCGCCGCCAATGCGGAGATCGCCGATGGTGATGATGGTGTCGTCGGGCTTGAACGTGCGGCTCGCCAGCTTGTACGGCTGGGTGATGCGCAGCACTTCGTGGACCCCGGCCATCAGCTCGATCAGCCTCGGGTCGGCCTTGCCGCCGCCGACCACGCCAAGCACGATCCGCTCGGCGCCGGTCGACCGGTGCACGTCCATGCCCATTCCCACGAGGCTTGCGATGACGGCTTCGACTTCGCTATCGCTCGCCCGTTCTTTCATTACGACAACCATGACTATTCCTTTTCCTTCTTCTCGCGCGCATCCCGCTCGGCCTCGAGGCGCTGAATGCGCCGGGCCTCGTCCATGATGCGTTCATACAATCGGGCCACGGCGTCGCCGTCGAGCGGCCCGCCGAGCTCCGCGTTCACCTTCCGCACGTGGGCAATCACCGCCGCCTCGCGCGCCGGCTCGTAGATGGGGCGCCCCAGTTCGTGCTTCAGCCGCCCGACCGAGTACGCGCAGCGCGCCCGGCTGTCGAGGAGGCGCACGATGACCTCGTCGATCTTGTCGATTTCGTCCCGCAACGCCTCAAGGTTCAGTTCCGCAGCCATCGCACGTACCGCTCCACCTCGTCCAGCAGGCCCGGGGCCTGTCCGTGCTCGGCAATGACTTTCACCAACGCGCTTCCGACGACGGCCGCATCAGCCCATTGGCCGACGGCCTGCACATGCTCGGGCCGCGACAGGCCAAATCCCAATGCCAGCGGCAGGTTGGTTTCGGCCTTGACCCGTTCCGCCAGCTCCCGCGCTGAATCGTCCACCGTGTCGCGGACGCCGGTGACCCCCAGGCGCGAAATGCCATACAGGAAGCCGCTGCCCAGGGCGGCCGCCTTGCGAATCCGCTCGACCGTGGTCGTCGGGCTCAGCAGGAAAATTGTATCAATCCCGGCACCGGCAAAGGCGGCCCGGAAGGCCTCGCCCTCTTCGGGCGGCATGTCCAGGGTCAGCACCCCGTCCACGCCGGCCTTCCGGGCCTGGCTCACGAACTCGGCCAGTCCCATGGCAAGTATCGGGTTGGCGTAGCTGAAGATGACGACCGGGGCGGAGATAGCCGCCCTGGTGGCTGCCAGCATGGCCAACACCTTGGGCAAGGTCGCGCCGGCGGCCAAGGCACGCTCGGTGGCACGCTGGATCACCGGACCGTCGGCCAGAGGATCCGAGAACGGCACTCCCAGTTCGATCACGTCGGCCCCGGCCCGATCGAGCCGCTTCAGGATCTCCGCGGTCTGCTCGAGGCTGGGATCGCCGGCGGTGATGTAGGTCACGAGGCCGGTCTCCCCCTTGGCGCGCAGGGCTGCGAAGCGATCGCTAATGCGACCCACGGCCGGCCTCCTGCAGGATCTGTTCGACGGTCTGCACGTCCTTGTCGCCGCGTCCCGACAGGTTGACAACCAGGACGGCACCGGGTCCAAAGGCCTTCCCATGCGTGAGCACGTAGGCAATGGCGTGCGCCGACTCGAGCGCCGGAATAATCCCCTCGAGCCGCGCCAGTTCCTGGAACGCCGCCAGGGCCTCGGCATCGGAGGCGTAGTGATACTCGGCGCGCCCGGTCTCCTGCAGGAACGCATGCTCGGGACCCACGGCGGCGTAGTCGAGGCCGGCTGACACCGAGTGGGTCGCCTCGATGTTGCCATGCGCATCCTGCAGCACGAAGGTGCGCGTGCCCTGGAGCACTCCCGGCGCCCCGCCGGCGAACCGCGCGGCGTGACGCCCTGAATCAATCGCCTCCCCGCCCGCCTCCACCCCAATCAGCTTCACCCCCGCATCGTCGATGAACGCATCGAAGATGCCGATGGCGTTGCTGCCGCCGCCGACGCACGCAATCACCGCGTCAGGCAGCCGTCCCACTTGCGCGAGGCATTGCGCGCGGGCTTCCTGGCCGATCACCGACTGGAACTCGCGGACCATCAGCGGATACGGATGCGGGCCGAGTGCCGACCCCAGCAGGTAATGCGTGTCAGCCGGACGCGCGACCCAATCGCGCATGGCCTCGTTGATCGCGTCCTTCAAGGTGCAGCTGCCGGAATCCACGCCGCAGACGGTGGCACCGAGCAGCCGCATGCGGAACACGTTCAGCGCCTGGCGGCGCATGTCTTCGGTACCCATGTAGACCACGCACTCGAGGCCCAGGAGCGCGCACGCGGTGGCGCTGGCGACGCCGTGCTGCCCGGCGCCGGTCTCGGCGACAATGCGCGTCTTGCCCATGCGCTTGGCGAGCAGCGCCTGCCCCAGGGCGTTGTTAATCTTGTGGGCGCCGGTGTGGGTCAGGTCCTCGCGCTTGAGCAGGATGCGCGCGCCGCCGCAGGCCTCGCTCAGGCGGCCGGCGTCCCACAGCGGCGTTTCGCGGCCGACGTAATGCCGCAACAGCCGCTGCAACTCCTCGCTGAAGGCCGGGTCGCGCCGGGCCTCGAAGTACGCCGCCTCCAATGCTTCGATGGCGGCGACCAGCGTCTCGGGTACGAAGCGCCCGCCAAACGCGCCGTAGTAGCCGCGCGCGTCGGGATCGCGCCGGCCAAACCAAGAATAAGGTGCCATCGGTGCCTGGGGTGCTAACGGTGCCATAGGGTTACCTGCCTGTGCTTCTGACCGCGTCGATGAATGCGCGGAGTTTCACGGGATCCTTGATGCCCGGTTCGGTCTCGACACCCGACGCGACATCCACCGCGTAAGGGATCACCATCTTGATCGCGTCGGAGACATTCCCAGCGGTCAGCCCGCCCGCCAGCACGATCCGCCGCCGCGCTGCGACCGCACGCGCCGCGACCCAGTCCACGGTTTGCCCAGTGCCGCCATGGCGGACCGGGTCGTGCGCATCAAGGAGCACGGTGCCATCCGTCACCTCCGGCTCGATTCTCCCCGCTCCATCCACGTGAAGATGAACCGCGCGCAGCAGGGGCAGACGTACCGGGCCGGGCGGCACGACGCCGTGAACCTGGGCGAGCCTCATGCCGACATCGGCCGCGGCCGCAATGTCATCGGCCGAAGGATTTACGAACACGCCAACCGGCGTCACGAAGGGTGGCAGGTCGCGAACGATGGCGCCGGCCACGCCGATGGTCGTGCGGCGTGGGCTCGACGGCCACAGCACGAACCCAACGGCATCGGCGCCGAACGCAACGGCCGCGTCTGCGTCTTCGCGTCGGGTGATGCCACAGATCTTGACGGCGGTCATCGTCCTCCGTCGCCAAGCGATGCGAGCAACCCGGCCAGGGCCGCGCCCGGATCCGGATCGACCATGAACCGCTCGCCCACCAGGAACGCCTGGTAGCCGAGCGCCGTCATTGCCTGCAGGTCCTCGCGGCTCTTCAACCCGCTCTCACTGACGCCGATGACCCCTTCGGGAATCCGCGCGGCAATGGTCCGCGACGCGTCAAGGTCCACCTGCAACGTGCGCAGGTTGCGGTTGTTCACGCCGATGATGGACGCGCCGGCCGCGAGCGCCCGATCGCATTCCGCCAGGTCGTGCACCTCGACGAGCGCGGCCAAGCCGAGGCTGCGCGCGGCCGCCGACAAGTCACGCAGCTCGGCGTCGGTCAGCGCAGCCACGATCAACAAGATCGCGTCAGCGCCGGCAGCGCGGGCCTCGAGCAGCTGGTACTCGTGGACCATGAAGTCCTTGCGCAGCAGCGGTACCGTCACCGCGGCTCTCACGGCGACCAGGTGTTCGTGCGAGCCATCAAAGAACCCCGGCTCGGTCAGCACCGAGATCGCGGCGGCACCCGCCCGCTCGTATCCGGCGGCGATCGCGACCGGGTCGTACGCCGACCGCAACACGCCCCGCGACGGCGAACGGCGCTTGCACTCCGCGATGATGTTGACCGCGTCCGGGCGTGACAGACGCGCGGCGAACTGTTCGCCGGCTGGCGTCGCGGCCATCGAACGCCGTTCGAGCGTGGCCCGCGGCTCACGAGCGATCGCCGACGTCACCCGTGCCCGGGTTGCGGCCACGATGGCCTCCAGCAGGTCGGGCGTCGTCGCGCTCACGCGGCTGCTCCGTTCGAGACGCGAATGAGGCGGTCGAGGACGCCGGCCGCCTGGCCGCTGTCGATCGCGGTCGCCGCCCGGGCGACCCCGGCCCGCACGGTCTCGGCGGCGCCGGCGATGAATAACGCCGCGCCGGCGTTTAGCAACACGACGTCGCGTGGCGATCCCTTGGCGCCGCTCAGCACCGAGCGAACGATCACCGCATTCGTGGCAGCGTCACCGCCCTTCAGGGACTCGGGACTGGCCTTGGCGAGGCCGAAGTCCGCGGGGTGCACGTAGAACGTCTGCACGGCGTTGTTCCGGCACTCCGACACCTTGGTGTAGCCCGT
>JBBQSP010000165.1:0-5512 GCA_038213735.1 Vicinamibacterales bacterium | reverse complement strand
TGACCGTGGTGTACGTCCGCACCACTTCGCCCAGGCCGGCGCTATCGATGTACGGCACGCCTTCGAGATTGAGCAACAGCTTCTTCTTGCCGGCGGCCAGCAGGCTGTTGATCTTGTCCTTGAGCAACTCGTCGCCCTCGCCAAGGGTCATCTTGCCCTTGAGATCGAGCACGGTCACATCGTTCACGGTGCGTTCGACGATTTCCATTCGCTTAGATCCCCTGCGTCGGTAAAACCCTTAGATCGTGGGCGTTAGCCGCCCTAAAAAGGTGTCGAATGTTACCACGAGAAAAGGGTTGGGGTCTCTAGAGACCCCACACCTCTTTTATTCGGTCTCGCGGCGAGCCTTCTTCCGATTTCGCTTCCGGGCCAGCGCCTGCTTCGCGCGGCGCTTGTCACCCGGCTTCAAATAGAAGGAGTGCTTCTTGATGTCCTTGATGATGTCTTCCTGCTGCACCTTGCGCTTGAAACGCCGCAACGCGCTTTCGATTGACTCACCCTCTTGCAATTTCACTTCGGCCATCTGTAGTCACCCCCTCTCGACCAGTTTCATCCAAATCATCACATCACGAGATTTGGGCCCTAGCCGGTCCGCGACCGACAGGACAAGTATGCTAGGCTATCACAAACGCAGACGGGGCCGGAGATGACGCAGATAACACAGATAAAACCAGTGTTATCAATTACTTAGATGCAGTCTCTTCACCCGAAGAGTCATTCGACCTAATCAGCAAAATGCGCATCCTCATAATCGGCTCAGGCGGGCGTGAGCATGCCCTGGCCTGGAAGCTTGGCCAGGAACCAGGGGTTGACTACTTACTCTGCGCTCCTGGGAACCCCGGAATCGCCACCTCAACCCCCATCCAATCGCTCGACATCCTGGACCTTGAGGCCGTCGTTCAGCTGATTGCGCGCGAGCGCATCGACCTGACGGTGGTGGGGCCCGAGGCGCCACTTGGCCGCGGCCTGGCCGATCGCTTGGCCGCCGAAGGCCGCCCGGTTTTTGGTCCAACCCGAGCCGCCGCCCAGCTCGAAACCAGCAAGGCGTTCGCCAAGGACTTCATGCAGCGGCACCGCGTGCCGACCGCGCACTATCGCGTATGCACGTCCGCCGAACAGGCCCTGACAGCCATTCGTTCGGGCGAGTTTGGTGACGCACTGGTCGTGAAGGCCGATGGCCTGGCCGCCGGCAAGGGAGTGGTCGTGGCGCCCGACCGAGCCACCGCCGAGGCCGCCGTCCAGGCGGCCATGGTCGATCGCAGCTTTGGCGACGCCGGCGCGCGGGTCGTTCTCGAGGAGATGCTCACCGGTCCCGAGGTGTCGTTCTTTGTCGTGGCCGACGGCGTGGATTACGTGCCGCTGCTGTCGGCGCAGGATCACAAGCGCATCTTCGATCACGACGAGGGCCCCAATACCGGCGGCATGGGTGCCTTCTCGCCGAGTCCGCTGATGACCCCGTTGCTGCAGGCGCAAGTCGAACGCGAGATTGTCCGGCCGGTGCTCGAGGGTATGGCCGCCGAGGGCACGCCGTTCCGCGGCTTCCTCTACTGCGGGTTGATGCTGACGCCCGACGGCCCCAAGGTGGGCCCCAAGGTGATCGAGTTCAACGTCCGCTTCGGCGATCCCGAGGCCCAAGTGGTGTTGCCGCTGGTGACCGAGCCGCTCGCGCCTTTGCTGATGGCGGCGGCGCGCGGAACGCTTCGATCGGAGGGCGAGGGCTTCAGCCCTCGCCAACGCTCAGCGACGGCTGAAGCCGTCGCTCTCCGAACGTCCGTCGGCGTCGTCCTCGCCGCCCACGGTTATCCCGGCGAGGTGCGCTCCGGTGACGTCATCACCGGACTGGACGAAGTGGCGCGCGATTGCCCCGACGCGATGGTGTTTCACGCTGGCGTGAAACAGCGCGGCGCCGATCTGGTCACCGCTGGTGGGCGCGTGCTCACGGTTGTGGCGACCGCTTCGTCCTTCGAGATCGCGATCGCCCGCGCCTACGAGGCGGCGGGCAAGATCAAGTTTGACGGGATGCAGTTGCGCCGCGACATCGGCCAAAAAGCGCTGCCGAGCCCAAGGGCATAGACAGGAGTTCAGGAGCCCAAGAGAATATTTCTCTTTATCTCTTTGTCTCCTGTGGATTCTGCAGCAGCGCGTTGATCGCATCGTCCAGGTGATTGCGGAAGGTGTTGGTGTTGTGGCCTTCCGACACTTCCAGGTACGTCACCGGCGCGTTCACGCCGTCGAGCGTTGTCCGCAAGCGGCGGGCGCCGTCGATCATGGCGTCGTAGACGCCTCCCATCACGAAGAACCGGATCGATACGGCCGCAGCCCGCGCGTGAGCCTGGTTGGCAATCACCGACGCCACCTGCTCGGGCGGGGCCAGAGCGGCGCACAATCCGAACACGGCGGGGAACTCGACAGCGAGATCGACCGCGCCGTAGGCGGCCAGTGAGCTGCCGAGAACAATGCGGTGATCCGGCGCCGGGAAGGTGCGGAAGCGTTTATCGATCTGCGGCACAAGTTCGCTGGTGATGAACGCCCGCCACCGCGAGTTGCGGGTGTACTCTTCCTGCCGATCGCCCGGCTCCGAGAACACCGCGATCACTGGCGGAATAGCTTTGCGCGCGATTAACCGGTCGAGCACGCGCGGCACGTCCATCTTTTCGACGTAGTTGCCGCCGTCGAGCACGTACAAGACCGGATAGAGCGTGTCGGTGCCGGAATAGCCGGGCGGGAGGTAAACCCACACGCGCCTGGGGCCCAGCAGCTGGCGCGAGACGAGGGTTTCAGCGATCAACTCGCCGGCGGGCACCGCCGCTTCGTCGTCCACTTCCGGGTTGGCGACCCAGAACGGCATGCGAACCTCCGAGCGGGGCCCGGCATAGGCCTGCACCGCCCGCGGGTTCAGCGGATCGGCCGACGTCTCCTCGTCGAAGAAGAAAACATACTCGGCGCGGGCATTCGTGTACGCCGTGCCTTCGAGGTACGACCACGTCGTCCCGTCGACGCGGGTCATCTTGCCGATGGCGGCGTCGTAGCCTTGCGGCGTTGCGGCCCAGGCGTTGAAGTCGCCGACCACGCGCGGTGTCTTGCCGTTGACGTCCCTGGCGAGAAACACCAGCCGGGTCTGGTTCTCGATGATCGGCGTACCGCCCTTGGCGGCGATAAACTTCTCGATCGCCGCGTCGCGCTGCTCCGACTCCATGCCGGGCAACTGCTTCTTCAGTGCCGCCCACGACTGCGGTTCGCCGGCGCAGCCACTGGCGACCGCGGCCCAGACGACGCAACCACGAAGCACACGAAAAGCACGAAGCCATAGGTTGCTTCGTGGGCTTCGCGTCCTTCGAGGTTGCATTACTGAGCCTCCGCCGGTTTGGCCGCCGGCTTTTTGGTGCCTTGTCCTTCGACGATCAGCTGTCCGCACGCGGCGCGAATGTCGCGGCCGCGGCTCTTACGCACCGACACATTGAGTCCCTTGTCGGCGAGGATCCTTGCGAAGGCGTTGACGACATCATCCGACGGCCGCTCGAAGGGAATGCCCGGCGCGGCGTTGAGCGGCAGCAGGTTGACCTTGGCCTTGACGCCCGACAGCACCTTCACCAGCGTGCGCGCGTCCTGCGGCGAGTCGTTCACGCCGGCCAGCATCACGTACTCGAACATGATGCGCCGGCGCTTGCTGAGCGGGAACCGCTTGCAGGCGTCGATCACGTCCTGCATCGAGTACTTCTTGTTCGATGGCACGATCGCCGCCCGCGTCTCCTCGGTGGCGGCGTGCAGCGACACGGCCAGGTTCGGCATCAGCTCTTCGCCGGCCAGCTTGTCCATCATCGGCACCAGGCCGACCGTCGAGAGCGTCACCCGCTTCGGGTGCAGGGCCAGGCCTTCCTTCTCGTTCAGCATCCGCAGCGCCTTCATCGTGGCGTCGTAGTTGTGCAGCGGCTCGCCCATGCCCATGAGGACGATGTTAAAGGACTTGTCGAGCAGGCCGAGCGACTGGGCGAGCAGCCGCACCTGGGCAGTGATCTCGGCCGCCGACAGGTTGCGGACCAGCCCCATCTTGCCGGTCAGGCAGAACGCGCAGCCCATGGCGCAGCCGACCTGGGTGGATACGCAAAAGGTCTGGGCCGGCGTGTCGGGAATGAAGACCGCTTCGATCTGCTTGCCGTCGGCAAGCTGCAGCACGAATTTCTGCGTGCCGTCGGTCGAGATGTCGCGCTGAACGATGGTGGGCAGCGAGATCGTGGCCTTTTCGGCCAGCGCCGTGCGCAACTCCTGGCCCAGGTCGGTCATCTGGGCGAAGTCGGTGACCCCGCGCCGCCAGAACCAGCGGTAGATCTGTTTGGCGTGGAAGCGCTTGTGGCCGAGCGACTCGACGAACGTCTCGAGGTCGCCCAGCTCCATTCCGGCGAGATCGGCGAGCACCTCGTCAGTGTAGCGACGTTCGGCGTTCCGTGTGGCGACAAACCTGTAGGTTTGTCGACCATATCCGAGGAACCTGAGGCGCATGGAGGTCAGGGTGCGGGTGATCGAGTCGCGAGCGGTGCTGTTGACCACCGGGCGGAGGAACGGCGTAAACAGGAACGGCAGGTTGCGGCTGAGTGTCAGCGACTCTATCTCGACGATCACCCCGTCGCCGACCTGCTTGTATCGCCAATACGAATAAAGACGCCACATGAAGCCGTGGTCGTTGCCCTCTGGAAGGGCGCGCTCTTGCGGCGTGCCCGCGTTCTCGATCTCGACGATCCTGGTGGAGATGCTGTTGCTCAGGCCACGGTCGGCCGCGACGCGACGATAGGTGGTGTCGTACTCGGTGTCGTAGACCACCGTGATGAGTTTCGTGCGCCGCAGTCGCAGGTACAGCTTCTGCGAATTCTCGCCGGTGTCGACGACGCGTGACGAGATCACGTCTTCCTGCTGGTGCTTGTCGCTCTGCGGTTCCTGCAGCGTCCTGAGTAGCACGTCGAGTTTCACCTTGGGGATGTAGGCCGTTCCCCGCCAGTGATTGATCATTCCGCCGTTGACCTTGATTTCGCCGGCCGAGCCGTCGCGCGCGACCGCGCGCGACACCACCACCTCACCCCGTCGCAGCGCCGCCATCGTCTTCTCCAACTGCGCGGCCGGCTGTCGCTCGATCTCGAGGAAGGGAGCGTTCTCGCGCAACTCGCGATCGATGCGCGACTCGACGGCCGCAGCATAGCGGTTGAAGCCCTCAACCGTCTTTGGCTGCAGGAGGGCTTCCATCGAGTCGGCAGAGAGACTGGCGCTCATCGCGAGAATGGTGGCCCAGGTCGCCCCCGTCGAGTAGAGCAACCCCGTCATGATCGGGAAGTCTCCTTTTGAGACAGCACCAGCGTATTGGCGGTGCTTGTGACGACAAAAATGATCAACATTCCTGCTACCCCCACAATACCCTCGAGGTAATGGGTGAAGGGCTCAAAAAGGGGCTCAGGTCAGTTCGTGCTTTGGCTTCGAGCATGTGAGCCAAAGCCAATACGTCCCTGACTTCGTCGCCGAGACTGCC
>JBBQSP010000164.1:0-5716 GCA_038213735.1 Vicinamibacterales bacterium | reverse complement strand
CCGGCCGGAAGCTGTGCTGGGTCTCGCCGCCCTTCTCGGTGTTGTAGGGCAGCGCGTTTAGCCACCGCTGCACCTTGGCCGGGGTGTTGAGCCGCGCGATGAGCGCGCGTTCCGTGCGCGAGAACGCACGGTCCGTGCGCGCGAACGCACGGTCAGCGCGCGAGAACGGCGGTCTTGAGCTCATCGACAATTGAAGCGGCGGTCCACGCGTTGCTGTCGTGGATCGACACGATGCGGCCCTGAGGATCGACGACGGCCGTTCGCAGGTTATGGGTGATGGTGCCGTCCGGCTCGCGCATCACGTTGACGCCGAACGTGGCGGCCAGTCGATCGACGACCTCCTCGCCGGCCGTGGCAAAGCGCCACACCGAGGGGTCGGCCGAGGCCTTGGCGGCATGGGCGCGCAACGCCGCCGGCGTGTCGTTGGCCGGATCGAAACTGATCGACAGCAACCGCACCTGGCCACGCAGCGCCGGCTCGGCCGCGACCAGTGACTGGATTTCAGCGAAGCGGCGATCCATCAGCGGACAAAACTGCGGCAGCGGGCAGCGGGTGTAGATAAAGGTCACCACCACCGCGGCATCGCGCAGTTCCGACAGCGCCAGCGGTCGTCCTTCCTGATCGGTCAATGGTGTCTCGGGTACGACGTCGCCCGGCTTCAGCAGGTGCACGCCAGCCGCGGCCGGAATCTTCGTGGCTGCGCCTTCGGGAATCGGGGCCGATCCGGTCTTGGCAATCGCCGACAGCCACGCGAGATCCGGGCCCACGTGCAGGGTGGCCGTGATCAGGTCGCCCGGCGTGCGGTCCTCCAGCAGCCCGGGATCCTTCACCTGGTACGGCATGGTCATGGCCGGCATGAAGCCGGCGACGTCCTCGTGCTTCACCAGGATCTCGTTGGTCTCGGGCCTGACGGCCAGCACCTGGCCGGTGAGCGGGTAGGTGCGGACTTCGGGGGCGCGGCTGCAGCTGGCCCCGACCAGCAGGCCGGTGAAGATCAGGGACGCGAAACGAAACATCACGACCATGATAGTCTGCGCGCATTCCCTCCATTGAGCGTATCGACAAGATCGAAGGTGTCGGGATCATTGCTCATCGGAGCTTCTGGGGTCGTTCCGTAGGAACGACCCGCTTGAGGTATCGAACGGAAAACCATTGATGGCAAATGACTTTGCTTTTGAGATGGCGGCGTCCGCCGTGCGCTTTGGCGCCGGCGTCACGCGCGAAGTGGGCGCGGACCTGGCGGAGCTGGGCATCAAGCGCGCTCTCGTGATCACCGATCCGACCGTTCGCCGGCTCGCGCCGGTGCAGGCGGTGCTCGAATCGCTCGAAGCGGCCGGCGTCGCCTTCGTCGTCTACGACCAGGTGCGGATCGAGCCGAGCGACGAATCGTTCCACCATGCGATCGCCTTCGCCCTCCAGCACCCCTTCGACGCCATCGTCGCCGTCGGCGGCGGTTCGGTGATCGACACCGCGAAGGCCGTGAATCTCTACACCGTTTACCCACCGGCGGACTTTCTCGACTACGTCAATCCGCCGATCGGCAAGGGGCTGCCGGTGCCCGGGCCGCTGAAGCCACTGATGGCCATTCCGACGACGGCGGGGACGGGCAGCGAGACGACCGGTGTCAGCATTTTCGACTTGAGCCGGATGCACGCCAAGACCGGGATTGCGAGCCGTCGCCTCAAGCCCACGCTGGGCTACCTGGATCCCGACAACACCCGGACCATGCCGCCCGAGGTCGCGGCGTCGAGCGGCCTCGACATCCTGAGCCACGCGATCGAGTCGTTCACGGCGCTGCCGTTCACCGGCCGCCCGCTGCCCGAGCGTCCGGCGCTGCGGCCGGCGTACCAGGGCTCCAACCCGATCAGCGACGTGTGGTCGCTGCAGGCGCTCCGCATGGTCGCGCAGTACATCGTGCGCGCGGTGGACGACCCTTCAGACGATGAGGCCCGCGCCAACATGCTGCTGGCGGCGTCGTATGCCGGCGTGGGTTTCGGCAATGCCGGTGTGCACCTGCCGCACGGCATGTCGTACCCGGTGTCGGGCGGCGTGAAGGGCTATCGCGCGCCCGGCTACTCCGCGGATCATCCGCTCGTGCCGCACGGCATCTCGGTGATCCTGAACGCGCCGGCGGTGTTCCGGTATACGGCGCCATCAACACCCGATCGGCATCTGCAGGCGGCGGCGGCGCTGGGCGTGGACGTCTCTGGGGTGAAAGGAGACGACGCCGGTCGCGTGCTGGCCGATCGCATCACCTGGTTCATGCAGCGATTGAAGACCCCGAACGGCCTCGCCGCCCTCGGCTACTCGTCGTCTGACATCCCCGCCCTGGTTGAAGGCACGCTGCCGCAGCACCGGGTCACGAAACTGTCGCCGCGCGCCGCTGGTCCCGACGAGTTGGGCCGGCTGTTCGAAGACGCCATGACTGCGTGGTAGCGTAAAGCCGCATGATTCTTGTCGGGACCAGCGGCTACAACTATCCGGAGTGGAAGGGCAGTTTCTATCCGGCCGATCTGGCTGCATCGAAAATGCTGCCGTACTACGCCAGCAAGTTTCGAACAGTCGAGATCAACTACACCTTCTATCGCATGCCCACCTCGAAGATCGTGGCGGGGTGGGTGGCGCAGGTGCCGCCGGAGTTCCGGTTCACGCTGAAGGCGCCGAAGCGGATTACCCACGACAAGCGGCTGCGCGCGGCCGAGGTGGCCGATTCGCTGCGGACGTTCGTCACGGTCGCCGGCGAGCTGGGGCCGCAGCTGGCGGCGCTGCTGTTTCAACTGCCGCCCAATTTCAAGAAGGACCTCGTCCTGCTGAACGAGTTTCTCTCGCTGCTGCCGCCGAAGACCACCGCGGCATTCGAGTTTCGGAACGAGTCGTGGCTCGATGACGAGGTGTATGCGGTGCTCAAGGCGCGCAACATCGCGCTGTGCATTGCCGACAGCGAGGCGCGCCACACGCCGCCGATTGCCACGGCGGACTACGCGTACTTGCGGCTGCGAGACGAGGGCTACGGCGAGGCCGACATCGCGCGCTGGGCCGAGACCGCGAAACAACTGGATGCCACCTGTTCCGACGTCTACGTGTATTTCAAGCACGAGGACGAGGGCAAGGGCGCGGCGTTCGGACAGCAGATGATCAAATTACTTACAGGAGGTTAAGAGATAAAGAGACTCTCTTTAACTCTTGGTCTCTTGTTCGATGCCCGGGTGCCTGATGATGAAGCGACTGTTTATTTGCGGTGCGTTGGTCTTTAGCTCGTGCAGTACCCATCCTGCCGCAGGTCCTCCACCAGCTCCTGATCTCAACGTAGTCGAGTTGAGCGCGACCGATGCGCTCGCGCGGATGGCGGCTGGCGAGCTGACGTCGGTGGCCTTGACCGAGGCGTACCTCGACCGCATTGCGAAGGTGGATGATGCGGGCCCGACGCTCGGCGCGGTGATCGAGACCAACCCGCAGGCCGTGGCCGATGCGACCACGCTTGATGCTGAGCGCAAGGCCGGGAAGCTGCGCGGCCCGTTGCACGGCATTCCGGTGCTGTTGAAAGACAACATTGATGTCGCGGGCATGGTCAATTCCGCCGGCTCGTTGGCGCTGGCCGACAACCGCCCGGGCACCGATGCCTTTGTCGCGGCCCGCTTGCGCGCCGCCGGCGCCGTGATTCTCGGCAAGACCAACCTCAGCGAGTGGGCCAACTTCCGCTCCACGCGTTCGACGTCGGGGTGGAGCTCGCGCGGTGGGCAGACGAAGAACCCCTATGTGCTTGATCGCAATCCGTGCGGATCGAGTTCGGGTACGGGCTCGGCCATCGCCGCCAGTCTCGGCGCGATTGGTGTCGGCACCGAGACCGATGGCAGCATCCTGTGTCCGGCGTCGGTGGCCGGGCTGGCCGGCCTCAAGCCGACGGTGGGCCTGGTCAGCCGCAACGGCATCATCCCCATTTCCATCTCGCAGGACACGGCGGGCCCCATGGCCCGCACGGTGGCGGATGTCGCGCTGATGTTGAACGGCATGGCGGCGGTTGATGCCGCCGACCCGGCGGGCCCCGCGGCCGAGGGCAAGATCGCCACCGACTACACGACGTTCCTGAAGGCCGACGCCGCCAAGGGCAAGCGCTTCGGCGTGCTGCGGCAGACGATGGCCTTTCATCCCGACGTCGACGCGGCCATGAGCAGGGCCATCGAGGCCTTGAGGGCGGCCGGGGCCGAAGTGATCGATATCAAGGTGCCGACCTATAACGACTGGAGCGACGCCGAGTTCAGCGTCCTGCTGTACGAGTTCAAGGACGGCCTCAACGCGTACCTGAAAAAGAGCGGATCACCGCACGGCTCGCTCGAAGCGTTGATCGCATGGAACACGGCCAACGCCGCGAAGGCGATGCCGTTCTTCGGCCAGGAAATCTTCGAGCAGGCGCAGGCCAAGGGGCCCCTGACCGAGCCCGCCTACCTCAAGGCGCGGGCCGAGGCGCGGCGGCTGGCGGGCCGCGATGGCTTGCTGGCCGTGCTGGCGAAGGAGAAGCTGGATGCGGTGATTGCGCCGAGCATGTCGCCGGCGTGGCCGACCGATCACGTGCTGGGCGATCACTTCATTGGCGCCGGTTACGGCATGGCGGCGGTGGCGGGGACGCCGAGCCTGACCGTGCCGATCGGCGACAGCCACGGCCTGCCGCTCGGCCTGGCCTTCATGGGCGCTGCCTACAGTGAAGGTGAATTGATTGGGTTTGGTTACGCGCTCGAACAGGTCATGAAGGCGCGCAAGGCGCCGGAGTACCGGCCTACGCTCGCGCCCTAGACACGCGGCGACGCGCCGATCGAGAAGAGCGGCCTGCGGAAGCGAATCGAGAGCACCTTGCCAGGCGCGATCGCCGGGTCTTCGGGCTCCGGCGGCTTGGGCGGCGCCTGCAAGGCCTTGATTTTGTCGGCCACGCGCGTGGCCAGGGCGTCGAGTACCTCCGGGTTAAACGCGAGCACGCTCACCTCAGGCCGCGGGAAGGTCGTCCCCGGGGGATCGGTGGCCCTCCGGCGCTTGACCGGCACGACCGAGTCGATCGCTCCGAGCGCCGAGTCCAGTTCCCGCTGCCAGGCGACTGAGCCCGTTTCGCCGCTCAGGTCGAAGTGGGCTTCCTGCGCGAGCGGCACTTCACGCGACTGCACCAATTCGCCCGCGCCGGCATCGTCCGGCGTTTTTTCGGGCATGAATTCCCTCATGCATACGCGTTATCGGCCCTCACCTACCACGGGTGTAGGCCGGTCCTACTTCTTGGCGGCGGTGAACGTACCCGTGGCCATGCCGCCGTAGTCGGTCTGGCCGTCGATCTTTGCGCCGTCGATCTTGCCCGTGTAAGTAATCACCAACGGCATGCCGTTGTAGTCGACCGTGATCACCATCGTGATGTTGCTGCCGTCGACGGCCACGCTGTCGTACTTGCGCTCGCCTTGAGCGCTCTTGCCGACGGCAATCAACTTGCCGGCTTCTTCCCGGACCTCCATCACCGACTTGAACTCGCCCTCGGGGGAGACGGTGGTGAGATCCCAGGTGCCGAGCGCGGCCTGCTGGGCCTGTGCGGCTGAGGCAATCAGGACCAGGGCGACGGTGACGACGGCGACACGAAGCGTTTTCATAGTTGGGTCCTCAGGAAGTCAACGACGGTCCGTTCGGCAAAGTAGCCATCATAGCCGTTCCCATCCTCCACGAAGGCGCAGTGGCCACCATGGGATGT
>JBBQSP010000163.1:0-5730 GCA_038213735.1 Vicinamibacterales bacterium | reverse complement strand
GGGGCGTCGGTGCCGTCGAGGCCCATGCTGAGCGCCGCGCCGACTCCAAATTGCGCCCGCTGCTGCAGGTCGGTCACGAGCTCGGGTGCCGTCGTGCTGGTGTGGACATGCGTATCAACAATCGCCGGCATCACGGTCTTGCCGGCAAGGCTGACGCGGGTGGCGCCGGCCGGCGCCTTGACCGTGGCGGCTGCCCCGACCTGCGTGATGCGATCACCCTGCACCACGATGGTGGCGTTGTCGAGGGTCCGGCCGTCGCCGACAATCACGCGCCCGCCCTCGAAGACCGTGACCGCCGGCGCCTGGGCCAGCGAGATGGTGACGGCCGTGGCCGTGACCGCGGCGGCAAGAACTGTTCGCTTCATGATCACCTCTTGTAAACCTTTCCGTCCCGCATCACGAAACGCACGCGCTGCAGTGCGGTGATATCGGTCAGCGGGTCGCCATCGACGGCGACGAGGTCGGCGGCCAGCCCGGTGGTGATCGAGCCCGTGATGCCTTCGAGGCCCATCGACGCGGCAGCGAGCGAGGTCATGCTGATCACCGTCTCCATGGGCCGCTGTCCCGACTTCACCCGCTCGATCGCCTCGCGCGCGTTCTGGCCGTGGGCGCCGGCCACCGCGTCGGTGCCCATCACCATCTTCAATCCCTGGGTCTTGAGCGCGGCGCTGAACATCACGTCCTTCGACTCGAGCGCCCTGGCCATGGCGGCAAACCCTTCCTCGGTGTAGTTGCCCACGCCGAGAAAGCGGGACTTGTTCTCGAGATAATTCTGGGTCACCAGGCCGATGTTGGGGTCGAAGTAGACGCCGGCATCGGCCAGTGCCCGCAAGGCCTCCGGGCTGGCCAGGCCGCCGTGCTCGACCACCGTGCAGCGAGCCTTGGCCGCGCGCATCATCGATTCAGGGCTGTGCGCATGGACCATGCTGCGCAGGCCCTGCACCCGTGCTTCGCCGCAGGCCGCGTCCAGTTGCTCCTGCGACAGCGTCGGCACGCCGCCGTCGCGGATGCTGGCGGACGCGAAGATCTTGATCAGGTCGGCGCCCTCGGCCTTCTTCTTGCGGATGTCGGCGCGGATCTCGTCGGGTGTCAGCTTCGGATTCGAGACCTGGCCGAGTGACGACAGGATCCGCGGTCCCGGCAGCACGCCGCGGGCAATCGCATCGCGGACCACCTTGTCCGACAACGAACCGACACTCTGGACCGTGGTGAATCCGGCCATCAGGGTGACGAACGCGTTTTCGGCGCCGTAGAGCGCGGCTTGCTCCGCTGGTTCGGGGCCGCTGTGGTACCGCCCCTTGGCGTCGAAGTGCCAGCCGATGTGCACGTGCGTGTCAATGAAGCCGGGCATCAGCGTCAGCGTGCCGAGGTCGTGCGTCACCGAGCCGGCCGCGTTGCCGACCCGAACGATCTTACCGTCGCGAACGGTGACGACGGTGTTGCCGAGAATCTGCCCCTTACCGTCGATCACCGTCCGCGCCCGCACGGTGATCTCCTGCCCCTGCTGGGCGACCACCGAGACACCGAAGGCGACAACAATGGCAGCGATGATGGCTCGCATGATGGGCCCTACTTCCTGGTGATCTCGGCCGCGCGATACAGCTCGTCGGCCGATTGCAGCGTGATGTTGCGCAACCGCTCGGGATAGTGCGGCGGCAGGTTCTTCAGGAAGTCGCGCACCGTGTTGGCGACCGCGGGTGACTGGTGACCGCCAAGCGTGGCGTCGAGCCACCGCTTGGGAAAGAAAATGTCGCCGGACTTCTGGATCTCCCACAGCAGGTCGAGACTCGGCCGCACGAACTTCTCGGAGCTGGCAGCACGCAGCGGGTGATGCAGGTAGTCCAACCCCTCGAGCACCCACGGCTCGCGGCGGCGGTTCGCCACGTCCTTCAGCGACAGGAACCACTTCTCACGAATCGCGGGATCGGCCGACAGGGCGGGCATCACGAACTCGAAGCGGCCCTTGCGATCCGGGTTCTCAATCCGCGTGAGCTGCGTCTGCAGGATCTGCTGCCAGTCGGGCACCTGTCGCACCGCCAGTTGGAGTGCCAAGGTGGTGAAGTCGGCCTCGGCCAGCGGCAGTCCGACGACCGCCTCTTCCTTCGCCCACACCTTGCGCAGCCACTCGACGGTACCGGGCGTGTGCGCGATGTTGCGCAGCGTGCCGAACCACGACGCCTTCTGGCTGGGCGTCTGGGCTTGTGCCAGTCCTTCGCGGAGCAGCGATTCAAGCCGGGTCGCGCGGGCCGTCAGCTCGGCGGGCCTCAGGAACCGCCACCACGCCGCTGAGGTGTAGCCCAGGATCCGGGAGGTCATCTGCTCGTCGGTTTCCCGCGGCAGCGACTGCATGGCCAGGTCAACGAACGTCGTCGGCTTGACCTGGCCGTCGAGCAGTGCGTCCCACAGCGTGACCCAGGCGCTGCCGCGCGTCAGCGGATCGTCAATCTCCGGCAAAGAGGATGAGAGGTAGTCGAGCGTGGCGCGGTCGAGCGCGAACGAACCATAGGCCCAGCCGGCGGCGCTCGGCAGCACGTACGCCGGTGCCGGCTTGCCGACCGCCTGCGGCACGTCAACGCTGGCGCCGTTTATGTCCACGATCATCATCTCGCGCCCCGACGGCAGGCCGAGGGCTACCCGGAGTTGCTGCGGCCAGATCAAATTGCGGTTGCGGGGATCGTGCTGGCGAAGTGCCAGGCGCGCGATCTTGCCGTCCTTGATCTGCAGCTCGGTCTGAATGGCCGGCCGTCCCGGCTGATCGACCCAGGCGCGACTCCACTCTTGCAGGTCCACCGGTGTGCGCGCGTCGAGCACCGTGATCAAGTCCGACCACGTCGCGTTGGCGAAGGCGTGGCGCTTCAGGTACTCGCGCAGGCCATCCCGGAAGTTGTCGGTGCCAAGCAGCGTCTCGAGGTGCCGCATCACCACCGGCGCCTTCTGGTAGATGATCGCGCCGTACATGCTGCCGGCCTCGTTCAGGTTGTCGAGCACCTGGCGAATGGGATTGGCGCCCGGCGTGCGGTCCACCTCGTAGGCGGCCGGATAGTGCGACAACAGGAAGCGCAGGTCGTGATTCACCGCCGGAAACGACGGGTTCACGATCTTCGCCGCCATGAAGTTGGCGAACACTTCCTTCATCCACACGTCGTTGAACCAGCGCATGGTCACCAGATCCCCGAACCACATGTGTGCGGTCTCGTGGGCGATCACCGACGCGCGTCCCAGCAATTGGTTTTGCGTCGCCGACTCGTCGAGCATCAGGCCCGAGGCGTTATAGAGGATCTTGCCGGCGTGTTCCATGCCGCCGAACTGGAACGCGGGGATCGCCACGAAATCGAACTTGCCGAACGCATACGGGATCGCGGTGTAATCCTCGAGAAACGCCAGCGCCCGTGCGTGCAAGTCGAAGATGGCCTCGCGGTTGCGCGCGACCTTGCCGGCGTCGGTCTCGCGGTGGAACATCCGGAACGTGCGGCCGTTGCGTTCGGCGGTCTCGATCTTGAAGTCGCCGGCGATGAAGGCCACCAGGTACGTGGACAGCGGCTGCGTCTCGGCGAACGTGGCGGTCGCGCGCGTGCCGTTGACCGTGCGCGTCAGCTCCGCGCCGTTGGCCGCCGACTGCCACGCCGCCGGATGCTCCAGCGTCATGGTCCACTTGCCCTTGAGGTCGGGCTGGTCGAAGACCGGGAGTGCCAGCCGCGCGCGGGCGGGGACGAACAGGGTGTATAGGAAATCCTTGTTGCGGTTGAGCGAGGCGTCGCCGGCGTTGAAGGTGACGCGCACCGTGTTGGTGCCGGCCACCAGTGACGCAGCGGGCACGATGAGGTGGCCGTTGACGTAGGCGAAGGCCGAGGGCCGGCCGTTGGCCTCGACGGCCTTCAGGTGCTCCCGGCTGGTCTCGAAGTCGATCACCAGCGGCGTCGACGCGTCCTTCAGCGAGAAGCGGAGGGTATTGGTTCCCGTCAACGGCGCGGCGAGGTCCTCGGGAATCGACAGCACCAGCTCATACCGCAGGTCCCCGATATTCGCGGCCCGCGCGGTGGCGATCTCGAGAGGCACGCCGGGCCCCGGGCTGGCGGTTTGCGCAGCGGCCAGGAGCGGGAACGACAGGATCATTGCAAGGCACCCGGAAAATCGCATGACGCCGTTATTCTATGGCGGCCGGAGCCGTTTGCCGCGCGTCTCAACGGAGGGGCGCACTTTAGTGCGCCCGAAGGGGGAGTCATGATTAGCCGACGAGAAGTCGTTACTGCCGGGGTGTTGGGGACGTTGGCCACCGGGGCCACGGCGTCGCCCGCGGAGGCCGTGCAAGACGGCCCGATCATCCGGGCCGGGTTGACTGAGATCGGGAACCAGCTCGAGGAGCTGAGGCAGCAGATCCAGGCCGGGCTCGTCAGCAGTTCCCTGGACATCGGCCGCGTTGGCCAGGTGAAGAGCCGCATCGAGGCCTACCTCAAGACGAGCGGCAAGTTTCCGGAGTTCATCGACATCGGCACCAGCGTGTTCTTCGACATCTACGCCTGGCACGTGAAGCAACAGCAGCAGATCAGCATCACGCGCCTCGCCGACCAGCGGATGATGATCCAGTTCCTGTTCACCCAGTTGATCCTGCGGTGGGAGCAGGACTCGAACTACATCAGCTCCCCCTACGATAAATAGAGCAGAATGGCGTCATGAAGTCGATCGCCACCCTGGTTGCCGGCCTGGTCATCGCCTTCGGCAGCACCGGCGCCGCGGCCAGCATCAGCGTACTCTTCATCGGCAACAGCTTCTTGTTTGGCTCGGGGTCGCCGGTGCGCTTCTATCGCGCCGGCACCGTGACGGACCTGAACAACGAAGGCATTGGCGGCGTGCCGGGGCTGTTCAAGTCGTTCACGCAGCAGGCCGGGCTCGACTACGACGTCGCGCTCGAAACCCGCGGCGGCAGCGGACTCGACTTTCACCTCGCCGACAAGCGTGACGTGATCGGCTCCCGCGGCTGGGACACCGTCGTCATGCACGGTTTCAGCCTGCTTGATCGCGACAAGCCTCGCGATCCCGCCAAGCTGATCGCCACGACGAAGCAGATGGCTGACTTCCTGCGCGGCAAGAACCCGAAGGTGGCTATCTACACCATGGCGACCTGGGCGCGCGCCGACCATGTCTATCCGGCGAAGGGCGCCTGGACCGGACAGACCGTCGAGGCGATGACGCGCGACATTCGCGCCGCCTACGACCAGGCGGCCGGCCCCGCCGGCGTGAAGGCTGTCATCCCGGTGGGCGAAGCGTGGCACCGCGCCATGCAGTCGGGTGTCGCCGACCCGAATCCGTACGACGGCATCGACGCCGGCAAGTTCAACCTGTGGACGTACGATGCGTATCACGCCAGCACCCACGGCTATTACCTCGAGGCGCTCGTGATCTTCGGCACGTTGACTGGGAAGGATCCCCGCTCGCTCGGCGATGCCGAGTGTTCGGGTTTCGAGCTGGGGATGTCGCGCGCCGAAGTGCGGGCGCTGCAGCAGGTCGCGTTCGATCAGCTGGGCAGCGCGGTCACGGCCGCGCCGCTCGTGACGGCGAAGCCGGCGCCGGCCGCGCGCTGTACAATCTCCTGATGGTGCGTCGTGACGATACTGACAGGGGAGCGTCAGTATCACGCTGTTCGTCTCCAGCGGGTGCAAGTCCCGCCTCGGTAAGCGCCGGAGCGCCGAGTAGCAGACCCCAGGCATCGGAAGAGATTCTGGTGGCCCAAGC
>JBBQSP010000162.1:0-6005 GCA_038213735.1 Vicinamibacterales bacterium | reverse complement strand
GTGCTCGACCTGGCGACCGTGAAGTTCCTGTTGAGCTATTCGACCCGCCCGCTGCACATTTTCGGGTTGTTGGGCCTGATTGCCGGCGGCCTGGGTACGGCCATCACCGGGTGGCTCGCCTACGTCAGGCTGGTTCTGCACCAGGGCATTGCCGATCGTCCGCTGCTGTTGCTGGGCGTGATGCTGGTCTTCATCGGGGTGCAGCTGGTCACCTTCGGCCTGCTGGCCGAGGTGATGACGCGGACGTACTACGAATCCCAGGACAAGCCCACCTATGTGATTCGCGAGGTGCGCGAGTCGCCTGACCTCGCCGTGGTCGCCCGCTGATGACCGCCCGTCCCCCCCGCGAGCACGACCCGCGGATTACGGTCATCCAGCAGGAGCTGTTCAACGAGAAGCGGTCGAACGCCGACAAGTACCGCGAGCTGTTCGTGGGCCGGCCCGGCATCTGGGCCTTGATCAAATACGAGCTGGCGATGGTGGTGGCGAGCTGGGTCCCCGGCGCCATGGGGCTGCTGCTGCGCAAGAAGCTGTACCCGCTGGTGCTGGGCTCAGTCGGCCGCAATGTGGTGTTCGGCGTCAGCGTCACGCTTCGTCATCCACACAAGATCCACATCGGCGACAACGTCGTCATCGACGACTTGTGCTGCCTCGACGCCAAGGGCACCGACAACCAGGGCATCCGGATCGGCAGCGGCGTGTTCGTGGGCCGCAACACCATTCTCAGCTGCAAGAACGGCGACATCATCATCGACGATCGCGCCAACATCGGCTTCAACTGCGAGATCTTCTCGGCCTCGCGGGTCCACGTCGGCAAAGACATCCTGATGGCGGCCTACACCTACCTGGTGGGCGGCGATCACCTCTACGACCGCATCGACATCCCCGTGCTCGCGCAGGGGCGCACGGCCCGCGGGATCGACGTCGCCGACAACGTCTGGCTCGGGACGCACGTCGTCGTGACCGACGGCTCGACGATCGGACGCGACGCCATTATCGGCGCCGGCGCGGTCGTGGTCGGGGCGGTCCCCGAGTTCGCGATCGCCACGGGCATTCCCGCGAAGGTCGTGCGAGACCGGCGGGAGTCGGGAGTCGGGAGTCGGGAGTCGACGTAGCGCCATGTGCGGGATTGTTGGAATCGTCGATCGTGATCTCAGCCGGCCGGTCGGCGATGGTGAGCTGCAGCAGATGGTGCGCATGCTGCACCACCGCGGCCCCGATGAAGAGGGCAGCATCACGCTCCCCGGCGTCGGACTGGCGATGCGGCGGCTGGCGATTGTTGATCTGGCCAGCGGGCAACAGCCGATTCTGAATGAGGCCGGCGACATCAAGATCGTCGCCAACGGCGAGATCTACAACTTCCAGGCGCTGCGCGACGAGCTCGAGGCATTCGGGCACTCCTTCCGGTCGCGCCGATCCGACATCGAGGTGCTGGTTCACGCCTACGAGCAGTGGGGCGAGGACTTCCTGCCGAAGCTGCGCGGCATGTTCGCGCTCGCAATCTGGGACGGCCGCACGCAGACGCTGATCGCCGCGCGCGATCGGGCCGGCGAAAAACCCCTCTACTGGACGCTGACGCCGAAGGGGCTGCTGCTGGCGTCCGAGGTCAAGGCGCTGCTGGTGCGGCCCGAGGTGACGCGCGACCTCGATCCGATCTCGCTGGATCAGTTCCTCACCTACGAATACGTGCTGGCGCCGCGTACGATGATCAAGGGCATCCACAAGGTGCCCCCGGCCCATTTCCTGAGGTACCGCGCGGGCGAGGTCACCGTGCATCGCTATTGGGATGCCGCGGAGGTGCCGCTGCGCAAGTGGGACGACCGCGAGGCTGCCGAGGCCCTGCGCGCCGCCTTGCGCAAGGCGGTGGCCAGCCAGCTGATGGCCGACGTTCCGCTTGGCGCGTTTCTGTCTGGCGGCATCGACTCGAGCTCGCTCGTTGCGTTCATGAGCGAGGCGGTGTCGCAGCCGGTCAACAGTTTCAGCATTGGTTTCAGCGACGGCACCTACAACGAGCTGCCATACGCGCGGGAAGTGGCGGCGCTGTTCAAGACCAACCATCGCGAGCGCAACGTATCGCCCGACCTGGGCGATCTGTTCGAGCGCCTCGTCGTGCACCTGGACGAGCCGTTCGCCGACGTCTCGATGTTTCCGACGTTCAGCGTCTCGGAACTGGCGCGCGAGCACGTCAAGGTGGTGTTGTCCGGGGATGGCGGCGACGAGCTGTTTGGCGGTTATGACGCCTACCAGGCCCAGGCGCTGTCGACGAAGCTTGGCTGGATGGGCGACGCCCTCATGCCGGCGCTGGCCGGCGTCGCCGCGGCGTTGCCGCCCACCGGGAAGAAGAAGGGCCTCGTCAACAAGGTGAAGCGCTTCAGCGCCGGCGCCACCGCGGCGCCGGCCGATCTCGGGCATTACCGCTGGATGGTGTACTTGAACGCGCGCGACAAGGCGCGGCTGTACCGCGGCGGTTTGCGCGACGCGCTCGCCGCCACCGACGTGTATGGACCGGTGCGCGACGCGCTCGGCCGCTTTGGCCAGGACGATGCTCTTAATCGGCAGCTCTATGCGGATCTCAGCTTGTACCTCGCCGACGACATCCTGGTGAAGGTCGATCGCATGAGCATGGCGACGTCGCTCGAGACGCGCGCGCCGTTCCTCGATGGTGACGTGATGGAACTGGCGTTCTCGATGCCAGGGCACCTGAAGATCCGCGACAGTGAGCGCAAGTGGATCCTCAAGCAGGCGATGCGCGGCATCCTGCCGGAACGCATCCTGTCGCGACGCAAGGAGGGATTCAGCATCCCGATGAAGAACTGGCTGCGGCGCGAACTGCAGCCGCTGATGCGCGACCTGCTGTCGCCCGAACGCATCGCCCGCCGTGGCTTGTTCGATCCGGCGGTCGTGACTGCGCTGATGGATACCCACACCGCCGGCCGCGAGAACCACGCGCACACGCTGTTCCCGCTGATGGTGTTCGAACGCTGGGCCACCGCGCACCTCAATCTTTCGTAGGGACAAACCTTTAGGTTTGTCCAAGTACAAAAGAAAAGGCGCACGGTTGACCCGTGCGCCCGTGATCTTCAGAAGCTTTGACTACTTCAGGTGCTTGCTGACCAGCTTGGTCATTTCGAACATGTTGACCGTGGCCTTGCCACCGAAGACGGGCTTCAGTGCGGCATCAGCCTTGATCATGCGCTTGTTCTTCGCGTCCTGCAGGCCGTTCTTCTTGATGTAGGCCCAGAGCTTCTTGGTGACCTCGGTACGCGGAATCGGCTTGCTGCCGACAACTTCCGCCAGAGCGGCGCTCGGCGTCACGGGCTTCATAAACGCGGCGTTCGCCTTACGAGCCGGCTTCTTCGCGGCTTTCTTCTTCGCAGTCTTGGCCATCTGTTCTCCTAGTTAGGCAACCGCTCAACGACAGCGTTTGCAGAGGGGAGGTTACTATAAGTTCGCACTTTTTCTCTATGAAAAGTGCGCTCGCTCCCTCTGGAAAATGGCGTCGGACGACATTGTCCCCTCTGGGGGCTCTCTCAGGGAGGCTCCGGGGGCCGCGCTAGTCTCTTGGCAGGCGGTAGAACGCCTCGACTTCGGCGACCTCGTTGCGCACGCGCCACTCGTCCCAGGCATGCGCGCGGGCCATGATCGCGGCGGCCCGCTCGAGGGCGTCGGTGCCAGGGTGACCGGCGGCGCCGGCTTCGGTTCGCCGGATGACCGCGTCCCCCAGCTTCAGGGCCATTTCGGAGCGCGCCGCATAGAGGATTTCCGCCCCGAGCACCTCGCAGTTGCGGCCCAGAGGGCGCGCCAGCGCCGGCACGTCTCGGGCCATCTGCAGCACCCGGTCGTAGCCGGTGCCATAGGTCGTGGCAATGCGCCGCAGGGTCTCGGCCGGCACGCCCTCGACGTCGCGCAGGAGGACGGCCTTCAGGAAGTTATCGACGTGGTTCATGCTGCCGCCGAGCAACGGCGTTTCGGCGGTGCGGCAGGGGGGAGGCGTGGCATGGCCCATCGACCGGAACACCGCGTTGACCGCCTGTTCCGCCGTGTGCCGCGCCGTCGTGTAGCGGACGCCGAACACTGACACCAGCCCCGCCAACCCGTGGCGGCCGTGGTCCACGACCTGGCTGTCCTTGAGCAGGCGGACGTGGTGGCCGTCGCCAGACAGCATGGGCAGCAGCCCTCGGTGAATCAGCCGCACGTCGGCGGTCGTCAGGCCGGCGTGGGGAAAGGCCTCGCGCGCGTCCTTCAAGAAGGCCTCGAGGTCCCAGCGCGTCACTTTCAGCTGGTCGGGCGACCCGTCGTAGGCATCGTGGCTGGTGCCCAACATCGAGACGTCGCGCCAGGGGACCATCAGCAGGTAACGTCCGCCGGCCATGCTGCCGCAGGCGTGCGACCCGACCACCTTTCGGGTGACGACGTTCATGGCCCGTGACAACCGCGGTGGTGGTGCCCCCTGCGCCGCCAACGGCAGGTCGGTGAGCAGCGACGCGGCCCAGGGCCCGGCGCAGTTGACGACCACGGTCGCGCGCAGGTCGAAGGTGTTGCCGGTCAAGCCGTCTTCGGCCTGCACACCGACCACGCGGTCGCCCTGGCGAATGAACCGGTTGGCCTTGACGTAGTTGGCGGCGGTCGCGCCGGCATCGACCGCGGAGAGCAGGAACGACAGCGTCACGCGGTCGGTGCTCACCATCTGGTAGTCGTACCACATGGCGCCCCCGGTCACCCCCTCGGGGTCGATGATCGGGTTGAGCCGGAGCGTTTCTTCCTTCGACAGGATCTGGCTGTCAGGCAGGTGGGTCCCGGGGTCGGCGAGCCCTGCATTCCGGTCGCTCGCGACCGCGTCGTTGATCGCCAGCCCGACCCGCATAACCAACGCGTTACGTTTCAGGGTCCTCGTCGTCGGAACCACGAACGGCAGGGGCCGGACCAGGTGTGGCAGGATGCGGGCCAGGGCACGCCGCTCGCGGATGAACAGGCGCATCTGCCGGAAGTTCAGGCTCTGAAGCGAGCGCAGGCCGCCGTGGAGCGTCTTCAGGTTGTTGAACGAGGTCGCCGCGCCAAAGTCGTCCTTGTCGATGATGGCGACCGCCAGGCCCCGTTGGGCGGCATCCCAGGCGACGGTCACGCCGTAGAAGCCGCCGCCGACCACGAGCACATCAAATTGCGTGTCGGCCAGCCGGCTAAGGTCGCGCAGCATCAGCCGGTCATTGTACGATAGGCCACAGATTACACAGATGACACAGATTAAAGACGCCAAGGCTTCGTGCCGGTGATCAACGAGATTCAGCGCTATTGGAACCACCGCATCCACGACCTGGAGATGACGGACGCGCCGGTCGGCACCAAGGCGTTCTTCGACGACCTCGACGACTACCGCTACGACAAGCTGCGCTACCTGCCCCAGTTGGTGGACTTCCGGTCCTACCAGGGACAGCGCCTGCTCGAAGTGGGATGCGGCATTGGCACAGACCTGGTCCGCTTTGCCGCCGGCGGTGCCCGCGTCACGGGCGTGGACCTGGCGCAGACGGCCATCGACCTTGCAGAGCAAAACTTCGCGCTGCATGGCGTCGAAGCCGAGGAACTGCGCGTCGCCAACGGCGAGGCGCTGCCGTACCCCGACCAGTCGTTCGACGCGGTCTACGGCCACGGTGTGGTCCAGTACACCGCCGACGCGGCGCAACTGATTCGCGAGTGCCACCGGGTGTTGAAGCCGGGCGGCACCGGCATCTTCATGGTCTACAACCGCGTCTCGTGGCTCAATGCCTTGTCGAAGGTGATGAAGGTGCCTCTTGAGCACGAGGATGCGCCGGTGCTGGTGAAATACTCGATCGGGGAGTTCAAGGCACTGCTGGCGCCCTTCGCCGACGTGCGGATCGTGCCGGAACGGTTCCCGGTCAAGTCGCGGCTGCACGGCGGCTGGAAGGGTTTGGCCTTCAATACCTTCTTTGTCGGCACGTTCAATGCATTGCCTCGGGCATGGGTACGTCCGCTTGGCTGGCATCTCATGG
>JBBQSP010000161.1:0-6045 GCA_038213735.1 Vicinamibacterales bacterium | reverse complement strand
CATCATGGTGTTGGCGCTGGTCACCACCCGCATGGCCGGAACGAAGAGAATGCCCACGGCCAGCGCGAAGCCGCTGCCGACCAGCGCACCCTGCGCCGTCGGGTCGTCGGGACACAACATCAACGCGATCAGCATCCCCATTACGGAGGTGGCCATCCCCAACGGTGGACCGTAATGTTCGCGGACGATCTTATCCATCTGACCTCTTCGGTTCGGTACCGGGAATGGTCCGTTCAACCCACCGCTGGAGCATGAAGACGCTCCACTTCTGATACCACGTCACCGCCGCGACCGGGCAGGCGCGGCCGACGTCGGCAAAAATCTCGCGCCACTCACCGTCCAGCCACTGCTCGAACGGGAACTGAAAGCAGCGCTTGGGCTGTGTGGCCACCCAGTCCGGTACTTCGGGAACCGCGTCGAGCAGCAGCCTCTTGCCGCGGCGTAGACGCACACCGGCGGGCACCCGGCTAACGGTCTGCATGACGGCCGCATCCAAGAACGGCGTCCGTAGTTCGAGTCCCCAAGCCATGCCCATCACGTCGCTGTCGCGCAGCAGTTGATTGCGGACATAGCGGGTGATTTCGAGGCGGCTGACCGAATCCAAGGGGGTCGGGTCGGCCGGCCGCGTATCGCCCTCATCATCCTCCGTTTCGCTGTCGGTCGCGCGAGCGAAATGCCGGGCCAGCGCCCGCGCGTCGGCTCTCGTGAACACGCCACGGAAGGTGCGGTATGACGTCGTGATTCCGGGCTGCTGGCCGAGCAGGTCGCCGACGCGCTGCAACCGGGGAGCGCCGGAGACCGCTTCGAGTGCGTGCCCCAAGAAACCCTGCGCCGGTCCTAACCAGCTCAGCCGCTGATGCCACCGGGCCAACCGCGGAACGTCCTGAAACGAGCGGTAGCCGCCAAACATCTCGTCCGCTCCGACGCCTGACAGTGCCACCGAGAACCCGCGATCGCGCGCAAAACCGGCAAGCGCAAAGGTGTTCAAGCCGTCGATGCTCGGCTGGTCGACCGCACTAAGGAACTGGGCAAACAGCGATTTGGCGGTCGCCGCATCCACCCGAAAATCCTCGTGCCTGGTCCCAAAATGGGCAGCCACCTTCCGAGCAGCCGCCCCCTCATCATTGAAGGTGCCCGGCAACGACATCGTGAAGGTGCGCAGATCGGTTTGGCCGGAGGCCTTGGCCAACGCTACCAGTGCCGTGGAATCGATGCCGCCGCTCAAGAAGATGCCGATGGGAACATCGCCCATGAAATGGTGGGCTATCGAGTCGAGCAACGCGGCACGGGTGTCAGTGACCGCGTCGGCGCCAATGACAGCGCCTGGGGTGAACTGAAGGGACCAATACTCCCGCCTCTCAAGCCGGCCAGCTTTCCAGCGGCCTATGTGCCCGGCTTCGAGGACATGCACGTTCCGCAGCAGCGTCCGTGGCTCGGGAACGGAGCCGGTCCTGAAATACTGATAGACCGACTGCGGGTCGATTCCACGGGGCACCTGCGTCGATGCGAGCAGCGTCCGCACCTCTGAACCGAACGTTAGTTGCCCATTGGCCGCATGGTAGTACAACGGCTTGATGCCAAACCGATCGCGCGCCAACAGACACATCTGCTCGCGCTCGTCCCAGAGCGCAAACGCGAACATGCCGCGCAGCATCTCGACGCAATCGTCACCGTACTCCTGGTAGGCGCGAAGAACGACTTCAGTGTCGGTCCGGGTGCGAAAGGGCTCGCCGCTCCGCTCGAGCCGGCGGCGCAACTCAATACAGTTGTAGATTTCGCCGTTAAGCACGAGGGTGAACCGGCCGTCGGTCGTGGCCATCGGCTGATGGCCCGCCGGCCCCAGATCCAGGATCGACAGACGCGTGTGAGCGAAACCTGCGCGACCCGAAGGCGAATGCCACTGCCCCGTATCATCCGGTCCGCGGTGCCGAATCGTGCCCTGCATGGCGTCCAGCGCAGACGCCATGTCGAACCGGCCAGGTTCGGCCGTCAGGATGCCGGCGATGCCACACATGGAGACGAGGTCCGGTGGTCGACAAACCAGCGGCGCTTGCCGGCGAGGCTCACCTGGAGATCCTCGACGTAGCTGAAGCGGACGTTGGCGAGGGAAGGATGCACTTGCGACAGGCGCGTCCGCATGCGGGCTTCCATTTCGATCTGGTTGGCGCCAGGCGCAACGAGACGGACTTCGGTCTCCGCGTCACGCAGTATCATCTGGATGTTATAGACCGCTGCTTCCTGGTGGATGCAGTGAAAGATGGCCACGCTGTGAATCGCCGCCCCGTCGGCGAGGACGACCACATCGTTGACTCGGCCCCCGACGTCGCGGAACCGCATGACGTGCCCATGGTGCTGACGCTCGGGACCAACGACGGTGTCGCCCACGCGATAGCGAATCAAGGGCAAGTAACGGGGGTAGAGCGACGTCAGAAGGACGGGCTGTCCCTCCGCCGGATCTGCGTCGTCCGCCTCGCACTCTACGTAATTGAGATCCGAATACACCCGAAACGGGGCCGGGCCGGCTTTGAAGGCTACCTGGCCAAACTCGGCGCCACCGTACTCCTGAACAACCGCGCAGCCGAACAGGTCTTCGATCAGGGCGACGGTGTCAGGCTGAGGCGGCGCTTCCGCAGTGGCCAGCACGAAGCGAACGCCGAGCGCCCGGATGCGGTCCCGATACGCTGTTGCGTACCGCGCGAACAGATCGAGGGCCGAGGCGTAGCCAATCACGCCGACCGGCCGAAAACGCAACAGGGTGTGCGCGTGGTCTTCACAGAGCGCCGGCGTCAGCAAGTACGCATCGACCCGGCGGTAGCCGAGAAAAGCATCGGCCAGCCGGCGCCGCAAATGATTGCGCCGGCCGCGCCATCCGGTGCCAAGGAGATGGGCGTGACCCCAGATCAGGAACAGCCGCGAGCCTGGTTGATACCCAAGGGCGAGCCACTCCGTGAGCTTGACGATGCGCATCAGGTCACGCTCGGCTGCGCCAACGCCGACCGTAAGCGGTGTGCCGGTCGAACCGGCCGTCGTGACCAGCGACGGCGGCGGTGCTGATCGCCTGATGAACTCGGCCCGGCGGCGCTGCAACGTTTCGCGACTCAGCGGGGGGATTCCGCGAAAGTCATTCCAGGTATCGATGCGCCCCGGCGCCTCGCCTGCCGCAACCAGCGAGGCATAGTACGGAACATCGACGACCGCATCGGCCCACGATCGGCGGATGCCCTCGAGGTGCCGCTCCCCCCAGTCGGCAGGCCACCGCGCGGTCGCATCGCGACGCGCGAGGGCGCCATCCCATTGGCGGCGCACCGTCGGACTCAGGAGACGTGAGAGGTCCATATCCAGCAACGCGTCAGGAGCCAGCGGACGTCGAGCCGTTGAGCGCATCGATGAAATAGCGATGCCAGCGCGTCGCCCACGCCTCTGCCGAGAACGGCTTGGCAAGCGCCTGTCCCCTTCGCCCGATCGCCGGGAGCTCGCTCTGGTGGTCGTGCAGCCAGCGCATGGCGCGGGCGAGGCCAACGGGATCGCTTGGCGCCACGGTCACGCCGTTGAAGTAGTCCCTGACGATGTCCTCACCGGCGCCACAGGCGGAGCTGCAGATCACCGGTAGGCCCGTCGACGCCGCTTCGGCAATCACGACTCCCCACGGCTCGAATTTGCTGGCGAGTACCAGGGCCCCGTGGCGGCTGAAGATCTCCGGTAGGGCCGTCGGCGGGGTGAAGCCCGCATCAGTAATGCCAGGTACGTCCTTCAGGAAGCGACCGTCTTCCCCCCAGCCGCAGCAGGTCAGGCCCCACGGCGACGGCACCGAACGCCGATACGCTGAGTAGCCCGCGACCAGGGTCGCCAGGTCCTTGGCCGGCACATACCGTCCGACGAACAGGAACTGCCGGGGCCACCCGCCCGGCGCCGCGTCACGCCGCTCGGCCACGCGACTGTAGCCTTCGTAGTCGAATCCGTAATAGCCCGAGCGGATTCGCGACTCCGGCACGCCGAGCCGTTTGGCGTACTGGCGGCTACGATCACCGGCGGTGACGACCATGTCGAGCCGGCGCGTCAGACGGGCAAGGCGGTACTTCGCCAGGTGCTGTGTCAGCGATCCCCGCCACGGCGAATCCATGCCGACAAAGACCCGCGCGTGGCGCAACTCGTGGGCCTGAACGAGGCGCGTGTAGGGCCAATACAACCACCCGCAGAGCACGACCACGTCCGGGCGGCGGCTTGCGACCACCCTCAACAGGTGCTCGTCAGTCAACCGCGCGGTCGTATCGAAGGTCTCGTTGGAGATCCCCGCCATCAGCCCGGTATCGCGCCGGAACGGGTTTGGCTGGCGCAACAGCTCAGGATGCACGACATGCACATCCAGGCCGGGGCGGGCGGCAAGGGCACGCCAGCACGCGGCCATGTAACCGGAGACATCATTCCAGCAGAACACCACACGGATTTGGCGGTCGCGGCCTGAGGAACTGTCGGTCATGCGTGCCCGCGGGGACGGTCCACGAAGGCTTGTGCCCATAGCTCGAACGCGACCGAAATCCACAGCGTTTCTGCGGCCCCGGCCAGCCCGCTGGAGAGGTTCTTCCACTGTCGCCGCACAGCCGCCGAGTCCACGAGCCCGCGCTCGCGCATGCCTGGCAACAGCCGCTCCTCCATCAATAATTCGAAACGGCGGTCGGCGAAATAGTGCGTCAACGGCAAGCTGAAGCCGGACTTGGGCCGATAGACAAACACGTCATCGAAGGTTCGGCGGGCCAGGCTCTTGAGAATAACCTTCGTACCGCGCATCGCAGCCCTCGTGCGCGCGATGTCGGTAGCGACCAGAAGCGGAATCGGCAGTTTGCGCGCAAACGATACCAGGTTCCGATCGAGAAAGGGCACGCGGTTCTCGACCGAATGCGCCATGGTCATCTTGTCTTGGCGCATCAGCAGGTCGACCAGGTAGGTCTGCATCTCGAACTTGATGCAGTTGCTGACGTGATCGGACTGGCCCTCGGCAAACAGCGTCCGGCGCCGGACCATCACCTGTTCGAAGTCCGCCTCCGGGCGGATGCTGAGCACCTCGTCCGGCCGCTGGAACAAGGATGAGGTGATGAAGGTGTTGACCGGCTCACCTCCGAACTGCCGTTCCAGGCGGTGACCCACGCCGGGCAGCATCTTGAGAAGTGGCGACCAAGGGGACAACTTGGGTCTGAGGCCGGCGTAAAAGAAACGGGTGTACCCACCGAACACCTCATCGGCGCCCTCGCCGCTTAGCAGTACCGTGACCAGTTCCCGAGAGCGCTTGGCGAGCAGCCAGATCCCGAGCGAATTGGGATGTCCCATGGGCTGGTCCATCTGCCAAGAGGCGGCATCGAGCGTGTCGAAGAAAAACTGCGAGGTAAAGCGAAACCGGTGGCTGTCGGCCTTGGCGGCATTGGCGGCGATGCTGATCCAGTTTTCCTCTGAGAATGCGGGATCGTCAAAGACGACCGAAAAGGTATCCATGTCGGCGGCGAACCCGGACCGCGCCATCACGCTCACCAGCGACGAGTCGATGCCGCCGGATAACTGGCAACCGACCTTGACATCGCTCAACAGCTGCGATGACACGCTGTTGCCCAGCAGCATCTCAAGCCGGTCGACTGCTTCGGCCGCTGAAAACGCGATCTTCTCGCCGTCGGGTACCTGCCAGTAGCGCCGCACCATCGCGCCCCCCAGCGTCACGCGCACACAGTGCCCGGGCCGGAGTTGTTGGACGTTCTTCAGTAACGAGCGTTCGCCACAAACGAAACGAAATGCGAGGTACTCGTCGACGACGCCGGCGTCAATCTCGGCGCGAAACGCCGGGTGCGACAGGAACGCTTTGGCTTCGGATGCAAACATCAGCGTCGAGCCCGCCACGGTCCAGTAGAGTGGCTTGATGCCCAGATGATCTCGAATCAAGTGCAATTCGCCCGCGCGCAGGTCGACGATCACGATCGCGAACATGCCGTTCAGGCGTTCGAGCATTCCATCGAGGCCGAACTTGTCGTAGAGGTAAAGGATGACTTCGGTATCGGTCCGGCT
>JBBQSP010000160.1:0-6313 GCA_038213735.1 Vicinamibacterales bacterium | reverse complement strand
ATTAGCGTGATCGTGCCGACGATTGGGCGGGCCGATTCGCTGAACCAGCTGCTGACGTCGCTGGCCGCTCAGTCACACAAGCCTGATGAGGTGATCGTCGCCGACGGTAGCGATACCGATGCCGTGCGGCAAGTGACCGCCCTGCCAGAGTGGAACAAGCAGGGACTGACTGTTCGCCATATTGCCGTTCGTCCGCCGAATGCCGTTCGGCAACGTGTCGCGGCGATTGCCGAGTCGCAGGGCGAGTTCCTGCTTCTGCTGGACGATGATGTGGTGCTCGAGAGCGACTGTGTTGAGCACCTCTTGAAGACCATCGAGACAAACGCCGGGGTCGTGGGCGCCTTCGCCGACTTCAACAACCAGACTTGGCCTGAACCGACACCAGCGTGGCGGTTCTATCTGCGCTACGCGCTCGGCATGTCCGAGGGATCCTGGCAAGGCCGCGTCGTCGGCCCGCTTTTGCGGTTTGGCTACCACCCGGCGCCGTCGACAGCCGTGCCAATCGCGTGGTTGGGCACCTGCAACACGCTCGTGCGCCGCTCCGCTTACGAACGCGCGGGTGGGTTCTCCGATTTTTTCTTGCACCGCTGCACGATGAACGAAGACGTCGACCTCGGACTGAAAGTGGCCAGGCACGGCACGATCCTCTTTTGTCCGCAGGCGCGCATGGGACATTTCCACGCACCGGGCGGGCGAGTGACCCCTGCCGTGGCGGCCGAAGACGATCTCTACAACCGTTACCTCGTTCTGCGGCGGACGCTCGGCCGGTCGGCGCCAGCCGCCTTCGGCCTCGCCGTGCTCTATTTCGGAGTCGAGACGGGTAGCAACCTGATTGGCGGTCTTCGTCGCGGTTCGTGGAGCGGGCTCTGGCCGCGCACCGCAGGCCGGCTGCGCGCGCTGCGGCGCGTGCTGTTCGCATGAAGATTCCATGTCGCTGACGCACTGGTATCGCGTGCTGAGAGCCCACCCCCGACCGTTGCGGCTGGTCGCGGCACGCTTGCTTGCGTGGTCGCGGCTCTCCCCCCTGTTCACCATGCAAATGGACGGGTATCGCCTGCGGTTGTACCCATCGAACGCCACCATGAATTTGTGGGTCACTCGCGGCACCCGCGTGCACGGCCTGGAACTGTTCCGCGACTACTGCCGCCGCGGCGACGTGGTGGTCGACGTCGGCGCCAATATCGGCGAAGTCTCGATCGTCATGAGCCAGGAGGCCGGTCCACGCGGCCGGGTCTTCGCATTCGAACCGTCGCCGCGGATCTTTGGCTACCTGCGAGGCAACCTCGCCTTGAACGGCTGCACGAACGTAACCGCCTACAATCTGGCGCTGGGCACGGCTGCCGGCACCGTCCTGATGTCGGACGACCGCCGAGACGACATGAATCACCTGGTCGCCGAGGGCGGCACACCAGTCGAGTGCTCGACTCTTGACTGGGCGTTGGCCGGTAGCGGGCCGGTCGCGCTGATCAAAATCGACGTCGAAGGCACCGAGTTGGCGGTGCTGAAGGGCGCCCTCGAAACGCTGGCGCGGACGGCGTGCGTGAACTGCGAAATGTGGGAGACGCACTTTCGTCGCTACGGCCACGGCATGGGCGACCTGATCGCGTTTCTGCAACAATTGGGATTCTCCACCTTCGTGCTCGCGAGCGGTCCCACGCTGCGGTCCGTCGATTCGACGTTCACCGAAGCCGGTGGCCATGAGTTGATCGCGGTCCGGGATGTCGCGGCGTTCGCCGACCGCACCGGGTGGTCGGCCGGGCGTCACCCCGTTCCCGCGGCGGGTGCATGAGCCGTCCGACAGCCGCGTCCGTGACCGCGATCGTGACGGCGTTCGATCGCCCGGCCGCAGTCGTTGGGACGCTGCAGCGATTGCTCGCGTGCGACCCACCTCCCGTTGAAGTGCTCGTGCACATTGATGCGGGTCAACCGGCGAGCGCCGCTGCCGTGCGCACGGCGTGCCCACAGGCGCGCGTGATCGTGAGTGCCGAGCGCGTCGGCCCAGGCGGTGGACGAAACCGGATGATGGCCGAAGCGGTTTCGCCAATCGTGGCGAGCTTCGATGACGACTCGTATCCCCTCGACGGTGATTACTTCGCACGGGTGATCGAGCTCTTCAACCAGTTTCCCGAGGCTGCGGTGCTCGGCGCCCAGGTATTTCATGTCAACCAACCCCTGCGGCCGGATGTCAGAGAGCAGTTCTGGGTCGCTGACTTCTCCGGCGGCGCCTGCGCGTATCGCCGCGACGCCTTCGCCGCCACTGGTGGGTACGTGCCACTCGCGACGGCGTACGGCATGGAGGAAGTAGATCTCGCGCTCCGGCTCGGCGCCCTGGGGCAGCGCATCCTGGAGTCGAACTGGCTGCGCGTGTTTCACGATACCGACCTGGTTCGCCACAGCGCCCCGGGTGTCACCGCCGCGAGCGTCGCCAACATCGCGTTGCTCACGTACTTACGGTATCCCGTTGTGCTCTGGCCGGTCGGTTGTGCGCAGCTCCTCAAGCGGGTGTATTGGCTGATCGGGCATGGGCGTCGCGCCGGTGTGCTCTCGGGACTCGCCCGTATTCCGCGGCACCTGCTTCGCCATCGAACCTACCGCCGACCCCTTCCGGCGTCCGCGGTGCGCGCCTATCTCCGTCGACGGCGTGGAGGCGGCGCAGCTCCTGCCACGGCCAGACGTTGATGACTCGTGCCACACTGGCGGCAGGCGATCAGCCAGCGTCAACCTCGATGCTCTTCGCGTCACCCCGGACACGGACTGAGCATTGACGAGTCCCTGGCTATGCTGCCAGCTCAGTGCCCGCGAGCACTACGCCGTGCCGCGGGCAGTGCACCGCTTGCACCGCCTCGGGCTCATGGTGACCGACGCGTGGATGCCGCCAGATGGAGCGGTCGCGCCGATTGTGCGCCAGCTGTCGCCGGCACTGGCGGCGCGTTACCATTCCGACCTTGCCGACGCGAACGTCGACGCGTGGACGGGCTCCTTGCTGGTTCACGAGAGTGGCTGGCGCCTGCGCGGACTGACCGGCTGGCAGTTGCCGCTGCGCCGCAATGCATGGTTTCAGCGGCGGGCGGCGGAATGTCTGGCGTCGCGATCGGGTCATCATGTCGTGTTCGCACACAGCTACGCCGCGCGGCGAGTGTTTCAGTTGGCCCGGGCGCGCGGTTGGACCACGGTGCTCGGACAGATCGATCCGGGCCCGAAGCATTTTGAGATCGTGCACCGGTTGGCGGAGCGGTACCCGCAGTACGGACCGCCGCCCGAGTTGCCCCCGCCCGCCTATTTCGGTGAGTGGCACGAAGAGTGCCGGCTGGCCGACCATGTCGTCGTGAACTCCGAGTGGTCGCGCGGCGCTCTGGAAGGAAAAGGCATCGATCCGGCGCGCATCCATGTGATCCCCCTAGCGTGTTCTCCCGACGGCCACGCGACCCTGGCGCCGCGTGAGTTCCCCTCAGCGTTCGGGCCCGACCGGCCATTGCGTCTTGTCTTTGTGGGTAGCCTGTCAGTCGTCAAGGGCGTCCCCTTCCTCCTCGACGCCATGCGTCTCTTGCGTGGATTGCCAGTGCGATTGCGACTGGTGGGGCAGCAGGCCATGGACATCCCTTCGGCCGCCGCGGATGCGGCGATTGAGTTCGCCGGGTCGGTATCGCGGGCGGCGGTGTCTCAGTGCCTTCGCGAGGCCGATGTGCTGGTGTTCCCGTCGCTGTCCGACGGCTTCGGCATGGTGCAGATCGAAGCTCAGGCTGCGGGGCTGCCGATCATCGCCTCGCGATCGTCCGGGCGGGTCGTCGTCGATGGCGTCAGCGGTCTTCTGCTGCCAGAGGTTACCGCGGACGCGATTGCCGCAGCGGTTCGCTCGCTGCTGGACCATCCGGTTCGCCTCAGCGAATTCTCGCGAAACGCCTTGGCGCGTCCGGCTATGACCATGGAGGGCCTTGGCGAGGCCCTTGTTCGCATCGTCTCATGACTGACTCCGTCTCGCCGGCGTTTGATCGCTCGTGGCTCGCTCACTTGGTCTGCCCGCGCGATTACGGGGTGTTGCAGCTGGTCGGGAACGCGCTCGTGTGTGACGCCAGTCATCGCTATCCGATCGTCTCTGGCGTCCCGATCATGTTGATCGGCGAGGTCGAACAAACCATTTCGGTCGCGGCTGATTCGCTCAAGGCGTCAACGCGTGGCGCGGACGACGTCGCGCAGCGGTGGCAACTGGCGACGCTGAGCCTGAGCGACGACGAGAAGCGAGGCATCATCGAGTTGGCAGCCCAAGCGGGCGCAATCGACCCGGTGGCTGCCTACCTGGTAGCCGCGACCAACGGGCTCATGTACAAGCACCTGATTGGCCGGCTGGAGCAATATCCCATTCCGGAGCTTCCGCTGCCGCCGGGAAAGGGGCGCCGCTTGCTGGACGTCGGCTGCAGCTGGGGGCGCTGGACGCTGGCCGCCGCCGCGGCCGGATATGAGGCGGTCGGCATCGATCCGTCACTAGGCGCGGTGCTGGCAGCCGAGAGGGTCGCGCGCCAGGTCGGCGCACCGACGCGGTATGTCGTTGGGGATGCGCGCCACCTGCCGTTTGCGCCGGCAACGTTCGACACCGTGTTCTCCTATAGCGTGCTGCAACATTTCTCGCGGGCCGACGCGGGACAAGCCGTCCGACAGATTGGCCGTGTGCTTCGGGACGGGGGCATCGCCAAGGTGCAGATGCCAACGCGATTCGGAGTACGATGTCTCTACCATCAGGCTCGTCGCGGTTTCCGCGAGGGTCGCGGCTTCGAGGTTCGCTATTGGACCGGCCGTGCGTTGCGCCAGCTATTTTCGCAGACGATCGGTCCTTCGATGCTCGAAACCGATTGCTATTTCGGGATTGGCCTGCAGGCATCGGATGCGCCACTCATGCCGCCGATGTTGCAGCGGGTGCTACGGGCCTCCGAAGCACTCAAGGCTGCCAGCCGCCGGTGCCCGCCGCTGATCGGAGTTGCCGACAGCGTCTTCGTGCAGTCAACTAAGCACACGTAGGGCGTGTCACACCGTATGAGTTCCGTCGATCACGTCAAGAGCCCGGTCTTGAGCATGTACATGGCTCACCCTTATCCGAACTACTCGGCTGAGGAGCGCCGCCAGATTTTTGCTGCGGAGTTGTGCCGTTATCGATACCTGGGCCTCGAACCGTTTCTTCTCGGCGCGCGCGTGATCGATGTCGGCTGCGGCACCGGCCATCGCGTGATGCCGATGGCGCAGCATTTTGGTGCGCGAGAGTACGTCGGATTCGATCACTCGACCGCCTCGTTGAGCGTCGCGCGAGCCCTCAAGGAGGAGCTGCGGTTTGAAGGCGCGAGCATGGTCGAGGGCGACATCTTCAACTTGCCCTATCCCGACGCATCCTTCGACGTGGTGATCTCCCAGGGTGTGCTGCACCACACCAGCGACCCGTCTCGCGGGTTTCGGGAACTGGTGCGCATCTGCCGGCCCGGAGGGTTCGTCAACATCTACCTTTATAACAAGTGGAATCACTGGCGCCATAACCTGCAAAAAAGGAAAGTGGACCGGCTCGCTGGCGCCAGTCTCGAAAAGCGGTTCGAGGTGGCTCACCGCTTGTATGGCACGACGCCCATCGATCGGATGACGCCGGCGGAGACTGCGGGTTTCTACGACCAATACTGTCATCCGCACAAGAGCGATCACGAGATCGGGGAAACCCTCGAGTGGTTCGATGCCGCCGGCCTCGACTATTGGGGTTCGTATCCGCCGTTGCGCTTCCGTGACTTCGTGGCGATGGCGCAGTATCGCGCTAGCCTGCGAGCCGAGTATCCGTTCTTTCACACCAGGGCTGCCTCGACCTTCGCGGCCGTGGCCGCCGCGCTCCCGGCCGTTGTTGTCTCGCCGCCACCCTTTGCCCGCCCGACGTTGTTGCATCGGTTCGTGTGGCAGGCACTCTATGCGCTGCAGGGCAGTCGTGGCCGCTATTCGGGCGGGCCTGCCCTCTGCGGACGCAAGCGCGTCCCCGCTGGCTAGTCGATCACCTCCTCACCCTCATGTGTGGCATTGCCGGATTCGTCAACCTTGACAGGGCGCCCGCCGACGCGCGCATCGTCGCGCGGATGACCGACGTTCAGCGCCATCGTGGCCCGGACGACCAGGGCCTGGGTGTGTTCTCCCTGGCCGGCGGCGTGTTTCATGAGTTGGGCCCCCAGTACTCGACGCCGGATGGCGGCCTCGAGGGCGCGCTTGGCTTCAACCGCCTGAAGATTCTCGACACCTCCGAGCACGGCCACCAGCCAATGGCCACCGCCGACGGCTCGGTGGTGATTGCGTTCAACGG
>JBBQSP010000159.1:0-6497 GCA_038213735.1 Vicinamibacterales bacterium | reverse complement strand
GGGCCTCGGCGAGGCGACCCAGAACGCCAAGGTCGTCGACACCGGCGCCGAAGAGCTCGGCAAGATCACCGGCCAGAAGGCCGCCGTGCGCAAGGCGAAGAAGTCGATCGCCCAGTTCAAGGTGCGCCAGGGCCAGCCGATCGGCGCCATGGTGACGCTGCGCGGCGACCGGATGTATGAATTTCTCGACCGCCTGATCAGCATCGCGCTGCCGCGCGTCCGCGACTTCCGCGGCGTGTCGCCGAAGGGCTTCGACGGCCGCGGCAACTACACGCTCGGCCTCAAGGACCAGCTGATTTTCCTCGAGATCGACTATCTCAAGGTGGACAAGAGCCGCGGCATGAACGTGAGCGTGGTCACCACCGCCAAGACCGACGAAGAAGCCCGCAAGCTGCTGCAGCTGATGGGCATGCCGTTCCGGCAGACTGCAGGGAGCTAAGACGTGGCAACAAGCGCAAAAAAAGCACGGGAATTAAAGACCCTGAAGTTCAAGGTGCGTCACCGCAACCGGTGCCGCCGGTGCGGACGTTCGCGCGCCTACATGCGTAAGTTCGCGCTGTGCCGTTTGTGTTTCCGTGAGCTCGCCCTGACCGGGGACGTGGCTGGCGTGACGAAGAGTAGCTGGTAAGGACTCATCAGTCGCCGGTGCCCGGGTGCGTAGAGTGCCTGGGGTGCCTAAGGGCTGGTCTGAAGGATAGAGAGCGAAGATGACAGATCCGATTGCCGACATGCTGACCCGGATCCGCAACGCCGTCACGGCGCGCCACGCGCGCGTCGAGATGCCGGCTTCAAAGTTGAAGTCCGAGATTGCGCGGATCCTGCAGGACGAGGGGTATATCTCGGGGTTCAAGATGGTGGAAACGCCAGCTGAACGTCCGAACAAGGCGCCGCGCCAGCAGATGCGGATGTTCCTGAAGTACGGCCCAGGCGGCGAGAAGGCCATTTCCGGCATCTCGCGCGTGAGCCGGCCGGGCCGCCGCGTCTACACCAACAGTGACGCGGTGCCGTCGGTGCTCGGTGGACTCGGCGTGACGATCCTGACGACCTCGCGCGGGGTGATGACGGGCCGGGCCGCCAAGCAGGCCGGCGTCGGTGGCGAAATCCTCTGCAACGTTTGGTAAGGGGAAACGGTTAAGCCATGTCACGAATTGGAAAGAAACCGATCACGATCCCGAAGGGGGTGACCATCAAGGTCGACGGCGGCGCCGTTGACGTGAAGGGCCCCAAGGGACAGATGAAACAGCCGCTGCCGCCCGGCGTGACCGCCGCGGTGGAAGACGGCAACCTCGTCACGAAGAAGATCTCGGACGACCGCGAGCTCGACAAGTTCCACGGGCTGGCGCGCAGCCTGGTCAACAACGCCGTGCTCGGCGTGACCGAGGGCTGGAAGCGTGAACTCGACATCGTCGGCGTCGGCTACCGCGCGGAGATGAAGGGCCAGCAGGTGCACCTCGCCCTCGGCTATTCGCATCCGGTGGTGTTCGACATCCCGAAGGGGATCGACGTCGTCATCGACAAGCAGACGCACATCACCGTGACGGGCGTCGATCGGCAACTGGTCGGCCAGGTGGCCGCCAACCTGCGCCGCCTGCGCCAGCCCGACCCGTACCAGCAAAAGGGCGTGCGTTACACCGGTGAAGTGCTGAAGAAGAAGGCCGGAAAGACCGGAGCGTAGTTATGCAGATCAAAACCAAGGAAGATCGCCGCGATCGGATCAAGTTCCGGATCCGCAAGAAGATGGCCGGCACGTCCGACAAGCCGCGCCTGAGCGTGTTCCGCAGCGTGTCGCACATCTACGTGCAGGTGATCGACGACCGCACCGGCCAGACCGTGGCTTCGGCGTCGACCATCGATGCGAAGGTCAAGGGGCAGATGCCGCAGGGCGTCGCCGGCGGCAACCTCAAAGGCGCCGAGTTGGTGGGCACCGCGATCGCCGAGCGGCTGAAGGAAAAGGGCATCACCAAGGTGGTGTTCGATCGGAACGGGTTCCTGTACCACGGGCGCGTGCGCGCCGTGGCCGAGGCCGCCCGTACCGCCGGTCTGGAATTTTAGAGGTCATATGATTCGGACACGCGAAAAGATCGACCCGGCGCAGCTCGACCTCAAAGACACGGTGGTTTCCATCAACCGTGTCACCAAGGTGGTCAAGGGCGGCAAGAACCTGAGCTTCAGCGCGCTGGTCGTGGTCGGCGACGCCCACGGTGTGGTGGGCTACGGCGTCGGCAAGGCCAAGGAAGTGCCCTCGGCAATCAAGAAGGGCATCGAAGCGGCGAAGAAGAACCTGATCCGCGTGCCGGTGCAGGGCACCACGGTGCCGCACCCGATCGTCGGGCGCTACGGCGCCGGCCGCGTGCTGCTCAAGCCCGCGCCGGACGGCACGGGCATCATCGCCGGCGCCGCGGTGCGCGCAGTGGTGGAGTCGGCAGGCGTGACCAACGTGCTGACCAAGTCGCTCGGCTCGGCCAACCCCCACAACGTGGTGCGGGCGGCGTTCACGGCGCTCAAGGAATTGAAGGATCCGGGCAAGCTGATGCGGCTGCGCGGCAAGGACACGCTCGAAGAGCTGGCCGGCGGCCGGACGGCGTAAGTAACGGTCGACAAACCTGAAGGTTTGTCGCCACAGGATAAAGAACAATGGCGAAGGCAAAGCAGGCAAAGTCGGCGAAGGCCGCTGCCAAGACCGTGACGATCAAGCTCACCAAGAGCCCGATCGGCTTTAACAAGAACCAGGCCACGGTGGTCGAGAGCATCGGCCTGCGGCGGATCAATCACTCGGTGACGCTGGCGGACACGCCGGAGACCCGCGGGATGATTTTCAAGGTCCGTCACCTCGTGACGGTGAGCGAGTAACTTATGAGTCTCGATAAGCTGAAGCCGGCCGACGGGTCGAAGTTCAAGAAGAAGCGGGTCGGGCGCGGTCCCGGTTCGGGCCTGGGCAAGACCTCGGGCCGTGGCCACAAGGGCGCGCAGTCGCGCTCGGGCTACTCGTTCAAGCGCGGCTTCGAAGGCGGCCAGATGCCGCTGCACCGCCGGGTGCCGAAGCGCGGCTTCACGAATATCTTCCGCACCGAGTACGACGTGGTCAACCTGGACCAACTCGAGGCGGCGTTCGACACCGGCGCGGTCGTGACCGTCGAGACCCTGCGCGAGCATGGCCTGGTCGGTAGTCGCAAGTCGCTCGTCAAGATCCTCGGCCGCGGGGAACTGACCAAGGCGCTGACGGTGCACGCTCACAAGTTCAGCGGAAAGGCCGCCGAGAAGGTGGCCGCCGCCGGTGGCCGGGCCGAGGCGATTCCCGACGGCTCGGCCGTCGTGGCTGACAAAGCTTAGCAATCAGTAAGTAACTGAGGGCTGTTGTGCTGGATACACTGAAGAATCTGTTCGCCGTCGCGGACCTCCGCAACCGAGTGCTGTTTACGCTCGGGATGCTGGCGGTGTACCGCGTCGGCAACTTTATCCCGACGCCCGGAGTCAATTCCGAGGCGCTGCGGATCATGTCGGAGCAGGCGCAGAACACCATGTTCGGCCTCTACGACATGTTCACGGGCGGCAGCTTGTCGCGCGTCACCATCTTCGCGCTCGGCGTGATGCCGTACATCAGTTCGTCGATCATCCTGCAGCTGCTGACGGTGGTGTGGCCGTACCTCGAGCGGCTGTCGAAGGAAGGCGAGCTCGGCCGGCGCAAGATCACCCAGTACACGCGCTATCTCACGCTGGTGCTGGCGATGGTCCAGTCGATGGGCATCGCGATCTTCCTCGAGCGCCAGACGGAAATTGCCGGCGGCCTGCCGCTGGTCTACGAGCCGGGCTGGGCGTTCCGCTTCGGCTGCGTGCTGACGCTGACCACCGGCACCATGTTCATCATGTGGCTGGGCGAACAGATTACCGAGCGCGGCATCGGCAACGGCATGTCGCTGATTATCTTCGCCGGCATCGTCGTCAACTTCCCGCGCGCGGTGGTCGGCACCATCGAGCAGATGCAGACCGGCCAGATCGGGCTCATCACCATGGCGTTCCTGGTGCTGCTGATGGTGGGCGTGATTGCGGCGATCATCTACGTCGAGCGCGGCCAGCGGCGGATCACGGTGCAGTACGCCAAGCGGGTGGTCGGGCGGCGCCAGTACGGCGGCTCGAGCACGCACATTCCGCTCAAGGTCAACACCGGCGGCGTGATCCCGGTGATCTTCGCCAGCTCGATCCTGACCTTCCCGACGATGATGTCGGGGCTGGCGACACCGGGCGGCTGGGCCGATGCGGCGATTCGGCAGATCAACTACGGGATGCCGCTCTACAACCTGCTCTACGTGTTGAGCATCATTTTCTTCGCGTATTTCTACACCGCCATCATCTTCAATCCGGATGACGTGTCGGAGAACATGCGCAAGTACGGCGGCTTCGTGCCCGGCATTCGCCCCGGCAAGCGGACCGCGGAGTACATCGACACGATTCTCGCGCGCATCACGATTGTCGGCGCGGTCTACCTGGCGATGGTCGCGATCATCCCGGAGTGGCTGATGACCGGCTTCAAGGTGGCGCCGATTCCGTTCATCGGCGAGTCGCTTGACGCGGTGCTGCCGCGGTTTGTGACCAACGGCCTCGGCGTGACGTTCTTCTTCGGCGGCACCTCGCTCTTGATCGTGGTCGGCGTGGCCATGGACACCGTGAACCAGATTGAGTCGCAGCTAATCATGCGGCACTACGACGGGTTCATGAAGAAGACGCGGATCAAGGGACGGCGCGGCTAACGTGGCGTTGAACCTCGTGATGCTTGGCCCGCCCGGCGCGGGCAAGGGCACGCAGGCAGAGCGATTTGCCCGTGAGCATGGGATTCCCAAGGTTTCGACCGGGGACATCCTGCGCGAAGCGGTGCACAGCGATTCGGAACTGGGCCGCGCCGTGAAAGCGGTGATGGAGCGCGGCGAGCTGGTCGGCGACGACCTGATCATCGGGATCGTCCGCGAGCGGCTGATGCGGCCGGATGCGCAGGCCGGGTTCGTGCTCGACGGCTTCCCGCGCACGGCCACGCAGGCCACGGCGCTGGACGAGATTACGGCGTCGCGCGGACCGGTGATCTGCGTCGAGATCCAGGTGCCGGACGAAGAACTGGTGCGGCGGGTGCGGGGCCGGCGGGTCTGTGACGACTGCGGCGCCAACGCCGACGCGTTCGAAAGCAAGGCCGACACGCTGTCGGACCTGTGCCAGAACACCGAACGGTGCCGGAGTATTGGCCCGAAGTGGGTGGCGCGCTCGGACGACTCGGAAACGGTCGTCCGTGAGCGGTTGAAGATCTACTGGCGCGATACGCGCCCGATGATCGAGTACTACAGCGCGCGGCCGACGTTTCGCGTGATTGACGGGTTGCAGTCGCCCGAGCAGGTGCGCGAGGCGCTGGTCGCCGCGGTGGCCTCGGCCCTGGGGATGCCGGCGGCGCAGTTGCCGAGCATGGTGGCCCAGAAGCTGGGCGGCGACGCGGCGCCGCCGCGCGGCACGCGGTCGAAGAACGGAGCGCAGGCGTGATCGTCTGCAGGTCGGCGGCGGAGATCCAGAAGCTGGCGCGCGTCAACGCCCTCGTGGCGCGCGTGCTGAAGGAACTGGCGGCGGCGGTGCGGCCCGGCGTGACCACGGCCGACCTGGACGCGATCGCGGAACAGCGGTTGCGCGAAGCGGGCGCCGAGCCGGCCTTCAAGGGGTATCACGGATACCCGGCGACGATTTGCGCGTCGGTGAACGAAGAAGTCGTGCACGGCATTCCATCGCCGCGCGCCCTGGTCGAAGGAGACATCATCTCCATCGACATGGGCGCCAAGCTCGACGGGTTTTACGGCGACTCGGCGGTGACGGTGCCGGTCGGCGCGGTGAGCGCGGAAGCGCAGCGGCTGCTCGACGTCACCAAGACGGCGCTCGACCGCGCGGTCGCCGCGGTCAGGGCCGGCGCCCGGGTCTCGGATATCGGCGCCGCGGTGCAGTCATACGTCGAGGCGCAGGGGTTTTCGGTGGTCCGCGAGTTCGTGGGCCACGGCATCGGAACGTCGCTCCACGAGGAGCCGCAGATTCCGAACTACGGGACCGCCGGGCGCGGTCCGCGGCTGGCAGAAGGCATGGCGCTCGCGATCGAGCCCATGGTCAACGCGGGCAAGCCCGCGGTGAAGGTGCTGGGAGACGGCTGGACGGCGGTCACGAAAGACAAGGCCCTGTCGGCGCACTTCGAGCACACGGTGGTCGTCACCGAAGACGGGTGCCGGGTGTTGACGTTGCCTGAGGTGGCCGTCGAAGACCGCGCTTCGGCGTAGCCGGACGCGAGTCCTGAGCGAAGTCGAAGGATGGACGAACCGCTAGCGCCGCCGGGTAACACCGCCGACGGCGTGGTGTTGGAACTGCTGCCCAGCCAGCTCGTGCGAGTCGAGCTGGACGGTCGGCACCAGGTGACGGCACACCTGGCCAGTCCGGTCGGACGTAATTACGTCCGCGTGCTGGTGGGGGATCGGGTGAGGGTCGCG
>JBBQSP010000158.1:0-6504 GCA_038213735.1 Vicinamibacterales bacterium | reverse complement strand
CACCGATCGATCCGTTCCTGCTATCCTTTGCCATCGCGTCATCCTCCGGCACCCGCCGCCAAGCGGGCGCGTCAGTTGGGTTGAAACTGCGCTGGATGATGACGCGATTTCTACTTTTCCACCAGACTCAAGACACTACCGCCCCTTACTCCACGCCGACAGTCGCGACTTCGTGCAACGGTTCGACCTGACCCACCGCTCGCAGGCCCTCAACCAGGTCGTCAATCAGATCATCGGCGTGTTCGATCCCCCGTGACAGCCGGATCAACGTGTCCGACAGGCCGAGCGCGGCGCGGTGGTCGGCGGGGATCGACGCGTGCGTCATGCGCGCGGGGTGGCAGATGAGCGATCGCACTCCCCCGAGACTCTCACCGAGCGTGAAGAGCCGGCGGGTCGACACGAACGTCGTCACGTCCGCCAGGTTCCCCGCCAACTCGAACGACAACATGCCGCCGAAGCCGGTCATCTGTCGCCTCGCCACGGCGTGACCGGGATGGGCCGGCAGGCCTGGATAGTAAACGCGCGACACGGCCGGGTGCTCGGCCAGCGCCGCGGCAATTCGCCCGGCATTCTCGGCGTGGCGTTGCACCCGCAACTCCAGGGTCTTCAGGCCGCGCAGGGTCAACCAGCAGTCGAGCGGCGCGGGGACCGCGCCGATCGCGTTCTGCAGGAACCTGACCGGCTCGAACACTGCCGCGTCACGCGCCAGCACGGCGCCCTGGATCAAGTCGGAATGGCCGGCCAGGTACTTGGTGACGCTGTGGACGACGAGATCGGCGCCGAGGGCGAAGGGTTGCTGGAATACTGGCGTTGCGAAGGTGTTGTCGACGACCACCAGAGCGCCCTTCGCATGGGCGAGGTCCGCGATTGCCCGAATGTCGGAGACCAGCAGCCGCGGGTTGGTCGGTGTCTCCAGCCACACCAGTCGGGTCGCGGTGGTGATGGCCGCGGCCACGGCCGCGAGGCTGGTGGTATCGACCGGTGTGACGCGGAGGTGCAACCCCGCGAAGACGCGGTTCAGCAGCCGATAGGTGCCGCCGTAGACGTCGGTCGGGACAATCACCTCATCGTGCGGCCGCAAGTACGCCTGGAGCACGGCATGCTCGGCAGCCAGTCCCGAGGCAAACACCGCGCCGTGTTCGACGCCCTCGAGTTCGGCCAGCACCGCTTCCAGCCGCTGACGCGTGGGGTTGTTGGTGCGCGCGTAGTCGTATCCGCGGTTGACGCCGGGGCTCTCCTGCTCGAAGGTCGAGGTCTGGTAGATCGGTGCAATCAGCGCCCCGGTCGCGGGATCGCTGGACTGAGCGGCATGAATGGCACGAGTGGCGAAGTGCATGGGGATTAGTCCTCGACGGTTCGGAAGGGCACGGCGTGAATGCGGTGCGCGGCGCGCAGGTGCGCCACGGCGGACGAAATTTCAGCAGGGGGCTGCAGGGCGATCAGCAGCCAGCGCGTGGCCCTGCCCCCCGGAGCTCCCTGCCGAACTGGTGCGGGAGCGGCGGGGGGAAGCGACTCGACGCGCAAGCCGGCGGCGGTGGCAGCGTTGACGATAAACGTATCGGTGGGCGCGATGCCGGGAAAGGTCAGGCGAACAAACCGGGGGGCCGGTTCCCAGCCGCGACGACCGTCGAGCGGATCGGGTGTGAGCCCGCTGAATCCCAGGCCTGCCATGACGCCCGCCAGGCCGTCACTGCCGGTCGATACCGAATCGCCCGCCAGGATGGCGAGCATGTGATGGATGGCCGACGGCTTCGTCATGTGACCCGTATCTCTCCCCGTCAGGGGCAGGAGTTAGCACCACGGCCCTTGCGGCCAGGTTGCTGTGGCGTCTACGGGCCCGTCCCTCAGCCACTCTCGATAACCGCCCAGGCCGTCGTGGCCAAGGACCCTAATCAATGTATTTCGATGTAATGATTACTGTCAAGCCACCCGATAATCGCGATAATCGCCGCTTGATGCGCACCCTGATCGCCGCTCTCCTCCTGCTGCCCGCCCTGGCCGCCGCCGACACGTATCCGCGGCAAGCCGGCGTCGATGCGATTCACTATGTTTTCCGACTCTCACTTGGTGACGCCACCGACGCAATCACCGGCCGCGCGACCGTGACGGTGAAGTTCGTGACCGATGGCGTGCGCGAGGTCGCGCTCGATCTCACCTCGTCTTCCGGCGGCACGGGCATGACGGTACAGTCGGTGGACGGCCTCCCCTTCATTCACCAGAACCATCGCCTCCGTCTAACGCTGCCGGCGGCCTCGCGCGCCGGCGAGGAGTTCAGCTTCACCGTGGCCTACTCGGGCGTACCGGGCGCGGGGCTTCACATTGGGCCGAACATCCATGGCGAACGCGCCATGTTCAGCGACAGCTGGCCCAATCACGCGCGCCAGTGGCTGCCGGCGATCGACCACCCCTCCGACAAGGCGACCGGCGAGTTCATCATCACCGCGCCGAACCACTACCAGGTGGTATCAAACGGGCTGCTGATCGAGGAGAGCGATTTGCCGAACGGCCAGCGGCGGACACATTGGCGACAGTCGGTGCCGATCGCGTCGTGGTTGCACGCCCTTGGCGTGGCGCGCTTCACCTCGCATCACGCCGGCACCGTCAGGGGTATCCCGCTGCAGACGTGGGTGTTCCCGCAGAACCGCGATGGCGGCATCGCGCTGTTCGAAGACTTGTCGAAGCGCGCGCTCACGTTCTTCATCGATCGCGTCGGCCCATACTCATACGAGAAGCTGGCAAACGTGCAGGCGGTGGGCATCAGCGGCGGCATGGAGCTGGCGAGCGCGATTTTCTACGGCGAGAAGGACGTGGCCGCGGACCGCGCACCCGTAGTCCACGAGATTGCGCACCAGTGGTTCGGCAACGCGGTGACCGCGCGCGACTGGGATGATGTGTGGCTCAGTGAAGGCTTCGCCACCTACTTCGCGCTGTTGTTCACCGAGCACGATGAAGGGCGCGACGCGTTCGTGGCGGGCCTGAAGCGCAGCCGCGACCAGGTGTTCGCACTGACGCAGAAGCTGCCCGAGGCGCCGATCGTCCACCGCAACCTCGACCACATGGGGCTCGTGCTGAACGGGCTGATCTACCAGAAGGGTGGATGGGTGCTGCACATGCTGCGGGCCGAGGTGGGCACTGAACACTTCTGGACGGCCATCCGTGAGTACTACCGGCGCTACCAGGACCTGAACGCGTCGACCGCCGAACTGCAGGCGGTGTTCGAGCAGGTCTCTGGCCAGGACCTCGACTGGTTCTTCACGCAGTGGCTGACGCGGCCGGGCCACCCCACGCTCGAGGGCACGTGGCGCTACGACGCAGCGGCCAGGCAGGTCGAGGTGACCTTGACCCAGTCGCAGGCCGCTGATGCGTTCCGCGTGAATGTGGACGTCGGCGTGACCGCCGTGCCCGGCGGGCTGCCCCGGATTGAGCGTGTGGCGATGACGGCCAAACGTGCCACCATGCGATTCAACGCCGCGACCGAACCTGTGGCGGTCGAGCTCGACCCGGGCACGTGGGCACTGGTCGAACCGGGCCCCTTCACCAAGGCGAAATAACACCATGAACAGACGCACCTTCATCAAGGCGGCCGGGGTGCCACTGGGCGCCTCGGCTCTCGGTCTCAAGGCCTCGGCCTTCTCGGCCACCACGCAAACCACCCCGCGTTCGTCGGTCGTCGTGGTCGGTGGCGGTGCGTTCGGCGCCTGGACGGCCCTCCGTCTCCGCGAGATGGGCCATACGGTGACCTTGCTCGACGCCTACGGCCCGGGTAACTCGCGCGCCACGTCTGGGGATGAAACCCGGCAGATTCGATGCGGCTACGGCGACCGCGAGTTGTACTCGCGCTCGGCGCTGGCCGCCTTCACCGCGTGGAAGACACGCCAGGACGAGTTCGGCGTACCGCTGATGATGGAGACGGGCCGTCTGCAGTTGCTGCCGGACTGGACGCCCAGTGCCAGGGCCACGCAGGCGACGCTGGCGAAGATTGGCGTCAAGACCGAGGCGATGACCGAGGACGACATGCGGAAGCGGTATCCGCAGATGAATCCCGAAGGCATGGGCATCGGCTTGCTGGAGCCAGGCGCGTCGGTGCTGCGCGCCAAGCAGGCGATTCTCGCCGTGGCGGCGGCGTTCAAGCGCAAGGGCGGGACGGTGACGATTGCCCGCGCCACCCCTGGACGGGGCGAGGGGCGGCGCTTGCTTGATCTGCAGACCGCTGGCGGCGAGCGCGTCGCCGCGCAACAGTTCGTGTTCGCGTGCGGCCCGTGGCTGCCACGGCTGTTCCCGGCCCTGCTCGGCAAGCGGATCCAGGTGCCCGGCCGCGACGTCTTGTACTTCGGCACGCCAGCCGGCGACACCAGGTTCAACTTCCCGAACTTCCCCAACTACTCTGAGGAGCGCTGCTACGGCTTCTCGAACATCGACGAGCGCGGCTTCAAGGTCTGCGCCACGTCCGGCTCCACGTCGTTCGATCCCGACACCGACGAGCGGATCGTCACGCCCCATGAAGTGCGCCGCGCCCGCGCCTACCTGGCGCTGCGCTTCCCGGCGCTGAAGGATCAGCCGGTGATCGAAACGCGAGTCTGCCAGTTGGAAAACACCGCCGACGAACATTTCATCATCGACCGGCATCCCGACTACGACAACGTGTTGATTGCGGGCGGCGGTTCAGGGCACGGCTTCAAGCACGGCCCGATGCTGGGCGAGTACATCGCCAAGCGGGCGCTTGGCGAACCGACTGACCCGGCTTTCGACCATATGGTGCGCCTGGGCCGTTAGGACACCACGGGGCGCCAGAAGCGGGCCTCCCGGGCTACAATGGGTGCTGGTCCGGGGCGTGGCTCAGCCTGGTAGAGCGTCCGCTTTGGGAGCGGAATGTCGCTGGTTCGAATCCAGTCGCCCCGACCACTTCCACAATGGGGAGTGCACGCATGGCCTACACCCGCATTACGGTGGATCCTCATCAAATGGGCGGCGTGCCCTGCCTGCGAGGCCTCCGCATTCCAGTGGCCACCGTGGTCAGCCTGATCGCTGATGGCCGCAGTGCGCGCGACATCCTCGACGAATACCCTGACTTAGAGGCCGAAGACATCCACGAAGCGCTCCGCTTCGCGGCGGAGGCAGTGCGCGAACGCGTGCTTCCCCCCGCCTCTGGTCAGTGAAGTTCTTGGTCGACAACGCGCTCTCGCCGCTGGTCGCTCAACGTCTGCGCGAAGCTGGACACGAGGCGGTGCACGTCCGCGACTACAATCTGCAACGGGCAAGCGACGAAGAGGTCTTTGGCCGTGCTGCCCAAGAATTGAGGGTTGTCGTCTCCGCCGACACTGACTTCGGGACCCTGTTGGCACTGCGCCAGGCCGTTCGGCCGTCGGTCATTCTGTTTCGAGGTCCCACCAGCCGCGCGCCGGGGGCCATAGCTGCCCGCCTGTTGGCGGAGTTGCCTGCAATCGCGTCGGCTCTAGAGGCGGGATGTATTCTCACGATTGAGCCCGCGCGATGCCGAGTCAAGCGGCTGCCGATTGGTCCACGCTGAGCACTGCAAACAACGACCAATGCAGGCCGCTCATGCGTTGAATCTTTCCGATTCGTCGCATAGGATGCTCGCCATGGAGAGTTCGAAGCCGTCAGGTCCGCCGGCGCCACCCGGCGTCCGCCCGCACCCATCGATCATCCGCCCCCAGTCCCGCCAGCAGTCCGCGACCGACAGCCTCCAGCAGCGCTGTCAGCAGCCGTCGCAGCAGCAGTAATCCCCACCACCGTTCCTGATTGAAGCCGCCGGCGCCAGGCGCCGCGTGGATGTTCCTCTACTTGACCGCGTCGCCTTGGCGACGGTGGTTCGCGAGGTGTGCCGTGAAGTCGTCGTTCCTGGTCGTGTTGTATCTCCTGGTGGCCTTGGAGGCGTCGGCGCAGACCCTCCTGACGCCGCGGCCGCTCGATCCCCTGGCGGACATTCGCCAGACGTGTTCGAAACGAGGGCGGCCCTGGCCGTGGAGCGGCAAGTACGGGACGAGCTCAGGACCAGGACCGCCGAGCACGCCGAACGCGGCGGAAAGTAGCCGGGAGGCGTCAGGCGCCGGCAGCCAGCGGGCCCGACAGCGCGGGAAGCCGCGCCTGCCACCAGGCACGCGCGTGGTCGTTGGACCAACCCTTGGCCAGGTTGTGGGCAGTAATAGCCGCCAGCAACTCGCCCGCGTCCCGTGGGCGGTCGGCGGGGTCGTTGCGCAGGCACTTCAGCACCAGTTCATCGACCTCGCGCGGCAGCCCGCCCGCCACACGCGTGGACGGCGCGACCGGTATGGAATGCACGTGATCGATCAGCGCCTGCATCTGGGTGCCGTCCTGGAATACCCGGGTCCCGGTCAGCAGGTAGAACGCTGATATGGCTGTCTTCTGTCAAGGAGACAGATCGGTCCCGCCTCAACGCCGTTTGAGTCCTCTCAGCCCGCTCTTTTCGGGCTCCTCGTTCGTCAGATCCGTCTGGTCGGCGGCACCGTGTGTTAGCGACGGTTG
>JBBQSP010000157.1:0-6574 GCA_038213735.1 Vicinamibacterales bacterium | reverse complement strand
TGCTCTTCAAGCAGTGGGACACCGTCTTCCCGAACGCGTCGTGCGCGGTCGCGCTCATCGACCGGCTCACGCACCATGCCGAGATCATTCCAATTGAGGGCGAGAGCTACCGCAAGCGCGAGGCCGAACTCACCCAGAAGAAGCGGCGGGGATCCGCGTGAACCGCGCCGTCGGTCAGCGTCGACCACCTGTCCAGATTTCTACGTTTCTTCGAGGTCGGCGACATCCAGGGCAATCCGGTCTCGCGCGCACTCTTGGTGGCCCGGGGCCCAGCCTCAGCATTACCCCACACACGTGTTCCGGTCTGATCGGCAATCTGCACGGTCACTTGCAGTGACTCCAACGCCTCCTCCATGGTGGGCGTCAGCGCGTCGACTCGAGCCGTTACGGTCGCGATGCCATTCGGTGTTGTTCGCCACACCGTCACAAACGTGCCGATCTCGCTAGTCAACGCCGTGCGGCCGGAGGCTTGGTCGTGCCAAGACGTCCACGCCGCCTCAACCGCCTGCGCGAGCGCCACCGCCGTCGCGGGAGAGGGCGGTGCGCCCGGGACCGAGGCGAATTCATGAAAGTAATCAAACGTGGGCCGATCGATACGGAAGCGGCCATCGCTGAGCGCCGACCTTAGCAGCGTGCGCTCGTCGGCCGCAGCGGTGACATTGCCACCGGCGGTGAACAACGCGATCCGCTCGCGTCTGGCCACGAGCTCGGCGGGCGATCCGGCAACGATTACGCCACCAAGCGCCGCGAGATTCGCGTATGCGGCAAGCGCTTCAGACATCCGCGCCTGCTTGCGCAAACCTCGGGCAAGACGCATCAACGCCGCGGCACGGAGGGAGGTGTCGTTTGAACCCGCGAGCGCGCGATATCCGGCGACCGCCGCCGACAGGTTCAGCGTCCGAAACTCAAGGTCTTCCGCGGCCGCGAACGCGGTCGCGCTCGCACCATCGGCAGCCGGTACTTGCGGATAGTACGGGAGCGGCACGCCCTGGTGCTGGGCCACGCCATCGGGAGCAATCAGCAACAACACGGCATCTGGTGGAAGTGTCACCGCCTGTCCACCGGCTGCGGCAGGCAGCATCGCCTCCCACGCCGTCAGCCCGCGATCCAGTTCACGCATCACCAGACTGGCGGCGTTGTCCAGGCGTTCGCGCTCGCGCTGGGTCTCGAGCGCGCGGTCCTGCTCCAGGACGCGCCACCCCAGCCAGCCCAGGGCGGCGAGCGGAGTGCCCGAGAGCAGGACAAACAGCGCCAGCAGCTTCAGCGGATTGCGTCCCAACGCTGCCCATTCTATGCCCCAGTGTCAGGCGTAAATAACGCGTCTGTCACCGCTGTGTCAGGGCGCGGTGTGGCTCATCCGTCGTAGATGGATGCGAATCCGCGCCAACCGCCTCCCGTCGGCCAAATGGTTTGGTGAGATAGCTGCCTCGGTGCTTACGTTACGGGCCGCGTGTCAGGCGTGAAATGCGCCCTTGTCCCGATCTGGTCCGGAAGCTATCGCTTTGCGCTCGGTCGGGCAGTTGCCTGACCAGGCAGAAAATTCTCCAGCGCCCAAACCTCCACGGCGCTCTTTCCCATCAGGAAAGCGATCTGGCGGCCATCGGGCGATAACGAGAACCCGGCGTCGTTATGGTTGGCACCGCTCGAAATGAACGCCGTGAGCGTCCACTCGCGCGTGTCGATGTCTAGTTTGCGCAACCGTCCCGTAGCCACGTCCACGGACCAGAGCGCCGCACGGTCGCTTGCCTTCTTTGCCAGCAGCATGGCCTTCGACTCTGGCGCCCACGCGAAGGTTTGAAACTGCGGCAGAAATTCCTCCGCTGTGATCCTGACCAGTTCACGCGCCGAGGCATCGGCGACCGCGACGAGCTGAATCGTGGCAGAGCCAGAAACCGGATCGACACCAGTCTGGACGGCGAGCAGTCTGCCGTCTGGAGAGAGTTGGAGGTCTTGCGCCAGAGGGTGCCGAAACATCTCACGTTCGAGTCCGGAAGCCAGATCGCGCTCGACGATGCGTCCGGGGCTCGCGGTATCTTTGTAATAAATCTTGGTGCCATCAGCCGACCAGCGGGGCTGGCTACCGAGTCGGGCTGCGTAGCGAACGGCGGCCATTTCGCCGGTTTTGACGTCGATCCGGAAGATGCCATCGCGGCCTTTGCTGTCGCGACCGCCGAGAATCAACGCCGTGCCGTCAGGAGAGAACTGTGCTTCGCGACCGTATGGCAACTGTCGCGGCAGGCGCCGAACCTCTCCATTTTCGATCGACCTGATGGCGATGGCATCCGCACCGCCTCGGACTTGATAGGCGAGCAACTTCCCGTCAGGAGACCAGTTTGGGTTTTGCGGGCCTGGCAGGTAGCCTTGCGAGAAATGCCGTGGCGGGCCGACGAGTGTGCCCGCGGCAAGGTCGATCGGCGCCACCTTGACGTCTCGATTGCTGATTCCTTTGTAGACAAATAGTGCGCCGCTTTTCGTAAGACCAAGCGGGTAACTGGCGGGGCCGATGTCCGCCTTCAGTAAATCCGCGGGACCTTGTGGCTTACCGTTGGCCACGGGCACGGCCCATAAGGCGTTCGACCCGGTCCGGTCGGTGGTAAACAGCAGGTGCTTCCCGTCCGGCGACCAGCCAACAACCTGATCGTCGGCGGCGTTTACCACAACGGCGGCTTCGCTGCTTCCGTCCACGGACAGGACGAACACGTCGCGTTGATCGTTCGAATCATTCGCAGGCAAGTCGTAAGCGAGATATTTGCCGTCCGCCGAGAAGGCCATGCGGTCGGCCCCGCGCCAGTCGGTCGTCTTCAGGATGCGAAACGCACCATCGGCGACCGATGCGATTCCAATCTGCGAGGTGCCGTCCGTTCGTTGCAGCCAGATGGCGAGCGATTTGCCGTCCGGAGACCAATCGCGCACGCCCAGAAATCGGACGGTATCGCCGGCGAACGTGACCAAGCGCTTCGGCTCGGTCTTGCTGGTCGCCCCCAGCGACATTACGCGGATGTCTTTGTCATTGGCTTGCCATCCGTAGGCAACCTGTTTGCCGTCGGGTGAGATCGCCGACCAACCGCCGTTTCCGCCGTCGAGGTCCTCCCACGTCTTCTTCCACGTCAGCAGGCGATCGGTGTTCGTCACGATGTCGTGAACGGCCACGTTGCCGAATTGCTCCCAGTCGACGTAGGTAATGTAGCGGCCATCCGGCGACACACGCCCGAATAGATCCACCTTTGGGCCTGTCCAGACTGCCCGATCGCCCCTCATGGCGGCAGTCTCGTTCTTCGCGCCAAGGCGGGCACGGGCCGAGGCGACCGTGTCCTTCTGATCGCCATAGTCGCGCACCAGCCGCTCGTAGATGGCCTGCGCCTCGCGATCGCCGAGCTTCTGATAGCAATCGGCCATGCGCAGCAGCGCCTGTGCCGCCAGCGCGCGGTTGCCGCTGTCCGCGACCTTCTTGTACTGCTCGATCGCCAGCTTCAGATTCCCGTCGACGAGCTCGGTGTTCATCGCCGTCTTGAGTTGCCGCTCGGCGTCTTGCCCGGCGTCACCTGCGGCGCCGGCGAGGGTAGTGACCAGCGTTACACTTGCGATGGCGATCAGAAGTGATTTCATCTCGTTATTCCTCCGCCGAATCGGACGCGATCCGGTCTGCGCACCTAAACTACAAGTCCGCGTTCGTGATCGCTCCACGGCCGTGTCACGATTCGGTCACCTCTTCGAGGTCGAATCGATAGCCAATCCCCCGCACGCTCTTGAGAAAACGCGGCGCCGCCGGCGACGGCTCGATCTTGCGGCGCAGGTTGGCGATCTGGTTGTCGACGACGCGCTCGGTAATGGTGGTGTCCCTGCCCCACGCCTCGTCGATCAGCACACTTCGTGTCAGCACACGGCCCGCACGCTTGGTGAAGAGGCCCAGCAGCTTGAACTCCAAAGGCGTCGTCGGCACCGGCTTGCCCGCGCGCCGCAGCTCGCCGCGCACGAAGTCGACCTCACAGTCACCGAACCGCGCAGCCTGGTCGGCGGCGCGGTCCGCCGCCGGGCGTCGCAACAGCGCGCGAACCCGCGCGCGCAATTCCTTCGGGCTGTACGGTTTGGTGACGTAATCGTTGGCGCCCAGGTCGAGGCCAACGATTTTGTCGGTTTCCGAGGTCCGCGCGGTCAGCAGCAGGATCATCGTGTCGATGCCGGCGCGGCGCAGCTCGCGACAGACATCGAAGCCGTCCTTCTTCGGCAGCATCACATCGAGCAGGATCAGGTCGAATTCTCCGCTGCGGCCGCGCGCGATCGCCGCCTCGCCGTCGCGCACCAGTTCGACGGTGTAGCCTTCGAGGCGCAAGTCGTCCTCGAGCGCAATGCCAATCGCCGGGTCGTCCTCGACAATCAGAATTCGTGACATGGCAGGACCAGGGTGAACGTACTTCCGCGGCCGGGCTCGCTCTCGACCCGCACAGTACCGCCGTGTGCCTCGACGATCCGCTTGACGAGTGCGAGGCCGATGCCGACGCCGCCGACGCCGGCCTGTTTGGCTTCCGCGCCCCGGACAAACTTCTGAAAGATCTTCTCGCGTTCGTTCGGCGGAATGCCGACGCCGCGATCGCCGACACCGATCAGAATGGTGTCGCCAAGACGACGGGCGAAGACGCGAATCTCGCTCCCTGCCTCTGAATACTTCGCGGCATTCTCGAGCAGGTTCCACAGCGCCCGGGAAAGCGCATCACGGTCAGCCAGGATCGCTGGCAGACCCTCCTCGACGTCGCACATCACCGCTCGCCCTTCAGCCAGCGACTCGCGGCGGAATTCGTCGAGGATGCCTTTGACCAACTCGCCGGCATCCGCGGTCTTGAGCTGCCAGGCGTAGGCGCCACCTTCGATACGGCCGAAACCAAGGAGGCTTTCGACCAGGCGATGGAGCCGCTCGGTTTCGTTCGCCAGCAGGCCGTAATACTGCGTGCGCCGCTCTTCGCTGGTTACGCCACGCGACACCAGCAGATCAGTAAGATGACGCATCGACGTCAGGGGCGTTCGGAACTCATGGGAGACCGCCGACACAAAATCGGCCTGCTCGCGCGCCAGCACCATTTCGCGGGTCGTCGCCCGATACAATCCGTAGCCGGCGGCAAGCATCAGCGCAAACGCGATCAACAGTCCCGAGATCAACACGGCGCGGCGAGTGCCGTCACCTCCCGCACCGGTCGTCAGGTCCGACCGTACCGCCAGGATGAATGGCAGCCTGGTGTCCGCCGGCGTGAGCACCAGACTGCCGGCGTGACGCTCTCCAAGGACCGGCTGGCCGTCGGTGTCAGACAGCGACACATGAAGGTGCTGGGACTGCCACAACGAGCCCAACAGGGCGTCGAGATCGGCCGGGTTCCCGAGCCACAGGTGGGCCTCGGTGACGCCGGCCGACCAGACCGCCAGCACCATTTGTTGATCCGTTCGCAAGAGACGCCGGCCGCGGGGCGGCAGATCGCCACGACGCCACTCGCTCCACAGCTCGATGGCGGCATCGGTCTTGGCGCGATCGCCGGCCACGGGCGCCGCTACGTTCCAGCGTCCGAGCATCTCCCGATAGACCTCGAACGTCGCGCGATCGATTCGCCAACCGCCCCCGTCTAGCGCCTCCGCCAGCTCTTGGGCGCAGCGCGATAGCTCCTCGCGCGAGCCTGATTCTTCGTGTAACTTGCAGCGGCCCTGCTGCGCGATTAATGCGACGGGCTGACCGGCCACGATTACCTGATCGAGTTGCTGTAAATCCGCGTATGCGGCCAACGCGCCCGCCCGATCGCCACGCTGGCGCTGGACGCGCGCGAGACCAATCAATGAGGACGCGCGTGCGGCCGGATTAGGTGTAGCCGAGAGCCGGCGATAGCTCGCGGCTGCTTCGGACAGATCGCGACGCTGAAATTCAGCGGCTTGTGCAGCATCGAGGTACAACGACGGCACCGCATCGTCCGCGGCTTCGATCGGCTGATAGAGCGGTTTGAAGGCGCCAGCGCTGTCGAACCCGGACACTCGAAACGTGACGCCCCCTGCATTGGCGGCAGTGCCCCGCGCGAGCAGCTCTTCGAGGTCCTGCAGGCGCCGATCGATCTCAAGCGCGACGCGGCCGGCGGTGACGTCGAGGCGTTCGCGCGCGCGCTGCCGCTCGACGTCGCGGTCCTGCTGGACGATGCGCACGGCCAGCCAGCTGAGGACGCCAATGGGAAGCAGCGTCGCGACGGCCAGGAAGAGTGGGAGTTTCCGCCGATGGGTCCAGGTCACGGCGGGCTAATTCTACGAGCGCCCGGCCACGACGAGGTCAGCGTTTTGTCACGAAGATGTCAGCGTCCACGAAGGTGGACAGGCTCTGGGGCGCCGGGCCAGTGGCCGGCGCCCCAGAATGCTGGGCAGAGGTATTCCTCGATGCTATTTGCACTGGATCGTCTGCGGCGTGCCGGGATGGTAGTGTCTTGAGTCTGGTGGAAAAGTAGAAATCGCGTCATCATCCAGCGCAGTTTCAACCCAACTGACGCGCCCGCTTGGCGGCGGGTGCCGGAGGATGACGCGATGGCAAAGGATAGCAGGAACGGATCGATCGGTG
>JBBQSP010000156.1:0-6601 GCA_038213735.1 Vicinamibacterales bacterium | reverse complement strand
CGTCGACCGAGTCGAAGGGTGAGATATCATTCCAAGGTCATGGAAAACGTCACGCTGACCATTGATGGCCGCCAGCTGTCCGTGCCGAAAGGCACCTCGGTCCTCAAGGCCGCCATCGAGGCCGGCATCCAGGTTCCCTATTACTGCTATCACCCCGGTCTCGGCATCGACGCCTCCTGCCGCGTCTGCTTGGTCAAGATCGAGAAGATGGGCAAGCTCCAGACCTCGTGCTCGACGCCGGTGGCCGAGGGCATGGTGGTGCACACGCAGGACCCCGAGGCCGTGGAAGGCCGCAAGGGCGTGTTCGAGTTCCTGCTAATCAACCACCCGCTCGATTGCCCGGTGTGCGACAAGGGCGGCGAGTGCCCGCTGCAGGACTTCTCGTATGCATTCGGCAACGACGCCAGCCGCATGGACTTCCCGCGCCGGACCTTCGACGGCGAGGGCGTGAAGGCCGACATCGACTTCGGCCCCACGCTGATGCTCAATCGCAACCGCTGCATCCTGTGCACGCGCTGCAGCCGGTTCATGGCCGAAGTGGACGGCGACGCCCAGATCGGCACCATCAACCGAGGCAACGGGAGCGAGATTGCCACCTTCAACGAACAGGGCGTCCACTCGCTGCTCTCGGGCAACCTGATGGATGTGTGCCCGGTCGGCGCCATCACCACCAAGCAGTACCGGTTCCGTTCGCGGCCGTGGGACAACCCGCATGCCGTCGACACCACCTGCACGATGTGCGCAAAGGGCTGCAGCACCACGGCGTGGCTCAAGGCCAAGCCCGAGTGGGCCAAGGGCGCGCGCCTCGCGCGCGTGACGCCGCGCTACAACCCCGCCGTCAACGACTTCTGGATGTGCGACATCGGCCGCTTCCAGTACTTGTGGGTGGAAGGCGAACAGCGCCTGCGTAAGCCGATGATCCTGACCAAGGACGGCGTGCAGCAGGTGGCGACCTGGAAGGACGCGCTGATGCGCGTGCGCGACCTGCTGAACGCCGCCGGCCGCAAGGATCCGGCGTCGGTGCGCATGCTGGCCTCGGCCCACGCGTCGCACGAAGAGATGTACTTGCTCAAGCGCCTCGCCGAGGATCTGAAGGGCGATGGCGGCGCCTCGCACGTGCACGTCGCCTGGCGGCGCACCGAGAAGCAGCAGCCGGCCACCACCAAGTTCCGCGTGCCGGCCGTCGATGCGCCCAACGTCAACGGCGCGCGCGACCTCGGCCTCGCGGTCGCTCTTGGCGACGGCGTCGCCGCTCTTGGCGACGGCGATGCCGACCTTTCGGGCCTGCGCACCGCCATCGACCAGGGCCGCGTCGCCGTGCTCTACATCCTCGATCCGGGACCCGATGGCTCGATGGGCGACCTCACGTGGCTGCTCGACGCCCGCAAGGCCGGCCGCGTGCCGGTGATCGTGTACCAGGGGGTGCTGCAGTCGGAGCTGTCGAAGGTCGCCGACGTGGTGCTGCCGGGCGCGGCGTGGGTCGAGAAAGATGCCACGTACACCAACGATCAGGGCATGGTGCAGGCCGCCTCGAAGGCCATCAACGCGCCGGGCGAAGCCGTGGAAGACTGGCAGATTCTCACCAGCGTGGCGGCCGCGCTGGGCCTGCCCTACACCTACACCACCTCGCAGCAGGTGCGCGCGGACGTGGCAGCCTTTATGGCCCTGCCTGCCCTGAGCGAGCGCGTGCCCGACCCAGTCGAGCGCGCGCGAGTCGAACGGGAGTACGCAACGTTGACGGACACCGTGTTCAACCGGCCCGTGAGCGCCGAGCACTGGCTGAAGGCCAGCAACCCCATGGAACGCTGGAAGTGGGACACCATGTTCCAGGACCTGCCGCCCGTGAAGGGGCACAACGTGCAGATGGAACAGATGGCCACCGCGACGGTCATCCCACTGCGCCTCGTCACCGACGAGATCTCGCGCAGCTCAGAGTAGTTCGTGCCAGAAGGGCGGCACTTCAGTGCCGCCGTCTGCTATCCTGTGACCCGAATGGGTCGACGATCCGTCCGCATCTCTCTTGTTGTCCTCGCGTTGCTGGCCAGCGCGGCCCTCGGGTATCGCGCAATGACCGCCGAGGGCAACCTGGCGGCCGCGCGCCAGCGCGGCGCCGCCGTCGACCAGGCGGCTGAAGAAGCCCTGACCACCCTGCTCGACGCGCGGGGATCCATGTACGCCTACATCGCCGCCGGCCAGGGCACCGCGGTTTGGTCCGGTCGGGCCGGCACCCTGCTCGGCACCTTGGGGCAACGCGTGCTCACGCTCGATGCCGAGGTGGCTGCCTCGGGCGGGTCGCTCGCCGAATCGCTCGACGGCATTGATCAGCTGGGCGCCGCCGATCGGCGCGCGCGGCAGTACGCCGACCGCGGCGAGCTGCTGCTCGCCGGCGACGTGCTGTTCACCGAAGTCCGCGACCTGCTGAACAGCTTGACCGAACAGGTCACCGCGGCCCGCTACACGCTGCGCAGGCAATCCGACGCCCGCGTGGCCGCCATCCGCCAGGACCAAGCCATGCTGGCCGCCGCCGGTATTGGCCTCTGGGTCATCGTCTCGCTGCTGCTGCTGCCAGGCAGCAAGCGCGAAGCCGTCAAGGATCCGACCGAGTGGCGCCAGGAGCTGGCCACCACCCTGAAGGCCACCTCCCCGGTCGAGGAGCACAACCTCAACATCAAGAAGGTCCCGCACGAAGAGATTCCGGCGCCGGTCGTGGTGGCGGTGGCGCCTCGGGGCCCCGATTTGAAGACCGTTGCCGAGATCTGCGCCGACCTGTCGGCGCTCGCCGACATCGGCGCGTTGTCGGGCACGCTGGCGCGGGCCAGCGACACGCTTGGCGCCAAGGGGCTGATCGTGTGGGTCACGTCGAACGACGGCAGGGCGCTGTCGCCGGTTTCCACCCACGGCTTTGACGCCCGCATCGTCGATCGCATTGGCACCATCGACCGTGCGAGCGCCAACCTCACCGCCGAGGCCTTGCGCGACAACGCGCCCCGGGTGAGCGCGGCCACCGCCACGGCCGGAGCCGCGATCGCGGTGCCCATGTGCGGGCCGGCCGGGCCGGTCGGGGTGCTGTCGGCCGAATTGCACGCGGGCAAGGCCGCCGACGAGGCATCGGTGGCGATCGCCTCGATTTTCGCGGCCCAGCTTGCCACGCTGACCGCGCCGCTGCCGGCCGCCGCCGCGGTCGAGCGCAGCGTGGAAAGCGCCGCGTCATGAGCCTGACCGTCGTGCTGGCCGAAGACGACCCCGACATTCAGTTAGTGGCGCGGCTGGCCCTCAAGCGCTCGGGCTTCGTCGTGCGGGTCGTCGGCAACGGCCAGGACGCCCTCGACGCCATTCGACTGGATCCCCCCGACGTGGTGCTGCTCGACTGGATGATGCCCGAGCTCGACGGCCCCGAGACCTGCCGCCAGCTCAAGGCCGATCCGGCGACCGCCGGCATCCCCGTCATCTTCCTGACCGCCAAGTCGCAGGAAGCCGAGATTCAACGCGGGTTGAGCCTGGGCGCCTGCGGCTACGTCACCAAGCCATTTGATGCCCTGTCCCTTGGACAGCAGGTCAAGGACATCGTCGCCGCCAAAACCCCGTGAAAATCCGAACGCGGGCGTTCATTGGCCTCTGGCTGATCTACCTGCTGTCGGCCGCTGCGATTGGGCTGGTTGCCTATGCCTATCGGACCAGTGCCGGGCTTGATGCCGAGCAGGCGCGCATTTCCGAGGTCCTCAACCTTCACGGCACCATGTGGCACGCGCTCATCGAGACCCGCGCCAATCAGCTCGGCTATTCGCTGAGCGGCGCCGAGTCGCTGCGCCAGCGCCGCGATGACAGCCGGCGCGTCTACAGCGGCACCATGGCGCTGCTCACCTCGAGCACGCGCAATGCTGGCCAGCTGGCGCGCCTCGCTCGCATCCGTGCCCGGGTCAGCGAGTGGGCCGAGGCGGCCGAATCGGCCAGAGTCCTGCCGGCCAATGCCAGTGCCACCGACAAAGAGGCGCTGATCCGCCGTTTGGCCGACGACTTCGCCGAGCTCAACCGCGCGCTGGTCGAGTTTGACACCAACGAACGCGAGTTGCTGCGCCGCATCACGGAACAGACGCACAACCAGCGCGAGACCATGGCCATTGCCAGGGCCGGCTACGCCATTCTCTTCCTGCTCGTCATTTCGATCATCGTGTGGTTTGCCAAGCGCGGTGTGCTCGATCCGTTGCGCGAGCTCACCGTTTCGGCCGAGCGCATCGAGCAGGGCGATTTCAGCGTCGCCCACCAGACCCTGCGCGACGATGAGATTGGCGTGCTGGTCAATTCGTTCGCGCGCATGTCGAACTCGATCCAGGCGCGCGAGCGCGAGCTGGCCACGGCGCTGAGCGAAACGCGCGAGCTGGCCAGAGTGACGGCCGAGGCCCGGCGCCGTGTCGAGGACGCGCACGCCGACCTACTGGCGACCATTGAAACCGTGCCCGCGGCGCTGATGATCTTCAACACCGACGGCAGCGTGCGGCTGCGCAACCGCGCCGCCACCGACGTGTTCGGCATCGAGCCGCAGAACCCCGAGTTGCGCAAGAATTACTGGGCCCGGTTCAAGCGCGTTGCCAAGGACGGCTCGCCGATTCCGCCCGACCAGTGGGTCTCGGCGCGCGCGCTTGGCGGCGAATCGGTCATCAACGAGGAGCTCGAGATCCACCATCCCGATGGCCGGGTCTTCCCCATCCTCGCCAGCGGCGCGCCCATGCGCAACGAGCTCGGCCACGTCGCCGGGGCGATCGTGGCCTTCCAGGACATCTCGCGGTTGCGCGAAGTCGATCGGCTGAAGGACGAGTTCGTGTCGATCGTGAGCCACGAGTTGCGCACGCCGCTCACCTCCATTCGCGGCTCGGTGCAGCTGGTACTGGACGAACCGAACTCGGTGCCCGACCCCGAGCACCAGCAACTGCTGCAGATTGCCCTGAACAACTGCGAGCGGCTGGTCCGCATCATCAACGACATGCTCGACGTCGCGAAGATCGAGTCGGGCCACATCACCCTGAACCGCAAGCTCGTGACCGTCGTCGACATCATGCGCCAGTCGATTCAGGTGGTCGAAGGCCCGGCGCGGCTGGCACAGGTCACGCTCGACGCCAGGCTGCCGGCCCGCCTCCGCCCGTTGATGGTCGATCCCGATCGCATTGTCCAGGCGCTGGTCAACCTGTTGTCGAACGCGGTGAAGTTCGCGCCGCAGGGGTCCGCCGTGACCATCACCGCCGCCGAGTCCGACACCACCATCACGCTGTCGGTCGCCGACCAGGGCGAGGGCATTGCGCCAGAGAACCTGAGCCGCCTGTTCAGGAAGTTCCAGCAGGTCGACAGTTCGTCGTCGCGTCGCAAGGGCGGCACCGGCCTGGGTCTCGCCATTACCAAGGCCCTGGTCGAGCAGCACGGCGGGCGCATCTTCGTCGACAGCGAGGTCGACAAGGGCACGCGCTTCTCGTTCACGTTGCCGGCGGCCACGGCCGAAGAGGCCGACGCCGTGCCGTTGGCACCGGTGGCTGCCAACAAGGATGGCTCGGCGCGCCTAGCCGTTCGCCGCGTGCTGGTCGTGGATGATGATGATGACTTCAGGGTGCTGATTCGGGCGCAGCTGCACAATGCCGGCTACGAGGTGCTCGACGCCCGCGACGCCGCCTCGGCCATGCACATTGCCCGCACCATGCGGCCCGACGTGATCACCGTCGATCTGTTGATGCCGGGCCTCGACGGCTGGGACTTCATCGAACGCCTGCGCAGCGAAGAAGCGCTGGCGCGCATTCCGTTGGTGGTCGTGTCGGGCATGCCGGAGGCCGGCGATTCGCGCCGCCGGCCCGAGGGCGTGGCGGTCGTCACCAAGGGCGAGGGACTGGATCGGCTGCTGCGCGCGATCGGCCAGTCCCTGGGCAACCGCAGGGGCGCCACGGTGCTCGTGGCCGAAGACGATGCCGATTTGCGGCGGGTGCTGACGGCATCGCTGACGCGCCACGGGCATCGCGTGTTGCAGGCCCGTGACGGCGCCGAGGCGCTGGCGGCCATCGAACGCGAGCGCGTGGACTTGCTGGTGCTCGACCTGGTGATGCCGAACATCGACGGCTACGAAGTGCTGGCGCGTCTCAAGGCGAACCACCAGGACGCGCACATCCCGGTGGTGGTGGTGTCGGGTGCCGACCGGTCGTCAAGCGAACTGCGGTCGCTGCGCCTCGGCGCCAACGTGTACCTCACGAAGCCGATCGAGGCGGCCGCCTTGACGGCAGAAGTGACCCGCCTGCTGAAGTAGCGTCCCGCTAAAGCCGGACGCCACATTGTGTAAGATCCGCCTGTGAGTGAAACGTCTGCAATCCTGAAACGGGCCGAGAAGGAACGGGTCAAGTTCCTGCGCCTCCAGTTCACCGACATCCTGGGCGTGATCAAGAACGTCGAGGTCCCCGATCGTCAGTTCGCCGACGCGCTCGACGGCAAGATCATGTTCGATGGCTCTTCGATCGAAGGTTTCGTCCGCATCGAAGAGTCCGACATGTATCTTCGGCCGGACCTGTCGACGTTCCAGATTTTCCCGTGGGCGGACGCCAACGGCGCGCGCGTCGGCCGGCTGATTTGCGAC
>JBBQSP010000155.1:0-6608 GCA_038213735.1 Vicinamibacterales bacterium | reverse complement strand
AAAATGAAAATCCTGCGCCTTGCCGGAGTGTTCCTGGTGCTGGCGGTGGTGGCGGGCTGTAGCAGCAGCCCGACGGCGCCGACCCCGCCCGCGCCGCCTCCGCCGCCTGTCGTGGTCCTACCCGACCCGCCGACCGTGGCGTGCCCGTCGGCGGTGATGCGGTCAACGCTCGGACCCGGCGTGACCATCACCTACGACACGCCGACCGCTGAAGGGGGTCAGGCGCCGGTTACCGTGGCGTGCGACCCGCCGTCGGGGGGAACGTTTGCGATTGGCTCGACCGAAGTCAGCTGCACCGCCACCGACGCACTCAACCGGTCGGCCTCCTGCGCTTTTCCGGTGACCATTTCGCGCCAGGCGCTGCTGTCGAAGACCAGCTTCCTCGCATTTGGTGACAGCATCACCGTGGGTGTTGTTTCGGAGGTGAACCCAGCAGGCACCCCGCCGTACATCCTGACGGACGTCCCGGACGACGCGTATCCGACGGTGCTTCAACGCCTGTTGGCGGCGCGGTATACCTCCCAGGCCATCACCGTCCGCAATGAGGGCAAGGGCGGCGAGAAGGTGGTGGACGGCGTCGGCCGCGCGCAAAGCGTAATCAACGGGAACCGGCCGGAAGTGGTCCTGATCATGTCCGGCTACAACGACCTGTCCACCGGCGGCGAAGCCGCCATCGAGCCGGCGATTGCGTCGATCACGGCCATTGCCAAGGATGCGCGGTTCCGCGGCGCCCGCGTGTTCATGGCGACCCTGTCGCCGCCGCCGGTGGGTGTCAATCGGGGCATCTCGAACCTCACCATCGTGCGGTTCAACGAGGCGCTGCGCGCCGCCGCTCGCGGCGAAGCCGCGGTGCTGGTGGATGTCTACGGCGCACTGGCCCCAGACGCCAATCGCTACAACAGCGCCGATGGCAGGCACTTGAGCATTGAGGGCTATCGCAAGGTCGCTGAGACGTTCTTCGCGGCGATCCAGGCCGACCTCGAGGTCCGGTGAGAAATGGCGTGCAATGGCGCACGGGCCGAAATACTAGAGAAAATATTGCACCCGGCGATCGTCTTCGTTTTGACCCTCTTGCTCCTGGTCAGCTCGACCTTCGGCGCCTGGCTGGTTCTGCCTGGCTTCGCGGGTCGCGTCAGGAACATCTCGGTGGCCCAGCGGCCGCCGGCCCCGTCGTACTACCTCGCGCATGATCGCGGCGGGCACCTCGATCACGACGTGATCTACCACGGCACCGATGCCGAAGCGCTCGCCAACCTGAAGAAGGCCGACATCCTGTTCGTCGGTACCTCGCGAATGATGTTTGCCTTGCGCTCGCGGATCCTCGCGCCGTGGGCCAGCGCGCACGGGGTTTCGTACTACGCGCTGGGCTTTGGCTATCGCGACGGCGATGCCTGGGCGCTCGAGGTCATCCGCAAGCACGACCTGCGGCCGCGGCTCGTGGTGGTGAACGTGGATGGCTTCTTCAATCGGGCGATGAGCCCAGGTGCACGCCGGGTGCTGGGCGACACGCCCTTTGGAGCACGCAAGCGCCTGTACGAGGGCGAACTCGGGCACGAGATCCGCCGCCGTGTACACCAGGTCATTCCCAACTGGATCGACCTCTACGGGCGCGCCGGCTTTCCCTTTGGCAACGAGTTCATCGCGTACCGGTCGCGGCGAGATGGTGTGTGGGCGGTCTCGCCCTGGCCCGAGCCGCAGATGGCTGCGGCGAGCCGTGACTATGTGGTGGAGCCGGTCGGGCCGCGCATCGGCGACGCCGCGCGGGCCTTCAAGGCCGAGCTCGACGCCCGCGGCAGCCAGATGGTCCTGACCTACGTGCCGACCCCCGAGGACTCCGGAGGCAACCCCGTCGCGATTGGCGCGATGCTGGGCGTGCCGGTGGTCGGGATGGGCGTGGACGGGCTGACGTCGCACGACGGCAGCCACCTGAGCGAGGAGAGCGCCGTCTTCTGGAGCCGCCGCCTGATTGACGACTTAACGCCGCACGTGCCGGTGCGGCGATGAGTTTCGTCTCGTGGGCGTTTGCCGCCCTGTTCCTCCTGGTCTTCGCGGCGCGCCTCACCATCGGCCACCGCAAGGTCGAGCCGGCATACGTCGGAGTGCTGCTGGCGGCCAGCGTGGTGTTCTACGCCTGGCACATCCCGGCCTACATCCTGATCCTGGTGACGAGCGCCGGGGTCGACTACGTCGCGGCCTTGGCGCTGGCTCGCGCGCCGATGGCTGCCGTCGCCAAGCGGCGCTGGATTCTGGGGGTCTCGCTGGGCGTAAACCTTGGCCTGCTTGGCTTCTTCAAGTACGCCAACTTGTTGAACGACGCGGTGGCCCGCGCGGCGCGGGTGGCGGGCATCGAGGTGCCGATCGCCGAAGCCTCGATTGTCCTGCCGATGGGCATCAGCTTCTACACGTTCCAGTCGATGTCGTACACCATCGATGTCTATCGCGGACGGCTGGCGCCGCTACGCAGCTTCAAGGCGTTCTTTCTCTACATCATCTTCTTCCCGCAACTGGTGGCGGGCCCGATCGTTCGTGCGACCGAGTTCCTGCCGCAGATGTCGCGGCCGCGGCGCCTCCGCCTGAAGGTGTTCTACGAAGGGGTGTGGCTGCTCATCGTCGGGTTCTTCCTGAAGATGGTGTGTGCCGACAACCTGGCGGTCTATGTGGACGAGTACTGGCACGTCGGCTACGAATCGAGGGCCAACGCGGCCTTCAACGTGTGGCTGGCGCTGATGTTCTCGGGCCAGATCTTCGCCGACTTCGCGGGCTACTCGAGCATCGCCCGCGGCCTGGCCTACCTGCTGGGATACCGGCTGCCGATCAACTTCAATGCGCCCTACATTGCCGGCTCGCTCAAGAACTTCTGGGAGCGCTGGCACATTACCTTGTCCAGCTGGTTGCGCGATTACCTGTATGTGCCGCTCGGCGGCAATCGCCTCGGACGGGTGCGCACCTACGTCAACCTGATGCTGGTGATGGTTCTTGGCGGGCTGTGGCACGGCGCGGCCTACACCTACATTGTGTGGGGCGCCATTCACGGCGTGGCGCTGGCCGTCGAACGGGCACTGGGGCTGCAGAGCGACCGGGGCGCCGGACGCTTCGCCTTGGTCCGCGCGGGCTGGTTCCTGGTGACGCAGGCCGTAGTCCTGGCGGCCTGGGTGTTCTTCCGCAGTTCGTCGTTCGACAACGCCGCGGCGTTTCTTGGGAACATCGCCGTGCTCGACTTCCGGCCGCCGAACGACATGATGTGGGTCGGGATGCTCTTCCTGCTGCCCATCGTGCTTCACCACGCGTGGGTGTGGGCCGAAGAGCGGGGGACGGTCAGCCGGCTCAAGCCGCCGGTGCGCGCCGCGCTGGCGGCGGCGATGGTGTACGGGATCGTCACCCTCTACGCCGGCACCAGCGCCTTTATCTACTTCCAGTTCTGACGAGAACTACAGAGGGGGCGCTGGGGGGAGCGAGGCCGGCGGCGGCGCCACCGGCGGGCGTGAGCCGTGCCGGCGTTTCTCCATCGATGCGCGCACCAGGAAGCGCGCGTAGGGCACCACCTGCTTGATGGCGGCGACGTTCATCTGGCACGGGCTGAGGCACGTCGGGCACTTGTGATCGCGGATCTCGCGGCGGTGCGCCTGCGACGAGTCGCGGAAGTAGATCGCTTCGGCGTCTTCCTTGGTGACGTTGCCCATGATCTCGCTGTTCTCGCAGAAGAACAGGTCGCCGTTAGGATTCAACATCACGCCCTGGGTCTGGAACGGGCAGGGCGCCGTGCGGTGATAGCCGTTGGCAATCATGTCCGCGTAGTGCATGTAGATGTAGTTCTGGCCGTCGAGCAGCGGATCCTGCCGCACCCGGTCCAGGAAGAAGCGGCGCATGGTCTGCTCTTCGGCGCCGATCGGCTTCATGCCGGCCTCGAGTTCGCTGTTGCCGAGCATGGCGTCGGTGAAGCGGACCATGTTGAAGACGATGTCGAGCTTTTCTTTCTTCGCCCAGGCCAGGATGTTGTCGGCGTCCTCGAGGTTCTTCGAGAAAATTGTCGAGGAGATCCCGAAGTTGAAGCGATAGGTCTTCTGCAGTTCCTGCATGGCGGCAATGGTCTTGCCGGCCTTTTCGAACGCGTTGCGCACGTTGCGCACCGAGCCATGCATCTCGTTGACGCCGTCGATCGACACGCGCATCGAGAAGATGATGTTGCGTTCGTTGCACAGCTGCACCACCTTGGTCAGCATCGGGATGGCGCGATGGTGGGTGATGCCGGTGGTGTTGAGCGTGAGCTTGCGCAGTTTCGGGAACTTGTCGATCATCACGCGGCAGATGTCGACCATGTCGTTGCGCGTGGTCGGCTCGCCGCCCGAGAGCGACGCGTTCTCGATGTCCTTCCACAGCGGGGAGCTGAACGCCTGCTCGATTTGCTCCAGCGTCATGTCTTCCTTGCGGTTGCCGCGCGTCCAGTTGCTGCACATCTCGCAGCGGGCGTCGCACACAAACGTGCAGTGAAAAATGAAGACGGTGGGGTGCAGCGGGGTGTACTTGGCAACCATGCCGCGGACGAGGTCGCGCGGGGCGCTCATCGCCGCTTTGGCGAGATACTTGGCGGCGTAAACCTGAGCCATGCTAAGTACAAGATTCTACAGGATTTCGACGGACAAACCTAAAGGTTTGTCCCCACTCATGGCCCACGCAACGTGGCGACAAACCTTCAGGTTTGTCGAGACCGCCGATGTGGCGAAAAACCTTTAGGTTGGTCGAGACGGCCGGGCTTTCAACCACAGCAGTAACCCCGGGAGGTTGCCTGCAAGACCGGTCAGGATGATCAGGGTCGAGAGGGCCAGCGCCGTGCTCTCGGGTACCCCGGCCGGCTGCAGCATCCACACAATTGCCGCCTGGGGCACGCCGAAGCCGCTAATCGACACCGGCAGCAGCAACATCAGCAACCCGGCCGGCATGAACAACAGAAAGTAGCCGAACGGCACCGTCATCCCGAGGCCCAGGGCCAGGATGTACGCCTGCACAATCCGCAGCACCTGCACCACCAACGACCAGGCCATGACGTGGACCAGGACCCCTCGCCGGTTGCGGTACCGGCCGACCGCATCGCTCAGCTTCAAGACGCGACGGGTCACCGACCGTTCGTGGCGATGGCCCGGCACGATCCAGCGGAGCCACTGGTCAGCCCAGAAGGGTGCCAGCGACGCACCCACCAGCACGGCTACCGCGGCGGCCAGCCGCCAGTCGCTGCGAGCCTCGGACGTCCAGGCCACCACTCCGACAAGCCCCATGGCGACGAGCGACAACACGCCCAGCAGGCGGTCCACTGCGACCGAGGCCACCGCCTCGCTGCCGGTGGTCGGACCCTGGGCGAGGCCGTACGCCCGGGCCGCGTCGCCCCCGACACCCGCAGGCAGGAAGCTGCCGACAAACGAGCTGACGAGGAACAGCCGGGAGGCGTCCACGAAGCCAATCGGGTTGCCGCTCGCCCGCAACAGCAGCCACCAGCGCAGGATCATCACCACGCGATCGAGACCGACCATGACGAGCACCACGCCAAGGTGCCAACGGCTGACGTCGGCGACGGCCCGTCCCGTGGCCGCCATGTCGATGCGGGTGGAGAGGTAGAACAGGATTGCGAGGGTGATCACCCACCGCACTAACGAAGACCGTGTCGCCCGACCGAGAAGGTCCGACACGCCGTTCACCGTGCCAGCCGCCCCGCGGAGCGGGGCAAGACGAAATAGCCCCGGGCGAAGCGGAGCGCCAGAATCATTGCGAAGCTTCGCTCGGCTTCTTGGCGACGAAGGTAAGGGTTTCGAACAGGTTCTTGCGGATCTTGAAAAGAAGGTCCACGGTGCCGGTGTACCGCGACAACGTGTCGGCGCCGGGGAAGTTTACGAACACCGCGGCGGCGGCGAGAGCGTCGCGGGCAAGGCCGGTGGCCCTGCCAATGCCGCGCTCCACGTGATGGATCTCGAAGCCGCCGTCGTTGAACAACTGCCGGACCCGGCGTTCGGTCGTCACGAAGTTGTGGGTGTAGTCGACGTCCCAGAAGAAGGTGCGTTCCTTCAAGTAGTCGGGAACCACGACGAAGAACACGCCACCCGGGCGCAGGGCTCGCAGCGCTTCGGCCGTGAAGGCGCGGGCCGCGTCGATGCCGCTCATGTGCTCGAGCACCTGGTCGGCGTAGACGACATCCACGCTCGCGTCGGGCACCGGGATCGGCGGCGCCCACGACTCGATGACGCGCAAGCCTTTCTGGCGCAGCACGTCGATCAGGATCGGGCTGGCCTCGATCGCGGTGTAGGTCCAGCCGGCGTCGACCGCCTGCTCGGCGAGCGTGCCGTGACCGGGGCCGACTTCCACCATCTCGCCAGGCGCTGCGGCATAGCGATGAAGCAGGCCGAGCCGGTGCTGCTCAATACGGCCGCGCCGAGAGCTGCCGTAGGTGGTCAGCTTCTTCTCGGAAAACGATTTGTAGAACGTGGAGGGTTCAGCCACCGGTGTGAGAGTGTACATGAAGCGGGGGTGGGGGGGGCCGGGCGGCCCCCCCCCACGGACGAGGCGGCCCCGGCGCGCGAAATAGGGAAATAAAAAAACAAACCCCCGACACGCGGCGAGAAGTA
>JBBQSP010000154.1:0-6980 GCA_038213735.1 Vicinamibacterales bacterium | reverse complement strand
GAACTTCGGACCGGCACGATACACCGTCGTCAATCCTTCTTCTTCCGTCGTCACGTAGATCTTGCCGTCGGCAAGAATCGGCGACGCGCTGTAGGTCCCTGATGGCAGGCGCACCGGACCGTAGACCGTGGCGCCGGTCTTGACATCGAGCGCGAAGGCCACGCCCGTGTCGCGCACGACATACAGCAGCTTGCCGTCGCTGACCGGCGTCGGCACGTCGGGGCCCTGCGCGAACTGCCACACCACGTGGCTCTTGGCGACATCACCGCTGCCGCCGGGCCTGATCGCGGTCAACGGGTTCACGCGGGTCGGCGCGATGATCAGGTCGTTGACGATCGTCGGCGACGCGACAATGCGGTAGGCGCCGTTACGATCGGGGTTCAGTACGTCGGCGCGCCAGTATTCCTTTCCCGTGGCCGGATCGTGACCCGACACCACGTCGCCGCCGGTGATGATCAACTCGGCGCGGCCATTGGCCTCGATCCACGCCGGCGTGATGTACGCATCGGGCGACTCGCGCACCGCGGGGTTGGGCCGCTCGACCTTCCACACGGTCTTGCCGGTTAGCTTGTCGATCTTGAGGATGTACGACGGGTCGTCGGTCTTCATGCCATGCAGCACGGGCACGTAGAGCGCATCGCCCTTCAGCAGCGGCGACGAGGCATAGCCCCAGTTCAGGCCGAACTTGCCGTAGTCAGCCTGGATGTTGCGCGCCCAGACTTCCTTGCCGCCGAAGTCAAACGCCTTCAGCACGCCGAGGCCCGTCATCACCCACACGTACTTGCCGTCGGTGACCGGCGAGGGCGACGACATGTTCTGCTTGCGCTCCATGTGGTTGGAGTCGGTGATCAAGCGCTTCCAGTTCACGGTCTGCTTGTTGCGATCGATCGACCACAACTCGAGCACGCCGCTATTGGTAGCGGTGGCGACGTTCAGGAAGATGGTCTCGCCCCAGATGATCGGGGTCGAGCCGCTGTACGCGGGCAGCGGCAGCTTCCACGCGACGTTCTTGGTCTCGATGTTCGCGCACACGGTGGGGACGATCGGCCGGCCCTCGAAATTGCCGCCGCCGGGCCGCTGGCCGCCGCGCTGCACGGGCTCAACCTCATCCGCAGCGAACGGGCCGCCGGGGCCGGCGTCGCCCGTCCCGGGCGTGTCGGCGCAGGTGGCGCTCCACGTGTCGGGCAGCCCCTTCTCGGTGCTGACCCCGTCGTGCGAGGGCCCGCGCCAGTGGGGCCAGTTCTGCGCCAACCCAGCAGTACTGCCAGAAACGACCAGGGCAACCATCAGACCAAACACGTTTCGCATGAACCCTCGCAACCGAATACCGTCTGACCGGCCTGCCCGTTTACGGGGCCGGGCGGTAATACAAAACCATACCCGCGCCGGCAGCGGCCATCACCACCCCGACAAAGAACATCGGACTCGGGGCCGTCTTCGGCGGGTGCATGATCATGGTCGAGATCACGTTGATCAGCGGCGCGCCGCCGAAGACCAGCGGCATGACGATGGTGGGCGTGCCGCCGTTGCGGAAGGCATAGGTGATGCACACCGCGCCCAGGGCGCCGAGCATGCCGGCGATGGTCGCGGTGGCCGTGCCGGTGAACGTGAAGTTACGCCACTCGCCCTGCTGCGTGAGGGCCGCGGCCGGCACCAGCACAGCAATCAGGAAGTAGGCCACGCCGACGCACAACATCGCGCGCATCGGGTTGCCCAACTCGGTCTGCCCCCTATGGAGCGACGCTCCGTACAAACCCCACGACAACGCCGCGCTCGCGGCCAACGCTATCCACATACTGGCTCTCCTTTTGAAACTCGCGCCCGATTCTGCCACGTAAACAGTAGATAAGGAGAAGAGGAGTTACTCCTGATCTCCTGAACTCCTGCTATTCCTGTCAGAAGCGCAGGCGCACGCCGAGTTGCACCTGCCGCGCGGACGTGACGGTGTTGCGGATGCGGCCGAAGCTGCCGAGCGCCGCCTCGCCGTCGGCGGCGCCGGCGAAGACAGTCAGGTTGGGCACGCCGAAGTTGGCGCGGTTGAACAGGTTGAAGACCTCGAGCCGCAACTCGAGGCGGCGTGAGCCGCCGAGCGACGTGTCCTTGCTCATGGCCAGATCCACCACGCGCAGGTCGGGCCCGCGGAAGTCGCCGCGTCCGGTGTTGCCGAATGTTCCGGCCGGCTGCAGCACAAACGCGAGCGGGTTGAACCACTGCGCCGGATTGCCGGTCACGGCGTTTTCGGCGCTGAAGCCCGGCGCGTAGTTCGGGCGATCGCGGCCAATGCCGGGGCCGAGCGAGGGCTGCCACTGCGAGCGCGAGCGGTTGTTCTGCACGAACACCGTCAACGGATAGCCGCTGCGGTAGGTGCCGATGGCCGACAGGCGCCATCCGCCCAGAATGGCGCCGGCGGCGCCGGTCAGGTCGCGCCCCCACGGGAGGTCCCAGGTCGCGTTCGTCACGAGGTTATGGCGGACGTCGAAGTCTGACGGCCCGCGGTTGTAGTCAGCGATGAACTCGGGAAACGCCGTGGTCGTGCCGTTGGTGGCGTCGGAGAAGAACGTGGACGCCTGCGTGGTGTCCTGCGAGTCGGACCAGGTGTACGACGCCTGGAACGACCAGCCGTCGGCAAAGCGCCGCCGCACGTCGACGATCAGCGCCTTGTACCAGGAGTCGCCGTCGGAAGTCTTGGCTTCGATGGTGGTCCAGGCGGTGTTCTGCCGCAGCCCGCCCACCGGGAAGAACGGGCGGCCATCGGCGCCGGTGGTCGGCAGGGCGGTGTTGAGATCGTTACTGCGCAGCAGGTCGTGGCCGCGCGAACCGGCGTAGCCGAGCGTCAGCGCCATCTGCCCGGGCAACTCGCGCTGGACGTTGGCGTTCCAGACGTGAATCGACGGCGTGACGCCATCCCACTGCACCGGGCGGATCGACAGGCCAAAGGCACGCTCGAACGGCGGGTTCGGAAACGTCGGCGCCTGGTAGACCACGCGCGGCGTGTCGGGTGGGTTCGTGACGGTGACGATCAGGTTCTGCGCGCTGTTGGTCGCGTAGTACAGGCCATAGCCGCCGCGCACCGCCGTGCGGCCATCGCCGGCGACATCCCACGACACGCCAAATCGAGGCGAGAAGTTGTTGTAGTCGGCGCCCTCATAGAGCCGCCCGACGGTCGCCGTGCGATCGGTGAGGTTGACCAGCGCCGAATCGTGACCGCCGGTGTCGATGGGCATGGTCATGAATTCGTAGCGCAGGCCGGCGGTGACCGTGAGCCGCTCGTGCGCGTGAAACTCGTCCTGCACGTAGCCGCCCGCCAGCCAGAACGGCCACTGTCGCTCGAACTGCGCGACCGAAGTGAGGCCGATGAAACTGGTCGCGCGGTTCTCCATAAACGCGCGCAGGTTGGCAAACGAGTAGGTGCCCAGGCTGAACGTCGGGTTGACCATGTCCTGCTGGTAGTGCTCGGCCAGCGCGCCGGTGCGGATCAGGTGGCGGCCACGGGTCCACACCAGGTCCGTGGAAAAGCTGGTGACCTGCTGCAACAGGCGCAGGTTGGCCGAGGCCTGCGTGCCAAAGCGCTGCAGGCCGCCGACGTCGATGTTGCCCATGAACTCTCGGCCCGGCACGAAGGGCGGCAGGGTCGTGTTGGCCTCGACGTCCTGCCCCACCCGGGTGCGGCTGTAGCCGCCGCGGTAGGTGGCGAGCAGGTTCGACGAGAACGCCTGCTTCAGTTCGGCGGTGAAGAACTGGTTGCGCGAGACGAATGCGCGCGGAAACTGCGGGTAGTCGAGCGGCAAGCGCTGGTCCACATCATCCAGGGTGTAACGCGCAAAGAACTGGCTGCCGGGCGACAGGTTGTAGTCCACGCGACCCTGCAGGAAGTTCTGGTCGATGGCCTGATCGAACTGGAAGCTGTGGAGCGCGGTGCCATCGCCGAGACTCGTGCCGTTCGGGACCGGATACTCGTTGAGATACGGCGCGACCGCGGCGTTGACGTCGACGTTGATGAACTGCCCAGGGTTGGCGGGGTCGGGCAGCCGGCCGAGACGGGCGTTGGCGTCGGGCACCGCCGAGGTGATGGTGCGCCCGAGGTTCTCGCGCAGCCCCTCGTAGCCCAGGAAGTAGAACAGCTTGTTCTCGCGCACGGGGCCGCCGGCCGTGACGCCGAACTGGTTGCGGGTGAAGGCCGGCTTGCCGCCGACGTCGAAGTAGTTGCGCGCATCGAGCGCGTCGTTACGGTGGTACTCGTACGCGGTGCCGCTCAACGTGTTCGAACCGGCCTTGGTGATCACGTTCACCTGGCCGCCGCTCATGCGGCCGAACTCGGCACCGTAGGCGTTGGTCTCGACGCGAAACTCCTGCACGGTCTCGGTGCCGAGCGACGTGCCGGCGGCGCTGCCGGCGGGGCCATTGGTCATGTCGTTGAGGAGGGTGCCGTCGAGCAGGTAGACGTTCGCGCGCGGGTCCTGACCGTTCACCGACATGCCGAGCCCGTGTGCCACGACCGAGCCGCCGTCGCGATAGGGGTACGGCGTGACGCCCGGCTGCAGGAACGCCAGGTCGGTGTAGTTGCGTCCATTCAGGGGGAGCTGCTCGATCGTGCGCGCCTCGACCAGGTAACTGAGCTCGCCGGTGCGGGTATTCACCGCCGGCGCGGCGCCCACCACGTTGACCGCCTCGGCCAGGCCGCCAACCTCGAGCGTGAACTCGATCGCGACCGCCTCGCCGACCGTCAGGGCGACGCCCTGGCGAACCACCGGCTTGAACCCGGAAAGTTCGGCGCGCACATCGTAGGCGCCCACGGGCAGGGCGGCCATGACGAACCGGCCGTCGCTGCCGGTCACCGTGTCGCGCTCGACACCCCGCTCCAGATGGCGGGCCGAAATGGTCACGCCGGGGATGACCGCCCCGGTGGCGTCCACGGCGCGGCCCGACAGGGTGCCCGAGGTCTGGGCCGCGGCGGTCAACGCCGAGACGATGAGAAACGTAAGTAGTGTCATCACGAAACGCACGATAATCAGCTCCCGTCTCGTATACTACGCCCGGCCGACGCAGGGCGTGTCGCCACTTGTCCCCGCATTAGACGCATGCCTAACATTCCCCGTCCCAAGCTGACTCCCCTGCAGTGGCTCATTTGCGGCATTGCCGCCCTGGGCTTTGCGTTCGACATCTACGAAATCCTGATGGCGCCACTGGTGGTGGGGCCGGCGATTGGCGAACTGACCGGCGCCCGCCCGGGCACCCCGGATTTTAACTTCTGGGTCGGGATGTTCTTCTGGGTCCCGGCGCTGGTCGGCGGCGCCTTCGGCCTGCTGGGCGGCTACCTGACCGACCGGTTCGGCCGGCGCAGCGTCCTGGTCTATAGCATCCTGCTCTATGCCTTTTCGGCCTTCGCCGCCGGGTTCGCCACCAGCATCGAGTGGCTGCTGTTCTTCCGCTCGACCACGTACATCGGCGTCTTCGTCGAGTTCGTCGCGGCGGTCGCCTGGATTGCCGAGATCTTCCCCGACGCCAAGCAGCGCGAGGCGGCGCTCGGCTACACGCAAGCGTTCTCGTCGATTGGCGGCCTCATGGTCACGGCGGCGTATGCCATTTCGGTCACCTACGCCAACTCGTTCCCGGAGATTGCCGGCGGTCATTCACCCTGGCGCTACACGCTGATCTCGGGCGTCATTCCCGCACTGCCGCTGATCATCATCCGGCCGTTCCTGCCCGAGTCGCCGGCCTGGCAGGCCAAGAAGGCCGCCGGCACGCTGCGGCGGCCGTCGCTCGCACAGCTGTTCACGCCTGAACTGCGGCGCACCACGATCGTCACCACCCTGATGTTTGCGTTCGCGTATGGCGCGGCGTTCGGCGCCATCCAGCAGATGCCGCGCATCGTCCCGGGCCTCGACGAGGTGCGCGTGCTCGCGGTGCCGCAGCAGCAACAGACGGCGAGCCTGGTCCAGGCGTACCAGGAGTTCGGCGGTCTCGCCGGGCGCTTCCTGCTCGCATTCCTGGCGTTGCGGATCCTGTCGCGGCAGAAGCTGATTCGCACGTTCCAGATTCCGGGGCTGATCATCATTCCGTTTGTGTTCTATTACGCCGCGACCAACAATCTCGAGCTGACCAAGTGGGGCATGTTTGCGGCCGGCGTCTTCACGGTGGGCCAGTTGAGTTTCTGGGGCAACTACCTGCCGCGCGTCTACCCCACTCACCTGCGAGGCACGGGTGAAGGGTTTGCCGCCAACATCGGCGGCCGCATGATCGGGACCAGCTTTGCGTTCATCACGACACAACTCGTGAACGTGGTGCCGGGCGCGACCCCCTCTGCTCGCCTGGCATTTGCGGCGACGATCACGGTGACGTTCGTCTACGCGGCGGGGCTCGTCACCAGCTTCTTCCTGCCTGAACCCAAGGGCGACGCGCTGCCGGAATAAATAGATAGGGTGCCTAACGTGCCTAACGTGCCTAATGTGCCTAACGTGCCGACGGTGCTCGCGATTATCTTGCTGACGCTCGGGTCACTGATTCACGCCGAGCAGTGGCCGCAGTTTCGCGGGCCCGGTGCGATGGGCGTGGCCGCCGACTCGCCGAGCCTGCCCGACAGTTGGAGCACGACCAAGAACGTCCGCTGGAAGACCGCCATCCCCGGCCACGGCTGGTCGTCGCCGGTGGTGTGGGGCGAGCGCATCTTCGTCACGTCGGTCGTGCCGGCCGGAGACGTTGAAGCGCCGAAGAAGGGTCTCTACTTCGGCGGCGAACGCCCGGCGCCGACGGTGGAACATCGCTGGATGGTCTACGCGCTCGACCGCAGCACCGGCAAGATCGTCTGGGCACGCGAGGCCCGCCGCGGGCTGCCGCCGTCGCGCCACCTGAAGAACACCTACGCCTCCGAAACGCCGGTCACCGATGGCCAGCGAGTCTACGTGTCGTTCGGCAGCGTCGGCCTGTTTGCCTACGACTTCGCCGGTGCCCTGGTCTGGTCAGTGCCCTTCGAACCGCTGCCG
>JBBQSP010000153.1:0-7135 GCA_038213735.1 Vicinamibacterales bacterium | reverse complement strand
GTTGACCGCCATGGTCGCGTACGGAAATCCGGCGCCGAAGCGTTCGAGGACCCACACGCCGACCAGGTAACGACCGCCGGTGCCCAGCGCGCCGGCCGCCATGATCCACCAAATCATTTCCGCTAGCCTACAACGAACCCGCGACCGAGACGATCTCCTTAGCAGTCAATTAGTTACATCCCACCAACGGACGTCGCCGCACCGCTGTCGGCAGGGCGGCACCGGCCACCACGAAACATTGGGGCTGGTTTCGCGGTATTCAGTGACGAAAGGAAGCTCTGGCCGAAACGCCCGTCGCATGGCCCGTGCATAATGATGAGATGCTCAGACTTCGTTTTGCTGTCCTGATTGGCCTGGCCGCTCCCACCCTGTCGTTCGCGCAAACACCCCAGACGCCCAGCATCATGCTGCCGACGGTGATCGTCACGGCGCAGAAGGAGGCCGAAGACGTGAAGGCGGTCCCGGCGAGCATCACCGCGGTGACCGCCGAAACCATCGCCAACGCCGGCTTGCGCGTCGTCACCGACGCGGCGATCTTTGCGCCGAACACGGTCTTTACCGAGTTCACCGCCCGCAAGGTGAGCAATGCGCGGTTCCGCGGCATTGGTTCAAGTCCCGGCAATCCCGCGATTACGACCTACTTCGACGGCGTGCCGCAGTTGAACAGCAACTCATCGAACATCGAGTTGCTCGACGTCGATCAGATTGAATTCGTCCGGGGGCCGCAGAGCCCGCTGTTCGGCCGCAACACGCTAGGCGGCATCGTCAACGTGACGAGCGCGCGGCCATCCACGGCGGCGTGGACCGGGTCCGTGGTGGCGCCGTTTGGCGACTACGGCGCCAGGGAAGTGCGCGGCAACGTGTCGGGCCCGCTCGGGGACAAGGCGGCCATGAGCTTCGGCGTGGGCAAACAGCAGCGCGAGGGTTACACGGTGAACCAGTTGACCGGCAACGACCTCGACTATCGCGACGGCACGTTCGCGAAGGCGCAGCTGATGCTGACGCCGAACGCCAACTGGCAGGCCCGCGTCATCTACTCGCACGAACGCAACCGCGACGGCGACTACGCGCTCGGCGACCTGAACGCCATTCGCGCCAACCCGTTCGAGGTGATGCGCAACTTCGAGGGCTTCACCAATCGCGACATCAACGCCACGACGGTGAGCCTGCGCGGCACCGGCCTCAACCTGTCGATCCAGGCCACCACCGGTTTTGTGAAGTGGACCACCGAAGACGAAACTGACCTCGACTACACGCCGCTGCCGCTCGCCACGCGCAGCAACGCCGAGGAGGACTTCCAGTTCACGCAGGAGGTGCGCATCTCCTCGCCGGAGAACGCCCCGCTGCGGTTGTCGGACACGGTGACGTTAAAGTGGCAGGGGGGCCTCGAGTACTTTAATCAGAACTACGAGCAACTGGCGGTCAACTCGCTGTCGCCGTTTGTGCTGTCACCCATGATTCCGTTCGCGGTGGCGATGACCTCGCCCGAGTCGGCCATCGACAGCTCAGGCATCGGCCTGTTCGGCCACGCCACGGTCACCCTCAAAGAGAAGGCCGACGTGATCGTCGGCCTGCGCTTCGACCACGAGCAGAGCGATGCCGTCCTCAACACCTTCTTCACGCCGGCGATTGCCCCGGCGAACCTGGTGACGGCCGAGGACAGCTTCTCGGATGTGTCGCCGCAGTTCGCGTTCGCCTACCGGCCGGTCGCCGACACGTCGCTCTATGCCTCGGCCAGTCGCGGCTTCAAGGCCGGCGGCTTCAACCCGGCGGCGCTGCCCGGGAGCGAAGCCTTCGGCGAGGAGCAGGCCTGGCACGTCGAGGGTGGCGTGAAGTCAACCTTCGCCGGCGGCAAGGCCTCGGCCAGCGCCGCGATCTTCCAGATCAAGTGGGACGACATGCAGCTGAACGTGCCCAACCCGTTTGTGCCGGGCCAGTTCTACATTGCCAACGTCGGCCGCGCGCACAGCCGCGGGCTCGAGCTCGACCTGACCGCGCGTCCCCATCCGTCGGTAGACGTGTTCACGTCGTTTGGCTTCACGAGCGCGTATTTCAGAGACGGCACCCTGGCCGCCGGCGTCAATGTGGGTGGCAACAAGCTGCCCTTCACGCCGGCGTATACCGGGTTGATCGGCACCCAGCTCTCGCGCGCCCTGAACTCGGCGGTCACGCTCTATGGCCGCGCCGAAGTCGTGCTGACCGGCGCGTTCGAGTACGACGAGGCCAACACGGCGCGGCAAGAAGCGTACAGCTTGACCAATCTTCGCTTCGGCGGCCGCGGCAAGCGGCTGTTTGCCGAAGCGTGGCTTCGCAACGCGTTCGACACGATGTACGTGCCCATCGCCATCCCCTACCAGGGCTTTGCGCCGTCGGGCTTCATTGGTGAGAACGGCCGGCCCCGCACGTTCGGTGTGAGCGCAGGAGTGACGTTCTGATCGTTCCCCTGCCGGCGGCCGGCGTCGCGAGCGCGATCGCGCTCGCCGCGTGGTATCTCTACGCCGCCATCGGGTGGCGGCAGGCGGCCCTGTTCCTGGTCGGCGCCGGTGCCGGCGTGGTGCTGTACCACGCCGCCTTCGGCTTCACCTCGTCGTGGCGCGTGTTCATCTCCGATCGGCGCGGCGCGGGCTTGCGCGCGCAGATGCTGATGTTGGCGATCACCTGCGCGGTATTCTTTCCGCTGATTGCGGCCGGCACGGTGTGGGGGCAGCCGGTGCGCGGCTCGGTGTCGCCGGTCGGTATCGGCGTGGCCGCCGGCGCGTTCATCTTCGGCATCGGCATGCAACTGGGCGGCGGCTGCGCGTCGGGCACGCTGTTCAGCGTCGGTGGCGGCAGCACCCGCATGCTGGTGACGCTGCTCTTCTTCATCATCGGGTCGGTGATCGGCACGGCGCACACGCCGTGGTGGAACGCGCAACCCGCGTTTGCGGCGACCTCGATTGTCTCGCTATGGGGTCCGTGGCTGGGACTAGCCGCGTGCCTCGTGTTGTTCGGGTCGATCGCCTGGTTGACGATCGTGGCGGAAAAAACACGGCACGGTCGACTCTTCGAAGGACCGCTTGCCCTGAGCGAGCAGCCGCCCACCGTCGGTGGGCGGTGGCGAGTCGAAGGGCGTTGGCTGACCGGCCCGTGGCCGCTCGTCGCCGGTGCCATTGGCCTGGCCCTGGTCAACATTGCCACGCTGACGATTGGCGGACGGCCGTGGGGCGTCACCTCGGCCTTCGCGTTGTGGGGCGCCAAGCTGTTCGCCGCGCTCGGCGTTGACGTTGCCGCCTGGACTTACTGGACGGCGCCGGCGCAGGCGACGGCGCTGCGCTCGAGCGTGCTGATGGACGTGACGTCGGTAATGAACTTCGGCATCATCCTCGGCGCGCTGACGGCAGCGATTCTGGCCGGCAAGTTCGCGCCGGTGTGGAAGGTGTCGAACCGGTCGCTCGTGGCGGCGGTGGCCGGCGGCATCCTGCTCGGCTACGGCGCGCGCATCGCCTATGGGTGCAACATCGGCGCCTACTTCAGCGGCATCGCGTCAGGCAGCCTGCACGGGTGGCTCTGGTTGGTGGCGGCGTTCGTTGGCAACATCGTCGGAACACGCCTGCGACCGATGTTCGATCTCAACGTGGAACGAACCCGGACCGCCTGCTAAACGCAACCACGAAGGACACGAAGCACTTCTTCCAAGAGGATTGATTCGCGTGCTTCGTGATGTTTCTTCGAGTCCTTCGTGGTGATTATTCGGCCCGTAGGGCAATCAGTGGATCAACTCGCAATGCGCGGCGGCCGGGGATCAGGCAAGCACCGAACGCCGCCAACGCGACCAGCAACGACACCCCGACGAACACGAGCGGATCTCGCGCGGACACGCCGAACAGCATGCCGCTGATGAACTGCGCGCCGGCGTACGACAGCGCGGCGCCGGCCGCCAGTCCCAGCACCACCAGTAGCGCGCCGTCCTTGAGCACCAGCGACATCACATCGCCCGGTGAGGCGCCGAGCGCCACGCGCAACCCGATCTCGGGCACGCGCTGGTTCACGGTGTAGGCCATAACGCCATAGACGCCGGCAATCGCCAGCACCAGCGCCACCACGGCAAATGTCACCAGCAACACCGCGCGGAATCGCGGCGTCGAGGTCGCACCCTCCATGGTGGTCTCCATCGTCTCCACGCGCACGGGAACATCGGGGTTGCGCTCACGAATGTGACGGGCAGCGGTGGCGCCGAGCGCCAGGGGATCGGCGGCGTCGGCCCGCATCACGATGTTCAGCGACGTCGCGGGCCCCTGGTGTTGCTCGTAGGGCATGAAGATTTCCGCCTGCACAGGCCGGCCCGGTCCCCGCGTTCTGATGTCCTGGACGATCCCGACGATGGTCATCGGTTCGAGACTATCAAGTCCCGCTCGAATGGTGCGGCCGATCGGATCGACACCGGGAAACGCGTCCTTCACAAGCTGCTCGTTAATCACGGCCACCCTCGGCGCATCGAGCCGATCGCCGTCATTGAAGTCGCGGCCACGCGCCAGCGGCACTTTCAGGGTCTGGAAGTAATCCGGCGCGATCACGTTGAACACGGCTTGAGGCGACTTCATGCCCAGCACTTCCGGACCAGGCGCGCCTTCGATCCAGTAGCCGCCGTTCGAGCGGACCACCGTCGGCAGCGACGTCACCGCGCTCACCGACGTCACACCGGGCATGGCGCGCAGTTCCGCCAGCAGCGTGCGGTAGGCAGCAATCGCGCGCGGGAAGTCTGGACGCCCCGAAACCGGAACGGTAGTGCGCAACACCACCAGGCGATCGCGCTCGAAGCCCATGTCCACGCTGGCGAGGGCGATCAAGCTGCGGCCCAGCAGGCCGGCGCCCATCACGAGGGCAACCGCCAGCGCGACCTCGGTAACCACAAACGTCTTGCGCGCCCAACCGCCACGCACGCCCACTGCCGAGCCCTTGCCGCCCTGCCGCAGGCCCTCGGCCAGGTCCACCCGCGACACGTGCCAGGCGGGCGCCAGCCCGAAGATCACGCTGGCCGCCAGCGACACGAGCAATGCGAACGCGAGCGCCGGCGCATCAACGGTCACCTCGTCCAAGCGAGGCAGATCGGGAGGGGCCAGTGCGAGCAGGGCCGTCACCCCCCATCGCGCGAACAGCAGGCCGCCGGCGCCGGCGACCAGTGCCAGCACGACACTCTCGGTCAGCATCTGGCGAACGAGGCGCATGCGACCGGCACCTACCGCGGCCCGCACGACCAGCTCGCGGCCGCGCGCCGAGGCGCGCGCCAGCAGCAGGTTGGCAACATTCGCGCAAGCGATCAGCAAGACGAACGCCACTGCCGCCAGCAGGACGAACAGCGTCTGGCGCGTGTCGCCGACGACCACCTCCTGCAGCGGCACGACCGTGACACCTTTCTCGCCGTTGCTGACGGGATACTCCTGCGACAGCCGCGAGGCGATGCCGGTCATCTCCGACTGCGCCTGCGCCACCGGCACGCCGGCGGCGAGCCGGCCTACGGCGCGATAGTTGTGGGCGGTGCGCGACTGCTGACTAGGCACCGCCTCTTCGGGATAGTAGATGTCGGCGCGGGCGGGATAGCGAAGCGGCGTGACGCCGACAATCGTGAACACCTGCTGCCGAAACGTGATCGTCGAACCGACGGCCGACGGATCAGCGGCGAACTGCCGGCGCCAGTACGCCTCGCTGATGACCACGACCGGCGGACCGCCCGGTTGCTCTTCGTCGGCCGACAACAGCCGGCCGGCGCGCGCAGTGGCCCCAAACACCCGGAAGTACCCCGGCGTGACCACAGTCGCAAACGCATAGTCCGACGCATTGTTCACGGTGACGCTGGTCTCGCCGCCGGCCCAATACGCCAGCCCCTCGAAACTGCGGCTCTGCTCGCGCCAGTCGCGAAAGTCCGGTCCCGACACGGTGGTGTTGCGCGTGCCGGTCTTGGTGTTGACGTTGGTCACCACGACAATGCGCTCCGGCTGGTCGAACGGCAGGGGCCGCAGCACGACCGCATTGACGACGCTGAAGATGGCGGTGGTGGCGCCAATGCCCAGGGCCAGGGTCAGGATGGCCGTGACGGCGAACCCGGGCTGGCGCACCAGGGTCCGGATGCCGTAGCGCACGTCCTGGAGCAGGGTTTCCATGGGGGCTTGGACGACGGCGAGCCGCTGAGGGTTGCCGGTGGCGGTGGGGTTCGGCGCTCTCGCGCCCTCATGGGGCTCGTCGCTTCGCGATTTCGTAGGGCTCGGCGCTATCGCGCCGTCGTGGGGGAACGCATTCCCGACGAACGAAGTGAGCCCTACGAGGGCGCGATAGCGCCGAGCCCCACGAGCGAAGCGAGCCCCAGACCCACCTGTTGACTATCAACACGAGTTGTGAGACCTTCTGTTGCCTATCAACATGTCACCCAATTCCGAAGTCCCCTACGGCACGCTCGACCTTATGGTCCTCAAGACGCTGGCGGCGCTCAGCCCGCTTCATGGGTACGGGATTGCGCGTCGCATTGAACAAGTCGCGCAGGGCTCGCTGGCGCTGAACCAGGGCACCATCTATCCCGCGCTCCTGCGGCTCGAGCAGAAGGGGTGGATCAAGAGCGACTGGGGTATGAGCGAGAACAACCGGCGCGCCCGCTTCTACACAATTACGGCAGTCGGCAAGCGGCAACTCTCCGCCGAAGCCGACTTGTGGGCGCAAACGGTCGCGACGGTCAATCGTCTGCTTAAGGAATCGTGACCAATGCCGACCTTCATTTCGCGATTGCTTGACCTGGTGCTGCGCCGTCAGCGGGAGGAGCGGCTGTCGGAGGAAATCCAGGCGCATCTCGACCTGATGGCCGACGACTACGTGGCGCAAGGCATGTCTCAGGCCGAGGCACAACTGGCCGCGCGCAAGAGCTTTGGCGGCGTCGACCAGACGAAAATGCGTTACCGCGAGCAGCGCGGCTTCGCAATCGTCGATACGCTGCTGCAGGATGTCTGGTTCGCCATCCGCGGGCTCGCGCGCGATCGAAGCTTCGCGCTGACCGCTATCCTCGTCCTCGGCGTGGGGCTCGGCGTCAACAACATGTTCTTCACGCTGGTTTACGCGCACAAATTTCGTGGTGTCAACCTCCAAGACGTCGAGCGGGTAATGCACATTTCCA
>JBBQSP010000152.1:0-7159 GCA_038213735.1 Vicinamibacterales bacterium | reverse complement strand
CGTGCCGGTGGCACCCGCGGTGATCGCCCGCAACGAACGCGGCGTCACCGTGCGGGCCACGAGAATCACCACGCCCATGACCATCGACGGCCGTCTCGATGAAGCCGTCTACACGCAGGTGCCCCCCATCACCGAGTTCATCCAGCAGGAACCGCAGGACGGCGCGGCTGTCTCGGAATCGACGACGGCCTGGGTGTTCTTCGACCACGACAACTTCTATGTGGCGTGCCGCTGCGACATGGCCGACCTGAGCCAGATTGTCGCGAATGACATGCGCCGCGACAGCACCAACCTGCGGCAGAACGACAACTTCGGCGTGTTCCTCGACACCTTCCTCGATCGCCGCAACGGCTACTTGTTCTACATCTCGCCGGTCGGCGGCATGTTCGACGGCGCAACCGCCAACGAGCGCACCAACAACGCCGACTGGAACACCATCTGGAACGCAAAGGTGGCGCGATCGTCTGACGGATGGACGGCCGAGATCGCGATTCCCTTCAAGTCGCTGCGCTACCTGCCCGGCCGCGAGCAGACCTGGGGCATCAACCTGCGCCGCACCATTCGCGGCAAGAACGAATACGCCTACATCGCGCCGATCCGGCCCGAATGGGGCGTCGGTGGCTTCTTCCGCGCCTCGGCCGCGGCGACGCTGGTCGGCCTCGAAGTGCCGACGGCCGGCAAGGGCCTGGAGATCAAGCCGTACGCCGCCTCGCGGCTCACCACCGACACCCTGATCACCCCCGCGCTGCGCAACGACCTGAAGTCCGACGTTGGTCTCGACGTGAAGTACGGAGTCACCAAGAGCCTGACCGCCGACTTCACCTACAACACCGACTTCGCGCAGGTCGAAGTGGACGAGGCGCAGGTCAACCTGACCCGGTTCAACCTGCAGTTTCCTGAGAAGCGCGACTTCTTTCTCGAGGGCCAGGGGATCTTCGCGTTCGGCGGCGTGAACGGATTCGGTGGCGGCGACGCCCCGACCATCTTCTACAGTCGCCGCATCGGCCTACAGGGCAGCACGGCGGTGCCCATCGGCTTTGGTGGCCGGCTGGCGGGACGCGTCGGGCGATACAGCATCGGCGCCTTGAACATCGGGACCGAGGAGATGACGGTGCCACGGGTCGCCGACACCAACTTCACCGTGTTGCGGGTGAGGCGCGACGTGCTGCAGCGCAGTTCGATTGGCGCGCTGTTCACCAATCGCTCCGTCTCGACCGTGTCGCCCGGCAGCAACCAGGTCTATGGCGTAGACGCGAACTTCGCCATGTCGCAGGCCGCTAGTCTCGGCGGCTATCTTGCGAAGTCCAGCACCGGCGGGAAGACGGACGACCCGATCAGCTATCGCGCCAATTTCAACTACGCCGCCGATCGCTACGGCGCCCAGCTCGATCGCACCGTCGTCGGCGACAACTTCAATCCGGAAGTGGGCTTCGTGCGCCGCAGGCAGTTTCGCAGCAGCTATGGGTCGCTGCGCTTTAGTCCTCGACCAAGGCGCAATGAGACGATTCGGCAGTATGTCTACGAGACCACCATTGACTACGTCACCAACAACCAGAATCAGTTCGAGTCGCGTGGCGTGACGGTGTCGGGCCGGATCGACCTGCAGAACAGCGACACCCTCGGATTGACGTACTTCAGCGAAGCGGAGGTATTGGAGCGACCGTTTGTGCCGGCGCCGGGGATTATCGTGCCCGCTGGCCGCTATTCGTTTCAGCACGTCCGGGCCGCGTGGAGTCCCGGCCAGCAGCACCGATTGTCCGGAACGCTGGCGGTGGACGTCGGCGAGTTCTACGATGGGTCGAAGCAGACGGCATCGGTCAACGCCCGGTTCGGCATCACCGATCAGTTCGGCATTGAGCCCAACATCTCGCTGAACTGGCTGGATCGCCTCGGCTCGACGGCCACGGTGCGCGTCGCCGGCGCTCGCGCGACCTACACCATGACGCCCCGCATGTTCGTCGCGGCGCTGGTGCAGCACTCGTCCACGAGCAAATCAATCGCCACCAACTTGCGCTTCCGCTGGGAGTATCAGCCCGGCAGCGAGCTGTTCGTCGTCTACTCCGACGCGCACGACACGTCGGATACGTTCAGCCGCTACGCGCTCCAGAACCGCGGACTCGTCGTGAAGATCAACAAGCTGTTTCGCTTCTGACCATAAGCGGCGTGCTGATGGCAGCCGCCGACTGGCCCACCTTCCTGGCCTCGCGTTGGCGGACGAGGCGCTCGGAGTAGAGCCCGTTCTGCACGCACAAGACGGTCACTGTCTCCGATCTGCCCGCCCTGGTGGTGGTGGAATTCACACCGCAGATCACCGCCAAAGCGCGAGCGCTCGTGCAACGACACGCCCTTTGTGCCGCTGACGCGGTGCAGATAGCCAGTTGCCTGTACCTTCACGAGAAACTGGGCGAGCCCGTCACGCTCGTGGCGTTCGACGAGCGCCTGCTGACGGCCGCCCGCCAGGAAGGGCTACTCGAGCCGTAAGGCTCGTGCCTACGGGTGCGGTGCCATCCGTTTCAACTCTTCGAACCAGTTCAGGACCACGCGGATTTCAGGGCTCGACGAGGCTCGATCCGACGCCGACTCGGCCACCACGCCGACGAACGCGTTGTTGGGCAGCGCGTCGAAGCCTCGCGTGCTGGCGGACAGTCGGCCGGCCGTGACGACGAACGGGAACGTGGCCACAGGCCCGAACGTGATGCCCGACCGGGTGGTCACGGGCACGGCGGCCGCCAGTCCGGACGTCGTCGTGCCAATGTAGAACAACTCGGCGCCGTCGCGCGACCACACCGGCTGAAAGTCACGCGACACACGCGGTGCCTGGTACAAGGCCCCGGTGGGCGGAAAGGGTTCCACGATCACGCCGCTGTTACCAGACGTCGACGTTGCGCCGGGCGGCAGCGTGTGATACGCGATCCAGCGCCCATCCGGGGCGAACACCGAGCCGAACGGCTCCGTGGACAGCACGTCGCGGAAGCGAGTGACCTTGCCATCGGCCAGCGACAACGTCCACAGCGTGAACTCGTCGCCCTTCTTCTGTACGGCAAAAGAGAGGTGCCTGCCATCGGACGACCACGACTCGGGCACGTGTGTCTCGCCCTCGCCCGGCTTGGTCAGGCGCTCAATGCCGGTGCCGTCGATGCGCTGCGCAAAGATCGCGAAGTCGCCGTCACGATCGGACTGGAAGGCGATGCGCCGGCCGTCGGGAGACCAGACCGGAAAGCGGTTGCGGCCGCCGAAGGTGAGCCGCCGCATGGCACTGACCCCGGACAGCTCGAACGTCGAGACGTTCGCGTCCTTGCCATCGTCCGTGTCCACGGCCAGGAGCCGCCCGTCGCGAGAGGCGCGCACGTGGACGTAGCGTCCTGGGGGCATCTTGAGAGGCGTTACGATGCCCGCGCGATCGGCCACAGCAACGACATACGACGAGGTGGGTCGTGCCGGACCGGGCACATACACGAGGGTGCCCGAATCGGACGTCGCGAAATGGGCGGCACCCGTGGTCGCCGCGACGCTGCGCCTCACACCCTCCAACACCGACACGGCCCCTCCCGTCGTCACCAGCCCGGCGGGATCGAACGGCGCGGCGAACACACTGCCCTGGAGTGCGTAGACCAGATGACCGGTCGACAGATAGCGGGCATCGCTTCCGCCCTCGACCAGCGTGCGTCGCTCGCTCGACCCCAGGGACTGCACCACAATCCGGGACTTGTCCCATCGCTCGAGGCCGTCGGCGTCCTTCGCGATCGTGAAGAGCAGCGCCCGTCCCCCCGGCAGTATCTGTGGCCCATAAGTCTGTTCGCCGCTCTCGACTGTGGCGAGTTGCTCGGGCTGACCGCCGCTGGCGTTGCAGCGGAAGATGCCTCCAGGCTGTGTAAACACGATCCCACTGGAGTCCCACGACATGCCATTCGGGGAAGCACCCACAGCGCAGATCATCACCGGCGCGCCGCCGCTCAGGGCGATCCGCCTGAGCGTGCGATCGTCCGGCGAGTAGAACGCGAGCGACTCCCCATCTGGCGAGAACACGGGGGCCGCCACCGCCAGTGTGGTTTCGATTCCCGCCACGGCGTGGGCGTCAAACTCGGACACCGGGCGAACCCAAATCCGGCCGATTGCCGCCCAGGCCATCCGTTGGCCGTCTGGCGACAACGCCACGAGTTGGCGCACTCCAGTGGTGAATCGCTCGCCTTCAGCCAGCGTGACCGAGAAGCGCGCGACCGGCCGGTCGATGGGTTCGGGCCGCATCCACCAGGCGCCGAACGCCACCAGCGCCGAGGCACCGATGCCGGCGGCCAGTGGCGCGAGCCATCGCCGCGGTGCGCCGGGCGTTGTGTGGGCCGGGGCTGATGGCGTATCGAGGGTCCGGGCTTCTGCCAGCACGAAGCTCGCCACCGACAAATCGGCGATCCGCAGGCGGCGGTCCTTGATCAGGCATCGCTCGATGAGTGTGCGGATGGCCGGAGGCGTGTCGGCCGGCAGGGCCGTCCAGTCGGGATCGCTTTTCAGGATCGACGCCAACGTGTCGCTGACGTCCTCGCCGGCGAAGGCGCGCCGGCCGGTCAGCATCTCGTAGAGCACGCACCCGTACGCCCATACGTCGCTGCGCTTGTCGGTCGGACGCCCCTTCGCCTGCTCGGGGCTCATGTAGGCGGCCGTGCCGAGGATCATGCCGGCCTGTGTCATGGCGGGCGTCGTGATCGTTGCTGCCTGTGGGGCCGAACCTTTAGGTTCGGCCGTCTCCATCGCTTTCGCCAACCCGAAGTCGAGCACCTTGACGTGGCCGTCAGGCGTCACCTTGACGTTGGCCGGCTTCAGATCGCGATGGACGATGCCTTGTTCATGCGCCGCTTCGAGAGCCGCCGCAATCTGCTTCGCAATCGGCAACGCCTCCTCAAGAGAGATCCGCCCGCGCGCGATGGCCTGCGAGAGATCCTCGCCCTCGACCAGCTCCATGACGAGTGCATGGACGGCCGCCCCGGCGGCTGTCGGTGGGGCCTTCTCGAACCCGTGGACGGTGGCGATGTTGGGGTGATTCAGGGAGGCGAGGGTCCGCGCTTCGCGCTCGAAACGCGCCAGGCGCTCCGGATCCTGCGCGAAGGCCTCGGGCAGCACCTTGACCGCCACTTCCCGCCCCAGGCTGGTATCCGTGGCGCGATACACCTCGCCCATTCCGCCTTCGCCCAACTTGGCGAGGATCGTGTACGGCCCGATCTTTTCGCCGCTCACCATGTCGAGCCTCGTTGGGCTACGGCGAGACCTCGCCGAAGCTCGCACGAAATGTTCGCGAGCGAAGGCGGGCCGCCGGCGCCGAGCGGCGCGACGATTTCATACGGTCCGAGGCGTGTGCCTGGAGTCAGCGGCATTCGGTGGGCGAATTATACGGGAGGTCCATGCCCTGGGGGCGGCATCACCTCCAGCGCTGGCGAAGCTCATCTTGCTGGGGTCGCTCTGCGGCAGGTGGTCCGGGTCCATGCCGGCGTTCCTGAAGCTGCCTTGAGGTAGCACGATCTGGTTGATGGCAAAGGGAGCGGCAGGCGCATCGGGATGCGCCCGGTCGTAGGCGGCGAGCGCCTCGGTGATTTCGGCCAGCCGTTCGTCGAGCTGCGCCGACGGCCGGGCGTTAAGCGCCGGCATCGCGCCCACCACGCCCGCCGTGCACTGCGCGATGACCAGCTTCGGGTTGCTGATGATGAACAGCGGCGCGCCGATGACGGGGAACCTGATGCGCGCCAGAACCGGGGGCAGGACGCGGGCGGGTGCTGTCATCTCGATGGCATGGTGCCGAGCGCTACTGCCTGGTAGCCGCGAACTCCGCCTCCATCAGGACGAAGTGGTTCGGGTCGAGTACCACGCGGTCTGGCCGCTGACCCGCGGCGATCTGAAACTCGTGTGATGCCTCGGACAGCTGAACGGTGGTGATGACCGGCGTGGTGCTGCCCGCGGTGTAGACGCCCACCTGCAGCGGCATGGCGAAGGTGCGGTCGCGGTCGCGCTGCGTCAGGCGAATCGCAATCGTCTTCGAGTCCGCGCGATAACTCCAGTCGCCGTTGAGACGCACCAGACCTCCGCGCGTCAGCCACTGATCGAAAAACACCTGCAGATCACGCCCAGATGCGCGCTCCATCTCTCGACGAAAGTCGGCGGTGGTCGCGTGGCCGTGCTGGTGCGCGCGGTAGTAGCTGCGGATCCCCAACCAGAAGGCCTCGTCGCCGATCATCCCGCGCAGCATGTGCAGGACCCACGCGCCCTTCTGATAAATCTGCCCCGTCGTCACTTGCGACATGTCGCTGAGGTTGTCGTGCACGATCCGGTAGTCGGGACGCTTCTGATCGAACTCGAGGATGCGCCGGCGGCTGTCTTCGAGCCCACTCAGGAACTCGTCGCGGCCGTAGGCGTGCTCGATGTAGAGCAGCGTGAAGTAGGTGGCGAACCCTTCGCTCAGCCAGACGTCATCCCAGTCGGATTCGGTCACGGCGTTACCGAACCACTGGTGGGCGATCTCGTCGACATCGCGTGTTGGGACATCCTGGGGCAGTTCGCGGGACTGCCGGTGTGCGAGTTGCTGGGCGGCCGCTACGGCGACGACTTCCACCTGTATCGCGCCATCTCGCAGGACACGCCCGCGGCCATGGCCGGCCGCGTGGCCGGGTATCGCGCCGAAGGCTACCGCCGCTTTCAACTCAAGGTCGGCGGCGATCCCGATGTGGACATCGCGCGCATCCACGCGGTGGCGGCGGTGCTGCAGCCAGGCGACCGGCTGATCGCCGACGCCAACACCGGCTGGACCCAGCACGAAGCCATGCGCGTGGTGAAGGCCGTCCGCGAGGTCGATGTCTACATCGAGCAGCCGTGCCTGACCTACGAGGAGTGCCTGAGCGTACGCCGGCATACGCCGCATCCGTTCGTGCTCGACGAGAACGTTGATGGGCTCGACATGTTGCTGCGTGCGAAGGCCGACCTCGCCATGGACGTCGTCAACCTGAAGATCAGCAAGTTCGGCGGACTGACCAAGACCCGCCAGGCCCGCGACCTGTGCGCGAGCATGGGTGTGGCCATGACCATCGAAGACAGCTGGGGCGGCGATATCGTGACCGCTGCCATCGCCCACCTCGCGCACAGCACGCCGACGGCGCTGCTGTTCACGAGCACCGACTTCAAC
>JBBQSP010000151.1:0-7247 GCA_038213735.1 Vicinamibacterales bacterium | reverse complement strand
GCGCGCATCCTGGGGTCGTCGGCCCACGTCTACGTGTGGAAGCCCGCCGGCATCATCGACTACCACGCCGAGATTGCCAGGCTGCGAGCGGTGCCCGGTGTGATTGGCGCGGCGCCTTCGGTCGAAGGCAAGGCCATGATTACCAGCGCGAGCACCGAGGGCTTCGTACTGGTCAAGGGCATCGACCCGGCCCTCGAACCATCCATCAACGACATCGGCCGCGTCCTGACCGACGGCTCGCTCGACCGGCTGACCCCCGCGTCCGACGACGAGTTTCCGGGGATCGTGCTGGGTAAGGATCTGGCGGGTTCGCTTGGCGCGGCGGTTGGCGACACCGTCACGCTGCTGACGCCGAACGGCACCCTGTCGCCGATGGGCGTGATGCCGCGGCAGCGCCGCTTCAAGGTGGTGGGGACGTTCCGCCTCGGCCTATACGAAGTGGATAACGGCACCGGGCTGGTTTCGCTCGATTCGGGCATGCGCATCGCCGGGCGTGACAACGTCGAGCGCCTCGAACTGAAGGTCGCCGACGTTTACGACGCCCCGCGCATTGCCGACCAGATCGCCGAAGACTTCGGCACCGACTACGTCACCTCGGACTGGACCGACCAGAACCAGCAGTTGTACTCGGCGCTGATGCTCGAAAAGATCGGCATGGGCATCGGCATCGGCCTGATCGTCATGGTCGCCGCGCTGAACATCGTCGCCTCGCTGATCCTGCTGGTGATGGAGAAGACGCGCGACATCGCGATCCTGAAGACCATGGGCGCCTCGGCCCGGAGCATTACGCTGATCTTCCTGCTGCAGGGCAGCATCATTGGCGTGCTCGGCACCCTGGTCGGCGCCACGTTAGGGGCAGCGGTGTCGTACGTCCTCGATCGCTATCGCCTGATCACCATTCCGAGCGACGTCTACCAGGTGAGTTACCTGCCGTTCAAGCTGATGCCGTGGGACCTGGTGACGGTGGTGGTCGCCGCCATTCTCGTCTGCTTCGTTGCCACCCTCTATCCGTCGCGCCAGGCGGCGCGGCTCGATCCCGCACAGGCCTTGCGCTATGAGTGACGCGTTCATCACCGTCTCGGGGCTGAACAAGTACTACAGCGTCGCCGGCAACCGGTTGCATGTGCTGCGCGATCTTGATCTCACCGTCCAGAAGGGCGAGATGGTCGCGATCATGGGCGCGTCGGGCGTCGGCAAGAGCACGTTGCTGCATGTGATGGGCGGACTCGACACCATCGATGGCGGCCAGGTGCAGGTGGGCGAGCACGACATCACCGGCATGGGCGACGAAGCGCGCGTCGCGTTCCGGAACCGGCACATCGGCTTCGTCTTCCAGTTTCATCACCTGCTGCCTGAGTTCACGGCCATCGAGAACGCGATGATGCCCCTGCGCATTTCACGCGTGGCGGTGGCCGATGCGCGCCCGCGTGCCGAGGCCCTGCTGAAGCGGGTCGGTCTGGGCGAGCGGCTCGATCACCGGCCCGGCATGCTCTCGGGTGGCGAGCAGCAACGCGTCGCGGTGTCGCGCGCGCTCGTGATGCAGCCCTCGCTGCTGCTGGCCGATGAACCGACCGGCGACCTCGATGAGGCCACCGCCGACGCGTTGCACGAGCTGTTACGAGCCATGCACGCGGAGTTTGGCCTGACCGCGGTAATCGCGACCCACAACCCACGCCTGGCCGCGCAGTGCGATCGCACGTTGAGACTTGTCGGCGGGCGGCTGGTGCCGGCCTAGCCGGTTCTGCTCTTCAATCCCTGCCAGTTAGTCAGTCGTCCCGGCCCGTCGCGGTTTTTCGACTACAATCGCGTTGCCGCGCAGGGGCGCCGCAGAACAACACCATGAGCGCTGTGCGACCACTGCTGATCCTTGGCATTTGCCTCGCAACGGGAACTTGCGCGCGGGCTCCGTCAGCGGGGTCTTATCTGTTCATGTGGGCCGGTGATGCGGACCGGAAAGCCAGTGACTTTCTAGCCGTGATCGATGCCAACCAGGCGTCGGCGGGCTACGGATCGATCGTCGCGTCGGTCCCGACGGGTGAAGCCGGAACGCATCCGCACCACACCGAAGACGTGATGCCGGCGAGCGACCACCTGCTGGCGAACGGATTTGGCGCAGGGCGGACGTGGTTGTTCGACACGTCGGCGCCACGCACGCCAGTGGTTCTGGCGACGTTCGGTGAGGTCGGCGGCTACAGCCACCCACACTCGTTCCTGAGGCTACCCAACGGCAATGTCCTCGCCACGTTTCAGTACCGCGCCGGTTCGGGAGCCGCGGTCGCTCATGGCGATCATGCGACCGCGCCCGCTGTGGCCGACGCGGCCGTGGCCGTGACCGGCGGGCTCGTCGAGATGGATGAGCGAGGCACGCTCATCCGCAGCGGCGATGCGCGTGACGCCGCGATTGCCGATTCCTATATCTATCCCTACGCGGCCCTCCCTATGCCGGCCGTCGACCGTGTCGTGTCCACCACCACCGACATGAACCCGACCAACACCAAGGCGACCTCCGAATGGGTGCAGTTCTGGCGGCTATCCGACTTGACGCTGTTGAAGAGCATCGCGTTGCCGCCAGGCCCGCGCGGCGATGAGCACCGCTTCACCGGCGAGCCACGGTTGCTGCCGGACGGCAAGAGTCTTTATATCCACACGTTCAGCTGTGGCCTTTACCTGCTGCGGGACGTCGACCGCGATGTGCCGACGGTGACCTTCGTGAAGGGCTTCGAGGGCCTTGACTGCGGCGTGCCCATCCTGACGGGCAACTACTGGTTGCAGCCCGTGCCGGCTTCTCGCTCGCTGATTGCGTTGGACATCTCGAATCCTGAACACCCGCGCGAGGTCTCGGCGGTGTCCTTCGGCGGCGACGAGAGCCCGCATTGGATCGCGATCGATCCCACCGGCCGGCGAGTCGTGCTGAATTCCGGTGGCTACAAGGCCAGCAACCGTCTGTTCATGGTTCACTTTGATCCGGAGACTGGCCAACTGGCGATCGATGCTCGCTTCCGCGACGCGGGTAGCGAGACGCCCGGCGTGGCGATGGCGGGTAAGGCTTGGCCGCATGGCTTTACCGGCACGGCGGCGCCGCACGGCACCGTGTTCTCCCGACGCTAGCGCGGCTTGCGCCAACGCCGTTCGCCGCGACGCAGCATCCCGACTTCGATCGCCGCCAGCAACGCCATCGCGCCGCCACGGTGATCGGCGCCGACGACCGGCCGGTTCAGGTAGTACTCCTTGGTTGGGCCGGCTCCGGTGCTCGAACACACATCCAAACCGTCTCGTAGCTCAATGCGGCGCAGCCGCTGGCGAAGAAGAGCAGGGACAAGGCGCGCAATCGATGGCATCCTACACCGCGCGTGCCGTCCTTTGATGCAATCGTCGTCGGCCTCGGCGGCATGGGCAGTGCTGCCGCCGCGCATCTGGCCTCGCGCGGTCAGCGGGTCCTCGGCATCGAGCAGTTCCAGCCCGCCCACGATCAAGGCTCGAGTCACGGCCGATCCCGCGTGATCCGGTTGGCGTACTTCGAGGATCCCGCCTACGTGCCGTTGCTGCGTCGCGCGTACGAACTCTGGCGCCGCCTGGAGCACGACACGGGCCGCCGGCTCTTGCAGATCACGGGCGGCCTGATGATTGGCGGGCCCGACAGCGAGGTGGTGACCGGTAGCCTTCGCAGCGCCCGGGAGCACGGCCTGGCGCACGAGATGCTCGATGCCGCGGAGATTCATCGCCGCTTCCCGCCATTGACGCCACGGCACGAAATCGTCGGATTCTACGAGAGGGAAGCGGGCGTGTTGTTTCCGGAGGAAGCAATTCGAGCCCACCTGGATAGTGCCGTCGATCATGGCGCCCATGTCCACTTCGGCGAACGGGTCGAAGACTGGCGGGTCACCACCTCTGGATCCGTTGAGGTCACCACGAACCGGTCGCGATACGAAGCTGGTCGTGTGGTCCTGGCGCCCGGCGCGTGGGCGTCGCAGTTGTTCAAGCTGCCTGACTTACCACTGACGGTGGAACCGCAGGTGCTGTACTGGTTCAAGCCGTCAGGCGGTCCGGAGCCGTACCGCGCGGACCGTTTCCCCATCTACATTTGGGATCTCGGCGACCGCGTGCAGTTCTACGGGTTTCCGGCGGATGGCGATGGCCGGGTCAAGGTGGCGTTCTTCAGGACCACGAACGGAGACGAGCCGTCGCTGCGCGCCGCGCTGGCGGCGTGCCTGCCCTCACTCGCGTCTGGATCGCTGGTTGCGACGGCATCGTGTAAGTACACGCTGACGCCCGATCATCATTTCGTGATCGGCTGTCATCCCCATCACGATCAGGTCGTGATCGCCTCTCCGTGCTCGGGGCATGGCTACAAGTTCGCGAGCGTGATCGGCGAGATCCTGGCCGACCTGGCCGTCGATGGTGCCACCCGGCACCCGATTGGCCTGTTCACGCCGCACCGGTTCTGCCGTCCAGCTTGATTCCCTAGAGCCGGGCCCGAATAATGGGTGCCGCCACCCCGAGGTCATCCCATGAAACGTGTCGCGTTCGCCCTGAGTGTTCTTCTCGTTGCTCCGTGGGCTGCCTCAGCCCAACACGATCAGCACGCCGCGCTCGGCGCCCGGCTTGGCACCGTCCATTTCGAGACCTCGTGCGCGCCCTCGACCGGCGCGGACTTCGATCGCGCCATCGCCCTGCTGCACTCATTCGAGTACCGGCCGGCGATGGATTCGTTCAACAAGGTGCTGGCCGCCGACGCGTCGTGCGCGATTGCCCAGTGGGGCATCGCCCTGTGCCATTGGGGCAACCCGTTCGCCGGCGTGAAGGCCGGACCGCTGCTAGAGCGCGGGCGCGAGGCGACGCAGAAGGGGCTGACGACCGGATCCCCGACGCCGCGTGAGAAGGCGTATCTTGCCGCGGTCAACGAGCTGTATGCGAATGCCGCCACCGTGCCGCACCGCGATCGGACGCTTGCGTATGCGAAGGCGATGGATGCCGTGCAGCGCGACAATCCGTCGGACGTCGAAGCCAAGATCTTCTACGCACTTGCGGTCAACCAGACGGCCGTGCCCACCGACAAGAGCTATGCCGCGCAGCTCCAGGCCGCCGGCATCCTCGAGCCGCTCTGGGTCCGCTATCCTGACCATCCCGGCCTGCCGCATTACATCATTCACGCCTACGACCATCCACCGCTGGCTGCCAAGGCGCTCGATGCCGCGCGCCGCTACGCCAAGATCGCGCCGTCGGCGCCGCATGCGCTCCACATGCCATCGCACACCTTCACGCGGGTCGGGTCGTGGAAAGAGTCGGCCGATACGAACATCGCCTCGGAGCAGGAGGCCCTCAAGGCAGGCGTCATGGCCGAAGCGCTGCACGCGATGGACTACCAGGCCTACGCCTACCTGCAGATGGCGCAGGATCAGAAGGCCCGCGCCGTGCTGTCCCGCGTCCCCGGGGTAGTCGCCAAGCTTGACGTGAACGCCATGGGCGGCGCGGCGCCTGGCGTCGCCGGCATCTACGCGCGCAATGCCATCGCCGCGCGATACGCACTCGAGCGTGGCGCCTGGTCCGAGGCGGCCTCGCTCGAGGTCGTGCCGACGTCGTTTCCCTATGCCGATGCGATCACGCATTTTGCGCGCGCACTCGGCGCGGCGCGCTCGGGCAACCCGGCCGCGGCACGGGCCGACGTCGATCGCCTGATGGTCCTGCGCGAGGCGCTAGTCGCGGTGAAGGATCCGTACTGGACCGAGCAACTCAACATTCAGCGCCAGGTCGCGACGGCCTGGATCACGTTTGCGGAAGGAACGAAGGACGAAGGCGTGCGGCTGATGCGAGCGGCCGCCGACGCCGAGGACGCCACCGACAAGGCCGCGATTAGCCCGGGCCCGATCGCTCCCGCGCGCGAACTGCTCGGCGAGATGCTGATGGAGTCCGGCAGCCCGCGCGAGGCGCTGGTCGAGTTCGACGCGACGATGAAGAAGGAGCCCAACCGGTTTCGCGGCGCTTATGGTGCGGCGAGAGCCGCCGAAGCGGCAGGCGACCGCACCAGGGCGGCGGCGCTCTATGCGCAGGTGGTGGCCGGCGCCAGCGCCGCCGACGGCGACCGGCCGGAGCTCGCCCACGCGAAGAACTTCGCGAACCGCCGCTAGAGGTTCGCGAGCTTGAAGATGGCTTTCGCGAGCCCAGAGTAGTCTTCTTCCCCTTCGCCCGCGGCGATTTGCGCCTGCACGAGTTGCTGCACCACCGCGCTCGTCGCCGCGGGCACACCGTTCTCGGCCAGCGTGTTCATGGCGATGCCGAGGTCCTTCTTGAAGAACTTGGCCTTGAAGCCCGGCTTCCAGTTGCCGGTGATCATGCGCTCGCCGTGCACGTCGAGCACGCGGCTTTGGGCGAAGCCGCCCATCAGGGCAGCGCGCACTTTCATGGGATCCACGCCGGCCTTGCGCGACAGCGCGATAGCCTCGGCGACGACGGACATGGTGCCGCCGAGCACGATCTGATTGCAGGCCTTGCAGATTTGCCCGGCGCCCGAGTCGCCCACGTGGACCAGCTTCTCCGGTGAGCCCATGGCTTCAATGACCGGTCGTGCGGTGGCCACGGCTGCCGCATCGCCGCCGACCATGAACGCCAGCGTGCCGGCAATCGCGCCGATTTCGCCGCCGCTGACTGGCGCGTCGAGGAACTGTCCACCGCGCTCGGCGGTGGCTGCGGCGAGGCGCTTGGCGGTCGCCGGCGCGATAGTCGACGAGTCGATGATCACCGTGCCGCGCTGCATCGCGCTGAAGATGCCGTCGGCGCCTTCAAGCACCAGCGAGACGTCGGGGCCGTCCGGCAACATGGTGACAATCGTGGTGGCCGCTCTCGCGACGTCCGCAGGGGAGAAGGCCGCGGTCGCTCCGGCTGCGACCAGTTGGTCCACCGGGCCGCGGCTGCGGCTGTGGACGATGACGGCGAAGCCTTTCTTCAGAAGGTTGAGGGCCATGGGCTTGCCCATGAGGCCGAGTCCGATGAAACCTACAGCTTGCGGCTGGTGGCTTGTGGCCTGGGCAGGTGACGCAGTTTGAGACATGGCGGGAATCATAGTCCCAGAAATCCAAAACTCCGAAGTCTCGTAATTTCTGCCACTTACGGGCGCGCGGCCAGCGCAGCGGAGCCATCCTGCCGTATACTGTCGTCAAGGGGGCAGCGGCGGCGGACGAGTCTCGCCGAAGCCGTTGGCGAAGGCGGATGTTCGAGCGGTATACCGAACGAGCCAGGCGGGTGTTATTTTT
>JBBQSP010000150.1:0-7357 GCA_038213735.1 Vicinamibacterales bacterium | reverse complement strand
GCCCAGGCAAAGCCCTTGGGGGCGATCTCCGATCCGAAATGGATTTCGACGTCGCTCAGCCGGTCGGCGGGTAGCTCCATCTGGGCCGACTGCAGGAACGTCGACGGCATGCCAAGCCCGAGCCGGCGCTGAAAGGTGTAGTTGGCGCCACAGGCCAGGACGACGGCCCGCGCGGTGAACTGCTCGCCGTCGGCGAGCGTCACCGTCACGGCATCCGATCCGGGCTCGACCGCCGTCGCCCGGCGGCCGCGGACGAGAGCCGCTCCAGCGGCGACCGCGCGCTCGGCCAGGACCTTGTCGAACGCCGCCCGATCGATCACCACGGCCTCCGTTTCGGCGGTCGTGTATTCGAAGTCATGTCCGGCCGGCGCCACGAAGCGAACGGTCGACAGCGGATTAAGAACAACACCCGGCGGCAGGTGCATCCCCTCGGCGACGTCGGCGGCGAGTACCCCGGTGCAGTGAACGGGGGTGCCGATCTCGGCGTGCTCTTCGAGCACGACGGTCCGCCAGCCGCCCGCGGCAAGGCGTTGCGCCGCGGCCAGCCCTCCCGGGCCTCCACCGATCACTACAACGTCCTGCATGGAGTCCCGATTATACAGGTGCTGTCGATGAGACGGCTCAAACCTTGCGGCCCCGGTGTTCCCAACGGCCACGAACGGTGATCCAGAACGACTGCGCGATCAACCGGAGATCCAGGCAGAAGCCGGCGCGTCGCTGATACAGCAGGTCGTAGCGGAATTTTCCCGTGCGTGGCAGGTCGCGTGCCGCGTACACCTGCGCCAGCCCGGTGAGACCAGGCCGTACTCGATGACGCGCCTCGTAGCCGGGGATGTCGGCGAGTTGCAGCAACGTGCCCTGGGCCGTGGTGTCCGCCTCACCAGGCCTCAGCGGCCTCGGCCCCACAATGCTCATGTCGCCCCGCAGGATGTTCCACAGCTGCGGCAATTCGTCGAACGCCGTGGCTCGCAGCACACGGCCGACGCCGGTAATCCGCGGGTCGTCTTCAGTGGACTGCACCGCGCCGGTGGCGCGTTCGGCGTCGGCAATCATCGAACGAAACTTATAGGCGCGAAAGACGAGGCCGCCGCGGCCCACGCGCTCCTGCACGAACATCACCGGCCCGCCATCCTGCAGCTTGATCGCGACGGCGATTAGCATGGCGACCGGCGCGAAGACGACCAGGCCGGTGGCCGCGACCAGCAGGTCGAACCCGCGCTTCAGCACGGCGCGGATCCCAGCTCGCGCAGGACCTGCGCATGCGCCGCCACCTGCGAGTCGCGGGTAAAGCGGGCCGACGCCTCGCGCGCGCGCGCGCCCATGTCGCGGCGCCAGCCGGGGTCGGCCGCCAGCGCCAGGATCTGCTCGGCCAGGGCCGGCGCACTGCCTGGCGCGACCACCACGCCACAGCCGTACTGGCGTGTAATCGCCGCCACTTCGCTGGCGTCTTCGACCGCAGCGAGGTATGGCCGCCCGGCCGCGAGGATCGGGTACAGCTTGCTGGGCACGATGTAGCCCGCCAGTCCTGGCTTCAGCGAAACCAGGCAAAGGTCGGCCGAGCCGTAGGTCCACCGCAGTTGATCGCGCGGCTGGAACGGCAGGAAGCGGACATTCTCTAGGGCTCGCGCCTTGACGGCCTGCTCGAGCGCCGCCCGCCGGTTGCCGTCTCCGATGAACAGCAGCAGGATCTCGGGCCGGCTGCGCAGCAGATCGGCGGCGTCGATCACCACGTCGAGGTTCTGCGCCATGCCGATGTTTCCGGCGTGCAGCACGACGAAGCGATCGACCAGGCCGTGCGTGCGGGCAAAGGCGTTGTCTTTTTCCGCGGGGCTGATCGCCGCAGTGTCCGCCCAGTTGTGGATCACCCTGACGCGTGACGGATCGGCGCCCTTGCCCTCGACCAGCCGCCGGGCCATGGTGTCGCCGAGGGCGACGATGCGCGTCGCACGCGCGACCAGAAAGCGGTTGAGCCGATCGAGTACCGCGTTGACCGCTGAACTGTGGAAGTCCTCAAGCAGGCCGGCCACCTCTGGGAAAATGTCCTGGCAGAAGAACACCATGCCGCGCCGGGGCCGCGCGGCGAGCGCGGCCAGGCCAATAATCGGCGGGTCGGTCATCGCCACGGTCACATCCGGCCTGGGCAGAAATAATGCCGTCCAGAGCGCCGAAACGAAATAGGTCAGGTAGTTTGCCGCCCTGCCGGCAAATCGGCGGGGCGAGAAGGAGGTGCCGGCGGCACGGATGATCTGCACGCCGCCCTTGGTGCTGCGGCGTGGTAATGGCTCGCGATGGGACGGGGGACGCCCGGTCACCACCGTGACCTCGAACCCGTGCCGGGCAACCAGATCCTCGGCCAGCTCCGTGAGTAGCTGGCCGGTGGCGCCGGTGTCGGGCCAGTACGATCGGTTGAAGAAACACACTCGCATCGCGTCAGCCATCACAGCTGCTTTCGGAGCATGTGCGGTCCCATCACGAGCACGTCCATGTCGGTTCGCAGGAAGCAGTCGAGCGCCTGGCGGGGATGCTCGACGATTGGTTCGTTCTCGTTGAACGAGGTGTTCAGCAGGACCGGCACGCCGGTCTCCGCCCGAAAGGCCTGGAGCAGTGCCCAATAGCGGGGGTTGGTTTCCGCCGAGACCGACTGCAGCCGGCCCGACCCATCGACATGCGTGACCGCGGGAATCAGGTGTCGCCTTTCTGGGCGCACCGGATAGACCTGGATCATGAACGGATCATGAACCGCACCGACGAAGTAGTCGTCGATGGCCTCGGCCAGGATCGACGGCGCGAACGGGCGGAAGCGCTCGCGAAACTTGATCTTCTGGTTGATGATGTCGCGCATGTCGTGGCGGCGCGGGTCGGCCACGATGCTGCGATTGCCAAGCGCCCGGGCGCCCCATTCCATGCGGCCCTGGAACCAGCCGACCACGTCGCCGGCGGCGATGCGCGCCGCGGTTGTCCGGCACAACTCCGTCTCGTCGTCGAGTGTCGTCCAGTGACACCGGCCGGCTTCCACGACACCACTGTCGCGAATGACCGCGGCGATCTCGTCAGCTTCGAACGCGGTCCCCCAGTAGGCATGCACCATGCGCGGCGCTGGGGCATGGTCGCCGGTCGCGTGCCAGGCGTCGAAGGCGGCACCCAGGGCGGTGCCGTTGTCGCCAGCGGCGGGCTGTACGAACACCTCGCGAAACGGGGTGTGCGTGCGGATCTTGCCGTTGGCCACACTGTTCATGGCGCAGCCCCCTGACAGGCAGAGTGCGTCCACCGGGATCCGCGCGTGCACGCCACGCAACACGTGGAACACGGCCGTCTCGAACACCTGCTGCACCGATGCCGCCAGATCCTGGTGTTGGCTTGTGACCGGCTCGTCGGGTTGCCGTGCCGGTCCCAGCAAATCAACCAGCCGGTTCGTGTACACGTCGGGCGTGGTTGGCTCACCCTCGTCCCACGACATGGGGGCCTCGCCGGTCCAGTGCCGGAAGTACTCGAGATTCAATCGGAAGCTACCGTCCGGCCGCAGCGCGAGCAGCCGGCCGATGGCGTCGGCGTAGGCCGGGGTACCGTACGGCGCCAGGCCCATGACCTTGTACTCGTCACCGTATTTCTTGAAGCCGAGGTACTGGGTGATGGCCAGGTACAGCAAACCGAGCGAGTGGGGAAAATACGTCCGGTCGATGACGTCGACTCGCGTGCCGTGGCCGCGAGCAATGGAGACGCTGACGAAATCCCCGAATCCGTCAATGGCGCAGCAGGCTGCCTCGCGAAGTCCGCTGACATGGAACGCGCTCGCCAGGTGCGCGGGATGGTGCTCGACGTATCGCATGCGGCCGGCGACCTGTGCGACATCGAGGCCAAAGGCGCCGGCGATCACGGCCGGCAAGTTCACCTGCTTGGCCGAGGTCCGCCGGTATTGCTCGACGAGCGCCGCACCGGGGCGATGCCTCAACGCGAACCAGGCCTTCTGGAGCAGATGAACCCGGCGGCCGCGCGCCACTGCCCAGACATCGACCTGGTCGGCACTCGCTCCGGCCAGGGCCAGGCCGGCGGCAATCGCGCGCGAGGGGAACCCCGCCACGTGCTTGACGCGCGCGAACCGCTCTTCTTCGAGCGCCGCCACCAGGACACCATCGCGCAGCACGACCGCCGCGACATCGCCGTGATAGGCGTTCAACCCGACAATCAGCATCAATAATTCTCGCTCGTGGTGCCCGGGTATGGCGTGTCGCCGGTTTCGCGGGGCTGTTCGTGCACGACGAGCGCCGCCAGCACCGCGGCCAGCACGGCGTTGGCCGGCATGACGAGAGGAACCTCCCACACGCTCTGCACCGCGATACCCACCAGGCCGGCCGCGGCACCCGCGCGCACCCAGAAGATCTGGCTGTGATCTGCGGCCAGGGCCCGGCGTCCGCTGACGACCAACCAGCAAAGCCCGATCAACGCTGGCAGCGTCAGTAACAACCCACCCTCCGTGACCAGCTGCAGGTAATGGGAGTGCGCGCTGTTGAAGTGCGTCCACTTGCCCATCGACCCGACCCAGACCCTGGTTTCCTGATACTCCGTCATCGCGCCGGAATACGTGCCGGCGCCGGTACCGGTAATTGGAAAGTCACGGATGATCGGCATCGTCTCCCGCCAGATGGTCAAACGGCTGCCGCCGACGGTCGCGCGATCGAAGCTTGAGCTGATCCGCGAGGCCCATCGATCGGCATCGACAAACGCCACGAACAGGAGAACAACGCAGCCGACCGTGGCGAACAGGATGGGCGAGGCCTGTCGGCGCAGATCCAGGCGCTGGCGGACGACCCACCACCAGCCGATCGCCGCCGCGCCGCTCCCCGCCAGCGCCGAGCGGGACAGGGTCAGGAAGATCGTGCCGGCGCTCATCAGCGCGGCCATGGCCGTGAGCAGGCTGCCGGTCCGCAGTGCCTCGCGGAAGGCGGCGGCCCATCCTCGCTGATATTGCGGATGCACATTCGAGTGGGCCATGAGATAGCCGGCGACCGGCGCGACGATCATGAGGAGCCACCCGGCGAAATGATTGCGGTTGACGAACGCCCCGAACGGGCTGGCGCTGGGCGTGGACGGCCGCAGGATGCCGAGAACCAGTTCCGGCACGACGGCCCGCTGAACGATGGCCACCAGCGCCGCGAGGCCCCCGATGAGTGCCAGGGCCTGGCAGACGCGCCTGATGCCTCGCCGGCCCGAGAAGACCGCGCGCGCCGACCAGAACGTCAGGACGGCCAGGGCGAAGGTGCCGAGCGCATCCCGCGTGGCGTCAGGGGCGATCGACAACGTGAGCCACGTGGGCGAGTTTCCGAGCGGGGCGAAGTTCAGCGTTTCCTGGACCGCGCCCGACCGCGGTGACGTCCAGGCCACGATCACCCTGGGCAGCGGCATCAACTGCAGGAGCAAGCCGGCCAGCACCGCGATGAGCGACCAGTCGAGAAGACGGTCGCCGCGTGGAAAGGCGAACGTGCGGCGCGGGGCGGCCAGCGCCGCGCCGAAGGCCAACAGCAACAATGGAATTGCGGTCCACGCGGGACCACCCGCGAAGAGAAGGTAAGAACCGCCGACCAGCAGGACTAGCAGCGAGCGCTGCACAACTCAAGCCGCAGGTGATTCGTTGTAGTAGTTCTTATACTGGTGACCGTAGTACCGCGAGTAGTAGTAGCGGTTACGCCCAAAATCGACCTTATTGAGGACGGCCAGCACCTGGCGCGGATTACTGGACAACAGGGTTTCGATCGCTCGTTCGGCCAGCCGCCAGCGGGTCATTTCCGAGCCGACGACAAAGGTCACCGCCGACACGAGCGGCGCGATAATCACCGCGTCGGTGACGGCGAGCACCGGCGGGGTGTCGATGATGACCCAGTCGAACGGTCCGGTCTCGAGTCCCGAAATGAGCGCGCGCATGCGATCGGACGCCAGCAACTCCGACGGGTTGGCCGGAGTCCGGCCGGCCGTGATGGTCAGCAGGTTCGGGTCGTGGGTGCGCTGAACCACTTCGCGCATGCGGGCCTGACCGGCCAGCAATTGCGACAGGCCGCGGTCGTTAGTCATCCGCAGCGCCTTGTGGACGCTGGGCCGCCGCATATCGGCGTCGATCAGCAGGACCCGTGATCCGCCGACGGCCAGGGCCATGGCGATGTTCACCGACGTGGTCGTCTTGCCTTCGAGCGGCTGCGAGCTGCACACCAGGACGACCTTGGCGCCGGTGGCGGTGACCTGCGAGGTGAGCGAGGTGCGAATCGATCGGTAGGCTTCGCCGAAATCGTGCGGCACCGGGCCGGAAATCAGCGGATGCGACACCCCCGGCACCGACGGCACCAGGCCGAGGAAGCGCAACTTGAGCCGGCGCGTAATGTCCTCGGGCGTCTTGACCGTGTCATCGAGGTAGTCGATACCGACCGCGACACCCAGGCCGAGCACGAGACCGAAGGCCAAGGCATACAACCAGTCGGAGCGGTGGTTCGGCGTATACGGGGCCCCGGGCACCTGCGCCTGTTCGACGACGCGGACGTTGTTCGTGCGGCTGTTGGCGACGACGCGGAGTTCCTTCTCGCGCGTCAGCAGCTGGTTGTAGATCTCACGATTCGACTCGGCTTCGCGCAGCATCACCGAGTAGTCGACGCCCAAGCGGCCCAGGTTGGTCGCGGCCGCCTTCGAGTCGTTCAGTTGCTCGTTCAGAACGCGCTCCTGAGTGATGGCCGCATCGTAGTCGTTCTTGGCGTTGACGACTGCCTTCTTCATCTCGCCCTCGAGCTGGCGCTTGGCATTTTCGAGCTGCGAGGTCACCTTCAGGAATTCCGGGTGCTTCTCGCCGTACCGCTCAGAGGTCCGCGCGCGGTCCTGCTCGAGTTGCGTCACCTGGCCCCTGAGGGTCTGGATGAAGGGGTTGGCAATCACCGATGAAATGGATTCGGCATCCTGCCCCGCGGACTGGATCTGCTTCCAGATGCCCTCTTTCTGGATCCGGTCGGTTCGGGCCTTCGTGACGGCGTCACTCACCTGCGTCAGCCGGGCCACCACGATGTTCTGGCTGCTGTCCAGGGCGCCGGCGTCCTGCTTCTCGCGATACTGAGCAAGGCCGCGCTCGCTCTCCTGCATCAGCCGTTGCTGGCGGGCCACTTCGCCCGTGAGCCACGTGGCGCTGTTTTCGAGCGCGGCGACTTTCAGCGCCAGGTTTTGGGAAACGTATTCCTCGGCAAAGGCATTGGCGGCCTGAGCCGCGAAGGCGGGATCCGAGGAGTCGTAGGTCAGGTCCACCAACTGGCTGCCACGGACCAGGCTGACATTCACCCTCGCGACCAGCGCATCGGCGTGGTTGCGCGCCGCGATCGGACCGGACGACGGA
>JBBQSP010000149.1:0-7433 GCA_038213735.1 Vicinamibacterales bacterium | reverse complement strand
GCGCGCGCAGAAGGAGTTCGTCATCAGGGATACCCAGCGGCTTGACCTGATGTTGAACATCTTCAACCTGACCGGCGCCGAGACCGTGATTGACGTGGTTGAAACCACCAGCCGGTTGTTCAGGGAGCCGAGCACCAACCTCAGCGGAACCGTCGTCCGCTTTGGCGCGCGCTACACGTTCTAAGGATTCGATGTGCTTACCAGGAGAGTGCTGATGAGGCGCACGATTGCGCTGCTGGCGTTGGTCAATGTCGCGTGCGGAGGATCCCCGGGCGGGTCGAGCGGCCTGCCGACTGCGCCAACCGCGCCAACCGCGCCAACCGTGTCCACCCTGCCAACGACCCAGGTTGACGGCGACCAATGGGGCCAACGGGCGGCGTTGATCGAGGCCAACTCCGAGTTGGCGCTCGCCGAAGTGAACGGCAAGATTTATCTCCTCGGCGGCTATCCCGCGAGCCGGCAGACCGCGCGTACGGTGCAGGTCTACGACATTGCGAGCGGCAGTTGGCAGCTCGGTCCGCCGCTCCCGCAACCCAACAACCACGGGATGGCGGTCGGCGTGAACGGCCGCGTCTACCTGATCGGCGGCCAAACCATGGCGGATGCCCCGACCTACGTGGACACCGTCTTCGAACTGGATCCCGCGAAAGGGGCATGGGTCGAAAGAGCACGGATGCCGACGGCGCGCAGTTCCGGGGTGGCGGTTGTGCACGACGGCAAGATCTACGTTGCCGGTGGACGCCCGCCGCGCGGCAGCGACTTCGCCGTATACGACCCGAAGGCCGACAGCTGGCAGGTGCTGCCGGCGCTACCCACGCAGCGAAACCACTTTACCGGCACGGCGATGAACGGTCGCATTCACTTTGTCGGCGGGCGTCAGGGCGACGGATTGTCGCCCCTCATGACGACGGCGCACGAGATCTTCGACCCGCAATCGGGGAGTTGGACGACCGCGGCCGCCATGCTGCGCGCCCGCAGCGGCATGAACGGCGTCATGGCCCGGGGTTGCTTTCACGTCTGGGGCGGTGAGGGGCCGGCGGGCATGTTCCCCGACCATGACTACTACGATCCCCGGTCCAACCAGTGGATCGCCCTCCGCGACATGCCCATCCCCGTTCACGGCGTCTACGGCTCCGCGTTTGTAGACGGGGTGATCTGGGCCTCGGGCGGCGGCACCAATATTGGCGGTAACCACGGCAGCCTGCACAACCAGGTCTTCGCTCCGACCGTGAGCTGCGACTGACTGCCCTAGCGCTCCTTGCTGGCAGCACCACACCCGCCTTCTGGTGTATGTACTGACTGCACGTCCACCATGTTCATGAAGACGACGAGGAGCTGACATGTGCGATAAGGACCATTTTGCGGAAAGTGTGGCGGAGTACGAGGCCAGGGGGCTGGTTACGCGACGGCAGTTCGGCGTGCTGCTGGCAGCGGGCGCGGCCATGATGTTGCCCCAGGTCGGCAACGCGCAGGCGACCAGCGAACGAGAAGTGGAGATCACGACGCCGGATGGCACCTGCGATGCGTACTTCGTGCACCCCTCCGGTGCGGCCGCGGCCGTGCTGATCTGGCCCGACATTTTCGGTCTCCGTCCGGCGATGCGCACCATGGGCAAGCGGCTGGCCGGGGCCGGGTACTCCGTGCTCGTGGTCAACCCGTTCTATCGCACTGGTAAACCCACAGCCACGGGCGCGACGCCGATCAAGGAGATGATGGCGTTCCGCAAAGGCATGAGCGCGGCTACGGACATGACGGATGCCAAGACGTTCGTCGCCTGGCTCGACGCGCAGCCGCAGGTGAACAAGAACCGGAAGGTCGGCGTGCACGGCTACTGCATGGGCGGTCCCATGTCGTTCCACACGGCCTCCGCGGTCCCCGATCGCATCGGCGCGGTCGCGTCGTTCCACGGCGGCGGGCTCGTCAACGAGAAGAGCGGCCCGAACAGCCCTCATCTGCTGGCGGCCGCCACGAAGGCCTCGTTTCTGATCGCCATCGCCGAGAACGACGATAAGCAGCGGCCGGATGACAAGACGGTCCTGAAGGAAACCTTCGACCAGGCCAAGCTGTCCGCGGAGATCGAGGTCTACCAAGCCGCCCACGGCTGGTGCCCGCCAGATTCGCAGGTCTACAACGAGCCACTGGCCGAGCGCGCGTGGAGCCGCCTGCTCGCCTTATACGGAAAAGCGCTCGCCTAAGCCGAATACCGGCCTTACCTGGGCAGCTTGATGCGCACGCGGAACGGCCGTTCCGGCGCGGGCCCGACGCGGCGGGCATCGGTGGTCCACGTGCGCTTTTGCGGTTCCTCTTGCGGCGGCTCAGCCGTGCTTTCCGCGATGCGCCCGAAGGCACGCGTGACCCCGTCCGAAATCCGCCGCCACATGGCGGCAGCGGCGGACGCATGGTCCGGCTTCACCTCAATCGGCAGCGTGGGCGCGACCCCGTCGTCATCGGGAAACAGCCGCGCGAACTGCGCACAGGCTTCGGAAACCGGCAAGCTCAGCATCTGCACGTAGTCGCGAAAGAACGAGCGGCGGAACAAGCCCTTGGGCCAACGGCTCAGGTCGCAGCGTTCAAGGGCCGCGAACATGAAGGCCGGAATCTTGGTGGTGTCGGCGATCTCGTCAAGGGTAATCCCCTTGCCCTCGCGCGCAGCTTTGAGCGCGAGGCAAAAGTCCTCGCGAGAATCAGTGGAGAGGCATTCGCTGTTGAAAGACATCGGTCCGCGGCTTCCTGGGGTAATGCTTCGGGCGTAGCAATTGCGTTGCCAACTGGGTGACCGCCTGTGGTGGCGCGAATTGGCGCTTCGTTGCGGCGAGCCTCTGAGCGGGACAGCAATTTCTACACGGCAAGTGTACTTCCGATACGGATGCCCGACCATCTAGAATCGGTCCGATGAAGTTTCTGCTGCGGCTTATGGTGCTTCTCGTGCTCGCCCCTGTCCTGCTGGCGGGCCAGCGTGGCAACCTGGACCGGCGTCCGAACTTCGAGGGCATCTGGAACTCCGCTACCGCGACGCCGCTCGAGCGCCCGCGCGAGCTGAAAGACAAGCCGTTCTTCACCCGCGAAGAAGCGGCGAAGTGGGAGCGTGACTTTACCCAGCGGAACGAGGAGCCGGCACCTGGCGCGACGCGCACCGGCACCGGAACCTACAACACGTTCTACCGGGAGTTCGGGACGAGCGTGGTCAAGACGCTGCGAACCTCGATCATCACCGAGCCCGCTGACGGACGCATCCCCGCGCTCACGCCGGCAGCGGCCGACGTCAAGCGCCGCAAGCTCGACGCGCTGCGGCGATTCGAAAACCCCGAAGACCTCGGCCTCCAGGATCGCTGCCTGTCGTTTCTCACCGCCGGGCCGCCCATGCTGCCGTACTCGTACAACAGCAACTACCAGATCGTGCAGACCGACACCGCGGTCCTCGTGCATGCGGAGATGATTCACGACGCGCGCATCATTCACGTCGATGGCCGCGGCCACCGGCCCTCAAGCATCCGCTCGACCATGGGCGACTCGATCGGGCGCTGGGAGGGCAACACCCTGGTCGTGGATACCACCAACTTCGATGATGGCGGTGGCTTCTACGGAGATGCCGGCGGCAACTTCGGCTGGGATCGCAACCTGCGCATCATCGAGCGCTTCAGCCTGTTTGACGCCGACACCTTGTTGTACCAGTTCGAGATCGACAACCCGACCGCGTTCGCCCAACCCTGGAAGGGGGAGTTAACCATGACGCGATCGGGCGAGCGGATCTACGAGTTCGCCTGCCACGAAGGCAACTATTCGCTCACCAACATGCTGCGCGGCTTCCGCGCCACCGAACGCAAGCCCGAGCGCTGACTGAGCAGGATTGCGATCGCCGAGGCGATGAACACCGTTGAGTAGGTGCCGGCCACGATGCCGACGAGCATCGTGAAGGCAAACCCCCTGAGCGCTTCACCTCCGAACACGTAGAGCGCCGCGACCGAGAGGAAGGTCGTCCCGGCGGTGATGACCGTCCTCGACAACGTCTGGTTCACGCTCAGGTTGACCACCGCATCGAGCGCCTGCGCCGGTTTCTGCCTGGCGTTCTCGCGCACGCGGTCGAAGATCACGATGGTGTCGTTGACCGAGTAGCCAATGATGGTCAAGAGCGCCGCGACCACGTTCAGCGTGAGGTCGAAGCCGGCCAGCGAGAGGCAGGCCAGGGTGACCAGCACGTCGTGCAAGGTTGCGGCAATCGCGCCGACGGCAAACGCGAACCGGAACCGGACGCCGATATAGAGCGCAATGGCGGCCAGCGAGGCGGCGACCGCGTAGACGCCGCGCCGCTGCAGATCTTCGCCGATCATGGCCGTGACCAGGTCCCGCTTCTGGAACGTGAACTCAGGCAGGCCCGCGGTCTGCAGCGCGTCTCGAATCTGCTGGACCGTAGCCTCCAGGGCGCCCTCTCCGGACGCCGCGAGCGGCAACCGGATCATGAACTGGCGGTCGTCGGCTGCGCCGTAGCGCTGCACGACCTCGTCGCCCGGCAATGGAGCGACCGCCGCCCGCACCTGCTCCTCGGTCACGTTGTCTTGCTTGAACTCCACCACCGCCAGGGTCCCGCCGGTGAAGTCGATGCCAAGGGGGAGCCCCTTGGTGGCAACCGCCCCCCCGCCGGCGAGGACCAGTGCGAGGGAGAAGGCCACGGCATGCCAGCGCCAGCGCGTGAAGTTGGCGCGGGTGTTGGCGAACAGTTGTGACGTGCCAATGCTCAGGGTGTCAGCCCCGCGCTTACCTCTGAGCGCCACCTCGAACATCGTCCGCGACACGAATACCGCCGTGAACACGTTGGCCAGCAGGCCAATGGCCAGCGTGGTCGCGAAGCCGCGAATGGCGCTGGTGCCGAACTGGAACAGGAACGCCGCCGCGACGAGCGAGGTGACGTGCGTGTCCACGAGCGTGAGCCACACGCGCGTGAACGCCGCCCTGACGGCCGCCCGCGGGGCCTGCGACGCGGCCAGCTCCTCCTTGATCCGCTCGAAGATCAGCACGTTCGAGTCCACGCCCATGCCAATGGTCAGGATCAACCCGGCAATGCCCGGCAGCGTCAGCGTGACGGGGATGTAGGCCATCAACGCCAGCAGGATCAGCAGGTTCAACACCACCGACGTCAGCGCGTTGAGGCCGGCCAGGCGGTAGTAGCCGAGCAGGAACACCAGCACCAGGCCCAGTCCGCCGAGCGACGCCAGCACGCCGGCGCGAACGGAGGCGGCGCCCAGGCTGGCGCCGATGGTGCGCTCCTCGACATATTCCAGGTCGGCGGGCAGCGCGCCCGAGTTCAGGTTGATCACCTGCTGGATCATCTCCTCGCGGCTGACGCCTGAAATCTGCCCCTCGTCATCAATGCGCGACTGAATGGTCGCCACCGATGTCACGCGATCGTCGAGCACGGTCCCCAGCAGCCGGTTGATGTTGTTGGCGGTGAACTCGCCAAACCGCCGTGCCGCGTCGGGCTTGAGCGTGAAGCCGACCGCCGGCCGGTTGTTCTCGTCGAGCGAATGCCTGGCGCTGCGCAGGTCCACGCCCGACACGGCCGGCACGCGGTGGACGACGTAGAAGAGCGTGCTGTCGGGCTCGCGGTTGCCGGGCAGGACCTCCAGATTCGCTGGCACCGCGTTGTTGTAAGCCAGTAGCGCCGCCTCGCGGGTGGCGAACGGTCCTTGCTCAACCAGCGTCAGGCGCAGTTGTGCGGTTGACTTGATGATCTGCTTGGCGCGATCGACGTCCGTCACGCCCGGCAGCTCCACCAGGATCTGGTCGGCCTCGGTGTAGCGCTGGATCACCGGTTCGGCGACCCCCAGTTCGTTGACCCGCCGCTCGACCGTGCGCAGCGCCTGCTCGACGATGTCGTCGGGCGTGACGCCGGCTTGCGGCTGGCGGGCCAGCGCCTCGTCGGCCTTGACGCGAAGCACGAGCTGCACGCCGCCGTTCAGGTCGAGACCGAGCTTGAGCGAGTTCTGGATCGGATAGATGGCCCAGAGTGAAACAGCAATGACAGCAATGATGGTGAGCACGCGATTGCGCGTGCTCACGCCGAAACGAGACGTAGCCATGACGAATCCTCCTGTCCGAACGAAGACACACCTGTAGTTGCTTGCCCTGAGCGAGGTCGAAGGGCGTGACCGCGAACTAACGGTGGCGGATCAGATCAGGAGCGGCGTATGACGGAGGTAGTGCGGGACTGACGCGAGCGGGGGATCGGGCGAGCTGAAGGCGAGGACCGTCTCAGCCGGGCACGCCGCGCGCGTGGCGCCGAGCTCCACGTGCACCGACGCCGACTTCCAGATGGATTCGGTGACGATGCCAATGGTGTGCAGCTGGGCGCGCCACTTGAGGTCGGCCTGGCTCGGGCCATCCGGGTTGGCCTCCGCTGAGATCAGGCGTCCACCTTCGGCAATGCTACGGTGGACGGGAAAGTCGGACGCCACATCCGAGGTCCAGCCAAGGTCGGACGCCACATCCGAGGTCCGGCTAAAGCCGGACGCCACATTGCCGACGCCGGGCATCGCGGCAACCGTCCACAGCAGGGCGGACAGGACGATCGCGAGGAAGAGCAGGCGACGCACGACTCCATCCTGCCCGGTTGCAGCGCTCCCGTCAAACCCGGCGGGCCCCTCGCAGTTCCGCGTCCACCTCGCGCCCGAGGCGGACGACAATCACGGGCACGGCCTCGATGTCGCCTTTTCCGGTGTGGAAGTTCACGATGCAGGCGCGCAGCAGGTAGCGGCCGCCGATCACGGCGTTCGAGAGGAACACCTCGCCGCCGCGCTGGAGCCGGTCGAGCAGCGTTCGGTTCAGCGCATCCAGGTGTTGTTCGACGCCGGCGTCACCGACCTGGCTCCGGAGATCGCGAGGCACGTACCTGAACGTGGTGATGCTCAACTCCTGCGTCGCCAGTTCCAGCTCGTCGTGCCGTTTCACCGCTTCGGCCATCGCCTGCGACAGCCGGATGTCGTCGCCAATCATCTGGCGGTAGCCGGCGGCCCCGATGTGCCGCATCTGCAGCCACACCTTGAGCGCGCGGAAGCCGCGCGAGTTCTGCGGGCCGTAGTCCAGGTAGTTCGTGGCGTGTTCGTCGAAGTGGTAGTACGGCGGATGGTAGGCAAACGCCGCGCGCAACGCCGACGCGTCGCGGACCAGCGCACAGCCGGCTTCGAGCGGGGCGTATAGCCACTTGTGCGGATCGACCGCCACCGAGTCGGCGAGGCCTAACGCCCGCAGGTCATCCGAGGCATCGGGTAACGCAGCGGCCACGCCGCCATAGGCGCCATCGACGTGGAACCAGGCGCCGTGTTCCCGGCACACGGCCGCGATCTCTCGGAGCGGATCGATCGCCCCGGTGCTGACCGAGCCGGCCGTGCCGGCGACCAGGCACGGGATGTCGCCAGCCGCGCGATCGAGCTCGATCTGCG
>JBBQSP010000148.1:0-7477 GCA_038213735.1 Vicinamibacterales bacterium | reverse complement strand
ACGCGCACCACCGGCGCGTCGAGTTCGTCGAAGCCTTCGTCGGCGATCGTCGCTGCGATCTCGGCGCCGACGCCGAAGGCCTGCACGGCCTCGTGCACGATCACCGCGCGGTGGGTGCGCGCCAGCGACGCCAGCACGGTTGCGCGATCCCAGGGCTGCAAGCTGCGCAGGTCGATCACCTCGACCTCGACGCCCTCGCCGGCCAGTTCCTGCGCCGCCGCCAGCGAGGTGTGCACAGTCGCGCCGTAGGCCACGAGCGTCACGTCGCGGCCGGGGCGAACGGTCTTCGCCTTGCCGATCACGTCGCGCACCGACACGTCGACCGGGCCCTTGCTGCCGTACAGGCCCTTGTGTTCGATGAAGATCACCGGGTCCGGGTCTTCGATGGCGGCGTGCAGCAGGCCGTAAGCATCGGCCGGCGTGGCCGCGCACACCACCTTGAGGCCCGGCACGTGCGCCAGCCACGCCTCCAGGCACTGTGAATGCTGCGGCCCGGCGCTCAAGCCCCCGCCATGCGGCGTGCGCAGCACCATCGGCACGCTGCACTGGCCACCGAACATGAAGCGCGCCTTGGCGGCCTGGTTCACGAGGGCGTCCATCGCCAGCGTGATGAAGTCCATGAACATGATCTCGACCACCGGGCGCAGGCCCGACAGCGCGGCGCCGACTGCGGCGGAGACGATGCTCGCCTCCGAGATCGGGGTGTCGAGCACACGCTTCGGCCCGAACTCGTCGAGCAGGCCGCGCGTGGCCTTGAACGAGCCGCCGGGCGCGCCGATGTCCTCGCCCATCACGATGACGCGCGGGTCGGCGGCCATGCTGTCACGCAGCGCCTGCGCGACGCTGGCCATGTACTTCATCTCGGTCGGACCGGCGCTCACGTTCTCATCTCCGTGTAGACGCCGGCGAAGGCGGGTTCGAAGGCCGGCAGGCCATCGGCGCGCGCACCGGCGATCGCCGCCTCGATGCGCTGCGCCACCTCGGCGGCCGCTGCATCCAGCACCTCGGCGGCGACGCCCGCGGCGAGCAAGACCGCGTGCGTGCGCGCCAGCGGATCGGTCCTGGCGCCCGCCTGCATCTCGTCGGCGCTCCGGTACTTCTGCGGATCGCCTTCGAAGTGGCCGCGCACGCGGTGCGTCTTGCACTCGAGCACACGCGGGCCGTGACCTTCGCGGATCGCAGCCGCCGCGCGCGCGGCCGCATCGGCGACCGCGAGCACATCGTTGCCGTCCACGCCTTCGTGAACGATGCCGAACGCCCCGGCCAGCGCGTCCAGGCGGCCGGCGAACTGGCGCGAGGTGGGCGAGAACTCCGACCAGCCGTTGTTCTCGCACACCAGCAGTAGCGGCGACTTCCACAGCGCCGCCATGTTCAGCGTCTCGTGCAGCACGCCCTCGGCCATCGCACCGTCGCCGAAGAACACGACCGCGAGGCCACGGGTATCCAGCGTGGCTTGCGCAATCGCACTGCCGAGCGCGATCGGGATGCCGGCGCCTACGATACCGTTGGCGCCGAGCACGCCCAGGCTCGTGTCTGCCACATGCATCGAGCCGCCGCGGCCCTGGCAGATGCCACCGGCGCGGCCCATGATCTCCTTGAAAAAACCGTCCAGCCCGATGCCGCGCGCGAGCACGTGACCGTGACCGCGATGGGTGGTGGCCAGCGTGTCCTGCGGCGCCAGCGCCGAGGTCACGCCGGCGGCGATCGCCTCCTGGCCGATGCTCAGGTGGATGAAGCCCGGCACCTCGCCGTCGGCAAAGAGCCTGCTGAGCGCCGTCTCGGCCTGACGCACCAGCAGCATCGTGCGGTACAGGGCGAGTTGGCGCTGCCCATCGCTCGTCTTCGCCCGGCTCACGCCTTGTCCTCGCCGGCCTTCGGCTTAGCGGGCCAGTCGAATGCGCGCGGCTGCTTGTTGATGAAGCGCGCGACCGCGTCGTGGTGGTAGTCGGTCTTCATCACCATCGCCTGGGCCGCCGCTTCGAGTTCGGCGAGCGTGTCCTGGTCGAGGTTGAACGAGCGGTTGAGGATGTTCTTCGAGACGCCGATGGCCTGCGTTGCCGCGCCGTGGAAGCGCGCGGCCATCGCCAGCGCGTCGTCGAGCAGGCGCGCTTCGGGCACCACGTCGTAGACGATGCCGAGCGAGCGCGCTTCCTCGACATCGACCTCGCGGGCCGAGAACACCAGCTCCTTGGCGCGCATCAGGCCAACCACGCGCGGCAGCAGGTAGAACGCGCCCAGGTCAGGCACCAGGCCGACGCGGGTAAAGACGGCGCAGAAGCGCGCGCTCGGCGTGGCGAGCACGAAGTCGCATGCCAGCGTCAGGATGAACCCGGCGCCGAAGGCCGGGCCGTGGACCGCCGCGATCACCGGCTTCTCGAGGTTGACCAGCTCGCGGAACCAGATGTGCAGACGCCGGATGCGGTCGCGGTCGGCGAAGACCGTGCGCTTCTCGGCCGACAGCGACTTCAGGTCGCCGCCCGCGCAGAACGCGCTGCCGGTTCCGGTGATGACGACGGCGCGCACCTCGGCGGTGTCACGCGCCTCGTACACCGCGTCGGCGATGCCCTGACGCATTTCCAGGTCAAAGGCGTTGCGCGCCTCGGGCTTGTTGAGTCGGATGACGAGTGTGGCGCCGTGGCGCTCGCGCAAAACGGAATCGCTCATGTCTTGAATCCCAGGTCGCGCGCAATGATGTTGCGCTGGATGTCGCTGGTGCCCTCGCCAATGACGTAGACGAGGGCGTCACGGTGGATGCGGCCGACCGGGTAGTCGCGCATGATCCCGGCGCCCCCGTGGATGCGAATGGCGGCCTCGCTGACCGAGACCGCCGCCTCGCTGGCCACCAGCTTGACCTTGGCGGCGGTGGCCGCGTCCAGCGTACCCTGGTCGACCCGCCAGGCGCCGTAGTACACGAGCCAGCGCGTGGCCTCGATCTGCGCGGCCATGTCGGCCAGGCGGTGGCCCACGGCCTGGTAGTCGCCGATGCGCTTGCCGGCCACGATGCGGTCGCGGGCGTAGGCCAGCGCCGCCTCGTAGGCCGCGCGCGCCATACCCAGGGCGTTGGCGGCCACGCCGACGCGGTTCTCGCTCAACGAGTCGAGGATCACCGGGTAGGTGCCTTCGCGAGCACCGAGCAGCGCCTCGTCGGGCACCAGCACGTTGTCGAAGTGGATCAGTGCGGTCTCGGAGCCGCGGATGCCCTCCTTGCGCAGCTTGGACATGGCCACGCCTGCGCTGGGCAGTTCGACGATGAACAGGCTGATCGCCTCGGGTGTGAGCTCGGGCCGCGTGCGCGCGGCAACCAGCAAGAAGTCGGCGATCGGCGCGTTGGTGATGTAGAGCTTGCTGCCGTCGAGCCGCCAGCCGCCGGATGTACGGGTGGCCTTGGTGCGCAAGGCGCGCACGTTGGAGCCGCCGTCGGGTTCGCTCAAGGCGAAGGCGGCGACCTTCTGCCCCGCCAGCGCCGGCACGAAACAGCGCGTGCGCTGCTCGGGCGTTCCGGCACGCCAGATCGGCCAGATGCCCAGATGCGAATGCGCCGACCAACTCGACGCGAATGCCTGGCTGCAGAAACTCAGCTCCTCGCGCACGATGCAGTCACTGATCTTGTCCATGCCGCTGCCGCCGTCGGCCTCGGGGTAGCGCACACCGAGCAGGCCGAGTTGACCCCAGCGGTGAAACACTTCGCGCGGGAAGGACTCTTCTTCTTCGGCCCGCATCACCAGCGGCGCCAACTCTTCACGGCACATGCGGCGCACCGTCTCGCGCACGGCCTCGTGCTCAGCGGAGAAGCCGAAATCCAGGCTCATCGATTCCCACCCTCTTTGCGCGCCGGCCCGGATACCGCCCGCGACACAAGCGCAGCCCTGTCTCGCAGTTCCTCGCCCAGGGCCTTGATCGCGGAGCGCGGCAACTGGGCCGTGAACCCGGTGCCGCTGATCGCCATTACAGGAGTGCCGGCAGTATCCACAACAGCACAGGAAACGCTCGTCACGCCCTTGACGTAGCAGCCCAGGTCGACCGCATAACCCTTGCGGGCCGCTTCGTCCACGCTGCGCATGTAGGCCTCGAACCCCGGTGGATCGTCCCAGCGCAGAGCCTCGACGCGGCGCCGCAGCTCGGCCCGGGTCAGGCCCGAGTGGGCCGCCATGCTACGGCCGAGCGCCGAAATGAACATCGGCAATCGCTGCCCGATATTCATGTGCACGCGCATCGTCGCATCGTTATCGGCACGATCCACAAGCACCACCCGTTCCTCCGAGGCGCGATGCCAAAGCGTAGCCGTCACGCGGTGGATTGCGGCAAGCGATTCCAGGTGGGGATGAACAAGACGTGCGTAAGACGCAGTCTCGAGCGCGCCCTTGGCCAGCTCCACCAGCCCCAAGCCGACCCGGTAGGTCTTTGTCGCTTCGTCGAAAGTCACGAGCCTTTCGTGAACCAACGTCTTCAGCAGATTGAAACAGGTGCTCGAGTTCAGACCGAGATCGCGCGAAATACGACTGACCCCCACCGGAGTGCCGGCGATCGACAGATAACGCACGACCGCAAGCCCACTGGCCAGTGCGCCGACAACTTTCTCTGGCGGTTCGAGGCGGTCCATGCGCAAGTCATTTAATGCTGAACACAAGCGAGGGATGTTGACACAACGGGACAGATGCGTCTACACTTTTTCGCCATACAGACGCCTATTCTCTACAGCGAATGGTACCCACTATGAACTTGACCCGACGCATGATCCTCGCGCTGCCGATGTTCGCCACCGGCCCGCTGGGGGCCCAAGAGAGCTATCCGGCAAGACCGATCACCCTCGTCATTCCGTCGGTTGCAGGCGGCATCCTCGACACGATCGGGCGCATCGTGGGCCGGAGCCTGGAGCCGCTGGGTCAGGCGGTCGTTTGCCAGAACGTCCCTGGCGCCGGCAGCATCCTGGGTACCGACGTGGTCGCCAAGGCTGCCGCCGACGGCTACACCCTCGCAGTGGTTGCCACCAGCCACGCCATCAACCCGAGCGTCTACGCGAAGATGCCGTATGACACGTCTCGCGACTTGGCGCCGGTCGCCCATACCGTCAATCTGACCAACCTGCTCGTCGTCAACCCTGCGGTGCAGGCCAACAACCTGCAGGAGTTGATCGCGCTGGCCAAGCGTAAACCGGGTAGCCTGAGCTTCGGCTCGGCGGGCATCGGCCAATCGAACCACCTCTCGGGAGAGATGCTCCGCATCGCCGCTGGCATCGACATCGTGCATGCACCCTACAAGGGCAGCGCGGCTGCAATGAACGACGTGCTCGCCGGTCACATCTCGATGATGTTCGTCGACCTGCTGTCGGCAATGCCGCACGTCAGGACGGGAAAGTTGAGGGTGATGGCGGCAACCGGTTTGCAGCGTTCCGCGTCGGCGCCAGACATCCCGACACTTCACGAATCCGGTTTGACCGGATTCAACGGCAATTCCTGGCTCGGGCTGGTCGGTCGCGCTGGGACGCCGAAGCCGGTAATCGACAAGCTCAGCGCCGCCGTGACCCACGCTCTTCGGGACAGTGCGATGCGCCAGCGACTGATCGCTCAAGGGGTTGAGTCTGTCGGCGGTACCGCGGAAGAGTTCGCCACCTTCCTTGCTGTTGAGACCAAGCGCTATGCCGACGCTGTCGTGGCGGCCGGTATCAAGCGCGAGTAGTCGCCGCCCCGGCCGCAGCGGATCCGGCGAAGACCCGGCGCCCGTAAAGACCCGCAACCCGCTCCTTCCTTTGCGCGGCGGGCAGGCGACTCCCGCCGCTTTTTTCCTGCGGTCAGGGGCGATCCGGTCTGAAACGCGGCAACACGACTTGGGCGTTAATGGAATCGCAGACCAGCTCTACAGCCATGTCGAATTGAACGGCCATAGGATCGCCGCCGACCAACGAGCTGATCATCCGCGGCCCTTCGGCCAATTCCACCAGCAATACCGCATAAGGCGTGTCTTGCTTGAAGGCCGGACCTGGTGCGCGATGCACCACGCTGAAGGAGTGCACGACGCCGCGCCCGCTGGCGGCGCGATGTTCGAGGGCCTCGCTGCCGCATTGTCGACAGATGTCTTGCTGGTACAACTGCACGTGCCCGCAGGTGTTGCAGTGCTGAAGCAGCAAGCGGCCTTCCCTCAGTCCATCCCAATAGACCTGCGAGTCCGCATCGGGCACCGGCAACGGCTTGATGTGAGCCTCTTTCGGTTCGATGCGTCTCACAGCGTGGCCTCCGTGCCCAGGATGGTTGTGGCCTGCGTCGCGAAACCTGCGCCCAGGCTGTGGACGAGTCCGAGTTCCGCGCCGGGGACCTGGCGATTCCCGCAGCTCCCCCGGAGCTGCTCCACTACCTCCAGAAAATGGAGAAGCGATCCTGGCATGCCGGGATGCGCGAACGACAGCAGCCCGCCGTGCGTGTTGCACGGTATGCTGCCGCCGTATGTGATCTGCCGGTCGTCCACGAACCTTCCGCCCTCTCCCTTGGGGCAGAACCCCAGATCCTCGAGCATCATGATGACGGTTCCGGTGAAGCAGTCGTAGACGCCGGCCACGTCGATGTCGCGTGGCGTACATCCGGCCATCGCGTAGGCCTTGGCGCTGGACTGGACCGCACCCGTGGTGGTCAGGGACGGCATCAGGAAGATGTGCTCGTGCGTGTAGCACTCGCCGGCACCCAGGATGTAGACCGGCTTGCTCTTGAACTCGCCGACGCTGTCCGCGGAACTCACGACGAAGGCCGCCGCACCGTCGGAGATCAGGGAGCAGTCCAGCTTGTGATAAGGCGTTGTCACCCAGCCGGAATTCAGAACGTCATCTACCGTGATGGGCTGGGTTGTCTGTGCCCCGGGCGTGCCCAGCGCGTGCTCGCGGTGGATGACCGCCACCTTGGCGAACTGCTCCGCCGTCGTTCCGAACTCCTTCATGTGCCGGTGTGCGGTCATCGCGAAGGTGTTGGCCACAGGAATGCCGAAAGGCATTTCATACTGCTGATCCCGGCTCTCCGTCATCGAGCGCAGTGCCAGATCGGGCGAAAGGCCGGTCAGCAGGCTGTCGGCGCCGAGGACAAGCACGTTCTCGGCCAAGCCGCCCGCGACCGCCGCCGCCGCGATGTTGAACATCGTCGCGGCCGTCGCTCCCGACACCTGCAGCGTGTTTGAGAAAGTCGGCACGATGCCGAAGTATTCGCTGAACGCGACGCTGAAGCGATGGAATGGAGCGGCGAACGCGACGCTGGTCAGCACGCCGTCGATGGCGCCTCTTTCGATGCCCGCGTCCGCAAGGGCGGCCTTGGCGGCGTCACAGGCCAACGCCAGGGTGCTACGGCCCGGGACCCGACCGACGGCGGATCGTCCCGCACCGACGATGGCCGCGCGGCCCCGAATGCTTCGCGACGAAGGCCGCGACGAAGAAGCAGGGTATGAGTCGGGCATTGAAGTTCCCTTTGCAGATCAAGGAAGAGTGCGTCGAATGGCGGGAATG
>JBBQSP010000147.1:0-7627 GCA_038213735.1 Vicinamibacterales bacterium | reverse complement strand
GAGCACGAGGACGTCGGCCTCGAGCACGGGACGCAGCACTTCCATTTCGGTTTCATCGACCGACCGGTTGTAGGTCTCGCGCACGAGGCGCAGCAACTCGGTGGTCTGGAAGAAGAAGCCGCGGGCGCCCTTGTCGCGAATGACGGTGCGCAACAGGCCGACCGCCAGGTGGGTCTTGCCCACCCCGGTCGGACCGTAGAACACGATCCCTTTCTGCGCGGCCGGAAACGCCTCGACAAAGCGCTGGGCTTGCCGCAATGCGTCTTTCTGTGAATCCGTATCGGGAATGTAGGTGGTCAGTTCAGCCCTGGCGAACTTGACAGGAATCCGCGACTCGGCGAGATAGCGCCCCTTCACAACGTCGCGCCAGCAGTCGCAGCGCGCCAGGCGCTCGACGCCGTCGACTTCCACGCTCTTCCAGCGTGATCCGTTGCAGATGGGGCACTCCATGTCGGCGAACTCTGGCTACTGGCTGCTAATTCAAGTAGCTGCGCAGCACGCTGTGCTGGCGGAGGGCATGCAGGGCACCAGCTTCGATCTTCAGGGGGCCTTTAACGGCCTTGCGAGCCTTGCGGCGCTTTCGGCCCTCGTTCTGCAGGTGCACTTCCAGGTCTTCGACATCGCTCGTGGCCGGTTCGCGCACCTCGGCGCCGCTCGCGGTGGAATGCGCGTATTCGAGCGCCACGCGAATGGCTTCGACCTGGCGCCCGGCGACGGCCGCGACCATCAAGCCCGAGGAACTGACCTCCGGCGAGCGCGACGCTTCGGCGAGCAAGTGCATCATGGCCTGGCGAATCCACCACAGGGCCGACGCCTGGAAGGTGTCGGACTGGGCAGGATTGAACCGGCGCGCGGCTTCGATCAGGCCCAGGTTGCCTTCGTGAATCAAGTCGAGCAGCGGCACGCCGAGCCGGCGGAACCGTTTGGCGTACTGCACGACGAAACGCAGGTTCGACTGCACGAGCCGGCCCAACGCGTCTTGATCGCCGTCCTGTTGAATTTGGCGGCCGAGTTGCTGCTCGTCATCCGCGGTGAGCAACGGAAAGCTGGAAATCTCTCGCAGGTATGCGTGAAGGGTTTCGGATTCGGATGCGAGCGATTCGAACTTCCTGACCACGAGCGAAGTTTACCAGTACATACTGGTACGTCACCAGACGTAAAGCTATCTGCGACACCTCGTTATTTTATATTCTTGGTGTCAGTCTTGCTCACCGTGGCATCAGGACCAGGATGCGAGGCGCGCACCAAATCCGTCGGCGACGCCTTGACCAGCGCCGTGCCCAGTCGCTGCTCCCAATCGTCGATGCCGCGCGCCAGTTCGCGTTTCACATACTCCATGAACTCGTTCACTTCGCCCTGCATTTGCTCCATCTTGCGGCGCATATTCAAGATGATCTCAACGCCGGCGAGGTTGACACCCAAATCTCGGGTAAGTGCCAGAATCGTTTCCAGCCGCTCCAGGTCTTCCTCGGAATACAGGCGCGTGTTCCCTTCCGTGCGCGAAGGCTTCAACAATCCTTCCCGCTCGTACAGCCGCAACGTCTGCGGATGAATGTTGTAGCGTTGCGCCACGACGCTAATCATGAAATACGCCTTGCCCTGTCGCTTGGTCATTGCTCCCTGACGCTTTCACCGTTGATCCGGCCGAATTCCCGGAGCAATTCCTTCGATCGTTCGTCGAGCACCTTGGGCAGGCGCATGCGCACTTCGGCCACCAGGTCGCCACGCCGACCGTTGCGTCCGGCGGCGCCGCGTTCGCGCAACCGGAAGCGCTGGCCCGACTGCGTGCCCGGCGGCACGCGCAACCGGACCGAGCCGTCGGGTGTCTCGATGTCGATCTTCGCGCCGAGCGCCGCCTCGTGCACCGCGATCGGCACCGTCAGGTGCAGTTCATCGCCCTCGCGGCGGTAGACCGGATGTTCCAGCACCTCGACATCAATCAGCAGGTCACCGGGCAAGCCGCCGCGGACACCTGCATGCCCTTTTCCGGCAATGCGCACCCGCGCGCCAGAGGCCACGCCGGCTGGTATGCGCACATTCAGCGTCTCTGACCGCGGTTCCACGCCCTGGCCATGACAGGGCGAACATTCTTCCTGTTTCAGCCGCCCCGATCCCCCGCAGGTCGGGCAGTTCTTGGCGAACACCATGTGGCCCCGCACCGAACGCACCGCGCCACTGCCCTCACAGGAGACACACCGCGTCTCGGCCACGCGCTGAAAGCCGCTGCCGGTGCACGACCGGCAGGTGTCCTGCCGGGTGAGGGTGACCGCGCGCTGTGCCCCGTGCCACGCCTCTTCGAACATCAGCGAGGCGCGGGCGTGGATGTCGGCGCCATGATCGGCGCCCTCGGACGACTCGCGGCCGGTCCGGCGCGAAAAGACCTCCTCGAACAACTCCCCGAACGTCGTCGTCCGCTCGGCATGCACGCGGCTGGAGAAGTCGAACCCAGCGAACCCAAACGACGCGGCCTCGGCTTCCGTGATGCCGCTCAACTGGCCGGAGTCGTACCGCCGGCGCCGATCGGGGTCGATCAGCGTTTCGTAGGCGTCAAGCACCTGGCGAAAGCGCGTCTCGGCCTCGCGGTCGCCAGGGTTGATGTCTGGATGGAGGCGCCGCGCCAGCCGGCGATAGGCTTTCTTGATCTCGCCGGACGGCGCGCCGCGTTCCACGCCGAGCACGATGTAAAGGTCCACTACTTCTTGTCGTCCTCAACCACTTCAGCGTCGATTACGTCGCCGCTGTCGGGCTTTGGCCCGCCCTCGGCCGCCCCCCCGCCGTCCGCGTCACCCGGGGCGCCCTGGCTCTCGGCCTGGTTCTTGTAGAGCGCTTCCGACGCCTTGTGCTGCGCCGTCATCAGCACGTCCATCGCCTTGCTCATGCCGGGCGTGTCGTTGCCGTCGATGGCGGTCTTGAGGTCGGCCATGGCGTTTTCGATCGCATTCTTGTCGGCGATCGCAATCTTCTCCCCGGTGTCCTTCAGCATCCGTTCGGCGGTGTAGATCGCCTGGTCGGCGCGATTGCGAATCTCGATCTCCTCGCGGCGCTTCTTGTCTTCATCCGAGTGCGCCTCGGCTTCGCGCATCATGCGGTCGACTTCGTCCTTGCTCAGGCCGGACGAGGCGGTGATGGTGATCTTCTGTTCCTTCTGCGTGCCCAGGTCCTTGGCCGACACGTTGACAATGCCGTTGGCGTCGATGTCGAAGGTGACCTCGATCTGCGGCACACCACGTGGCGCCGGCGGCAGGCCGACCAGGTGGAACCGGCCGAGCGTGCGGTTGTCGCGCGCGAGCGGACGCTCGCCCTGCACCACGTGCACTTCGACGCTGGTCTGGCTGTCGGACGCGGTCGAAAACACCTCGCTCTTGCGGGTGGGGATGGTCGTGTTGCGCTGGATCAGCGGCGTCATCACGCCGCCCATGGTCTCGATGCCCAATGACAGCGGCGTCACGTCGAGCAGCAGCAGATCCTTGACCTCGCCCGCCAGCACGCCGGCCTGGATGGCGGCGCCGATCGCGACCACCTCGTCCGGGTTGACGCCCTTGTGCGGCTCCTTGCCGAAGATCTCCTTGACGATCGCCTGCACCCGCGGAATGCGCGTCGACCCGCCGACCAGCACGACTTCGTCAATCTTTGAGGGGTCGAGGCCGGCGTCGGTCAACGCGGTCTTGGTCGGGCCGACCGTCTTCTGCAGCAGCTCTTCGACCAGCGACTCGAACTTCGCCCGCGACAGCTTCATGGCCAGGTGCTTCGGCCCGCTGGCGTCCGCGGTGATGAACGGCAGGTTGATCTCCGTCTCCATCACCGACGACTGTTCCATCTTGGCCTTCTCGGCGGCCTCGCGCAGGCGCTGCAAGGCCATGCGATCCTTGCCCAGGTCGATGCCGTCGCTCTTGCGGAACTCGTCGATGATCCACTCGATCACGCGCTGATCGAGGTTGTCGCCGCCCAGGTGCGTGTCGCCGTTGGTCGACTTGACCTCGACCACGCCCTCGCCCACTTCCAGGATCGAGATGTCAAACGTGCCGCCGCCGAAGTCGTAGACGGCGATCGTCTCGTCCTTCTTCTTGTCGAGCCCGTAGGCCAGGGCCGCGGCCGTCGGCTCGTTGACGATGCGCATGACCTCGAGGCCGGCAATCTGGCCGGCTTCCTTCGTCGCCTGCCGCTGGGCGTCGTTGAAGTAGGCGGGCACCGTGATCACGGCCTTGGTCACCGTCTGCCCTAGGTAGTCCTCGGCGGCCTGCTTCAATTTCTGCAGGATCATCGCCGACAGCTGCGGCGGCGCCAGGTCCTGGTCTTGCGCCTTGACGCGCACGTCGCCGTTGCCCGCGCGCTCCACGCGGTACGGGACCATCTTCATCTCCTCATTGACCTCGTCGAAACGGCGGCCCATGAAGCGCTTGATCGAGAAAATCGTGTTCTCGGGATTGGTGACAGCCTGGCGCTTTGCCACCTGGCCGACCAGCCGTTCGCCGGTCTTGCTGAAGGCAACGACCGACGGGGTGATCCGGCTTCCTTCCGCGTTCTGAATGACGGTGGGCTGGTCGCCTTCCATCACTGCGACGACGGAATTGGTGGTGCCCAGATCGATGCCAATAATTTTGCTCATGGCCTTAGTATGAAATGTGAGTGGAGTCCTGTCAATGAATCGATCGGGTGCCACCCGCCCAGCACGGGCAACTGCCTGCTATACTGCGACTTAGCCCTTCGACTCGGCTCAGGGCAAGCGCCCAAGCATGACCATTGCCATCCGCTACGCGCGTCACGCCGGCTTCGCGGCCCTCTTCGTCGCCGCGGCCCTGCTCGGCACGCTTTCCGGCGTCCTGTTCGCGTATTCCGGCGACCTGCCCGAGGTGAGCGCGCTCGACGACTACGCGCCGAACACCATCACCCGCGTACTCGGGAAAGACAATCAACTGGTCGGCGAGTTCGCCGTCGAGCGGCGCGTCGTCATCCAGTACACCGACATTCCCGAGAACTTGCGGCAGGCGATCCTCGCCGCCGAAGACGGCAACTTCTTCGACCATGCCGGGCTGAGCATTTCGCGCATGATGCTCGCCCTGGTGCGCGACATCGTCTCGAGCGGACGGGTGCCCGGCGGCAGCACCCTCACCCAGCAGCTCGCGCGCAACCTGTTTGCCACCAACATCGGCTTTACGACCGGCGACCGCTCCTGGGAACGAAAGATCAAGGAGTCGCTCGTCGCGGTGCAGATCGAGAAGCGATACACGAAGCCGGAGATCTTCACGATGTATTGCAACCAGATCTACTTCGGTCACGGCGCTTACGGCGTGGAAGCGGCGTCGCAGCTGTATTTCCGCAAGCCGGCCCGGGACCTCGCGCTCGAGGAGGCGGCCACCATTGCCGGCATCATCCAGGGCAACGTCCGGCAGAGCCCGTTCGTCAATCCCGAGGCGACCCGCCGCCGTCGCAACTACGCGCTCGACCGCATGACTGCCGAAGGGTTCATTACCGCCGCCATCGCCGAGGAGGCCAAGCAGAAGCCCATTGTCGTCGACGGCGATCCGACGGCCGCTACCAGCCAGGCCCCCTACTTCCTCGAGGAGGTCCGCAAGCACCTCGAAGCCAGCTACGGCGCCAAGGCGCTGTATGAAAGCGGGCTCACCGTCCGCACGGCCCTGGACCTGCGGCTGCAGCAGGCCGCGAACCTCGCCGTCGATCGCGGCTTGCGGCGGGTCGACAAGCGCCGCGGGTTCCGCAAACCGGTCCGGAACGTGATTGCGGAGGGCCGCACCGTCGACACCTTCAAGCACGACCGCTGGGCGCGCCGCATGGCGGCGGGCGACATCGTGCCCGCGGTGGTCCGATCGGTCAACACCACGAGCGCGCAGCTGCGCATTGGTTCACTCACCGGCGAGCTGACCAGGGCCGGGATCCAATGGACACGCCGGACCTCGCCCAGGGACCTGGTCAAGGCCGGCGACTTGATCGACGTCCAATTGACCGCCATCGAGGGCACCACGGCCGCCGTGACGCTCGAGCAGACACCGGTGCTCGAAGGCGCGCTGGTGGCCATCGACAACCGCACCGGCCAGGTGCTGGCCATGGTCGGCGGCTACAGCTTCGGGCGCAGCAAGTTCAATCGCGCGACGCAGGCGTATCGCCAGATGGGCTCGACCGTGAAGCCGATCCTGTATACCGCGGCGATCGATCGCGGCCTGACCCCCACCACGATCCTGGTGGACGAGCCGACCAGCTTTGACGCCGGCGCCGGCCAGCCGCCCTACCAGCCGCGCAACTACGACCGCAAGTTCGGGGGCAGCATGACGCTGCGCCACGCACTCGAGCAGTCGCGCAATATTCCATCGGTCAAGGTCATCGAGATGCTGGGGCCGAACCAGGTTGCGTCGTACGCCAGGAAGTTCGGGTTCGCGCAGGAGTTTCGGCCGTTCCTGTCGATGGCGCTCGGCGCGCAGGAGGTGACGCTGCTGGAGCTGACGAGCGCGTTCTCGGCGTTTCCGAACCACGGCATCCGCATGCAGCCGTTCCTGGTCCAGGCCATCACCGATCGCGAAGGCGCCCTGCTCGAGGAGGCGCGCCCTCAGCCCAAAGACGCCATCCGCGCCGACACCGCGTACGTGATGACCAACCTGCTTCGGGGGGTGGTGCAGCGCGGCACCGCCGCCTCGGCGCAGTCACTCGACTGGCCGCTCGCCGGCAAGACCGTCACGGTGGACGACAACACCGATGCCTGGTTCATCGGGTTCGATCCCAACATCACCGTCGGCGTCTGGATCGGCCACGACGAGAAGAAACCGATCGGCGGCAACGAGACCGGCACGACCGCCGCCCTGCCGGCGTGGATCGAGTTCATGAAGTCCTACCTCGATCTGTACGCGGACCGCGCGCATCCGCCCACCTTCGACCCACCCGGCAACATCGTCTTCATGACGGTCGATCGCGACAGCGGCCAACCGAGCGAGGGCGGCGACCGCATCATTACCGAGGCCTTCATCTCGGGCACACAGCCGTCCCGCCAATAGATCGCAGAAACTGCGATCTGTAAAATCTCTCCCCCTTCTCTCTTTTTCTGTTGCGTGCCTCAGTCGACGATGACACCGTCGCCATAGGGTCAGGCGGTCGTCGGGGAAGAAGGAATGACTGCGATGTATGTCAGGAATGCCCATCGGGCGGAGGGGGTGATGACCGACGATACCAACGACGTCATCCGGATTGTCACCGATCGATTCGAGCGGCGGCTCACCGAAGAAAGCAGCCAGCTGCGGGTCGAGATGGCGACTGAATTCGGCAAGGTGCGCACGGAGATGGCGAACGAATTCGGCATGGTGCGAACGGAGATGGCCACCGGGTTCGGCCAGCTACGGGCTGAGATCGCCGACCGTAATGCCGAACTGCTGAAATGGGGCCTGGTGTTCGGCGCCAGCCAAACCGCGGCGCTGGCGGCCGTCATCGCGCTGCTGCGCTAGTCGTCGTCTTCGTCGGCGGCTGCCTGGCCCAGCGTGCCAGTGGCCTTCTGCATCAGGTACGTCTTGATGAACGCGTCGATGTCGCCGTTCAGCACTTTGTCGACCTGGCCCTCCGAGAACTTGGTGCGGTGGTCCTTGATCATCTGGTAAGGCTGCAGCACGTAGCTGCGGATCTGCGAGCC
>JBBQSP010000146.1:0-7686 GCA_038213735.1 Vicinamibacterales bacterium | reverse complement strand
AGCCACGGATCCAGGTTCGTGCGCACTTCCGTGAGCATGGCGAGGTCGGGACGGAAGCCGGTGCACACGATCAACTCATTCGCGGCGATTGACAGCGTCTCGCCGCGCAGCGCACCAGTGATGGCAAGGCCATCGGCCGAGCGTGCGATCGCTCGAACGCGATACGGCGTCAGCACCGTGAGGCGGCCGGCGTCGACCGCCTGCTTCGCCCGCGCGCCCAGCTGTCCGCGCGCCTCAAGGGCGTCTGCCGAACCGCCGCCCCACACCGTGTCGAGGTTGTCGCGCCGCATGACCCACACGATCTCGGTGCCGGGCGCCTGACCGGCGAGCGTCAGCAGGTCCAGGATGACGTTGAACGCCGAGTGGCCGCTGCCGACCACGACGCTGCGCTTGCCGGCATAACGCGCGCGCGCGGAACCGGTGACGTCTGGAATGCCGTAGCTGATGCGATCGCGATTCTCGCGCTCACCGGGCACCACCAGGCCACTCGACCCGGCCGGGTTGGGCTGGCTCCAGGTGCCGGTGGCGTCGATCACCGCGCGCGCCTCAACGACCTGTCCGTCATGGAGGTGCAGTTCGAACGGCTGCTGATCGCGGCCCTTCGTCCTGACCTTGTCGAAATCCTGGCGGCCAATCGCGATCACTCGCGCGTTCAATCGCACGTGCGGCGCGATCGCCGGGTGGCGGCCGAGCGGCGCCACGTAGTGGTCAATCAGATCGTGGCCGGTCGGCAGCGCCTCGTCGGCCGGCGCCTGCCACCCGATCGTCGCCAGCAGCTGCCGCGCCACCTTGTCGGCGGTGTAGCGCCACGGCGAGAACATCGCAACATGCCCCCACTCGCGAACCGCGGCGCCCACTTCGGCGCCGGCTTCAATCACGACGAAGGGCATTCCCCTCGCCACCAGGTGGGCCGCCGCGGCGAGGCCCACCGGGCCTGCACCGACGATGGCAACTGGGAGTGTTGCGCTCGCGTTCATCTATTGGCTCGCTGTCGTGTCAGGCGAGAGGGCACTCCTTGTCGGGAAGGCGTTTCATATCGGGACAATTTAGTTTCTGATCCCGTCAAGCGGTTCCCTCCCGACAAGCGGTTCCCTCCCGGCCAAGAGTGCAGTCCCGTCATATACGCTTCAGCGAATATACAACCGGTGATATATCTGTCAACACGAATATGTCGTCCCCCTGCTGTTCGGCCAAGCCGGCGCCCAAAGTGAAGGATCTTGAAGCCCTGACGCAGATCTATGCGGCACTGGCCGACCCGACACGTTTACGCATTCTGGCCCTGCTGCGCGATGGCGAGATTTGCGTCTGCCATCTGCACGCCAGCCTCGACGTGCCCCAACCGACGGCCTCGCGGCACCTGGCCTATCTCCGCAAGGTGGGCCTGGTGGATGCGCGTCGCGAGGGCATCTGGATGCACTATCGCCTGACGCCGATCGCCAACCCGGTGGTGGCGACCGTCGTCGCCTCCGCCCTCCACGCCTTGTCGCACACGGCGGTCAGCGTCAGCGACGAACGCCGGCTGCACGTCGCCCGCAGGGCGTCGTGATCACGGTCCTGTTCGCGTGCGTCCACAACGCGGGCCGCTCGCAGATCGCGGCGGCCGTGTTCAACCGGCACGCCCATCCCACGAAGGCGCGCGCGATCTCGGCGGGCACGCAGCCCGCGGATCGCGTACACCCGGAAGTGATGGCGCTCATGAGCGAGATCGGGATCGACCTGGCCGGCCATCGGCCGCAGAAGCTCACCGACGCGCTCGCGGGTGAGGCCCAGTGGCTGATCACGATGGGCTGCGGGGACGAGTGCCCGGTTGTGCCCGGCGCGCACCGCGACGATTGGCCACTCGCGGACCCCAAAGGCCAGCCGATGACGCGAGTCCGCGAGATTGCTGCGGAGATAGAAACGCGAGTCGAAGCGTTAATCGACTCTCAGCATTGGCGCTGATCTGGCAGTTACCTCTCGTATGCGATCGCGCTAAACCAGGAACACGCGCGCCAGGCCCAGGAACAAGAAGAACCCCATGCCGTCGGTCACGAACGTCAGCAGCACGCTTGCGCCGTGTGCCGGATCGCGCCCGGCTGCGTGCAGGCCGAGCGGAATCAGCACACCCACCGCCGCGGCGATCACCAGGTTCAACACCACCGCGCCGGTCATCACCAGCCCGAGACCGATCTGGCCGTAGATGACCACCGCAAACGCGCCGACAATCAGGCCCCACACCGATCCGTTGAGGATGCCGATCGACAACTCCTTGGTCAGTAGCCGACGAGAACGATCGGGCTGGATCTGATCGGTTGCCAGCGAGCGAATCACCAGGGCCATGGTCTGGTTGCCGGTATTGCCACCGATGCTGGCGACGATCGGCATCAGGGCCGCCAGCGCCGCCAGCTGCTGGATGACGCCCTCGAACTGGCCGATCACCCGCGACGCGATGAACGCCGTCACGAGGTTGATCGCCAGCCACGGCCAGCGGTTTCTCGCGCTGTCCCACAGCGAGGCGAACAAGTCCTCGTCTTCGCTCAAGCCGGCGCTGCGCAGCGCCTGCAGGCTGGACTCATCACGCAGGACGTCCATCACCGCGTCGACCGTGAGCCGGCCAACCAGCTTGCCGCGGTTGTCGATCACCGGCGCCGACACCAGGTCGTAGCGTTCAAACACACCGACCGCCGACGAGGCATCGTCCATCGGGCTGAAGGTCACCACCTGCTCACGCATCAGTTCGGTGACGGGTGTTGCCGGCTCGGACACCAGCAGCACCGGCAGCGGCACGACGCCACGCAGCACGTGACGCACGTCAACCACGAAGAGGTGATCGGTCTGCGGCGGCATGGCATCAAGGCGGCGCAGGTCGGCCAGCGTGTCACCGACCGTGTGCCGATCGGCGACCTCCACCCATTCGCGCGTCATCACGTAGCCGACGCTTGACTTCGGAAAGCGGATGCTGTCTTCGAAGATGGTACGCTCGGACTGCTCGAGGCGCTGCTCGACCTCGATCCTGACCGCGTCGGACAGCGACGCCGAGACGTAGGCCAGGTCCTCCGGATCCAGGCGGGCCAGAATGTCGATCAGGACAGGTTCGTCGGTCGCTTCGCTCAGGGAGCCGCGGACGGCGGCAGAGACCTCGACGAACACATCACCGGCCTGTTCGCCGGCCACCTCCCGCCAGACGGTGGTGCGGTCGTTGAGCGGCAGGGCTTCGAGCACATGGGCGATGTCGGCCGCGTGCATCAGGCGCAGCCGCTTGCCGAGCTCCGCGACGTTCTGCCGATGCTGCAGCTGTTCGACCAGGTCGCGGCGCGGGCTGTCTTGCTGATGCGCCAGCGTCTCGAGCACGCGGTGGCGATCCAGCAAACGCGTGATTTCTGACAGGCTGTGATGGAGCCGGTCGTCGGAATGCGGCGTGGCCATGCCAGCCATCGTATAACCGACGACAACTCGCTCCGACGGCTGTCGCGCGGTCGTTACACGGCGCTACTGGGAACGGCGCACGTAGATGGCGTTGGAGATGAGGGTCGCCTCCCCGGCGCTGTTGCGACAGACCACGCTGAACCAGTCACCGGGGCGCGGGGTGATCTGCTGTCGCTGCACGCCGACGGTCACCGGACCCGAGGCGAACGTCTCGCCGTTGCGGATCCACTCGAGGGTCTGCCCCTCTCCGCCGGTAATCTCGACCGCCAGCGTCAGCTCGGCCGGCACCGTCGGCAGCACCTCACCCATCTCGAACGTTGCGCCTGCGGCGTCCGCCGAGAACGACGGCCCAGGTCCCCTGCTCGACATGACCAGGCAGGTCACCCTGCGTCGCGCCGAGGGCCGAGACGAAGATGCCTGACAGGGTGATGGTGTGTGGAAAAAACCCCTGCTGCCCGCCAGCGCCGGGAGGCAGTCCGGCGCCGGCAAGCAGCAAGGAAAGGAGGAGCGGTATGACGCGCATGCGCTCCGGCCGCGCGTCAGAAGTGGAAGCGGATCGCGAGCTGCATCACCCGGGGATCGCCGGCCAGGCTGGAAATGGTGCCGGCCGTCGAGCCCGTGATGTCCGCATTCGGGTTGCCGAAATTGGCGCGGTCAAACACGTTGAAGATGTCCCACCGCAGCGTCGCGGCAAGCCGCGATGTGAACGAGACGCGGCGCTGCAGGCTCAGGTCGAAGGAGAGGTAGCCGGGCCCACGCAGAATGTTGCGTCCGGCATTGCCGAACTGCCCTGCCGGCACGCGGGTGAACGCCGCGACGTTGAACCAATTGTCAACCGTCTCCTGCCCCGTGGCGTCACCGGTCAAGTTCGGCAGCCACGTGGCGCCCTCGAGTCCGCCCTGCGTCACCGTGAAGGGCCGACCTGTGCGCGCCGTGTAAATGCCGCTGACCGTCCACCCGCCGAGCACCGCATTGCCAGCCGCTCCCAGATCCACCGACCGGCCCACCGGGCTCTCGGCGATGAAGCTGGCTACCAGCCGGTGCCGCACGTCGAAGTCACTGGGGCCTTCCCACGCCTCGATGTTGTTGGTGTCCTGTGGGCGTCCGGATGTCGACGCCAGGTGCTCGGGCGCCTGGTCCCGCGAATCACTCCATGTGTAGGCGACCCGGTAGCTATAGCCGCTCGACATGCGCTTCTCGGCCGCGAAGTCGACACCCTTGTAGCTGGATTCGCCGATCGGATCGCGCCACTGGATGTGCGCGAAGTTGGGATAGGGACGCGCGCCATTGCCATTGGCCGGCTGGTTGAGGTTGCGCAGCACCGCGATGTTGGACCCCTTGTTGGCGATGAAATCGGCCGACACGACAAAGGTGCCGCCCAACTGCCGTTCGATGCCCGCCGCCACCTGCTGCGAGGTGGCATTGGTGCCGTCTGGATTCGCCGCGCGAATGAGCAACCGGCTCAGCACGACATTCGAGGGATCCAGGTAGTTGGCCGGGAACCCGTCACGCATCAACAGGATCGGCGTGGTCGTCGAGGTCGTCGTCTGATTGATGTTGCGCAGGCCGGGAGGGTTCAGCGACAGCTGGTCCTCCGAGCCGATGCGGTCGAGCGGATTGAAGAACATGCCGTAGCCGCCGCGCAGAACGGTCTTCGGCGTGACCTGGTAAACAATGCCCAGCCGTGGTCCGAGGTTGTTGCGATCAGGCGTAATCAGCGAGCGGTCTGCCATCGAACCATCTCTCGCAAACACCAGCGCGCCGGCCGCCGGGTCGAAGTTGGCCATCTGGTTGTCGGCCTCGTAGGCCGGGGTCATGTAGTCATAGCGAAGTCCGAGGTTGACCGTCAGGCGATCGCTCGGGCGCCAGTCGTCCTGGACGAAGAACGCGTACGAGTAACGGCGCTGGTTGACCATGTGGACGTTGGACAGTTCCGCCGTGCGCGCCCAGCCGAGCATGAAGTCCGCTACCGCGTTGCCCGTGTACTGGCCGCTGAACTGCAGGTTGCCGCGCGTCGAGGGGATGTCGATGTACTGGTTGTTCATCGGCATCATGATGTCGGTGCCGACCTTGAACTGGTGCCGGCCGCGCAGCCACGACAGCGTGTCGAGATACTGCACCTGGTCGGTGTGCTGGTACTTCGGCATGAAGTTCGGAGAGCCGAGCCGCACGTGGCCGGCGATGTCGACGCCCATGATGCCGCCGAGCACGGCCGAGTTCGCCGGGACGCCCCTGAACCCGATCTGGGCCAGGCCATCCTGGCCGAAAGGGTCTTGCTGGCCATCGGACACACCACGCGCCCACGACACCCGGAACTCGTTCACCATGCTCTGACCAAGCACCTTGGTCCAACCGCCCACCGTGCTGTAGGACTTCAGGAAGTTGCGTCCCCACGCCGAGGTCGAAGTGCCGTCAAGGATGCCGCCCAGGAAACCCGGCACGAAGCGGGTCCGGTCGGTGTAAATGAAGCGGGCGAACAGGCTGTCGTTTGCGGTCGCCTTGAAGTCGCCCTTGAGCAGATACCGCTCGCCGTCGTCTTCGACATTGGGCTGGCGGATGAAATTGTTGGTGCCGGTGGCGTTTGGCGCCGGCAGGAGCCCGACGATGGCACGAGCGACCGGATCGATGCGATCCGCAGGAATCGTATTGTTCGCGAACGGCAGGCCGGTCAGGGGATCGCGAATGGCCACGCTGAACACGCCGTTGCGCTCGGCGGCCGAGGCGACCCGGCCGGTGCGCAGCACGCCCTGAGTGATGCGCGTCGCTTCGAAGTCGCCGAAGAAGAACGCCCGGTTACGCACGATCGGACCGCCGATGTTCAGGCCGAACTGGTTCTGATCGTTGGCAGGCTTGTTCAGGTTCTGCCGCTTGGCGAAGAACGACCTGGAATCGAAGCTCTCGTTGCGGAAGTAGTCGTAGCCGGTGCCGGCAATGCGGTTGGTTCCGGATTTGGTCGTCACCACAATCGCGCCGCCAGGGGCCCGGCCGTACTCCGCCGTGAACGGGCTGGTCACGACCTTGAACTCGTCGATGGCATCGATCGACGGCCGCGATACCTGCGTTGATAACTCCTGAACGTTCGTGGAAATGGAGTTGTTGTCGACACCGTCGAGCAGGAAGTTGTTCTGGAGCGAACGATTGCCGTGGATGCTCACGCCACCTGTGCGGCCGGCGTTGGTCGTGCCGGTCTGCTCGGTGTAGCGGTCGCCCTGGACACCAGGGACGGTAAAGAGGAGGTCGTCCCAATTGCGAATTGCCAGCGGGAGGTTGGCCACTTCGTACTGGCTGACCACGCTGCCGAGCACCGCCGACTGCGTGTTGAGCAGCGGCGTAATGCCTTCGACCTTGACCGTTTCGCCGAGTCCACCGATCGCCAACGACAGGTCCAGCCGGGCGCGCTGGCCGACCTCGAGGGCGACGGTTTGTCCGGAGGTTTGGAAGCCAGCCGTCGATGCCTCGACCAGGTATTGGCCGGGCGCGAGATTGACGACAAAATAGACGCCGTCGCTCGAGGCGATTGCCGTCTGCTCCACACCGGTGGCCAGGTTCACGACCTTCACCGACGCGGCCGGAATGACGGCGTTCGACGGATCCCGCACCACCCCGGTCAGGGTGGCCCGGTCAACCTGCGCGAGCGCCGACGATGAGAGGACCAGGGAGAACGCGATAGCAAGCAAGACACGCACTGTTTTCATGACTACCCGACTCTAGAAGGCCGATTTGACAATTCGTTGACGGCCTCTTGACAAGCGTGTTGCAGCACTCCTGTTTCGCACCTGTTACCTGACAGTGCTACAACAGCCTTCCAATGGCCGTTTCCGTGATCCGTGTCCTGGCATTCGCGCTCGCGCTCGTCGCCCTGTCAAAGGCCGATCAAACGCCCCAGCCCGGGCGATCGCTGTTCGGCGACCGGTCGCTGCTGCACGCGCACAATTGCTATACCGAAGAAGGCCAATGGGCCGATCGCATCGATCGCGCACTCGGCATGGGACTGGCGCGGGTGGCCATCGAGCAAGACCTGGCCTGGATTGCGCCCACGGGTGGCCGGCCCGGCCGCAGCGTGGTTTCTCACGACACCGAGTTCAGCGGTACCGAGCCCACTCTCGAGCAACACTTCTTCGAGCGCGTGCGCCCGCTGATGGAGCGCGCGCTGGCGGAACGAAAACCAGAGCGCTGGCCGCTACTGATTCTGCATCTCGACTTCAAGAGCAACGAGCCCGAACACCACCAGGCGATCTGGAGCCTGCTCGAGAAGCACCGCGCCTGGCTCACCACCGCCGA
>JBBQSP010000145.1:0-8041 GCA_038213735.1 Vicinamibacterales bacterium | reverse complement strand
CCTGATGGACGGCATGAAGGTGGTCGGCGAGCTGTTCGGCGCCGGCAAGATGTTCCTGCCGCAAGTGGTGAAGAGCGCCCGCGCCATGAAGCGCGCCGTCGCCTACCTGGAACCGTTCATGGCCGCCGAGAAGGCCGAGCGGCTGGCGGCGGGCGGCGCCACCGAACGCAGCAACGCCGGCAAGGTGCTGACCGCCACCGTCAAGGGCGACGTCCACGACATTGGCAAGAACATCGTCGGGGTGGTGCTCGGCTGCAACAACTACGAGGTGATCGACCTCGGCGTAATGGTGTCCTGCGACAAGATCCTTCAGGCCGCGCTCGAGCACCAGGTGGACATCATCGGCCTGAGCGGCTTGATTACGCCGTCGCTCGACGAGATGGTGTTCGTCGCGTCGGAAATGGAGCGCCGCAAGATGACGCTGCCGCTGCTGATTGGCGGCGCCACCACCAGCCCACAGCACACCGCCGTCAAGATTGCACCGGAGTACTCGCAGCCGACCGTGCACGTCCCCGACGCCTCGCGTGTTGTGGACGTGGTCGCCAGCCTGATCAACCCGGAGTTGAAGCCGGCGTTCAACCAGGCCAACCGCGCGCATCACGTCAAGCTGCGTGAACAGCATGCGGGCAAGCGAGAGCGGCCGACGTTGTCGATCGAGAAAGCGCGCGCGAACCGCTTGAAGCTCGACTTCGCCAACCCAGCCACACCCTCATTCACCGGCCTCAGGAAGGTCGATGTAGCGCTGGCCGACCTCGTGCCGTTCATCGATTGGCAGTTCTTCTTCGCGGCATGGGAGCTGAAGGGACGCTTCCCCGCCATCCTGAAGGACGCAACCATCGGCACCGCCGCCACGGAACTCTACGGCCACGCGCAGGCGCTGCTGAAGCAGATCGTGGACGGCAAGCTGATTCGCGCCCGTGGCGTCTACGGCTTCTGGAAGGCCCACGGCGAGGGGGACGACATCGTGCTCGAGAACGGCGTTCGCTTCCCGATGCTGAGACAGCAGGAAGTGATTGCCGACGACAAGCCCAATCGATCGCTGGCTGATTTCATTGCGCCCGACGGCCACGGCGTGACCGACTACCTGGGCGCGTTCGCGGTCACGGCCGGGCTCGGCGTCGACGAGCTGGTGAAGAAGTACGAAGGCAAGCACGACGACTACTCCGCCATCATCGTCAAAGCGCTGGCCGACCGGCTGGCCGAGGCGTTCGCAGAGTACCTGCACGCCCAGGCCCGCAAGGACTGGGGCATCGTCGATCAACTATCGAACGACGACCTGATCGACGAGAAGTTCCAGGGTATCCGGCCGGCGTTCGGCTATCCGGCCTGCCCCGACCACAGCGAGAAGGCGACGCTGTTCGAGCTGCTGGGCGCGCGTTCGGTTGGCCTCGATCTCACCGAGTCGTTCGCGATGACGCCGGCGGCATCGGTCAGCGGCCTCTACTTCTCGCATCCGCAGTCGAAGTACTTCGCCATCCAGCGCATCGGACCGGATCAGGTCGCGGACTACGCAAAACGCAAGGGCATGGCCGTCAGCGAGGTCGAACGCTGGCTGCGACCGGTCCTCGCGTACGAACCATCGCTCGTCAGCGCGTAGCCGCGCTGTCGAGTGACAGGCGGAACGCCGCCATCTCTTCGCCGTTACGAATCAACAGGACATCGCCGATCAACACCGGGTGATTCCAGGTCTTGGCGTTCAGGGCGGGAATCCGCGCAAGCTCGACGTACTTGTCAGGCGTCGCCGACACGAGCGCCAGCTCACCCTCTTCGGACGTGACCAGCAACAGATCCTGATCGGCGAGCAGGAGCATCTGGCCATTGCCGTAGCGTCCGCCCTTCCAGGCGCGCTCACCGGTCTCGAGATTCACCGACGACAGGATGTTGCCGTCGAACCCATAGGCGTGGCCCTTGTGGATGACGTAGTCGTTGAAGTACGGCTTGAGCCCGCGCGACGTCCAGCGCTCGGCCACGGCCCAGCCTTCGGGCGCCTGCGTGAGCCCAAGGCGGCGCACGCCGAGCCCGCCCATCGCGTCGGCGCTCGTAATCAGCAGATCGCCACCGGGAAGCGAGGCGGGCTGCACCATCGGGGCGCCGGCCCACGCGTTCTCCCACAGCACCGCGCCATCTGAGACGGCCACACCGGTGGTGCCGCGTCCGCCCATCAGCACGACCTGAGATAGACCGTTGATAGTCAGCAGGTGCGGCGAGCTGTAGCTACCGCCGCGCGACTTCATCACCCAGCGCGTCTCTCCCGTGGCGGCGTCGTAGGCGATCAGGGCACCCGAGGCGGCGATGATCACCTTGCCGTCGATCACCAGCGGCGAACTCGAGAAGCCCCACCCAGGCACCGGCACGCCGGTGTCGGCGGACGAGTCGTGGGCCCACAGCAACTTGCCCGTGCGGGCGTCGAGCGCGTTCACGATGCCGGTCGCGCCGTGCGCAAACACACGGTCCTGATCGAGGGTCGGCGTGGCGCGCGGGCCGGCCCCGCCATTCGATTCGTAGAAGCGCACGGGGTTGCTGTGGCGCCACACCGGCTCGCCGGTCGACAGCCGGTAGGCCGCGACCATCTCCTCATCGCCGCGCTGCTCCTGCGTGTAGATCAGGTCTCCCTGCACGGCGAACGACGACCAGCCGGGCCCGACCGGCCGGCGCCAGATCTGCAGGGGCGGCGCGGCGGCCCAGTCGGTGTTGATGCGGACACCATGGACGACGCCGTCGCGCGCGCTGCCGCGAAAACCGCCCCATTCGACTCGCGAGGTGTCTCGCACAGGCGAGACACCTCGCTCGCTCAGGGCAGGCCTTGCCTCCTCCACGCCCTCGGCCGGAGTCACGTTCGTTGCGGGGACCGCGGTTGCCGCGACGGGCGCAGGGGCCGTCGGCACGGGCACGGGCACGGCCACCGGCGACCCGGCCGGGGGCGGCGGTGGCACCACGCGTTCGGGCTCGGCCGCCGTCTTCGCCAGCAAGATCTCCTCTGCTGTCGGCGTCCAGCGCCAGTGATAGTCCGAACCCAGCAGGCTGCTGCTGACACCGTCCGTCCGGAGGATCGCCCAGAAGCCGCACGCGGCCACGAGCGCCGTAGCCATCGAGGCGCGCCGCACGCTGACTGCGAGATCGCGACTGGCGACGGCCCACAGCACCAGCGCCAGGGTCATCAGCTGGATCCCCCCGAGGTAGATCAGATAGCCCTGGCCGGCGCCGGCAATGGACGGGTGCGCGATCGCCTTCGTGGCGAACGCCGCAATGCCCATCACCGCCAGCGCGCCCAGCCGCTCAGACCACGGGGCGCGGCTGAAGAACAGCCACCACACGATGATCCCGAGCGTGGCGATCACGGAACCCAGCAGGCCGACGAGGCCCGTGTCCATCCCAGAGATCGTCGTGTCGGGCAGCGCCACGGGCAGCCCGAAACGGATCAGCAAGGCGAACACCGCCAGGGCAACGCCAGGCCACAGGCGAAGGGGTCTTGAAACGCTTGAGGGGTTGGTCATGTGGTTGTCTCGATCACACCTGGGTCATTCCGAACGCAGCGCCTGCAACACGTCCACGCGCGCGGCGCGCGCGGCCGGCATCAACGAAGCCAGGATCGCCGCACCACCCAACACGGCAGCCGCGGCCAGCACCGGCACCACGCCGGGCAACTCGATCCCGGCGACGTAGCTGGCGGCTATACCCGCACAGACATAGCCGCCCGCGATCCCGGCGGCAATCCCGACCGTCACGATCGCCATGCCTTCGGAGAGCACGCTCATCAACAAACTGCGCGGCGTGGAGCCAATGGCCAGCCGCACGCCAAACTCGCGTGTGCGGGCGCTGACGCCGAAGGCCAGCACGCCAGCTACCCCAACCACCGCGATCAGCAGCGCTACACCAGCGAAGCCCGCAATCACAAACGCGTTCAGCCGCTCCGGGGTCAGGATGGTGGCGCGTACGTCCTCGAGGGTCGCGGGCCGCTCCACCGGTTGATCCGGCGACAGCTCGCGCACCACCCGGCGCACCGGCGCCACCAGCGCGTAGGGATCGCCGGCGGTGCGCACGAACACCCGCCCGGCCACGCCCATCTGTTGAAAGGGGTGATAGACCGTGAGGGCCGGCGCGCGCACGACGTTCTCGTCATCGACATCGGCCACCACGCCCACGATGCGGCGGGGCACCACCGGCTTCCCGAAGTACGGATCGGTCCACCACATCGTCCGGTTCAACGCGTCACCGTTCGGAAACATCCGCTGCGCAACGCTTTGGCTCACAATCACCACCGCCTCACGGCCACGCCGGTCGTCGGCCGTGAATGCGCGGCCGGCCACGAGCGGCACGCCGACCACATCGAAGAACCCCGGAGAGACGATCCGCAACCGTGCCCGCGGCTCCTCTTCACCGTCGGCGGGGACCAGTCCCTCGACCGCAAAGGACACCCCGGGACCAAACGAGCCGGCATCGCGCCACGGCACGAAGCTGCCGACGGCCACGCCGTCCACGCCGGGCAGCTCGGCGACCCGGCGCATGATCTCCTGGTAGAAGTCGATCGCCTTGGTGCTGTAGTCGCCGAGTGGCGCCGGGACGTCGAGCGCCAGCACGCGGCGCATGTCGTAGCCGGTGGTGGCGGTCTGCAGCGCCAGAAGCGTCGCGACCAGCATGCCGGCGCCCGCCAGCAGCACGAACGAGAGCGCAATCTGCATGGTCGCAAAGACCCGCAGCCGGCGATTGGTGCCGGGTGTCAGGCGCACGCCGGCACTGACCAGGCCGGCACCGGTCGGCGTCTGGGCCCTTCGACCCTGCTCAGGGCGTCCCGAGCGAGAGTCGAGGGACGAGGGCAGGCGCGGAACGTAGGCCAGCAGGATTGCCGCCGCCATCGCAAGACCGGCGCCCACCCACAGCACGCTGGTATCCACGGTTACGTCGAGGGCCCGCACCGAGAAGCGCGCCGCAAAGCTCGCCACCACCGCAACGAACGGACGCGCCAGCAGCACGCCCAGCACGGCGCCGGCGCCACAGAGCACCAGGCTTTCAGCCAGCAGCGTCCGGCGCAGCGCGCCGGCACCGGCGCCAAGCGCGGCCCGAACAGCAAGCTCACCCTCCCGTCGAACCGATCGCGCCAGGATCAGGTTGGCGACATTGGAGCAGGCAATGACAAAGACCACGCCGGCGGCCGCGAGCAACAGCAGCAGAATCGCGCGGGCCGGCGACGTGATCTGATCGCGCAGCGGCGTGGCACTCAGCATCATGCCGGCCTTGGCGGAGTACGCGTCGGGATGCGCGCTGACCATGCCGGCATACACCGACTCCAGCTCGGCGTGCGCCTCCTCCAGCGTGGCGCCAGGCGCGAGGCGGCCAAACAACTCCGTCATGCGATGCGTGCGCCCGGTGATCATGGTCGCGCCCAGGTGGTGGGGGCTGGACACGATGTTGGCGATGATCTCGGTGTCGGCGGGATAGGGCACCGACGGTTCAAGCACGCCGACGATGGTGGCGGTGCGCGTGCCGAGGCCAATCGTCCTGCCGATGACCGAAGGATCGCTGTTCAAGGTGCTGGACCAGAACCGGTGGGTCACCACCGCCGCACCCGCCGCATCGAGGCCATCGTCTTCCGGCGTCAGCAGCCGGCCCAGCGCGGGACGCAACCCCATAACCTCGAAGAACGAGCCGCTCACGACCCCGGCCTGCACCACGCGGGCGTCGCCCAGCCCGGTGAGCGTGAAGCCGACCGTCGAGAAATCGCCAAACGCGCTGATCGTCCGCACCCCCGCCTTCAGATCGGCGATCTCGGGAACGGAGAACGTCAGGTTCTCGGCGCCGAGCCCAGGCGCGCTCTGCCGGATGTAGATCAGGCGCGCCTCGTCGCGATTGACCAACGGCCGCAGCAGCACGCTGCGCACGACGCTGAAGATGGCGGCGTTGGCGCCGATGCCGAGTGCGAGGGTGATGACCACCGTGGCAGCCATACCCTTGGCGCGCAGCAACGAGCGCAAGCCGACCCGCAGGTCCTGTGCGAGCGCGTCGGCCAGGTCGAACCCGCGGCTGTACCACACCCGCCGCATCTCGTCGCGCGCGGCAGGGATATAGCCAAACTCCCGCAAGGCCGCGAGTCGCGCCACCTCGGGGCTGTCGCCGCGCTCGATGCGCTCCTGGACGCTGAGCGCAAGGTGGCCACGAATTTCGTCGTCCAGCTCGCGATCGTCGGGGCGCATGGCTATTCGCTCCCCGCGGGGTTCATGATGCGGCCGATGGCGCCGACTAACTGCGACCAGCGGTCGCGTTCGCGCAACAGCTGGGCCTTGCCGGCCGCCGTCAACTGATAGTATTTCGCCCGCTGGTTGGCCTCGCTCACCCCCCACTCCGACTTGAGCCACCCTTTCTTCTCAAGACGGTGCATGGCGGGATAGAGTGAACCGGTCTCGACCTTGAGCAGGTCGTCGGACTGGGCTCGAATCGCCTGGCCGATGCCATGGCCATGCTGGGGCCCCCACTGCAGCGTGCGCAGGATGAGCATGTCGAGGGTGCCCTGTAGCAGTTCCAGGCGCTGGTCATCGCGGGGTTTGGGCATTGATGTAGACGCTCTACGGCCTTAGACGTAGGACGTCTACGGCTTGTTCCTGCCACGGAATTATCACGATTTCCGCCGTAAACGACGGTGCTGACGCGAGAGTAACGAACACATGAAGCGAGCGATCATCGTCCTCGTGCTGCTGGCGGTGGTCGCAGCCGGTGCCGGATACTGGTATTTCAACCGCGCGCGGGTCGAGGTGGCAGTCAACACCGTGCCGGTGACCCGGGGCGAAATCATCGACACGGTCGGCGCGACCGGCACCCTGCAGGCGGTGACGACCGTGCAGGTCGGCAGCCAGGTGTCGGGCAACATCGAGTGGCTGGGCGCCGACTTCAACTCCATCGTCAAACAGGGGCAGGTGATCGCGCGGCTCGACCCGTCGCTATTTGACGCGCAGCTCCAACAGATTCAGGCCAACCTGATCCAGGCGAGGGCCAACCTCACCAGGGCCCACAGCGAACTGGACCGCACCAAGGTGCAGTTGACCGACGCGCAGCAGAAGTTCGCCCGCGCAAAGGAACTGGCGACGCAAAGCCTGATCGCGCAGAGCGACCTCGACGCCGCCAAGATCGCGGTCGACACCGCGGCGGCAAGCGTCGCGTCACAGACCGCCTCGGTCACCCAATCACAGGCCGCGGTGACGCAAGCCCAGGCCTCGGTCAACCAGTCGCAGGTAAACCGCAACCACACCATCATCCGGGCACCGATTGACGGCATCGTCACGCAACGCAGCGTTGACGTCGGCCAGACGGTGGCCGCCAGCATGTCGGCACCGACGCTGTTCGTGATTGCCGCGGACCTGACCGAGATGCAGGTCAATGCCAACATCGACGAGGCCGACGTCGGCCGCATCCGGCCCGGCCAGCACGTCACGTTCCGGGTTGACGCCTACCCCACCGACAACTTCGCGGGCACGGTCACGCAGGTCCGCCTGCAGCCGGTGGTGGTTCAGAACGTCACGACCTACGGCACGGTGATCACGGTTCCGAACAAGGAACTCAAGCTGAAGCCGGGCATGACCGCCAACGTGAAGATCGAGATCGCGAAGCGCACCAACACCCTGCGGATCGCGAATGCGGCGCTGCGGTTCCGCCCGACCAACGAGATGTTTGCGGCGTTCAAGCAGGAGCCCCCAGCGGAAGCGATGGCGTTTGGCGGCGCGGGCCGCGGGCGTGGCGGGCGTGGCGAGGGCGCCGCTGCGGCACCGGGCGCACCACCCGTCGCACAGGCGCCAGCGACTCCGGCGCCCGCGGCACAGGCACAGGCGACCACTTCGGCACCGGCGGCACCAGCCCCGTCACCCATGGCCGGCGGTCGCGGACGCGGTGGCCGTGGTGCTGGGGGCGGCTTCCCTGGCGGCGGCGCCGACTTCCAGGCGCGCTCGCTCGAGCGCTTCAAGACGATGACGCCCGACGAACGGTTGCAATTCATCGCTCGAATGAAAGAGCGCGGGGCCGACACGAGCGCCTTCGACGCACTGATGGCGCCACCGGG
>JBBQSP010000144.1:0-8231 GCA_038213735.1 Vicinamibacterales bacterium | reverse complement strand
TGGTGGCCACGGGCGCTTCGCTTACAGCCCCTGGTAGCGCACGGCGGTGTTGAGCGCGAGCTCCGGGCGCAACGCAGCGGATGGTTCCCGGCGCAGACGCTGACGCAGCTCACCGGCGTCATCGTTCAGGTCGCCAAAAACCATCGCTTTGCCGCCATCCTTGTTGCACGCCTCGACGCACGCCGGCGTCTCGCCGCGATCGATGCGGTGCACGCACAGCGTGCAGGACTCCACCGTGCCCTTGCCTCGCGGCACGTCCGCTTTCTGGCCGGTGACCGTTTCATGGATGAACGAGCGCGCGCCATACGGGCAGGCCATCACGCAATAGCGGCAGCCTATGCACGTATGCTTGTCCACGAGCACGATGCCGTCCGCGCGCTTGAACGAAGCGCCGGTCGGGCACACATCCACGCACGGCGGGTGCTCGCAGTGCTGGCACATGAGCGGTAGCGTTTGCGCGTGTCCGGTGCTTTTGTCACGCAAGCTTACTTTTCGTATCCACTGCGCGTCGGTGGCCGGGCGGCCATGGCCGGTCACGCCGTTTTCCTCGTGACAGGCGGTAACGCACACCTCGCAATCCGTGCACTGCTCGGTGTCGATCAGCAATCCCCAGCGCTTGAGCGCCGACGCGGCCTCCTCCGGCGAGCGCGCCTGCGCCAGCTCGACCAGCCTCAAGCCCGGCGCCATTGCCCCTCCCGCGGCCGCGGCCACGGCCACGCCCAGACCGAGAAACTGGCGCCGATCGAGGCTCATCGAGCGCTCGCAGCGCGCCGCACCGACCGCGGCATGTCGTCGGCGTTTGCGGCCGCGGCCTTCGCGCTGTCCACCGCCTTTCGCGGCGACGGCGAGTGGCAACCGAAACAGTCCATGCGGACTGCGGCATAGGCATGGCAACTCTCGCAAAAACCGTCCTTGCCGAGCACACTGTCGGTCTTGGGGTTCGCGTGGCAGTCGACGCAGTTCTTGAGACTGTGCCGAGCGGCGCGGATGCCCCGGTGCACCGTCCGATCCCGCTGATGCAGGAGCATTTTCATATGATCACGGCGCATTTCGGCGGTCGGCTCGACGCAGGCCTGCCCTTTTTCAATCTTGACCGTGGGCAGCACCACGCGCGCCGGTCCCTCGGCGGCGGTGGCGTAGCCCGCGGCCGCCAGCACGGCGAGAAGCATCCCGGCCGCAAGCCGCATCATCCCCGATCTCCGCTGTTCAATGGTCTCCCATCCCCATCTTGATGTAGCCGGTGGGGCAGACGTCGGCGCAGATGTGGCAGCCGATGCACAGGTCGTAGTCGGTGTAGACGTAGCGGCCCATCGTGGCTTCCGGCTTCGGCGTGCGCTTGACCGCGGTCTGCGGGCAGTAGATGACGCAGTTGTCGCACTCGAAGCACAGGCCGCAGCTCATGCAGCGCTTGGCTTCGTCCACCGCCTGCTTGTCGTTCAGCCCCACCATGCGCTCGGCGAAATGGCCCAGTACCGCTTCGGCGTCGGGACCGATCTCGTCGCGCTTGATGCGCTCCTGGTAGGGGAAGTGGCCGAGGAACAACTCGTCCGACTGGCAGACTTCGCTGGCGCCGCGGTCCTCGTAGTTGTGGATGGCGAAGCCACCCACGGCCTTGCCGCCGAGGTCGGTGCCGCGCACACCGCGGTCGATCTCGCGCACCTCCCCGTCCACCGGCTTGAACGCCTTGGGCTCGAGGTTCACCTCACGCAGCTTGTCGAGCAGGTTGAAGTGATGCACGTCCACCTTCGGGCGCTTGGCCATGTCCTTCTTGTTCAGATAACTGTCGATGCTCTCGGCGGCGACCGACCCCTGGCCGATCACCGTCGTGAGCAGATGTGGGCGAATGATGTCGCCGCAGGCGAAGACGCCTTGCTTGTTCGGCACCTGGTAGAACTTGTCGGCTGCGATCAGTCCCTTGCCGTTGTCGAGCCCCTCCAGGCCGGCGAAATTGCCGGACTGGCCGATGGCGGAAACGACGAGATCGGCCTCGAGCTCGATCTCGGTGCCGGGCTTCTCGACCGGCTTGCCGCTCGACCAGTCGACCTCGATCACGCGCAGTGCCCGGGCGCGCCCGGTCGATGCGTCCAGAATGACCTCCACCGGCAGGAGGCTGCCGCGGATCGTCACCCCTTCGCGCTGGGCGTCCTCGATCTCGTGCCTGGCCGCGTTCATTTTCTCGACCGGCTGCATCGTGATGAGCATCACATCGGCGCCTTCCCGCGCGGCCATGGTCGACACGTCGTGCGCGGTGTGGCCCATGACGACGAACTCGGGGCGCTCGGCTTCCTTCGCGTCCTTGACATAACCCAGTCGTCGCGCCACCGACACCACGTCGACCGACGTGTCGCCGCCGCCCACCACGACCACGCGGCCTGCGACGGATTTCAGCCGGCCCTGGTTGAACGCCTCGAGAAATGCGACGCCGCTGATGCAGTTGGGCGCCTGCGCTCCCGGCACCGGCAGGCTGCGACCGGACTTGCAGCCGATCGCCAACAGCACGGCGTCGAAGCGCGCTTCGATGTCCTCCATGGCAATGTCCGTGCCGATGCGGGTGTTGGTCCTGACGTCGACACCCATGGCGATGATGCGGTCGATCTCGCCGTTCAGGTGCGAGCGCGGCAAGCGGTAGCCGGGCACGCCGTACTTCGCCATGCCTCCCAGCTCGGCGTGATCGTCGAAAAGCGTCACGCCGTGGCCCTTCAGGCGCAGCTGATAGGCGGCGGACAAACCGGCGGGCCCCCCGCCGATGATCGCGACCTTCCGGCCGGTATCGGCCCCGGCATGAAAGGCGAATTTCTGCTCCAGCGCGTAATCGCCGATGTATTGCTCGACGGCGTTGATGCCGACGTAGTCTTCCACGGCGTTGCGATTGCAGCCGGTCTGACAGGGCGCCGGACACACCCGGCCCATCATCGACGGAAAGGGATTGGCGGCGGTCGAGCGGCGGAACGCGTATTCCTGCGCGCTCGTCCCCTTGGGGGGCTTCTCGATGCCGCGCACGATGTTTAGCCAGCCACGGATATCCTCGCCCGACGGACAGCTCGCCTGGCATGGCGGGGTCTTGTGCACGTAGGTCGGGCACTTGTCCGTCTCGTCGGCGGTGAAAATCTGCTCCTGCAGCGAGGCCCACTCATGATCGCCGTCCCTGAACTTGCGGACCGTGTGTCCGGTCTTCGCGTCGGGCTTAGTTGCCGGGGCTGACATTGTCTATCTCCAGTTGACCGCTGCACGGCGCGAGAGAAGCTCGCGCGTCATTTGTTCGCGCTCAGCACGATCGCATTGCTCACCAGGCCGTGCACGCTGCCGATCATGTCCATGGGGTGCTTGTAGTAGGGCAGCACTTTGGTGAACTGGCTCTTGCAGATCGCGCAAATCGCCGCCATGTAGTTGACGCCGTGCTCTTCCACCACCTGCTGCAAGGCCTGCATGCGCGGCAACGCCCCCTTGACGCGCAATTCGAGCAAATCGTCGGTCAGAAGCCCGCCGCCGCCGCCGCAGCAAAACGTGCTCTCGCCGATGGTCTCCGGCGCCATGTCGACAAACTTGTTCACGCAGGCGCGGATGATCGCGCGAGGATATTCGAACTGCCCTCCCGGCGAGTCGCCCATGCGCGAGGCGCGAGCGACATTGCACGAATCGTGGAACGTCACCACCTTGTCGTCGTTGGCGCTCTTGTCGAACGTGATGGCGCCGCGTTCGATGAGGTCATAGGTCAGCTCGCAGATGTGCTGCGGCACCGGGTAGTTCGGGTCGAGGAAGTCGAACGGCCCGATGAGCGTGTTCCAGAAGCTGTAGGCCACGCGCCAGGCATGGCCGCATTCGCCGACCACGATTCGACGCACGCCCAGGTCGATGGCCGCCTCGCGGATACGCATCGCGACCTTCTGCAGGTTGTCGTGGTTGCCGATGAACATCGAGAAATTGGCAGCCTCCGAGGCGTGAGTGGACAGCGTCCACGAAATCCCGGCGGCATGCAGTACCTTGGCATAGCCGATCAGCCCGTCGATGTGCGGCTCGGCGAAGAAGTCGGCGCTCGGCGTGACCAGAAGCACCTCGGCGCCCTTCTCGTCCAGCGGGAACCTGACGTCGACCCCGGTCGATTCCTTCACGTCCTCTTCCAGGCCGTCGAGCGTGTCGCGCAACGCGCGCCCGGGAAGCCCCAGGTTGTTGCCGATCCTGTGGACCTTGCCGATGATCTCGTTGGAGTACTTCTGCCCCAGGCCGACCGTGTCCATGATGTCTCGCGCCGCCATCGAGATCTCGGCGGTGTCGATGCCGTAGGGGCAGAAGACCGCGCAGCGCCGGCACTGCGAGCATTGGTGGAAATAGGTGTACCAGTCGTCAAGCACTTCCTTGGTCATGTCGCGCGCGCCGACCAGCCAGGGAAAGTACTTGCCGGCGAAGGTGTAATAGCGGCGGTAGACTGAGCGCAGCAGGTCCTGGCGCGCCACCGGCATGTTCTTCGGGTCCGATGTCCCCAGGTAGTAGTGGCACTTGTCGGTGCAGGCGCCGCATTTGACGCAGGAATCCAGGAAAACCTGCAGCGCGCGCGATTGCGACACGAGCGAGCCGAGCTTCGCCACGGCGACGTTCTGCCAGTCGGGCACCAGCTCGCCGGGGAATCCGAGCGGCTCCTGATGGACGGGTTTGGCGACGAACGGCTTGCTGTGCGCCATGGCGCCTTGCCGCACCAGCGGAATGACCGGGTACTCGCGTATGGCGGGCGTTTCGAAATCAGCCAAGGCGATTGTCGCGCGCACGCGCGATGGTGTTGTCGATGCGGGCCGACCACCCGTCCACGTGACGGTGCTCCCGCGGATTGTCGACCTGATTTCGTGTCGGGCTGAAGAACACGCCCGGCGCGTGCAGGAGCTTGCTAATCGGAAAGATGATCATCAGGGTCGCGACCAGCGTCAGATGGATAAGCAATACCGGATCGGCCGGTAATGGCTGCCAGTCGAAGGCCATGAGGCCGAGGAAAAAAGCCTTGAGGGCCACAATATCGGTGTGCGCGAGATATTTCATGGCAAGTCCGCTGGCGGCGATCGCGATCAACAAGGCGAGCATCAGGTGATCGGAGGGGCTCGAGATGTAACGCACGCGATCGACGAGAAAACGGCGCGCCCACAGGCCAGCGAGGCCGGCCACCATGCCGAAGCCGGCATAGACGCCGAGCGGGTGGATGAGCGCCACCCAGGCCCAGACCGGCTCGGTGAAATAGCGCAGGTGGCGCAGCAGCACCACCAGGAGCGCGAAGTGAAAAATCCACCCGAAGAGCCAGGTCCACTTGTTGGCTTTGAACAGGCTCTCGAACAGCGTGACTTCCTTGAGCATGCGCAACGCGACGCCCGCGCGCGTGGTGGGCGCGGGCGTGGTCGGAATCTTCAGCGGCTGGGGCGTGCGCGCATACAACCAGACGTGGTAGCCCACTCCCCCGACCAGCATTGCGATGGCGAGATAGTAGAGCAGCGCGTAGATGACTGTTAGCTGCGACAACGCTCACTCCGGCTCGGCGCAGGACCGCTTACACGCAGCCCGTCGGCTTGGGCAGGCCCGCGTACTTGCACGCCTGCTTGGCAGGGCCGTAGGGGAACAGCTCGTAGAGGTACTTGCTGTTTCCCTTGTCCGCGCCGAGCTTCTTCCCGATCGCCTTGGTCAGAACGCGCACCGCCGGCGCGATCTGATACTCCTCGTAGTACTCGCGCAGGAAGTTGATGACTTCCCAGTGGCTCTCGCTCAGGTCACAGTCGTCCAGGCGCGCCATCTCCTTTGCAATCTCCTCGGTCCAGTCGGCGCGGCTCGCGAGATAGCCTTCCTCGTCGGTTTCGATGGTTTGTCCGTTCATCTCGATCGGCATATTCGTGTGCTCCAGTTCAGTTCATCGGTTGCGAATCGGTGCTCAAAGCCAGGACTGCACGGCGCTGTGCTCCACCACGAGGTCCACGAACCCTCCGTAGTCCACCAGGCGAATGCCGTCGATCGTCCGGTCTTGCATGCCCCGCGCATCGATATCGGGCTTGAGCGCGTAAATCGACAACGTCTTCAGGGCTTCCTGCACCTGCTTCGAAACGGTGGTCCCTTTGGCCGCCGCGTACACGCCGTCCTCGATCAACAGCACCGCACTGCCCTGCCTGGCGAATTTGAGGCAGGTCTCCAGGGCTTTGTATTCAAACGGTGATTTGTTTACGGTATGCAGCACGATGTCGGGCCTTCAAAAAGTCAGGATCACGTCCTGGTTTTCCATGATCTCGGCCATGCGCTCCGCGCTCACGACCTCCGCGGGGACTACGAGGTCTGACTCGCTCAGGCCGCGCGTTTGCAGCGCTTCCTGTTCCACGTAGAGCTTGGTGACGTCGTAATCCTCGAGCGCGCGGAAGGTCGGCGAGAAATTCTTCACCCCCAGACCCTTGGTGTCCTGGCCCTTCGCCAGTTGATAGACGCCATCGCCCACGAAGGCGAGGCTCACGTCCTGCTCGAACGCCGCGCCGATCAGCACCACCTCGAGCGCCTCGAGGGCGTAGATCGTTCCGTAGGGCGCCTTGCGGTTCACGTAGAGGAACTTCTTGACGACGCCGCCCTGGGTTTCCTCCGACATTCCCCCTCCCGCCTCAATCACCAAAGACGACCAGGCGGTCGGCGTGGATGCCGGCTTCGATGAGCTGCCCCAGGCCCGAAATGCGGAACCCCGGGGCGATGTTGTCGGCGTCCTTGCCGTTGCGCTTCGCCTCGGCGGCATCCATGAGGCCGCGGCGCTGGGCGGCGGCGATGCACACAACGAGGTCGAGCTGGTGCTGCGCGGCCAGATCGCTCCAGCGCTTGACGATGTTGCGGTCGTCCTGCGGCGGCACCGTGAGCCGTGTGCCGTTGTTCACCCCGTCGTGATAGAAGAACACGCGATAGATCTCATGCCCCTTCGACAGCGCGGCCTTGGCGAACTGAAAGGCCGTATCCGACGCCGCGTTAGTGTACGGCCCTTCGTTGACCAGGATGCCGAATTTCATCCGCCGCCCTAGAACCTGATGTGCGTCGACGCATTGAGGCTGTTGCGCGCGCCGCGCCAATTGTCGATGTGGAACTTGGTGAAGGGCAGCCCGGTCAGCTCGAAGAACCGCGGCCAGCCGATGCGCTCCACCCAGTCGCCGACGCGCTCCCAGTCGCGCGCGTCCTTCTTGTAGGTGTAGAGGATGTTCTTTACCACCGCGGCGACTTCGGGCCAGCGGGGCGGATTGTTGGGAAGCCCCGCGGCGACGAGCTTCTGGAACATCGGCTTGGAACGGGCGTTGGAGTTCTTTCCACCCACCCAGATGGCGAGCTTCGAATGCTCTGGATCGTTGATCTGCATCGGCGGGCACGGGGGATAGCAGGCACCGCAACAGATGCATTTCTTCTCGTCGACTTCGAGCGAGGGCTTGCCGTTCACGATGGCCGGACGAATGGCCGCCACCGGGCAGCGCGCCACGACCGAGGGACGCTCGCATACGTTCGCCACCAGGTCGTGATTGATCTTCGGCGGCTTCGTATGCTGGACGTTGATCGCGATGTCGCCTTGGCCGCCGCAGTTGATCTGGCAGCAGGAGGTGGTGATGTGCACGCGGTTCGGCATCTCCTCCTTGATGAACTCGCCGTAGAGCTCGTCCATCAGCGCCTTCACGACGCCGGAAGCGTCGGTCCCGGGGATGTCGCAGTGCAGCCAACCCTGCGTGTGGGAAATCATGGTCACCGAGTTGCCGGTGCCGCCAACGGGGTAGCCGGCATCGTTGAAGGCCTGGATCAGCGGCCCGACTCTCTCCCATTTCGAAACCATCACCTCCAGGTTCGAACGGATGGTGAAGCGCACGTGACCCTCGCCGTACTTCTCGACGATGTCGCACAGGAGGTTGATCTCATAGGGCCCGAGCTGGCGCTGGGTGCCGACCCTCACCGTCCAGATTTCGTCGCCGGAGTGCGCCACGTGGTGCAGCACGCCTGGACGCGGGCGGTCGTGGTATTTCCAGTTGCCGAAATTCTTGACCATCAGCGGGTGCATGTACTGCATGCCGTCGGGACAACCGCTCTCGATCGGCTGGCGCATCTGCCGCTTCTCGACCGCCTTCCTTTCCACCGCCTGAACCGCTGGTGCCATTGCCATCTCCTCGTAGGCGGTGCCCTAGGCGAGCGCCTGTTTCTTGTTCTTGCGATCGATCCACTTCTGCGCTTCCTGGTCCCAGTCATCCATGCGGACGTAGGAGCTG
>JBBQSP010000143.1:0-8282 GCA_038213735.1 Vicinamibacterales bacterium | reverse complement strand
TTTCTGACATCGGAACCAAGCCACAGCGCTGATTGATCGAACGAGAGCGACGAGAACGTCCCCCGGCGCGACGCCAGCGGGTCGTCACGGCGATCGAACACCACCGCGCTCGTCAGGGTCGCGACGTTCGAGACGAAGTCGAGCGGGATCGGATCGTTGCCCGGGTCGGGGTCGAACGTGCGGCCGCGCTCGAACCGGTAGCCGTAGACCACTTGAAGGCCGCGCGTGCGCCAGCGCTGGTCGGCACTGAAGCCCTGGATGTCAGTGATCGCCAGGATCTCTTCACCGGCGTCATCGCGAATCCGGTCGCGCGAGTAGAACCCATAGAGGTTACTGCGGGCGCGCCAGCCGAACAGCCGCGAGGTTGACAGAAAGACCGTCGCGTCGCGCCGGTCGTACTGATACATGCCAAACGCGCCGCCGGTCAGCGCTCGACCGAACAGGTTCGGGTTCTTGATTTCTGCGACCGCGCCGGCCGCGCGCGAACTTGCGAACTCGTCAAAGCTGGGATTGCGTTCGCCCTCGAGCTGCAGGCCGTAGCGAAACTGCCACTCCGGGTACTCTTCGACGGTGACCTGGGCCTTGACTGGCTGGACGCCGTTGACCGCATCACCGACGGGCACCGGCTGAATGTCCACGAGCCGGAATACGTTGGTATCGTAGAGTCGCTTGCGCGCCTGGGCCCAGTCATCCAGGTTCACCGGCTTGCCAAGTTTAAAGCGCAGCGCCTGGCTCACGACCGCGTCGTTGGTGACCTCGTTCCCGGTGGTGACCACTTCCTGCAACACTTGTTGCGTCCCCTCAACCACCGTCATCGTCAGGGTCACCGAACTGTCGTCAGCCACCGTCGGCATCACCTCGACTTCGGCGTTGTTGTAGCCGGCCGTGCGGTACTGGTCCTCGACGCGCATCAGGGCGGTGTTGACGTCGGCGGCTACGTACGGCGTCGGCGTCACGATGCCGGCGGCCTTCTGCATCTCGAGCAACCGGCTCTCCGGCACACCAGCCCACCGCAGGTCGGTAATCTGCGCCTGCGGACCTTCGACGATCGTGAACGGCAGCACGCCGATCTCGCCATCGACCGTCAGCGGCTGGCCGACGACCGTCGCCTTGAGGTAGCCGGCCTCCTGATACGCCGTCACCAACGCGCGCTCGACCAGGGTGCGATCGAGCCAGGCGTCGTCGACCAGTCCAGATGCCGTGATCTCGGCGGCCAGCGCGTCGCCGTCCAGCGCCTGGTTCCCGGTGAAGCGAATCTCGCGACCGGTGACGGTAAAGCCCGGCGTCACTTCGATCCGCAGGCGCTTGACGCCCGGCACTGATCGGTCGACGGTGCCAACGACGACGCTGTTCAACTGGTTGGTGGTGACCAGGTGGCGGCGCACGCGCTTGGTCAAGTCTTCGATCAGGAACTGGTCAAACGCGTTGCGACCCCAGGCCTGCTGCAGCTCACGGGTGACGCTTGATGGCAGCGTCGCCCCCACCACCTCGATCACCGTCCGCGGTCCGCGGTCGGCACGATACTCGAGGGCCACCGTGTTGTCCGCTTCGTTGGCCACGCGCCGGGTCCGCACGCGCGCTTCCAGGAAGCCCTGCTCGAAGAACCGGTTGCGCAACCGGTCGAGATCACGCTGCAGCACGAGAAAGTCGAAGCGGTCTCCGGGGTCGAGCGAGATCTCGTCGCGCACCTCCTGCTCGATGACCGGGTCAACCCCCTCGAAGGTGATCGCCGACACCAGCGGCCTGACCCGTCGTTCGGTGGCTGGCCGGCTCTCCCCCCTGCCGAAGGTCAACTGGTGACGAACGCCGAGGCTAACCGATGCGTTGTCGCGCGACAACGCCCGCACTTCAATGGTGGGGGTCGGAAAATAGCTGACGATGAACGTGGTCTTGCCGCTCTCGCGCAGGTTCTGCGAGACGGTGAACTCGACCTGGCTGCTAACCCGCTTGGAGATGGTCAGGCGGGTCGTCAGGTCGATATTGTTGGCGCCGAGCGCGGCCGGATCGTCGCGGAAGTCCTGGTCCTGGAAGTCGCCGCGTTCGACGCGAAAGGCGTCGAGCCCAATCGCGCGTCCGGTGACGCCCAGTAGATCGGCCGACAGCAGCGTCAGGGCTGCCTCGCTGTTGCTGTTGCCCACCAGTATCGACGCCAGCTCGCCAGGGGTGCGTGACCCTTCGGCGGAGGTCAGATCGATCGATGGCCGCTCCAGCGTCCCGGTCAGCGTCATGGTCACGGTGTCGCCACCGCCAATCTCCGCTTCCGCGGCGATGTTGAACTCGGGACGAATGCGGCGCAGGTCGCTGAACGAGATATCCCCGCGGGTGACGCGGAACGTCCGGCCGGCCAGAAAGATCTCGCCGCCCTCTCGCAGCGTGATGCGGCCGTCAATGCCCGGCGAGGCCGCCGTGCCGACCACTCGCAAGTTGGCGCTCGCTTCGAGCCGGCCGTAGTTGTTATCGACCACGATGTCGTCGGTGGTCGTCACCGACAAGTTGAGCCCGATGCGGTCGAGATACGGCTGCTCCACGGTCGGCGAGACCGGCAGCGTCGCCCGGCGGGCCAGGGCCGCGATGGTGATGGTTTCGGTGTAGGAGCCCTGGGCAATGCGAATGTCGCCGGTAATCGCGGGCGCATTGGGATCGGGCCTGAAGGTGATGAGCGCGTCAATTTCGCTGCGCAGGCCTTCAATCAGCTCCACCGCTACGCCTTGCGCCTGGATGTTGACCGCACCACCGGTGACCGCGAAGCCCTCGACTTGCAGCGTGCCATCGAGGGTCAGCGCGCCGCCGTTGGCGAGGCCGCGCACACCGTCAAGCACGATCCGCTGCCCATCGAGCAGGACCGGCCCGTTCAGTTCAGACAGCACCAGTCGTGGATCAGCAATCGCGATCTCCGCGTCCTGAAGCGTGATCTGGCCGTCGAGCAGTGGCTTCGACACCGTGCCCGCGATCAGCGTGTTCAGGTTCGCGTTGCCGTCGAACGCCACCGTGCTGACGAACGCCGACAACACCCGCAGGTCGATCAGGCCCTGCACCGAGAGGTTGAGCGGCGGATCCTCGGCGGCAAACCCCACCGAGCCGCCGATTACCAGCGGGTTGTTGGCCACCGACCACGACACGTCGGCGACCGCCAGCGCGCCGCGCGCGAACTCCACGCGCGAGGGCCGCTGCTGCTCCACCGGAATTCCAGAGAAGGTGAACTTCGCGGCATCGACCGTCAACTCGCCCGCGATCGCTGACAGCTCGAGCACCGGCACTTCGGCGCGCGCCGTGGCCGAGAAGCTGCCGACGACACCGCCGCTGGCAACATCTCCGCTGATCTGCGACACCGTGAGTGACTCGCCCTGCAACGCGCCGTCGACGGTCAGGTTCGTGACTGCGTGTGGACCGCCACTCCAGCTGAAGGTGCCTCCCTTCAGCGACAGCGTGGCCAGCGTTCCGGCGCGGCTGCCGTTCGAGCGCATCTCCAGCGACATGGCGCCGGTGCCGTCGAAGGAGACCGGCACGCCGAAGGCGCGGCCCATGCGAATGGCGTCCTGGAAGTCGCCGGTGAACTGGCCCTGGAACGCGCCGTCGAGCCCCGTGTTCCATTCGCCCGACGCGGTCAGCCGGCCTGAACCCATCCGCACGTCGAGACTCTTCAGCGTCACATCGTCGCCACGCAACGAGAGGTCGAGCGGCGCGTTCAACGAGACCGGCACACCGCCAATGCCGGCGTCGAGCTGGGTGAGACTGACAACTGCGACGCGGTCGCGCGCGTCGGCCAGCCGGCCTGACGCGGTGATGCTGCCGCTGGCGAACCCGAGGATCTCGGCTTCAATGGTGCCGAGCAGCGGCGACAGCCGGGCCAGCTCCAGGCGATCGAGAAGCGCGGTTGCCTTGTAGTCGTACGGTGACGCGGTGGCGATGTCGGCGTTGATGAGCGCGCCGATCGACGGCAGCCGCGCCACCACCCGCGCCTGATCGCCCAGCAGATCGGCCGTCAACTCACCGGCGCCAATCAAGGTGCCGGCCTTGCCGCCCATCAGCGAAAAGTCGACGCGCGCCTGTCCACGCGGCTGCGCGATCGTGCCCGCACCATCGAACTGCATCGAGAACAAGGCCTGCGTGTCGTTGGGCGCCAGCACGGTGCCCTGCCAGGAAAGCCGGTCGCCCTTGAGATGGGCGGTGTAGGCGCCGGTCTCCCAAGCGTACCGCACGCGGCCGTCCAGGAAGCCTGCGCCCTGCCGCAACTCGAGCGCGGTGACGTCGATGGCTTCGCTGGTGACCGTGGCCTTGGCGGTGGCGCTGTCGATCAGCTGACCCGCCCAGGTCAACGACGAGCCGGTGATGGTGGTGTCGAGGGTATAGACGTCGAAGGTACCGCCCAGTGTGGCGGCGACCTGCACCGGCCCGGTCACCCGCCAGGCTTCGGGAACATCCGCCTGCAGTTCTTCGGCGTGCGGCGCATCGACGACGAAACTGCCGGTCCACGTGCGCGCCGTGACATTGGCCAGCGCCTGGCCGGTGATCGACGCCGTGCCGCGGCGAATGTCCACGGCGCTGATGTCCGCTTGCCTGGTATCGGCGATCACGTGAGCCGACGCGCGCACGCGGCCGATGATCGGCAAATCGACCGCATCGCCCGAGACCTGGGTGTCAACTTCGAACAGTTGATACGAACCGCCCAGCGTCATGGGCATGTCGACGGCGCCGTGAACCTCGCTCGCGATCTCAGGAACCGGAAGTCCGAGCGTGGCCAGGCTGCGCGATGCCTCGGCCACATCGCTCACGCGGGCGTGGGCCGGTCCGGTCATGGTCGAGAGCAACGCGGTCGTGCGATTGATGCGGCCCGCCATCCGCCCCTCGAACGCAAAGCCGGGAAAGCGATGGTCGTGATCGTAGCGATAGTCGTCGCCGACGATGGTCGCGCGCAAGGTGCCGGTCATCGGCGTGTGATTCCGCTTGCTGCGGCCGGTCGAGCGATTGGTGATCTCGAATCGCCGCGGCTCACCGAACTCGAACGTGCCGCTGCCTTCGAAGGCGGCGCCAATCGGTTGCGGACTGACATTGGCCATGTCGAGCGCGGTCTGCGCATCAAGACCCTGCCACGAGGCGTCGGCCTTGCTCACCGCGGTGCCGCCCCACGGCACGTTGAAGTTGGCCAGTATCTCGCCGCCGGACTGCGGCCTGATCGCGAGCCGCGTGCCGGAGAATGACTCGAACGTCACCTGCACGGGTCCCTGCAGCGTCAGGTTCTGCTCGCGGCCGACCGCCAGCGTGTTGCTCGCCACTGCCAGGGTGGTGACGATGTCGCGCGTCGGTCCCTTGATGGTGCCGTCGATGGTCGCCAGTCCGCTAACCGGCACCGGGGGCGGCGGCACCCACTTCGCCGCGTTCGCGATGTCGATCGTGCCCGTGAGCGACAAGTCCAGTTGTGGCGAATCGAGCACGCGGTTGATCGCTCCACTCAGGACCGCGTTCAGTTCGGACGACACCAGGCGGGCGTCTTTCAGCGAGACATTCGAACCGTCGAACGTCATCACCGTTTCGAACGGCGCGATCGTCAAGGTGCGTTCGCGCAGGCGCACTACGAGCGGCGCGCGAAGGGCAAACGCGCCTTCCGCGCCGAGCACGCTATCGATCAGCGTGGACTCGATCTTCGGCACCTTCACGCCCCAGTTGCCAACCGTGTCGGTGTATTGCACGTCGAGCGCGTGCAGCGTGAGGCCCTGGATGTCGAACTGGCGCGGCGTCTCTGGGGTCGGCTGCGTTGAGCTGGGCGGCAGGTTCACCACCCCGTTGGCGTCGCGGAAGATGTCGACCAGGCCGTTATCGATCTCGAGGTGCTCGATCGCGAAGCGGCGGCGGAAGACCGACCACGGCAGCTTGACCTGGATGCGGTCGGCGATCAGGAATGGCCGCTCGTCGTGGCCCTTTGCCGCGAGGCGCACGCCGGTGAGGGTAATGCGACGGGTGGCAAGGTTGTAGCTCAGGTCGTTCGCGCCGAGTGAAAGGTCGTAACCGGCAAGGAAGTCGCCGACCCAGGTCAGGGCGCGGCCGCTCGCCCACGGGGTATGAATGGCCAGCAGGGCGACCACAATGGTCACGGTGGCAATCGCCACCGGCCAAATCAATCCGCGTCGGACCCAAACCCTCACAGTATCGATTCTAGCCTTGCAAGTGGGTTACCATCCACCTGTGGAGGATCAGCTCATGCGTATGAAGTCATGGCTCACGGTCGGCCTCGGTGCCGTCCTGAGCCTGGTGACCAGCGCGGCGGGAGCCCAGGCACCAGCGGAACTCAAGGTTGGTGACATGGCCCCGGCGTTCTCGGCGCCCGGATCGGATGGAAAGACCCACACGCTTGCCGAGTCGAAGGGCAAGCAGGCGGTGGTGCTCGCGTGGTTTCCCAAAGCCTTTACCGGTGGTTGAACGGCCGAATGCAAGTCGCTCCGTGAGAGCGGCGATCTAATCCGGCAATACAACGTCGCGTACTACATGATCAGCACGGACACACTCGAGGACAACACGAAGTTCGCGCAGATGCACGAGGCGGACTATCCAATCCTCAGCGATGTCACGAAAGAGATCGGCACCAAGTACGGCGTCCTCGGTGCAACGGGCATGGCCCGGCGATGGACCTTCTACATCGATCCGGACGGCAAGATCCTCCACATCGACAACGCGGTGAAGGCCGCTTCGTCCGGTCCGGACATGGTTGCCAAGCTCGGCGAACTGAAGATCGCGAAACGCAAGTAGCATCCGGCATCAGCCGGATGGTTCACGTCTCACACAGTCACCGACCTGGCCCGCAGCAACGGCGCGGCCAGGTCGGCACCCCCCGCCATCCGTCCTCACGTCTCCAAATGTCTTGACAGCACAGCCATAGCCCCCGTAATGTCCGCGACGGATGCTCGGCATCACCTTTCTCAATCCTTTGCCTTAGGGGGAAACGAACCATGCGTCGAGTTGTGCTGTACGCGGCAATCGCCTGTGTAGCGGTGTTGATGACGGCGCGGGAGGCCAGTGCCCAGGCATCAATCGCCGGTGTCGTAAGAGACGGGAGCGGAGCGGTGCTGCCCGGTGTCACGGTCGAAGCGTCGAGCCCGGCGCTGATTGAAAAGGCCAGGAGCGTGGTGTCCGACAGTTCCGGTCAATACCGGATCGTCGACCTGAGCCCGGGCACCTACCAGGTGACCTTCACCCTGGCCGGCTTCAAGGTCGTGCGGCGCGCCGACGTCGTGCTGCAAGGCAACTTCGCCGCGCCAATCAACGTCGACCTCCAGGTCGGCTCGCTCGAAGAGTCGGTCATCGTCACCGGCGCCTCGCCCACGGTTGACGTGACCAACAATCGGACGCAGTTCGTGGTGAACCGCGACATTCTCGACGCGATTCCAACGCCCATCCGCAACACCCCGGCACGCGCGCTGCTGCTGCCGGGTACGACGGTGACGCCGTTCGTCCTCGGCCAGTACAACATGAGCGTGCACGGCTCCGCGACCCAGGACATGGTGATCGCGATCGACGGGCTGCGCGTGAACAACCTGTGCGGCAGCGGCCAGTTCAGCGGGTTCTACATGAACGACGCGAGCGTGCAGGAAGTCACCTTCACGACCGGCGCTGAGTCTGCCGAGATGCAGAACGGCGGCTTGCGCATCAACAGCACGCCGAAAGACGGCGGCAACACGTTCTCGGGCACCTTCTTCGCCTACGGCGCCGGCAGCCAGTTGCAGGCCGACAACCGGTCCGACGCGGTGAAGGCGGCCGGCATTCCACAACCGGGCATCGCGTATACCTATCAGGTCAACCCGTCCTTCGGCGGTCCGATCAAGCGCGACAAGCTTTGGTTCTACCTCACCTATAAGTACGAGGACGACAAGACCTACGTTGCCAGCTCCGCGTTTGCCGACGGCAGTAGGGCGTTCCGCCAGGCGATGGGTAACTACAGCGCGGTGACTCGGCTGACGTGGCAGGCCACGAGGAAAGACAAGGTCCGCTTTTATCTCGACCGCCAGTACAACGGCGAGTTCTACAACGGGTTCAACACGCTGGCCACGACCTCGCCCGAGGCGTCGACCGACGCATTCGGGTTGGGCTGGGTGCCACAACTGAAGTGGACCCAGACCACGTCGGACAAGTTGTTGCTCGAGGCGGGCATTTCTTACTACACGCAGGGCTACGAACAGAATTGCCGCGACAGCGTCGGACCACGCGACCTGGCCCGGCTGGAACAAACCAACGGCCGGCTGACCGTGGCCTGCGGCAACACGATTCCGCCCTATACGAGCTTTACCAAGAGC
>JBBQSP010000142.1:0-8304 GCA_038213735.1 Vicinamibacterales bacterium | reverse complement strand
CGCAGCCGGATGGGAAGAACAGATCCACTCCACGCCCGACATCGTGATCCAACGTTGTGTGGTTGACGGCGTCTCGTCACTCGAATCCCTTTGCCAGGCCGCGCAGCGCAGCCTCGACCTCGGGAATGGCCCACTGTTCCGAGCGGTACTATTCGACTGCGGTTCTTCGGGGTCGCGACTGTTGCTGGTGGCTCACCACCTGGTCGTCGATGCGGTGTCGTGGCGAATTATCCTTGCCGACATCGAAGCAGCGTATGTGCAGGCGCGCAGCGGACAGCGACTGTTGTTGCCGGCAGAACATTGCAGCCCAGCGACCTTCCGTGGCATGACGCGCGTCTGGAGCGCAGGCACGAGCGCTGCCGGACAGGCCGCCTACTGGGCCGACGTCGCGTCAGCGGCCGGGCCCTTGTTTGTTCCTGGCCTCGCGCAGCCCGCATCGATCGCGCGCACCGTGACGAGGACGCTGGCTGAAGACGACACGCGACCGTTGCTTGGTCCCGTGCATCGCGCCTACAACACCACGACCGCCGATCTATTGCTGGCTGCGTTTGCCCGCGCGCTCGGCACGGTGGCCGGTCGCGACGCGTTCCTGCTGGATGTCGAGGGACACGGACGAGACGCGCTGCACGACGCCGACCTCTCGCGTTCGGTCGGCTGGTTCACGACGTTGTATCCGGTTCGTGTCAGCGGGGCTGGGTCCAGTGATGCCGCGTCGCTGATCCGCGCGGTCAAGGAGTCGAGCCGCTCGGCGCCCAATGGCGGCATCGGCTTCGGACTGCTGGCGACCGGCCGCGCGCCGTTGACCGATGTGTCGTTCAACTTCCTTGGACAATCGGGCGGAACGCTTGGCGAGGGCTTGTTCCGCAGCCTCGCGCCGGAATCCGCCGGCGATCCAGTGGCTGCCGACCTGCCGCGGCGTTATCACCTGGAGTTGAACGCGTCGGTGGTAGACGGCCGGCTGGTGACGCAGTATTCGTTCGACACAGCGGTGGTGCCCGAGGCGCGCGTCGCCGAAGTCGCCGACCGCACCCTGGCCGCGCTGCGCGAACTGATCGGCCACTGCCTGGGTATCCACGGCGCGCGCTACACGCCTTCTGACTTCGCTGCCGTGCCGATCGACCAGCACGACCTCGACGCGTTGCTCAGCGATCTGGATCTCTCCGGGCTCTCCGACGCATGAGCGCCGGCCCACGCGTCGAAGCGCTCTATCCGCTGACCCCATCGCAAACCGGGATGTGGCTGCAGTCGGCCGCCGGCGGCGGGCAGGATCGATTCATCGAACAGGCGGCGTTCTGCCTGGAGGGCCGCGTCGATCGCGAGGCGCTCGCCCGTGCGCTGCAGTGCGTGGTCGATCGTCACGGCGCCTTGCGTTCGTCCATCCTGGCCAGGGGCGTGCAACCGGTGCGCGCGGTGTTACAGGAGATGCGCGTCGCGCTGCCCGCCGTGAGCGCCGGCGGCGACGAAGACGCTGCGCTGACGGATCTGATGACCGCCGAGCGCGCGCGCGGCTTTCCGCTCAATCGCCCGCCGCTGATTCGCTTTGCGTTGCTCACCGTGCGCGAAGACCGCGCGTGGCTGGTGGTCTCGTTCCACCACATCATCCTTGACGGCTGGAGCCTGCTGATTCTGTGGACCGAAGCGGCGGCGTTCTACGCCGCCGAACTCGCCGGCACCTCAGCGCAGTTGCCGCCCGCCGCCGACGACGGCCACGTCGCCGATTGGTTGCGGCGCCGCTCCGATGCCGACAGCGAACGGTATTGGCGTGTGCGTCTCGCCGGCTTCCGCACGCCGGTGCCGCTGGCGGTCGCCGCGGTGCCCGCTGACGACGAGCCGGCGGAGGCCGAACTCGTCATGAGTCCCGCCGCTGGCGCGGCCATCGCGACCGCCGCCCACGCCTGCCGCGTCTCGCCCGCGATCGTGTTCGAGGTGTTGTGGGCGGTGTTGCTGGCCGGACGCACGCGAATGGACGATGTGGCATTTGCGGCAACGGTGTCTGGCCGGCCGCCCGGCATTCCAGGCATCGAGCGGCTGGTGGGCTGCTTCATCAACACCGTACCGATTCGCATGACGCTGGACGCCGCGGTCACGTTACGCGCGTGTCTGGCGCGTCATCACGAGCAGCGCGCGGAGCAGGCCGAGTTCGAGTACTGCTCGGCTGGGCAGATTCACGGCTGGTCCGAGCTGAGGCCGGGCGAGTCGATGAGCCAGAGCCTGCTGGTCTTCGAGAACCTCCGCGGCCCTGCATCAGGGACTGTCGCGGAGACGGTGTCAGAACCAAGGGTGTCGGAGGCAGGCCGGCGCGTTCGCGGCGCGCGCACCGGCTACCCGGTGACGCTCCTGATCAGTCCCGGACCGGCGCCTCACCTGCGCATCATTCACCAGCCGGCAGCGGTCTCGGCCGCGACAGCGCGCGAGTTGATGGCTGGGCTCGAACAGCTCGCGTTGCGGCTCCCCGAGCATCTCGATGCGCCGCTGCAGGGTTGGCGCGAGAGCGTGGCATTTGTGCCGGTGCTCACCGCGCCGGCCATGCTGCCCCTGCGCGCGCCGTTTGTCGCGCCTCGCACGCGCGTCGAACATGAGCTGGCGGCGATCTGGGAGGGCCTGTTCAAGGTCGCCCCCATCGGCGTGCTCGACGACTTCTTCTCGCTCGGCGGACATTCGCTGATGGTGTTGCAGATGGCGACGCGGCTGCGCGCGGCGATCAACGTGGAGATGCCGCTGCACGTGCTCGTCTCGCACACCACCATCGAGCAACTGGCGCGCGCGTGCGCCACCGACCTCAAGGACGATGCCGCGGTGGTGACGCTGTCGAACGACGGCGCCGGCATGCCTGTGTATTGCCCGCATCCGATGGGCGGCCATGTTCTCTGCTACGCGCCGCTCGGGCGGCGGCTGGCGGGCCGCCACCGCGCGTGGGGACTGCAGGCGAAGGGGATTGCCGCGGGCGACGCGCCCGCCGCGAATTGGGACGAGGTCATCGCGCATCACTGGTCGCTCCTGACCACCGCTCGTCGCGTCACTCAGGGCGCGCGGCATTCGCTCGACAGCATCGCCCTGTTGGGCTATTCGTACGGCGGCTACATTGCCATGGAACTGGCCGCGCGCGCGCGCCGCGAGGGCGCGACGGATGTGCGCGTGGTGCTCTTCGACGTGCCACACCCGTCAGTTATCCCCGCCGCCAGCCGCAATCCCGATGACGCGTCGCTGCTGCACGCGTTGTTCGGGCGACCGCTGAGCCTGGAGTTGGTAGAACTCAAGCGGGTGCCGTCCCAGGAGTTAACGCGTCACGTCTTCGACATCGCCGTGGCGCATCATCTGATTCCGCCCGACACCGCGTTCGAACACGTGGATCGGGTGCTGGGCACCTACCGGGCGCACTCCAGGATTGCGCCGCCAGAGGTGACCTACCCGTTCCCGGTGGTGCTGTTCCGCGCGAGCGAGCAGCCCGATCGCATTTCAGCCCTGCCGGACCTGGGCTGGGCGGCTCACGCCACGGGCGTTTCTGTTGAGTGGGTGGCAGGAAGTCACGAAACCATGCTGGACGCACCATATGCCGAGAATCTGGCGGACTTGGTGGCAAAGCACCTCACATGAGGGCATCAGCTCTGTCGGAAGACTGTTATATAATCCGTTCACTTTCGGCCAAGGAGGCTCGCAGTTATGTCTGAGAAAGATTTCGGCGCAATGGAAATCGTCAAGCGCAACTCACTTTATTCCGCAGGCGTCGGGATTTTGGCGGTCCCGGTGCTCAACATCGCCGGTGTTGCGGCCCTCCAGATCAAGATGCTTCGCGAATTGGCGGATCACTACGACGTGCCGTTCAAGCAGGACCAGGTCAAGAGCATCCTGACCTCATTGGTCGGCGGTGTGGTCTCGACCCGCCTCGGCTACGGCATGGTCGGCACCATCGCCAAGCTGCCGCTCGTGGGCCCGCTGGTCAGCGTTGCGACGCTGCCGCTGATGGCTGGCGGTGTGACGTACGCCATCGGCAAGGTCTTCACCCAGCACTTCGCTTCGGGCGGCACATTCCTGGACTTCGACCCGGACAAGGTCCGCGGCTACTTCCGCGAACAGGTCGGCAAGGCGAAGAGCACTGCGGCTGCCGCCACAGCCTAACCCTCGAAACCGATGTGCGGCGTCCCTTCCGGGGCGCCGCACAGAAATTGCAACCTCACTGTGTTCCCCAAAACTTCATCTCTCGTTCCCTGTCTCGTCATGGTCGCGCTGGCGGCCGCCGCGGCGCCTGGCGTCGCGCGCGCCCAATCGGCTCCGGCTCCACTGGCGCCTGCTGCTGATGCGCCGAAGCCGACGGTGCTCCGTCTCAAAGACAGCACCCTCCTGATGGGTCACATCGTCCGTGAAGACGCCGAGACGGTGGTCTTCAACGCCGGCGTGCTTGGCGAGATGACCATCAAGAAGTCCGAGATTGCCGGCCAGCTCGAGCCGGCGACCGTGGCCGCGGCGCTGCAGGGTCCGCCCGCGCCGGCGCCGCCGCCGAGCAACCTCGGGACGTTTGCCCCTGCCGGCAAGGTCGTGTGGACGCGCGTGCTTGGCGCCACCGGTTACCTGTTGACGGCGCCGTACGTGCAGGGCGAGCTCGACCCGCGCTATCCCGGCCTCACCGGCAAGGCGCTGCGCCTGACCGGCGACGTCTACCAGATGCAGGGGCAACTCAGTCTCTATCGCACGTCGGATCACGACATCGTTTCGTTGGACGCCTCGCACAGCTACGCTTTTGCCGACAACATCGGCGTCCAGGCTGACAATCCCCGCGTGTCGGTGGGCTACAACCGCCGCGTTGGTACCAAGGACAAGTTCTACGGGTTGGCGCGCTACACCTGGCTGCGCGACGGCATCAAGAAGATCGACTACGCGAACCAGGGCATTCTCGGCGTCGGCATCAAGGCGATCAGCAAGGGCAAGGTGAAGCTTGACCTGGTGCCGGCCCTGTCGTTCCAGTACGACCAGAAGGGGACGCCGTTCGACAACGACTTCCTGCTGGGCGGCGGCGCCATGGAAGTGTTTCAGGTAATGCTGTCGCCGTTCTCGATGATCGAGCAGAAGCTGACGGCGTATCGCGCCTTCACCGAGTCGCGGTACTACGGGCTGGAATCGTCGATTGGCTTCAAGGGGATGGTGACGAAGAAGATCGGCTTCAACATCTCGTGGGCCTACACGCTGGACAACGCGCTCGGCCTGCGCGAGTCGCCGATTCCGGCCAACACCCTGTTCCCTGGGCAGCCGGAGTTCACGGTGCTCGCCAACAAGCGCAGCCAGTCGTACTTGACCAGCGGCCTGCTGATCACGTTCTAATCGGGCTCTCTTCGCTCGTCGGGCTCGCTTCGCTTCGTCGGGCTTGCTTCGCTTCGTCGGGCTTGCTTCGAGCTTCCGAGCCCGCCTCCAATTGATCGAGCAGCGCGCCGTAATCGTCGGCAGCGCGGCTCGACGGCGCGTATTCCCAAATCGTTTGATGCGCGGCTGCCGCGTAGGTCAGGTCGATGCACTGGCGGATGCCACGCGTGAACAACGCCGGCGCCATCTCCGGATCCGCGGCCAGCGCCTCGATGGTGGCGCGACTGGCGTGGGTCTGCGTATTGACGGCCGTCGGCACCACGGCGACCAGCGCGAGCGGCCGTCCCGGCCACAGCGATCGAATCTCGTTCACGCCATCGAGCGTCTGGCGAGCGCCCGCGAGCGCCATCGTGTCCATGCCGACCGGTACCACCAGTTCGTTGGCGCAGAGCAGGGCGTTGTAGGTGAGCAGGCTCATGGCCGGGGAGGTGTCGAAGACCATCAGGTCGATCCCCGTCACGCCGCGCAGCCGGCGCTCGAGCAGCGTTTCGCGCTGCACGGTGCCCGCGAGCTGGGTTTCCAGTGAGAAGGCCGCCGGGGTTGCGGTGATGACGTCAAGGTTGGTGCGCGCCTGCCGGCGTATGACGTCGTTGACCGTGGCCGATCCCATCATCAACTCGTGAATGGTCAGCGGCGAGGTGATGCCCAGCATGTGACCGGCGTTGCCTTGAGGATCGGTATCGACCAGCAACACCCGCGCGCCGCGCGCCGCCAGGCCCGAAGCGATTTGCACCGCGGTGGTGGTCTTTCCCACACCGCCCTTCATGTTGACGACGGCAATTCGGCGCACGGGCCCTCCTGCGAGTTGAGGAGATTGTAGCGCAGGGGAGGGTGCTATTCTAGGCGCGCTTGCAGCGTCCTGCGTTCCTCCAACTGCCCTTCAGTACCGCACGTCTCGTCGTCGGCGCCGCGTGCCTGGTCGGCGCGATCACGACGGTCGTACTGGGCGTCGCCTACCAGCGGTCGCTGGGGCAGGCGGTCTCCGCCGCCCGTGACCACGCGCGCACCGAAGCGGATCGCGCGGCCGGCGTCATCGATAGCGAGCTGCGCCGGTTTGAAGTCGCCGTAAACGACGTCGCCGCCGCCATCAATGGTGGCGGCCCGGACACCGAGACCTTGATGGCGAACTTGCGCCAGGGGGTTGACCGCACGCCGCAGATGGCCGGCGTGGGCGTTGCCTTTCGCCCGCTGGCCCACGACCCCAACTTGAGGCTGTTTGCCCCGTATCTTCGGCGCCGCGGCGATGCCGTCGAGCAGCTTCAGCTCGATACGCTCTTCGACTACACGCAGGGGAATCGCGCCTGGTTCGAGGGGCCGCTGAAGGCCGGCCGGGCGATGTGGAGTGAGCCCGCCGTCGCCGAGGCCCTGGGCGCGACCGCCGTGGAGTATTCCGCGCCGCTCACTCGTGGCGGCAATGCCGTCGGTGTGGTCCATGGTGCGATGTCGCTGACCGAGGTCAACGACATCGTGTCGGCGGTCGATGTCGGGGAGTTCGGCTACAGCTTCCTGGTGTCGCAGGGCGGGTTTGTAATCTCGCATCCGTTTGCCGACGAGTACGCGCTGGGCATGCGCGTGTTCACCGGCATGTCGCTCGAAGACCACGGCATCATCGAAGACGTCACCGATCCGGTGACCGGCGAGCCGAGCTGGATGTTTACGGAACTCGTGCCGGCCACGGGATGGCGGCTCGGCGTCGTGTTCTTCAAGGACCAGACGGGGCGAACCGAAGAACTGCGCCGGCAGCGGATTCATCTCGCGATCGCCTTGATCGCCACCCTGTGCCTGTTCATTACCCTGGTGCTCGAGCCGTATCGTCATACCTACGCGCCGGTCCCGTTGTGGCTGGGCGTCGGCGCCGGGTCGCTGGTGCTGCTGCTGGGCATTGCCTTTATCTGGGCGGTGTCGTACGACAACAATCCGCCGATGCGCGAGACGGAAACGACGTTCGTGGACACGGGCAGCGTCCGGCGTTTCACCCTCGACACCATGCGCGGGTCACTCGCCAGCAAGGGCACGCTGCCGTTGTTCGTGCCGACCGGGGTCTTCATCCAGACGATGGAGATTCTCAGTCCCAACAATGTCGCGGTGACGGGCTATGTCTGGCAGCGCTACGCGCGAAACATTCCCAAGGAGGTGGCGCGCGGGTTCGTGCTGCCCGACGCGTCCGATCGTTCGATCACCGAAGCCTATCGCGCGTCGACGGCCGACGCCGAGACCATTGGCTGGTACGTCAGGGCCACGATGCGCCAGAGGTTCGACTACGCCAACTACCCGCTGGATCAGCAGGAGTTCCGGCTGCGCATCTGGCACAGCGACCTCAATCGCAGCATCGTCCTGGTGCCGGATCTCGAGGCCTACAAGATCATTCACCCGCTGGCGCGCGCCGGCATTGCTGGCAACTTCGTGTTGCCAGGCTGGGCCGTCAGCCGCACGCAGTTTGGCAGCACCCCACGGATCAGGACGACGACCTACGGCCTGAACGCGGAAGGGGATGCCGGCGCCGAGCTGGCGTTTGACGTGATCATCAACCGGCGCATCATCGAGCCCATGTTCTCGAACCTGTTGCCGCTGACGGTCTCGGGGTTCATGGTGTTCGCGCTGCTGCTGATCGTCAAAGAGAACACGCGCGGCAACGTGGTGCAGACCCTGTCGGCGTTCTCGGGCCTGTTCTTCGTCGTGATCCTGTCGCAGTTGGATCTGCGCCGCCGCGTCTCTGGGGCCAGCATCCTCTATATCGAGTACTTCTACTTCGTCATGTACTGCACCATCGTGACCGCCGCGCTGACGACACTGACCAACGGCTATCCCGGGTTGTTCCCCGGGATCGAGCGTCGTGAGCACTTTCTTCCCAAGCTGCTGTACTGGCCCGTGATCCTGACCGCCATCGCGGTGATTACCATTGTCACCTTCTACTAAGCTCTTCATCGCCTCGCTGATGGCGTGCCTGCTGGC
>JBBQSP010000141.1:0-8354 GCA_038213735.1 Vicinamibacterales bacterium | reverse complement strand
GTCATCCGTGCGGTCATCGTCGGCGAATTCATCGCGCCCTCCGACGCGGTCGCTTCATCCGGCGCGACCGCTTTGGCGAGACCGAAGTCGAGCACCTTCACCGTGCCGTCGGCGCGGACTTTGATATTCGCGGGTTTCAGATCGCGATGAATGATGCCCTGCTCGTGCGCGGCCTCGAGCGCGTCGGCGATCTGCTTCGCGATCGGCAAAGCTTCATCGAGAGGCATGCCTGCCTGCCTCGCCGAAGCGCCCGGAGCGCGCAGGCGGGCGATGAGCGCCGAGAGGTCGTCGCCTTCGACCAGCTCCATGACGAGAGCGCTGTCGGAGGCGGGGCCGCCCTCTACCCCGTAGATGTGGGCGATGTTCGGATGGTTGAGCGCCGCCAGGACCTGCGCCTCCCGCTCGAAGCGGGCGAGCCGGTCGGGGTCGTTGGCAAAGGACGCGGGCAGCACCTTGATGGCGACATCGCGATTGAGCTTGGTGTCGCGGGCGCGATACACCTCGCCCATTCCGCCTTCGCCCAACTTGTCGACGATCGTGTACGGCCCGATCTTTTCGCCGCTCACCATGTCGAGCCTCGTTGGGCTACGGCGAGACCTCGCCGAAGCTCGCCCGAGTCATGCGCGAGCGAAGGCGGGCCGCCTTCGCCGATTTGCGCGGTGATGTCGTAAACGCCGATTCGGGTGCCGGGGGGGAGGGCCAAGGGTGCGTGGATTATAGCCGGATGAACTGGCACCGTACGCACCCCAGGGCTTCTGCTAGCATCCCCTGCCATGCGACGACTGGCATCTCTCGACCGTCTCCGCGGCCTGATCATGGTGGTCATGGCGATCGATCACGTCAGCTTCATGGTGGGCCGCTTCCACTCGGGCGAGATGTGGGCGGGCATGTGGACACGCTATGCCAGCCCGGTCGCGTTCCTCACGCGCTTTGTCACCCACTTCTGCGCGCCCGGGCTTCGGCAACATCCGGGTACCGCGCGACAGCTCGTGGATCGAGTTCCTGAACTTCATCAAGTACCCACCGGCGCTGGTGTTCACCCTGTTCACGCTCGGCGTAAACGTCCTCGTCCTGACGTGGCTGGACCGGATACAGGAACACCTGGGGCGAGTCGGGCGGTGGCTGCAAGTGTTCGGCCAGGCGCCGTTGGCGTTCTACCTGGCCCACCTGTGGCTCTATTCACTGATTGGCGCCGTGGTGTTTCGTGACGGCGCCGGCTATGCGACGGTCTATGTCATCTGGCTGGCGAGCCTGTGGCCGCTCTACTTCGTGACCCGGCGCTACCGGGACTTCAAGCAGACCCAACCCGTTGACTCGTACTGGCGGATGTTCTGACGCGGTTTGTCGGTGCCATGTCGCGGCGCCCCCGATAAGATAGTGAGCCTTATGCACACACGAACGATGGCGATGATCCTGCTGCTGCCGCTGGCTGCCGGCCTGTCGGCGCAGGCGCGCGCGGGTGACCTGACGCGGCTGCTCGAGTCGCAGCTGGCGGGCTTTCCGGCCCGGACCGGCATCTATGTCAAGCACCTGGGCAGCGGCGAGGAAGCCTCCGTGCGCGGTGACGAGTCGTTCAGCAGCGCCAGTGTCATCAAGCTCGGGATCATGGTCCGCGCGTTCCAGCTCGTCGACGAGAAGAAACTTGACTTGAACGAGCGCGTCGAGATTCGCCGCGCCGACCTGCGCGATGGCAGCGGCGTGCTGCAGTATCACGACCTCGGGTTGAAGCCGACCTATCGCGACCTTATCACCGAGATGGTGATCACGAGCGATAACACCGCCACCGATCTGATGGTGCAAAGAATTGGCGGCGTCGCGGCCCTGAACACCTGGCTCGCGGCCTCCGGATTCACGCAGACGCGGATGATGAACCGCGGCCACGAGTACCGGCAGAAGCTGCTGACGCTCGTCAACCCCGAGTTCGCGAAGCTGACGCCCGAAGAGACCACGGGGCTGCAGTATGCGTCGCAGGACAGCGCGCTGTTTGCGCTCTATGCCGACCTCTTCACGGGCCCGCGGGCGAAGTGGGTGGAGATGGTCCGCGACCCGGCGACTCGCCGCACGCTGGCCGGCTACCGGAGCCGCCTCACCGTGGAGGATCGCAACTACTGGTTGGGGGACATGACGCCCCGGGAGACCGGCCGGCTGCTCGAAGCCATCGAGCGCGGCACGCTCACGTCGAAGGCCAGTGCGGCCGAGATGAAGACGATCCTGGGCCGCCAGCAGGCCGGCAGCCGCCGCATTCCACACTTCCTCGATGTGCCGGTCGCGCACAAGACCGGCGATAGCGCCGTGATTGCCAACGATGTGGCGCTGGTGTCGGCGCGCTCAGGAACGGTGATCATCTCGTTCTTCGTCAACGGCGTGACGGGGTCGTACGGCGAGGCAGAAGATCGCATGGGCCGCGCCGCCCGCGAAATTGTCAATTACTTCGACGGCGGGGCAGCGCCACGACCGGCCGCACCGGCACCGCTGCCGCAGTACGAGCGGACGGTGCTGCTCGAGTCGACCTCCGAGACCTCGGCCAACGTCAGCATCGGCGACGTGAACGGCGACGGCAACCCCGACATCGTGCTCGCCAAGGGACGCCACTGGCCGCTGGTCGATCGGGTGCTGCTCGGTGACGGCCGCGGCGGATTTTCATCCGCGCACGATCTCGGGACGGCCTCCGACCGGTCGTACTCCGGTCACCTTGTTGACCTCGACGGCGACGGTGACCTGGATGTGGCCATCAGCAACGACAAGGATGCCAAGCTGGTCTACCTGAACGACGGCACGGGCCACTTCCGCCCCGGGTCGACCTTTGGCCAGCCCGACTGGCCCACCCGCAACGCCACCATCGTGGATCTCAATGCCGATCGCCTGCCCGACATCGTCGTGGCCAACCGCACGGGCGACCGGCCCGGCGCCAGCTACATCTGCTTCAACAAGGGCCGTGGCCAGTTCGACAGCGCGTGCGAGAAGTTCGCCACCGAGTCGGCGACGACGATCACGGCCGCCGATGTCACAGGTGACGGACTGGTGGACCTGATCGTGCCGCATCGCGACGGCGGCCAGAGTCACATCTACGTCAATGGCGGCAAAGGGACGTTCATCGGCGCGGTCCGCGTGCCGTTCGGGCCTCCCGATGCGAACATCCGCATGTCGGCCGCGGCCGATCTGAATGGCGATGGCCGGCAGGACCTCGTCACCATCGACGAGAAGACCGGCGTGGCGGTCTACTACGGCGAGGCCGGCAACCGGCTGTCGGCGGCCGTGCCGATCGGCCTGGGCGACAAGTCGCCGTACGCGCTCGCGCTCGCCGACCTCGACGGCAACGGCACGACCGACATCGTGGTTGGCTACATCGAGGCGCGTCCGGCCGTGTTCTTCAATGACGGGTCGGGCCGGCAATTCACGCCCGTGCTGTTCGGTGACGACAAGGGCACCGCGTATGGCCTGGCGATTGGTGACGTCGACAAGGACGGCCGCCTCGACATTGCGGTGGCGCGGTCCGAGGCCCCGAACGTCCTGTACTTCGGTGGCGCCGCGAGCCAGCCGGCTCGCACTCCTGCGCCGGTCAGACGCGTGATTCAGCCGGCCGGCTTCAAGCCCACGCCGTCACCCTTGGTGCCGGCGATCCTGGTCGGCGACACGCTCTACCTGTCGGGCAGCACCGGTGGCGATCCGGTGTCGGGCCAGCTCGTGCCGGGCGGCCTCGAGCCCGAGATGCGACAGATCATGACCAACGTCCAGACCGTGCTCGCGGCGGCCGACATGTCGCTCGGCGATGTGGTCGCCGTGACCACGTATCTGGCCGACATGGCCGAGTTCGCCAAGTACAACGAGATCTACCAGTCCTATTTTCCCAATGGCGCCTATCCCACCCGTTCCACCGTGGCCGTGAAGGAGCTCGCCCGCGGGGCGCGCCTTGAGATCACGATGACCGCCGTGCGCAGCAAGTAGAGCAGGCGTCGGTTAACCTGCATCCAGGAGATCGTCATGTTCAAAGTCAGTGTGTCCGTCGCGATGGTACTGTGCGGGTTGTCCGCGTCGCCCGTGTTCGCTCAGGCGCCCGCGCCCGCCAACCCGCTGTGGCACGAGCAGAGGGTCAAGAACTACCTGCCGCACATGACGTCGCCCGAGGTGCAGGACCTGCTGACGCGCACCGACATGGTGATTCTGCCCATTGGGTCGCTGGAGCAGCACGGATTGCAGGGCCCCATCGGCACCGACATTCTGGGCGTGATCGAGCGCGGCAAGATGATCGCGCAGCGGACCGACGTGCTGGTGGCGCCGATTCTCTTCCCGGGCAACTCGCCGTATCACATGGCGTTTCCCGGCACCATCACGCTGCCGGCCGAAACCATTCAGCTGGTCTACTTCCAGGCGGCGCAAAGCCTGCTCGCCCATGGCTTCAAGCGGATTCTGGTCCTGAACGGCCACGCCGGCAACTCGGCCATCGTGCAGTATCTTGTCGACCGCATCAACCAGGAGACGGCGGGCATTGCCGTGGAGTTGGACGATGCGGCGCAGCCGTTTCGGACGGGCGCAGCCCGGCAGGGGCCACCGGCGTTCGATCGGCACGCCGGCGTGAGCGAGACCTCGCGCTCGCTCTACCTGACGCCCAACCTCGTGAACATGGACGTGGCCCGCACGGCGCCGCTCACGCTGCGCCCACATCTCGAGAAGATTCTGCCGGAGGTGGTGGCCGGCGACCCCACGGCGACGCGGGTGTTCCTGGCGGAGGCGTTGAAGGCCGCGGCGACGGGGAAGGGCACGTCAACGAAAGACATGACCGAGACCGGCGTGTGGAGCGCGCTTGATGTCAAGATGGCCACGGCTGAGCGCGGACGCGCCGAGACCGAGGCATCGGTGAATGCCGCCGTGGCGTTCATCGAACGCTGGAAGCAATTGCGGCCGCTCGGCACCAAGTGAGGGGGGATCTGTAGAGCCGCGTCCACCATTACGGTGCTATTTTGGCGCCATGCCTAGCCTCACCCTCAAGGACATCCCTCCGAGCCTGCACGATGAAACGCCGCGTGCCGACGAAGTCACCATAGCCCTGCGAGTCCGGGCACAATCGTCGTGCTCCTGAACGTCGCCTACGAACCGCGGCGGAACGCGCGGCGCGGCACGTGTGAAGGCGCGGCGTTACAATAGCCACATGATCACGAACTACATCGCGGCCGCGCTGAGGCGAGCACGGTACCAAACCGTGGACGGTGGTCTCGTCTGCGCCACGGTGCCAGGCCTGCGCGGCGTGATTGCCACGGCAACCACCGTCGAGGCGTGCCGCACGGAACTGACTGAAGTGATCGAGGCCTGGCTGCTGGTGCGCGTTGCACGTGGGCTGCGCGTGCCGGCTCTCGGGCGAACGACTGTCCAGGTCAAGCGGGCCAGTTAATGCCCCCATGGGCGCCTACTAAACGGCGCGACCTTATCGCGGGATTGCGACGAGTTGGATTCACCGGTCCCTTCAGCGGCGGCAAGCATCAGTTCATGACGCGAGGGGACGTCGTCCTGACGATTCCCAATCCTCATCGGGGCGACATCGGTCTCGGGCTCCTCGCCGTGATCCTTCGCCAGGCGGGCATTTCCCGAAAGGACTGGGAACGCGTCTGACGTGGCCGACCGCCGATGCAATACAGTCGTCTGGGTTCGATCCGCAGCCCGGCCAGCACCCGGCTCAGATGTCAAGACGGCCACGGCTGAGCGCGGCCGCGCCGAGACCGAGGCATCGGTGAGTGCCGCCGTGACATTCATCGAACGCTGGAAGCAATTGCGGCCGCTCGGGACCAGGTGATGCCCGGGTCCCAGGTCCCCGCCGCTCGCCGGATGTCCTACCGCCCGCCGGCGGTCTTCAACCCAGCCTGCCAGTTGACGATCACCGTCACGGACGGCACGTCGCGTTCACTGGTCGACGGTATCGCCACGAGAAATCGGCGGCCATCGGGAGTGACGTCGTAGGAGCGAGCCGGCACACCCGAGGCCCCTCGAGAGCCGAATAGTTCTTGCGGCACGCCCGCCGCGAACCGCGGCGAGGTCTGCATCGTCACTGCCATGAGGCTGTCGTTGGACCTGAAGTAGAGTTCCCGCCCATCCGCTCGCCAGCGGGGACCGGTACCGCCCCCGGCGGAGACCTGGAACTTGCCCGCGCCGGGCGGGAAGGACTGGACATAGACTTCAAACCGACCGGACTCATCCGACTGGTAGGCGACCCAGCGTCCATCTGGCGAGAACGCGCCGTAGCGCTCCCCGGCCGGCGTTTGCAGATACGGGACCGGCTTGGCGCCCTTGTCCTGAAGGTCGAGCGTCCACATGTCCCAAGCAGTCGACGTGCCGGCCGCTGAAAAGAGCAGGAACTTCCCGTCGCGAGACCAATCATTCGTCTGCAAATCAGTTCCGCCACTCACCAGGGTCTCGGCGGTAGACGGTGTGACGGTGTTCAGTCGCAGGATGCGATCGTGTGCGCGGCCACTGCCCGTGGCATACGCGATCCATCGGTCGTCCGGGGACCACGTGAAGAAGCGGTCGTCGGTCGACTCAAACGTAAAGCGGGACGGCGCGCCTCCGCTCACGTCATGCAGCCAGATGTCGCCCTGTTGCGATCTCGCCCACTGTGTGCCGCTGCGCGAGATCATCGCGTAAGACGGGAAGATCAGGTGCCTAAGGGTGCGTACAGTGCCTGGAGTGCCATGGGGTTGGTGCCGGGTGCCGGGTGCCAAGCCGCGGTCGCCGACCCGCGCCTTCGACTCACCCACGGAACACGTCGGTCTTGTCGAAGTCTCCGCCCTTGAACAGCAGCGGCTCGCCCCGATCGGTGGCTAACGCATATGCGAAGCAGTCACCGAAGTTCAGCCCCGCTGGATGGCGGCCCTTACCGTAGCGAGCGAACGCGCGGCGCGCCGCGTGCCCCTGGGCGAGCGTGACATCCACCAGGTCGATGGCGGCCCGCTCGATGAACAGGTCCAGGTCGCGAATCCCTTCGGCGCCGTAGCGGGATTCGATGACGATCGAGGTCTCCACGAAGTTCGCCATCGACATGGCGCGCGTGTCGGCGGCTTCAATCGCCTCGTTGAACGCGCGGCGCTCCGGCTCGTCTTGCAGGATGGCGAGCAACGCCGAGGTGTCGATCACCATCAGCCGGGTAGCCCCGAGTCGTCGTAGCCGAGAATCTCGTCGGCGGTGCGAGTGTCGCGCACTTTCCGGCGCGCGCACTGTGTGGCGATCTCGTCCAGTTCGTCGGCCAGCCGGCGGCCGTGCCGGTCGCGGGTGACCTTGGCCAAGCGGTCGCGGAGGGCCTTGGTGACCGCCTCGGTCTTGTTTTCGCCGGTCAGCTTCGCCAGACGGGTCGCCAGACGCTCGGTCTCGAGATTGCGGATGTTCAGGGCCATGGATACCTACGTGTAGTAACGCAGCTACATTGTAACACCTGAGGACATCGGCTGCGAGGGCCTATTGGCGGATGTTCTGAGCCGGGCCGCAGACAGCCGTAGATTCTACGCGGATTAAAGAAGTTCTAATCTGTGGCTGGCCTATGGACTGCCGATGCGATAGAGCGTGCTGGCGGTGCGGATGAACAGGCTGTCGCGATCGATCGCCGGCGAGGCCATGGTGAACTCGTCGAGCGGGTTCTGCCCGATCACCTTGAACACGGGTCCGGCCTGGATCACGTAAGTGGTGCCGTCTTCGCTCATCGCGAAGAGTTTGCCGTTGTAGGCCCAGGGCGAGGCGGTGAAGCCGCTGGTGGTCGGGTCGAGGCGGACCTTGGTGTAGATTTCTTTGCCAGTCTTCGCGTCGTGGGCCGTGAAGAAGCCGCGATCGAACAGCGTGTAGTAGTAATCGCCGTAGACGAGCGGCGACGGGTTGTACGGGCCGCCCTGCGGCAACGACCACGCAATTGACGCGCTGCTGGTCTCGCCCTTGGGCAACGAGATGTCGCCGTTGGCGCCAGGCTTGATGGCATAGACCGGCCGCGTCTGATCACCGACGTAGCCGGACGCGACGTAGAGCAATCCGAACTTCGAGAACGGCGTCGGAATGGCGATGCTCGACATCGGCCCGAGCTGCCACAACTGCTTGCCCTCGAGGTCGTAGGCGCGGATGCCGCCGGTCGCCGAGGTCACCAGTTCCGTTCGCCCGGCGTGTTCCCACACGTAGGGGGTGGCCCAGTTGCTGCCTTCCTTGCGGTCGACGCGCCACACGGTCTTGCCGGTCCTGGCAACAAGGGCTGTGAGGTACGACTGCCGGTCGTTGTCGTTCACGAGGTAGAGCCGGCCGTTGTGCAGCACCGGCGAGGCGGCCGTGCCCCAACCAAAGCGCATCGGCAGCGGTTCGAAGGGCACCGACCAGACCAGGGCACCGGCGAAGTC
>JBBQSP010000140.1:0-8497 GCA_038213735.1 Vicinamibacterales bacterium | reverse complement strand
GCAGCTCGCGACCGATATCTGGGAAGACTTCTTTGCCCGTCACCAGGTCGGTTCGACCATTGAAGGCAAGGTGGTCCGCATGACCAACTTCGGCGCGTTCGTCGAGCTCGACGAAGGCATCGAGGGCCTGATTCACGTGAGCGAGTTCGACGATTCGCAGGGCGGCGAGAAGATCGATCTGGAAGTCGAGAAGTCGTACCAGATGAAGATCATCAAGCTCAGCCCGGCGGAGCGAAAAATCGGTCTCAGCATTCGCGCACTGACCAACGCCAACTACCGGGCCGACTACGAGTCGTTCTCGGAGGCGCAGGGCCAGGGTGGCGCGACGCTGGGCGATCACCTGAAGCACAAGTAACCAAGGTGGGCGGACCTCAAGGTCCGCCCCTACAAGGACTATGACAAAGGCGGAACTGGTCGAAGAAGTCTCGCGTGTCTCGGACCTCACGAAGAAGCACTCGGAGGTCATCGTTGACACCGTGTTCGAGAGCATCATCGATGCGCTCAAGCGCGGTGAGAAGATCGAGCTGCGCGGATTCGGCAGTTTCCGCCTTCGTAAACGCGAGCCCCGCAAGGGCCGCAACCCCAAGACCGGCGACAAGGTGGACGTGCCGCCCAAGCGCGTTCCGTACTTCAAGCCGGGCAAGGAATTGAAAGACCTGATCAACCGGGAAACGGGGGAGCCGCCGCTCGACGGCACCCCGGCCCCGCCCGCCGACGGCCTCTCCGGCCCTCTGTGATGTCGTCGGGGCCACCCCGTCAGGGTGGCCCGGGGGGAACTCCATTGGAACGCATCTGGTCTCCCTGGAGACATTCCTACGTGACCCGCGGTAACGAGCCCGATGCCTGCGTCTTCTGCGCCGCCCCGTCGTCCGACGAGGGCCGCACGCTCGTGGTGCACGAGGGCGTGCTCGCCTACGTCATCCTCAACCTCTATCCCTATAACGCCGGCCACCTGATGGTGGTGCCGCGCCGCCATGTGGCGACGCTGGCGCTGCTGGAACGCGATGAGCTGACCGAGATGGCGCTGCTCACGCAACTGTCCGAGAAGGTGCTGACCGAAGCGTTCCAGCCGCAGGGCATCAACATTGGCATGAACCTCGGCCGTCCCGCCGGGGCCGGCATTGTCGATCATCTGCATACGCACCTCGTCCCGCGCTGGAACGGCGACACGAACTTCATGACGGTCGTCGGGGAAGTGCGCGTGCTACCTGAAGAGCTGCCTCGAACGGCTGAGCGGCTGCGTCCGATTTTTGAAAGACTCGCCGGGTAATGGCTATAATTGACGCTTATCGCCAGCGTTGATTGCCCTTATCCATATGACCTTCGATCTCACCCCTGAACAGCAAGCCCTTGTTGACCGTGTCCGCGCCGCCGTGGCCGCCGGTCCAACCCTGGAATCACTGAAGGCCCTGCTGCATCGCGAGGCGGTGCCAACGACGCTAGTCGTCGAAGAGGTGTCGGTCGCCGACGCCGGCCTGGGCGCCCAACTGGGCTTCTCGGCCCTGACCGGGGGACTGGCCGGGCCGGTGATGGCGCTGCCGGGCCTTCTGGGCAGCGAGGACGCGCTGGCGGCCGTTGGCGAGGCGCACCCGGTTCGCGCGCGGCTGGTTGCGGCGGCGGTGGCGCTCGGCGTCGCCCGTGCCGCGATCGCGCACGCCGTGGCGGCGATGAAGGCCGCCGGGGTCAAGCCGGGCCCTGACGAGCAGAGGCCTCATTGGATAATTGCCGATAGCGCGACGGAAGTTGAAGCGGCGCGAATGGTGACCTACCGGGCCGCTCAAGCCCTCGATCACGGAGACAGCGCCGCCGCGGTGCTGGTGGCGCGCGCGAAAGCGTTTGCGGCGAATGCGGCGGAGCACGCGGCCGATGCCGCGATTCGCATGGAAGGACCGGGAGGCTACGTGCGAGGTGGTGTGCTCGAGCGCCTCACGCGAGACGCCCGAACACTTGCGGTGATCCTGGCACCCTAGGCACCTTATCTCTAGCCAAGTATGTTCTTGGCGATGGTCATCAACTGCATGTTGGTGGTGCCCTCGTAAATCTGTCCGATCTTCGCGTCGCGATACAGCTTCTCGACCGGATACTCTTTCACGAAGCCGTTGCCGCCGAACAGGTTGATCGCCATCGAGGCGACCCGCTCGGCCACCTCCGACGAATAGACCTTGCACATGGCCGCTTCCGTCAGGAAGGGCAGGCCCGCGTCGCGCAGCCGCGCGGAGTTGTAGACCAGCAGGCGTGTCGTTTCCACGTCGGTGGCCATGCGCGCCAGCTGGAACTGCACGCCCTGGAAGTCGGCGATCGACTTGCCGAACTGCTTGCGCTCCTTGATGTATCTCACGGTGTGATCGAGGGCGCCCTGCGCCAGGCCGAGCATTTGCGCGCCAATGCCGATGCGCCCTTCGTTCAACGTCTCGATCGCGACCTTATAGCCCTTCCCGACTTCGCCCAGGATCTGCGACTTCGGCACGATACAGTTGTCGAACAGCAGCTCGCAGGTGCTGCTGGCGCGAATGCCGAGCTTGTCTTCCTTCTTGCCCACGGTGAAGCCCGGCGTGCCGCGATCGACGATGAAGGCAGTGATGCCGCGGTAGCCGGCTTCGGGATTGACGGTGGCGAACACGATGAACATGTCGGCTTCGTTGCCGTTGGTGATCCAGAGCTTGCGCCCGGTGATGGCGAAGCCGTCGCCCTGTTCCACCGCGCGGGTGGTCAGCGCGAAGGCGTCGCTGCCCGAGCCGGCCTCCGACAGGCAGTAGGCGCCAATGGTGCTGCTGGCGAGCTTGGTGAGATAGGTCTTCTTGAGCGCGTCGGTTCCCCAACGCATCACGGCGTTGATGACGAGCGTGTTCTGGACATCGACCAGCACGCCCACGGACGGATCGACCCGCGACAGGCTTTCGACCGCGAGCACTGAATGGAAGAACGTGCCGCCGGCGCCGCCGTAGCTTTCGGGCACCTCGACGCTCAGCATCCCCATCGCGAAGAGCTTCTCAATCAGGGCCGGCGACATCTTCGCGTGCTCGTCCATTTCGCGGGCGAGCGGACGCACTTCCTTGTCGGCAAACTCGTAGACGCTGTCGCGGAAGATGGCTTCATCTTCGGCCAGCCTGGTGAGGGCAGGGGTGACGGCAACCGTTTGACTCATGAAAACCTCGACCAGTAACCGACAAATCTGAAGGTTTGTCGTCACACAACGGGAAAAAGACCAACCGCTCGCGCAAAACGTCAATGTTATCATCGACCTTACGAGCATGCGCATCACGCCTTCGCGCGCGGTTCTCCTGCTGACGGCCACCCTGGCGGCGGCCGCAGGTGGCTTGCGCGCCCAGGCGCCCACCCCCCAACCGCCGGCGGGTCAAGAGAAGCCGGCGGAGACGCCGCCCGCCCAAACCCCGGCGGTTCCCGACGGCGGACAACCGGTGTTCCGCACCGGCATCAACTTCATCCGCGTTGACGCCATCGTCACCGACCGCCAGGGCAACCCGGTTGACGACCTCAAGCTCGAAGACTTCGAAATCAGCGAAGACGGCAAGCCGCAGAAGCCGGAAACGTTGCGCCTGGTGAAGATCGATCCGGAGGTCGCGCCAAGCTACACGCAGCGGACCATCCGCACCCGGCTCGACGAGGAGACGGCGGCCGCCGACGAAACGTCGCGGATCTTCGTGTTCTTCCTGGACGACTACGCCGTGCGCCGCGAGAGCAGCATGTCGGTGCGCCGGCCGCTGATCGAGTTCATCACCAATGAGCTGGCGCCGAACGACCTGGTCTCGGTGATGTACCCGTTGACCCCGATCGATGCGGTGACGCTGACCCGCAACCACCAGGGCGTGATCAACACCATCGAGAAGTTCGAGGGCCGCAAGTACAACTACGAGCCAATCAACGACCTGGAGCGGCAGTACGTCTACAAGCTGACGCCCGATGCGATCGAGCGGCTGCGCCGGCAGGTGTCGCTGACCGCCATCCGCGGCATCTCCACCAAGCTGGGCTCACTGCGCGAGGGCCGCAAATCGCTGATCCTCGTCAGCGAGGGCTACTCGGCGCTGCTGCCGCCACAGTTGCGCAGCGACCAGCCGGGCGGTTTCGGTGGCACCGGCCGCGCCACGCGCGACCCGTTTGCCGGCGACAACAACCAGCTGGAGGATCGCGCGCAGTTTTCGGCGAGCCTCGACCTGCTGCAGGAACTGGAGGACGTGTTCGCGGCGGCCAATCGCAACAACACCTCCATCTATGCCGTCGATCCGCGCGGGCTGTCGACCGGCGAGTTCGACATCAGCACCAATATCTCGGGCACGACCAGCCAGCGCTTCCTCAACAACAGCATGGATAGCCTGCGCTCGCTCGCCGAGAACACCGACGGCCGGGCCATCGTCAATCGCAACGACCTGGGCACCGCGATGAAGCAGATCGTTCGCGACGCCAGCGCCTACTACCTGATCGGCTACACCTCGTCGCAGGCGCCGATGGACGGCAAATTCCACGAGATCAGGGTTCGCGTGAAGCGGCCCGGCGTGCAGGTGCGCGCGCGCAAGGGGTATTGGGCGTATACCGAGGCGGATGCCAAGCGTGCCGAAGCCGGCCCTCGGGCCGGTCCGCCGGTGGCGGTGACCCGGGCGCTGTCAGCGCTGGCGCCCCTGACGAACCGCCGCTATGTCCGCACGTGGATTGGCACTGAGCGTGGTGAGAACGGGCTGGCGAAAGTGACGTTCCTGTGGGAGCCGATGCCGCCCACGCCTGGCGTGAGGCGCGACGAAGCGCGGCGGGTCACCCTGCTCGCGACCACGGCCGGCGGCGACATCGTCTATCGCGGGCGCGTGCCGTCCACCATGGCGCCGACCGGGGCCGGGGCAGCCATCAGCTTCGACGCCAAGCCGGGCAAGCTCGACCTGCGCCTGACGATTGAGGGCGACGGCACCGGGATGCTCGACACGGAGAACCGCGAGCTGATCGTGCCCGACCTGACCGCGCCCGAATTGATGCTTGGCACGCCGAAGGTGTGGTTCGCGCGCAACGCCCGCGAGTTTGCCGCGCTCGCATCCGCTACCGGCACACCGCCCACGGCGATTCGGGAGTTTCGCCGCACCGATCGCCTGTTGATTCGCGTGGATGCGTTCGCGCCAGGGACCGCGCCGCCGGCGGTGACGGCGGCGTTGCTGAACCAGGCCGGCACGAAGATGGGGGATGTCGTCGTGGCGCCGCCGGCTGCGGCGGGCGAGCCCTACACGATCGATTTCTCGCTGGCGCCCTACGCGGCTGGGCAGTACCTGCTGGAGCTGACCGCAAACAGCGAAGGCCACAAGCCCGTTAGCGAGCTCGTGGCCTTCCGGCTTGGGACGTAGGGGTCAGACCCCGACGAGATAGCGCGTCGGGGTTTGACCCTTACGCGTCTGACTACGCGTACATTCCACGCAGCCGCGTCACGGTCGCGACGCGGCCAATCGCCACAATGTAGGCGGCGGCGCGCATATCGACCTTGTACTTCTCCGCGGTCTTCAGCACCACGTCGAACGCCTCGACCATCTTGGCCTCGAGACGCTCGTTCACTTCCTTTTCGGTCCAGAAGTAGCCGTGGCGGTCCTGCACCCACTCGAAGTACGAGACGGTGACGCCGCCGGCGTTGGCGAGGATGTCGGGCACGACGAACACGCCGCGCTCGTGCAGCAGCTTGTGGGCGTCGGGGGTGGTCGGGCCGTTGGCGCCCTCGATGATCAGCCTGGCCGTGATGCCGTTGGCGTTCTCTTCGGTGATCTGGTTCTCGAGGGCGGCGGGGATCAGGATGTCGCAGTCCGCCTTGAACACGTCGGCTGCGCTGAGGGGATCGCCGCCGGCAAAGCCGTTCACGGTCTTGTGCTCCTTGACGTGCTCGACGAGCTTCGCGATGTCCAGGCCTTTCGGGTTCTGGACGCCGCCCTGCCAGTCGGTGACGCCGACGATCTTGGCGCCCTGCTGCGCGAGCAGCTCGGCCGCGATCGAGCCGACGTTGCCGAAGCCCTGCACGGCGACACGCGAGCCCGCGAGCTCGAAACCGAGGTGCCGGGCCGACTCGCGCGCCGTGATCATCACGCCGCGGCCGGTCGCTTCACGACGGCCCAGTGAGCCGCCCATCTCGACCGGCTTGCCGGTCACGACCGCGGTCGAGGTGTGGCCGACATGCATGGAGTAGGTATCCGAAAACCACGCCATGATCTGTTCGTTGGTATTGACGTCGGGGGCCGGCACGTCCTTGTCGGGGCCGATGGCATCGATGATCTCGGCGGTGTAGCGCCGCGTCAGCGCTTCGAGCTCGCGGCGCGACATCTTGGAGGGGTCACAGATCACGCCGCCCTTGCCGCCGCCGAACGGCAGCTGGGCCACGGCGCACTTCCAGGTCATCCATGCCGCCAGCGCCGTGACTTCGTCGAGCGTGACGCCGGGATGGTAGCGAATACCGCCCTTGGCCGGGCCGAGTGTCACGTTGTACTGCACGCGAAAACCGGTGAACACCTGGATCTCGCCATGGTCCATCTGCACCGGACACGAGACGATGATCTGCCGCTTGGCGTGCGTCAGCATCTGCCACAGGCCGGGCTCTAGATTCAGAATCCGTGCGGCGCCCTCGAACTCCCGGAGCATCGCGCCAAACACGTTACCTTGTTGCGTCATCACATCCTCGAAGAGCAGTTATGTGGACCGATGCCGCGCCCCTGCTTGGGGACGCATGACGGCTCATTCCGTCTCGGTCCAAACGAACCAAAGTAGCGTTGAAGCGAGACGGATGTCAATTTGCTATCCGTTGCATGAGTTTTTGATATCGTTGGGCGACACGGAATTACACCGGGTCGGAGACCGACACCTCCGGTCAGTCTTATAATTAAGGGCGATATGAAAAGTGTGGCCGACCCGGCAGGCACCCGGAAACAGCGCTGGGAACGTGAGGTGGTCGAACCGACCCTGCGCAAGTCGCCGGAGCGGAAGGGCCCCTTCACGACCATCTCCGGCCGGCCCATCGAGCGCCTCTATACCGCCGAAGACGTCGAAAGCATCGACTACGACCGCGACGTCAACAACCCGGGCGAGTTCCCGTACGTGCGCGGCATCCATCCCAGCGGCTACCGCGGCAAGCTGTGGACGATGCGCCAGTTTGCCGGGTTCGGGACGCCGGAAGAAACCAACCAGCGCTACAAGGACTTGATTGCTGCCGGCGGCACCGGCTTGAGCGTCGCGTTCGACCTGCCCACGCTGATGGGGCGCGATCCCGATCACGAACTGTGCCTCGGCGAGGTCGGCAAGTGCGGCGTGAGCATCATGTCGCTGGCCGACATGGAGCGCCTGTTCGAGGGCATCTCGCTCAGCGACATCACGACCTCGATGACCATCAACTCGCCGGCGCCGATGATCTTCGCGATGTACCTGGTGGTCGCCGAACAGCAGGGCGCCGACTGGAAGACCATTTCCGGGACCATCCAGAACGACATCCTCAAAGAGTTCATCGCCCAGAAGGAATACATCTTCCCGCCGCGCCCGTCGATGCGGTTGATTACCGACATCTTCGCGTTCTGCGCGAAGGAAGTACCGAAGTGGAACACCATTTCGGTGAGCGGGTACCACATTCGCGAGGCGGGCTCGACCTCGCTGCAGGAACTCGCCTTCACGCTGCGCGACGGCCTGGAGTATGTCCAGTACGGCGTCGATGCCGGCCTCGACGTGGACGACTTCGTGCCCCGCATGTCGTTCTTCTTCAACTCCCACAGCGACTTCTTCGAGGAAATCGCCAAGTACCGCGCGGCGCGGAAGATCTGGGCCGAGGCCATGCGCAACCGCTTCGGCGCGAAAAACGAGCGGTCGTGGAAGTTGCGCTTCCACAGCCAGACCGCCGGCGTCTCCCTGACCGCACAGCAGCCGTACAACAACGTCGTGCGTACGGCAATTCAGGCGCTGTCGGCGGTGCTCGGCGGCACCAACTCACTCCACACCAATTCGCTCGACGAAGCGCTGGCGCTGCCCACCGAACATGCCGCCACGCTGGCGCTGCGGACGCAGCAGATCATCGCGCACGAAAGCGGCGTCACCCATGCGGTCGATCCGCTCGGCGGCTCCTACTTCGTCGAGAAGCTGACGCGGGACATGGAAGAGGGCGCCCTCGACTACTTCCGCCGGATCGACCAGATGGGCGGCATGGTCGACGCCATCGAGCGTGGCTTTCCGCAGCAGGAAATCGCCGAGAGCTCGTACCGCTTTCAGTAGGCGTTCGAGCGCAAGGAAAAGATCATGGTCGGCGTCAACGCGTTCGTGCAGGAGAACGAGCCGCCGATCGAGATCCTCTACATCGACGAATCGGCGTCCGAGACGCAGCTTGCGAAGCTCGAGAAGCTGCGGCGGACGCGGAATCAGGACGCCGTCGCTCGATCGCTCGACGCACTCCGCGCCGCCGCGCAGACGACCGAGAACCTCATGCCGCGCATCCTCGACGCCGTTCGCGCCTACGCGACGGTGGGGGAGATGTGCGACGCCCTGCGCG
>JBBQSP010000139.1:0-8660 GCA_038213735.1 Vicinamibacterales bacterium | reverse complement strand
CCGAAATTGCGCGAGTGACCCCAAGCCCGCGCCCCCGGGAGTCGTGATGCGGACAGCAGTAATTCAGATCACGCATCCCACCAAGCAGCGTCTGCTCGATGTCGGATTAGCCATGCTCCTGGAGCATGGCTACAACGACCTCGGCATCCAGGCACTGCTTGCGGCCACGGCCACTCCCAGGGGCTCGTTCTACCATCATTTCAAGGACAAGGAAGACTTCGCGCTCCGGATCATCGACCAGTACATGACGCAGGTGCATGCCGGTCTCGACGCGTGCCTCGACGACAGCAGCCGTCTGCCTCTGGCGCGTGTCCGCCGTTTCTTCGAGTTGACGCAACGCAGCTACCGCAAGGAAGGCTACATGGGCTGCCTGCTGGGCGGACTCGGGCAGGAACTCTCGGGCGTCAGTGAACGGTTTCGGCGCAGGATCGAAGCATGCTTCTCCGAAATCGCCGGCCGGATTGCCACCTGCCTGGAGCAGGCCAAGCAACGCGGCGACATTCCCGCCGATTCCGATACGCGGCAGATGGCCAGCCTGCTCGTTGACTGCTGGGAGGGCGCGGCGCTCCGCAGCCGGTTGCGCGGCAATGGCGCACCGCTCAAAGCGATGCTGGATTTCTATTTCAATCGGCTGTGACGCGCTGAGCGGATCGTCGAAAACAATGCGAGCGAGCGAAGAACAGGCGACACGCACCGGGGCGCACGACTAGGTCATCAGCCGCTTCCACTGGGCGGTGTCGGTGTACTGCTGGAACGTCACGGCCTTGTCGCCGTGAAACCTGTAGACGTGACAGAACGGGGAATCGAGCGTCGCGCCGCCGTCTTTCATCGTGCCACCATAGCGACCGAGCACCACGACGTGGTCGCCGCCGTCAATGAACGTGGTGGGCACAGCGGTGAAGTTGTCGATCGCCGCCAACAGCCGCGCGAACACACCTTCGCCCACTGCCTGCGGTCCAACGTAGGGGTTGCGGTCCGCGAGAGGATTGCCCTCCGCTTCGTTCCACTTGATCGCTGGATCCATGGCCGCAAACAGCACAGAAGGATCGTTCCGGCCGAACGCCGCGTACGCCGCCTTGATCGTCTCGATCGCCGACATGGTGCTGCCTCCTCGGGCTCCGCTGCTTGACTCGCGTGATGCTAGCACAGCCATTACCGTCACAGGACGCGGCCGCGAATCCGGTTTCGCTCCAGGCCTTGGTGGACTCCGAGCTGGCGACGAGGCGGTGGAGGGCCTGCATCACCTCGACGTCGACCAAGTGGGGTGCATGGAACTCGTCCTCGTTTCGTAGCAGTCGAGCTTCCACCCGTGCGCCAAGCGGGGTTTGCAGAAGCCATTCCAGGAGGGCCGAGGCATCGACGACGATCACGCCGACTCGCGCTCCTCCCGAACGACCACCGCCGCCGGCGTCTTCAAGGTCACGTGCTTCCGACTATTTAGCCTGGCCAGCATCTTCATCGCGCGTGGGTCGCGCGGCCAGCCGTCCCAGCTCGGCCAGCAGGTAGTCGGACAGCGTGCGTCCCGACTCCGCTGCCCGGCGCTTGAAGGTGCTGTGCAGGGCATCCGGCACGTTCCGGATCTGGACCATCTTTGACATGTGGTGAGCATGCACGCATGCGAAGAGCATTTCAACGCTGGGCGTCCACCAGGGTCCTCGGTCTCAAGTTTGAGCGGTCGTTCTGAGGCGATAGGCTGGGTGTTGGGACGGAATTCGCAACTGGTTAACCTGGGCCTGCGGCCCGCGAAACGCGATGAAAATCGCTGCGGCAGTCACCGCTGTCCCAAAGGCAATCGCCAGATGCGGCGCGTCCTCAATCAGGCCGCCAATGCCGCGGTGAAGGCCACGGGGACGATCTTCGCCGTCGTCTACCGTCGGATCGCCGCGCCTCGGACATGCCCAGGCCATCGGCGCGATCACCCACCGGTTGTGTCGATTGATCTGGAAGGTCCTGTACGAGCGCGTGCGCTATGAAGAACGAGGGCCGGCCGTCAGCGTCGAGGCCAAGAAAGTGCGTGCGCGCAAGATGATCCGCGAACTGCGAAACCTCGGGTACTCAGTCGAACTACTCCCTCCTCCAGCCGGCTATCCAGCTTGATTGGGAAAATTTTCGACCCTGGCTCTGCCGCGCGTCGTGATCCGACCACGTTCCAACGTGTTGTCAGACAAGTCGTGGCACCACGACGACGTTTGGCGTAACGAAGACTCATCTGCCAAAACCAACCGGTCGTTCTATAATCCTGAGCACTCTCCATGGTTCTGGCGCCAGGAACGCGGCTCGGTCCGTACGAGATTCTTTCCGCCCTCGGCGCTGGCGGCATGGGTGAGGTGTGGAAGGCGCGAGACACGCGTCTCAATCGGCTGGTCGCCATCAAGGCGAGTCTCGGCCCTTTCAGCGACCGCTTCGAACGTGAGGCTCGGGCCATCGCGGCGGTGAACCATCGTCATGTTTGTTCGCTTTACGACGTAGGCCCTGACTACCTCGTCATGGAGTATGTCGAGGGCGAGTGGCTGCACGGACCCGTGCCGCTCGCTCAGGCGCTCGAACTGGCCGAGCAGATCCTCGACGCGCTCGATGCCGCGCACGCAAAGGGCATCGTCCACCGCGACTTGAAGCCCGCCAACATCCTGCTCACAAAAAGCGGCGTGAAGATCCTCGATTTCGGACTCGCGAAGATCACGCACGCTCCTGCTGTCGACAGCCCCAGCCTCGTGGAAACCCACGCCGTTTCTCTGACGGCGGAGGGCTCCATCTTGGGCACACTGCCGTACATGTCGCCGGAGCAGGTCGAAGGCCATGACGCTGACGCGCGCAGCGACATCTTCGCCTTCGGCGTCGTGCTTTACGAGTTGATCGCCGGCACCCGACCGTTCACGGGCAAGGCGCAAGCCAACCTCGTGGCGTCGATCCTCAAAGAAGAGCCGCGACCTCTGTTCGAGATGCAGCCGCGAACGCCGCGCGGTCTCGCAGAAGTGGTGCGGACCTGCCTCGAGAAGGATCCTGAGAAACGCTGGCAGTCGGCGCGCGACGTGAGGCACGCACTGAGGTTGATCGCCGCGCAGCCCGAGCCGTCGATTCCGTCGCGATCGGTTTGGGTGTGGCAAGGGTTGGCCGTGTTGATGGCTGCAATCGCGTTAGGGATCAGTGCATGGGTGTTTCAGCCCATGGCGCCAGGCTCGCCTGGCCGATTCGAGGCGCCCGTGCCGGACACTGTGACTGTGTTCGGTGACGTGTCGGTATCCCCGGACGGCCGCAAGCTGGTGCTCGCGGCGGCCGCTCAAGGCGGGTTATGGTTGCGCGATCTCGGTGAACTCGACTGGCGGCGCCTGCCAGGTACGGAGGGTGCCTCGACTCCTTTCTGGTCCCCCGACAGCCGGTACGTAGGCTTCATCGTCGACGACACACTCAGGAGAATTGACACAACCGGCGGTCCACCGGAAACGGTGGCGAGTCTTCCCACCGCCGCGCCCGGATCAGGCACCTGGAATCGTCATGGCGACATCGTGCTGGGGAGTTGGGGCGGCGGATCGGGTGGTCCGATGTGGCGAGTATCCGCGGCAGGGGGCGCGGCGACGCCAGTGACTCAGGTCGACCTATCCAAGGGAGAGTTCGTTCACACGTGGCCCACGTTTCTCCCCGACGGCAAACACTTTCTGTACTTCCGCTCCGGGCCGCCGGACGTGGAGGGCATGTACGTTGGTTCTCTCGACGTCGACGCCGGGAACCAGTCGCGTCAGCGGATCTTGGCCACAGGTGTGCCAGCGGTCTTCGCGAATGGCCACCTGTTCTTTCCGCGCGCCGGCACGCTGATGGCACAACCATTCGACGCCCGGCGCATGGAGCTCCACGACGCGCCGGTGCCGGTGGCCCAGGACGTCGAGATCACGTGGTACTTCACCGGAGTGTTTTCGGTGTCCGACGAAGGTGTTTTCGTCTATCGGACCGCATCGTCGCCTGGCACCTTCCAGCTGGCGTGGGTTGACCGGCAGGGGAAGACCCTCGGCACGTTCGGACCGCCAGGGACGGACAGGGGGGTTGTGTTGTCGCCGGATGGCAGGCGCGCAGTTGTGAAAGATGCTCCGTACAACGTGCCGGGCAACCTCTGGATGCTGGACCTGGCCAGCGGCCGGCGCACGCGCTTTACATTCAATAAGGACGTGTACTCGCCCGCTGTGTGGTCTCCAGACGGCGCCCGTATTGCCTACTCGGCCGGCCGTCTGGGCGACACGATCTACGAGAAAGCCGCCTCCGGACTCGGCGAGGAGCAGGTGCTCTTGAAGGAGCCGGGGTTGCGGCACTTTCCGACCAGCTGGTCGCGCGACGGTCGGTTCCTGCTTTATCACACCGAGAACGCTACGACCACGGGATATGACCTGTGGGCACTGTCGCTCAGCGACCGCAAGCCACATCTGATGCTCGGTGAGACCTTCAATGAGTGGGCTGGCGTCTTTTCACCCGACATGCGTTGGGTTGCCTACGTATCCCTCGAGAGTGGCGCGGGTGATGTCTACGTCCGGCCGTTCCGCGTGTCAGGACAGACCGGCCAGCCGTCATTCGGCGAGGGCAAGTGGCAGATCTCTAAGGACCACGGCAATTGGCCACAGTGGCGCATCGACCGAGAGATCGTCTTCAACACGGCTCCAATTGGAACGGAGGTTTTTGCCGCGCCAGTGCACACAACCGGTACGGCCTTCGAGAGTGGCGCCCCGCAGCGGCTGCCCTTTCCTCCGAGTACGGGCGTGAGCACTACGCCGCATTCCACTCCCGACGGCCAGCGCTTCTTGATCGAAGTGCCACTGGATCAACGAGCGGCTCGAGCGTCAATCAGCGTGGTGCTCAATTGGCCAGCGTTGTTGAAGCGGTGAAAACCGACGGCATTAATCATCAGCAATCGGCAGGAAGCTAGCTGTCGACTTTGCCCGCTTCGCACGGATCTCGGGACAACGGCCGATTGAGATAACAGCGGCGCAGGGCTGACTCGTCAAGGATGAGCGTGGCTGGGTGTTAGCGACGGAATTCGCAACTGGCTGCTGACGGCGGCGTGACCAGACCCCCACATCTGAGAACGACAGGCAGTTGCTGGTAAAGGCCGCTGGGTGGCTCACGCCACCATGACCCGCGCGCGGCCCGCTGCCCGGGTGCGCGGTTTCACGACGATCTCCACGTCGCTGCCGAGCAGGACGAGGAACCGCACGAGCCGATCGAGCGAGAACCCGGCGAGCCCACCTCGGACCAGGGCCGACACCTTCGGCTGATCGATCTTCAGCACTTCAGCGGCGGCGGCCTGCGTCAGCCCGCGCTTCTCAATCAACGTCGCGATCTTGCGCGCGAGCGCCGCCTTTGCGAGCGCTTCCGCCGGACGCGGGTGCCCGAGATCTTCGAACACGTTGCCGCTCCCGACGATGTAGTCCTTCCGCGCCATGGGGTCTACTCCTTCTTCCTGCTGATCTCGGTCGCCTGCTTCAGGCGCTGTTTGATCAGATCGATGTCTGCCTTCGGCGTTGCAACGCCGCTCTTCGATTTTTTCTGAAACGCGTACAACACGAAGACACGGTCGCCGAACCGGACGGTGTACACCGAACGGAACGTGTCGCCGCGGTGATCCGACACCACCTCTAAGACGCCGGTTCCCAAGCCCTTGAGCGGCTTGGCCGACACGTGCTTGTCGCCCCGCTGCGCCAGGTAGATCGCGTAGCCCAACTCGTTCTGGACGACTGCCGGGAACGTCCTCAGTTCCCGGAGCGAGTCGCCGAGCCAGACCACTGGCTTCACAAGCGGCGCAGACATCTCTTGGCTATTATGCTATATCTGGCATGGACAGCGATGGCAGAGTCAGGCTCGAGCGAGCCTTGTAAGATTTCGCCCGTCCGAAATGTGTAGGCAGATTTCGGACGCGATTTTAGTCCTACTGAGCTAGAGGCGAACCGCCTCGCCTCACGTCGCGATTAACGTCGATCGACCTTGCCGGGCCTGACTTGGGCCGCGCGAGCGTCGAGCGCGTGCAGCATTTCGTCAACAGCATCGCTGAAGCCCCAGCCGACGTCCTGCGCACGCACTTGGATGCGACCCAGACGGGCTCTCACCTTCGCGCGTACGTCCGCGGGCAACGTGTCGAACTCCTTCGCCACGGCATCAAGCCGGATCTGGAGCGCGTCGAAGTAGGCCTCGTCGCCGTAGCCCAGATCCGCGGCTTGCTCCGTTCCCGCCTCGACCAACGTCAGCATGAGGTCGACGGTCCCGGATGCATCGCTCGTTGACCGCCGGTACTCGACGACGGCTGCGGCTGCATCGCGGACGCTGACCCGGCGCTTGCTAAACGGCTCTGGGTATATCGCGTCGGTGACCAGGCGCCGGTACTCCTCGATGTCACGACTGCGGGGAGTCAGGCGCGAGTGAAGGAAGCGGCGATTGGCCGCGCTCGCGTCGTACAGGTCTCCAAGCAGCGACACGAGGCCCTTGCGGTCGAATGCCTCGAGCCGTGCCTTTACGTCGCTCCACTTCTTGCGCGTGGTCGGTTCGGCCATGATCGTGTGGTGCTATCTCGGTCGCTGACGCGCCTATCGCCGTCGAGACCAGCGGTGGTACGCCGCGACCCACTCGGCGCCCTTCGGTCGGGGGACAGGCAGCTCAAGATCCAATAGTCGTACCTTCTGACGCTTCCCGCGGCCTCGACAAATGGCGATCAGTTCATCTGCGCCGCTGAGATCGATCTTCTCGACGACAACGGCCTCGCCAAGGACGGTCGCACCAAATGGAAGCGGCAGAAACTCCTCGAGCGCGGTCAGGAAGGCGGTTGCCTGCTCGCATTCGCCGTAGGCGTCCACCGTTGCCTCCTCGATCAATGCGTCGAGCCGACGCGGACTCGGAGGCCATGAGCGGGTTGGCCTTCGCCGTTTGGCAGTCTGTCGATTCGAGGTACCGGGCCTGACCACCGGCGCCGGCACGGCGGGCGCCGGCTGACCCGAGGCTTGGCTCCCGAGTTGACCATCGGCCAGCGGGCCGCCGACGACCTCGATGGTGTTCTCCACGATCGCGTTCAGCGTGAAGCCCTCGAACGTCATCATCATGCGGCCGATCTGATCCCAGGTGAACGTTCGGCCATCGACGATGAGAAGCGGGAGCGCGCCTTCGGTCTCGGGGTCCCACTCGATGACGCCGCTGAGTCGGTGCGCCTGCTTGAGCTGCCAGCCGTGCTCGGTCTGCTGGACGTATCGAACGCTGAGCCCCTGGCGGATTCGCTCGCGCAGGAGCTTGAACAAGTCATGGGCGTCGGCCTCGAGATCGCCGAGGATCTCGAACCGATAGCCGCCTCGCGCATCGCGATGCCTAACTTCACGCGCGTACATGGCGTGTCCGGTGCCAACCAGCATCGATCGAATCTCGAACCGGTGCCGCACGCCATCGACATCGGTGACCGCAATAGGCGCGATTGGCGTGTTACCGAAGTCGACCCCGAGGCGCTCGGCCAACTCCTCGTTGAAACAGCGGTAGCAACGTTCACCGACCTCGGCCACCGAGATTGAATCGTAGGAGCGCAGGATCTTCGCGCACAGGCCGCATCGGCGTCGTCCTTCGTCCCGGTCGTCGTGCCTCATGGCGCCACCCAATTCCACCGGCCTCTCGAGGACCTCGGGCGAGGCCGGGAGGAATCCCGTGTCCGCCCACGTTGACGAGAGGCCAGAGCTCAGATATCAGCTCGAGATATAGTACCGTCGCTTGGGGTCCTGAGGGCTGGTGCCGACCTCACGAACAAGCCCACGCTCCACCAGTCGAACCATGCGCGTGCGCGTGGCGCGCGGCGTCAAGCCGATCACCCTCGCGACCTCGCTGGTCATGCGCCCGGTGCCGTCGCTGAGGGTCGCAAGGATGGCCTGCTCCGTCTTGTCGAGCGCCGTGGCGCCGACTTGATCGAGCCACAGCGTCACCCTGAATCGGTTGCCGATCTCCTCGAGCGTCGGCGGTGCAAGCCCTGCATCGCGGCAGGCAGCGGTCATGCGCTGGATGCCGCTGCCCCATTGCTCGATCAGACCCAGCGCGTGAAAGGTGCGGCCGATCACGCGATTCCGCAATCTGGAAATCCCTCGCGGCAAATCTTCCAGCGTGAGCCCGAACGGTAGGAGCCCAGGATTCTCCACCTCGAGCCGGTCGTCGAAAATGGCGAGACGAATGGGCGCGCCTCTCTGCGCGTAGTCCGCATGGACCACCGCGTTTACCACCGCCTCGCGGACCGCGATCGGCGGAATGCTCCAGCGCTCGCGACGTCGGACATTGCCAATATCCGCTCCGTGCAGGGCGTGCTTCTCGACAAACGCGATGGCCTCTTCAACGGCTCGGATCAAATGCGCGCGAATCTCCGTGCCGTCCACGATTCGACTCTTGTCGACGCCGTGGAATCGTCCGGCTTGGATCCACCCGTCCGGAAAGTGCCGCTCGCGGCGTTCGCCAAAGAGAAGCATGCCGCCAACCGTCGGCACATTTCGGCCTTGATGGGTGGTCATCAACCGTAGCGTGTGCAAATCGGCCCGCCGAAGGCGGCGAACTGGTGCGAACGACTCGGAAGCCGCTCTGAAGTCCAACGCTTCCGAGTCCACTCCCGGCATCGGTTGCTCGTCGTACGCCTCCCCGCGAGCAAAGCGGCGCAGCTCGTCAATCAGCTCACG
>JBBQSP010000138.1:0-8927 GCA_038213735.1 Vicinamibacterales bacterium | reverse complement strand
TCCGAGCTGGCCGGCGCCGAACGCGAGCGAGAGCGCCGTAATGGCGGCCAGCCCGAGGGCCGAGCCGACCTGGTACGTCGTGTTGACGATGCCCGAGGCGAGGCCGCCCTGCTCAGGCGGGGCCGCCCCGATAGCCGTCATCATCGCGGGGATGAACGTCAGCGACATGCCGAGCGCCGCAATCAGCGACGCCGGCAAGAACGTCGTGGCGTAGCCACCGCCGTCGGCCGGAACGGTCGCGAACAACGCGATACCGGCAGTCAGGATCGCCAGACCGGCGACCATCGGGACCTTCACGCCGTAGCGGGCGATCAGCCGCGCGACGACGCCGACCATGATCACCATGATCAGGACGGTCATCGGCAGCAGCGCCGCGCCGGCCTCGAACGCGCCCGAGCCCAGCACCTGCTGGAGCCACAGGTTCGCCGTGAACCACATCGGGATCCAGGCCGCACCGAGCAGCGCCATCACGACGTTGGCCGAGGCCAGGTTCGGGATCCGGAACACGCTGAGCGCCATCAGCGGGTCGCGCCGCTTGGCCTGGATCGCGACGAATGCGGCCAGGGCGAGCAGGCCGCCAGCGAGCGTGAGCAGGGTCTCCGAGGAGCCCCAGCCCGCCTCGTTGGCACGCACGATCGCGAATACGGTGGCCGCGAGGCCGGCGGTGGCGGTGACGGCGCCGGCGATGTCGATCCGGCCGCGCCGCGTCGGGCCAACCGGGAGTAGCCGCGGCGTCGCGACGAGGACGGCGATCGCCAGCGGCACGTTGATCAGCAGCGTCCAGCGCCAATCCAGACCATCGGTGAGCACGCCGCCGAGGAACACGCCGGCGGTCCCGCCCGCGGGAGCAGCGGCGCCATAGAGACCTATGGCCTTCGTCAGTTCGCCGGGGTCATGGCTGAACAGCACCATGAGCAGGGTCAGAGCCGCGGGTGCGATCAGCGCAGCGGCCGCGCCCTGGATGGCCCTACCGGCGATCTCGATTCCGGCCGTGTCGGCCAGACCCGCGACGAGCGAGCCGGCGGCGAGTAGAGCGAAACCGGCCGTGAAGAGCTTGCGCGGGCCGTAGACGTCGGAGAGCTTGCCGCCGAGCAGCAGCAGGCCGCCGAAAGCGACGACGTACGCGTTGAAGACCCACGACAGGTCCGCCTGGCTGAAGCCGAGCTCCTTCTGGATGTCGGGCAGGGCGACGCCGATGATCGACGTGTCCATGATCACCAGGAACTGCGCGACGGCGATGATCCACAGCGCCTTCCAGCGCCGCGGATCCGGGTTTGAGTTGGGCATGCGATGTCCTCCTTGTCGGGGTTTGAGTTGTCAGCCGAAGAGGGGGCCGTCGATCTCCGCGCGCAGCGAGGCGATCTCTGTGACGGCTGCGCCGACATACGCGGCGTGCGTCGCCGCGAGCTCGTCGCGCAGATCGGTCATGTACAGCTCGTTGGCGGCGACGCCGCCGAGCGTCGCGAGCGCTCGCTCGCGCTGCAGCAGCTGGAGCTGCTGGAGAAGTGCGGCGGTGGAGGGGGTGGTGAGGGCGCTGGTGGTGGGCATGGCCGCCACGATCTCGCCGCGGCGGACGCGCCACATCGAGGCACGCCCCTACACCTCACCCCGATTCTGCGCCAGACCCCTACGTAGGGGTGTTAGGGGTTCACGTCACCAGCGACCGGCGTCGAGACGTCGCTGCGCAGTCATCTCGAACAAAACGCACCACGAGTTCGAATCGAGTCATCCTTCCGCGAATTCCACGTGCCGACGGGGAAACGCAGGCCTCATGCGACCGTCCATCGGGCATCAATGCCCAATCCCCTGCCCATCGAGAGGCATGGACGATCGACTCGCCTACTGCCAACGAGCTGCAAACGATCGTTGGCAGTGGCTTTGCAGGTCGCCGCGCGGGCATGAGGCGGGTTGATCAGGTGGCGTGGTATTTCGCCCCTCGGCGCTGTCCGGTGCGCACGAGCTTTCCCTGGTTGACGAGGCGGTCGAGAAGGGCAAGCGCTTCGGCGCGGTCCAAGCCGGTCGCGGCTCGGACATCACTGTTGGCGATCGCCCCGATCTGGGCGAGTCCGATGACGACCTCCGCGAGCTCGGCGGGGCTGAGTCGCAGCCCGGCGGGCGGGTTGAGCGCTCCACTGAGGTGGTACGTCGCACCGCCGCGTTGGCCGCGCTGCTCGAGGAAGCCTTGGTCTCTGAGGCGCTGCAGGACGTCGCGCGCCGCGTGCGCGTCGATGGTTAGCAGCTGCCGGATGCGCTTGTTGGTGAGAATCTCGCCGCGGGCGGCGTGGACGAGCGCGATTCGGTCGATGCCGCGCAGGTCACCCCGTCGCTCGAGTTCGTGGATCCATGCGCGCTCGCTTGAGGTCACGGCGCTGCGGATGGGCAACTCGACGACGACCTCGTGCCCGTGGTCGAAGAAGCGAGGCGGGTCGAGCAACTCGGCGGCCATGGTGTCCTGCATGACGTCGACACCACGGCCGGCATCCTCGGCGAGTCCGAGACTGCGGAGGATTCGGATGACCGTCAGGTTACGCGCGGCGCTTGCTTCGCGGATGTTCTCGACGGTGACTGGTTCCGGCAGCCCGCCAGGCGATCGGATGACCAAGCGTGTGGGGCGCAGCTCGACTCGCACCGTTGTTCCCGTCGTCTCATAGCTTCGGTGGGCCAACGCATTGGCGAGCGCCTCGCGAATGACGACTTCAGGTAGGCGGGCAAGCTCGTAGCGGCGCGTTCCGAGGACGACGAGCTCGCTGCCGAGATCGTCGCTGATGCGGGCGGCGGTCTTGGTAAGAACGTGGTGGATAGGACCGCCGATCTCGTGGCGGCGGTCGTAGTCGATTGACGTGTCGTCGGTGAACCGCAGCAATTCGACGAAGGTCTTGCCCAGCACGCGAGCGGGGTCATCCAGCAGGTACAGGGCTCCGGCAACCGTCAGTCGGCCGGCCGATGCGAGCTCGGCCTCGTGCAGGCGGTCGCTTGTCGTCCGCGCCCAACCCATCGCGCGACCGATCTCCCGACGTAACTCGATCGACGCTTCAGTGAGCGGCACGTCAAGCGCTGTGGTCTCGTAACGCACGCTGGTGCGCTCGTTTGCGAACTGAACGAGCTCGGTCCCGAAGAGCGGATCGTCGCGGGTCCCGCGACGCATCCGCACGACACCCGCCGACGTCTGGGCGAAACCCTCGTGGCGTCGGGCGATCGACACAACACACACCGGCTTTGCGTCGACCTGGAGCTCGTGCAGCGAATAGCGCCCGACATCGCGTGCGGCCTGCATTGCTTGATGGATATCGTCCTGTGTGCCCGCGTCGAGAACCCGCGCGGCGATGGACCCGTCGTCGCGAACGCCGATGAGGATGACGCCGCCCTCGGCATTTGAGAACGCGACCGCCGTGCTCTGCAGCTGTTCGATGGATGTCCCGCGCTTGAACTCCACGTGCTGGCTTTCGCCTGGAAACGCCGCGCGGAACTCGTCGAGGCTGAGCACCAGCTCGTGAGGTGCGCGAGATTGAGGATGAAACAACGGATATGCCAAAGTTCTCAACCGGTGGTCGGGGTCCTGAGAACTTTGGCATATCCGACGGACCGAACCCTGGGCGATGATCGAGGAGGTGCCCGTGCGGCGGTTGGCGTCTCTATAGCCCGTCGAGGAAGCCGGCGTCGCCGAGCCCTCGTCCATGAGATGGATGTAAGTCCGGACCGTGAAGCCTGGGTCTGCGTGGCCGAGCCACACCTGGACCTAATTGACGTTCTTGCCGGCGGCGAACAGCAGCGACGCGCAGGTGTGCCGGAAGGTATGGAAGCCGACCCACGGTACCTCTGCGCGAACCGCCGCTGGGCGCAGGACGTCGCGCCAGAGGTTGGAGCGGTTGAGCTGCCTGCCGGTCAGGGTTGTGAAGGCCAACGCGTCGGTCGGCCCCTCGAGCGCTCGCAGTCGTGCGGCCATGCCGGGCGACAGCGGGATGGTGCGTAGCCCGGCCTTCGACTTGGACCGGCACGTACCTCATCCATATCGAGTCGTTCAGCGACTGGCGAGCCCGGCAAACCAGACCTACAGCCGTACGAGTCGGCCGGCGGCGGGAGAGGTTGAGTTGGCGCCTGCAGTTGACGCTGAGTGACGTCGGCCGATCGATTCTGACGCTCGACGCGTACATCGCCGCGCAACTCGCTCCAACACTGGCCGCCTTCGAGGACACCGCTGAGACAAGAGCTGAGGAGCGGTGCCGGGCTTGGCGGCAGAACCGGGGCTCGAAACGCATGCCGGTTCTGCCGCACCACGTCTACTTCTTCCCGCGCTTGGGGGCGCGCTGCGAGAGTGCGCTTGCTGCTGCCGTCTTCGACGCCTTGCTGGTGCGTCCGTCGCGCAGCACCTTCGAGGCTGCCTTGCCTGCCTTGGCCGACGTCTTGCGGTTTCTTGCCATGTTGTTCACCTCCTCGTGAGCCACCGTTTCCTCTCTCTTCCGGTGGCGGGAGGCGGGTTCGACAGGATCAGGCAGCGACGTACCCGAGCAAGACCTCGTGGCGCATCCGGCGCGAGAGCCCGCCGGTGTCCTTGCCGACGGGCGGGGGCAAGTACCGCCGATCGGCGGGCAGCTCGCGCTCGACGCGTTCGGTTGACTCCAAGCCGGCGTCGCGGGCTAGGTCATCGACGATCTCCGACACGGCGACGGGCGTACCGAACAGCGTGGCATCGGCGACCACAAAGGTGGCCGTTCCACGAGATCGCAGGACGCGGACGGTCTCGCTCATCACCGACGCCAGGTCGAACACGTACCGGCGCAGGACGCCGAACGCACGCTTCGAGGCGTCGGGCCCAAGCATGCGGGCGATGAGTTCCTCGTAGTCATCGTCGGCAGACGCTCTGGAGCGTTCCGAACCGATGACCGTGCCCCGAAGCTCACGGAGATCGGGCAGCGTATGGCCCATCCAGACCAAGCTCATGCGGTGCCCGCGGAGGTAGTCGATCGCCACGAGGTACGGCGGCGAGGTCATCACCATGTCGATGGAATCGTCCTCGAGCGGAAGCGCGCGAGCGTCGGCTTGGCCGAGATCGAGATCCTTGGCCGTCGGACGTTCCTTGCCGAGCGTCGCGTGGCGCCGTGCCACCTCCTTAGCCGAGCCGACGAACCGTGCGACGGGGTCGAAGTCCGTCGTCTCGCGCACCTTGTGCGGTCGACTATGCGAGACGTCCCGCGCCAATGACGCTCCGCGGTCTTTGGTGATGATCAGGCGGCTGAACGCGCACCACAGTGGTGCTCGCAAGCCCGGCGGCTGGCGTACGATCGCCGCGGCCAGAGCAGCCAGCCGACCTTGCGCAACGACGTCGAACCACCTATCGACGAACGCGCGGGTCTCGACGTCCTCGATTGCCACCTCAGCTGCGCCGGCCGCGTCGGCCTCCTCAGCAACGGCTTCGGCAGCGGCGAGATAGCCCTCCCCATCGAGCGGCCGTCCCCAGGTCTGCGCGATCAGCAGGGCCAGCGGATCGAGGTCGAAGCCGGTCGCCACGTGGCCCTCGACGCCCGCGAGGACGGGGATGGTCCCCGAGCCCATCATCTGGTCGAGCACATGGGCCCGCTCTTCCGGGAGCCGCTCCAGAGCCAGCTCCGGCGCCATGCGGGCCGGGAACGGGTGTACCGGCAGCGGCGCCTGGGGGCGCTTGCCGGCAAGGGGTGTCGCGACCGGAGCCATGGCGTCCGGCCGAGGCTAGCTCGGATCCGCGATTCCATGCGCGCTGGGCCCACCCCGCGCCGGCGCGCCCGCCGCCTTCCGGCCGCCGCCTCAGTCGAGCATGCGCAGCTTGGCGGGCGTCGGGTCGATCGCCGCCAGCAGCGGGCGCGTCATCGATGTGAAGGACACGATCGCCTGCCCGGGGGCCAAGCCAGGCAGGCGCTGCCACAGCGAGTCGTCGACATTGGCCACCGAGCGGCGGAGCCGGGTGATGGTGTCGGCGTCGGAGATGCGGTGCAGGACCCAATTGTTGACCAGCCCGAGGACCTGAGGGGGCAGATGGCGGGGCAGCTGGGTGACGAACACCAGTCCGAGCCAACGCTTGCGACCGCGCTTCGCGATCCGAGCTACCTGCTGGAAGAGGAACGGCATCTTCGAGATCCGCTCGTCGGACAGGAACTCGTGCGCCTCCTCGATGATGACGAGGACCGGCGTCGGCGACGTGCCGCCCTGCTCATGCCGGCGGTACGCCTCGTCCTGACGGTCCTGCACGCCGCGCAGCACGTCAGCGATGACCAGGTTGTTGACGGCCGGCGAGTCGGTATCGGACAGGTCGAAGATGCTGACGCTGCCAGGCTTGAGCAGGTCGTCGTAATTGAGCGGCTGCGCGCTGTCGAAGACCTGGAGGCGCCGCAACCGGTGCAGGTGCCCCGAGAGCGCGCGCCACGACACCTTGTTGCCAACGCGACCCGAGACCTGCTTGCCCTTCGCGATCAGCGCGGCCTTGCCTTGGCCGCTCCGAAAGTCTGACGACAGGATGTGATCGGCTGGCTCCTCGCCGTGGAGGTCATTGACCACGACCCGCACGACGTCCAGCACGTGCTCGAGCCTCATACGTGGGTATCCGGTCTCGAAGTCATTGAGCTCCATGGCGGCGCGCTTCTCGGCGTCGTTGTTGCTCGCCGGGAAGATGCCCAGCTCGCGCAAGAGCGCCTTGGCGGCCTCGTACGCGTGGCTAAACCGCTCCGTCTGCGCCTCGGTGAGTCCGAGCAGCTCTTCGACGACGTACGGCGAGAATCGCTCAAAGCGCAGGTCGAACTCGGCCTTGGAGGGGTGGTTCGGGTTCGACGTCCGCTTGCCGGCGACGGTGTACAGCGTGGTCTGCTCGACGCCGTGGGGCTCCTCGCCGCGCTCGGCCAGCAGCTTGAGCATGGTGGGATCCTCGGTAGGCTCGTTCATGACCGTGTACTCACCCTCGGTGTCGAGCAGGATCACGGCGAAGCCCTGGCGCTGCGCCTGATCGATCATGCGAGAGACGGTTGTCGACTTGCCGCCGCCGGTCGTGCCCAGCACACCGGTGTGGCGAGGCAGGACCGACTTCTTGTCCGCCGGGATGTCGATGGTGAGCGAGTCGTCGCCGGCGGCGACGACGCCAAGCCGGAGGTTGCCGCCCAGCGCCAGTACGTCGCTGCTCTCCTTCGAGTCGAGGAGGAAGACCGGGCTGTTGGGAAGGGGTCGGTAGCGCGGGGGCGACAGTGCGCCAGAGCGGCGCTCGCCCAGGATCTCGACCTGCACCCGGCCGTGATAGCGCGGTACGAAAGCGGTGGCGCCGCGCACGGCCGTGGTGACGATGGTGGGCGCGTCGGCGCGCAGTCCATCGGGTTCGGCGAAAGGTCCGGCGGTGACGATGCCGAGGTAGGTGCGGTCATCCTGGCGACTCTCGATACGGAGCAGCGACTGTGCTGGCACGCGGGTCAGCGATTCCCGCGGCAGGAGCACGACCAGTGAGTTGTCCTTGCTACCCGGGGCATCGAACATGGTGCGACCGACGGCGTCGATGTCCCGTGGGTCGGGCGTCCATTCCTCGCCTGCGTCGAGACCCGCCAGCTCGTCGAGTGGGATGGGCCGCACGACCGGGCCCGGCACGGCGGGGCCGAGATCGGGAGTAGCCTGATCGCTCTGTTCGTCAGTGGTGTTGGGCACGATGGTCTCCTATCTGGATTCGCGCTCGGGCGAGAAGCGGAAGGCGGCGCCGGCGTCGGCATAGGCCGCACCGATGGTCTGTTTGAAGGTGTCGTGGCCCATCGTTGCGTTCACGACGTGATGGGCGATGTTGATGAGCATCGGAAAGCCGCGGTGCTCTTGGAGGACGGAGTCGGCCATGGCAATGACGGCGGCCTCGTGCGCGTGGTCGGGGTGCGCGAAGAAGGCCTGAGCTGGCGCTCCGCGCCCGGCGCGAAACACGCCGACGACGATATTTGGGCCGATGTCCTTGACGAGCTTGGTCGCGATCTCGTCAGATCCCCGCCCGTAGTGGCCACTGTCGACTACCGCGGCCATGCGTCGTTCGGCGCTCTCGACGATGGCGTACTCCAGTGGTCGAAGGGCATCGCCGACGGTCATGAGCCAGCGGTCAGCGATCGCCGAGGGCACGAAGATGAACTGCTGGTGGTCGAGCACCAGGGCGCGGAGCATCTTGGCTGCGGCGTCGAGCAGTGGCATGGCACCGCCCGACATGACGCCTGCGCCGGTGAGCAGCTCATACGGCGCGACGGAACCGTGTCCGAGGCGCCACGGCGCAGAGGACTGCTCCAACAGCACCGCCCGCTCGGCGTAGCCCATGATCCCGCGGCGTGCCAGCTCGGACAGCGTGTCGTGGGGGTCGGGCACGCCGATGGCGGAGCGCCCAAGGCGGCGTTCCAGCAGCTCGCGGACCCGCTCCTTCGGGTCACGGCCGACGCCGATCCGCAGATCGCGACGGAACAGGCGCTGGCTCAAGGTCAGCTGCTCGCCCTGGTAAGACACGAGGCAGACGCCCAGCTGCGTCACCGTCAGCACCAGCGTGTCGTGCTCGGAGACCGTGCCGTCGCACGCCTCAACGCAACCGTTGAACAGCGAATTCCGCAAGGCGCGCTCGATCAGTTCCGGGGTCGCCTGGTAGACCCCGGCTGCGGCTGGCGCGTCCTGCTGCTTCGCGAGCCGAGGGAACACCTCGCGGCGGATGAACGCGACGGCTTCCCGCTCTTGCGCCACGGCGTCGGTGACCTCAGCCTGCAACCGGCGGTTCAGACCGGCGAGATCGGCTCCTTGCTGCCAGGTCCCCAGGTCGAGCGTGTCGGTGAGGTCTTCGCCGAACTGATCGCGGAACTCATCGCCTGAAATGACGGGCGGAACGTCGTCTGGCGTGGGTGAGGAAGTGGCGGGGTCGGTCATCGTTCGTATGTCCTGTCTTTCCCTTCCGAGGGTGCCGGCGGAGTTCG
>JBBQSP010000137.1:0-8968 GCA_038213735.1 Vicinamibacterales bacterium | reverse complement strand
TGCAGCTCGGTGATGGCCTTCTGGGCGCCTTCATCGGTGCCCATCTCGACGAACCCGAAACCGCGGGCGCGTCCAGTGGCCATGTCGCGCATCACCGTGACCGATTCCACGGGGCCGACTTTTTCGAACAACTCCTGAAGATCCTGCTCCGCCGCGGTGTAGGGAAGGTTCCCCACGTACAACTTCCGACCCATCGTCTTCTCCTCGTCTCGCTACGCGAGAACGCTTCGCCACAGCCTTTGCAGGCTGCCGGCCGCTGGCAGTGACCCCAATTGGCCCTGAAACACGAAAGACCGCCTCTGGGCGGTCCTCCCCTACAGCCCTTTGAGTCTACCAGAAATCCCCAGGCCGCCAGCCCTGCCTGGGGGAGTCTGCACAAACGGTTGGGCTGGATGCGTGGCATCGTTAATAATTACTCCTCCAGTGTATTGGCCAACTACGCTTCACGCCGCCACGCTCTTCGCGTCAACCGGCCTCTCGATTTGGGCGGTTGTCATCTCGCGCACGCGGCGCGGCGTGCCCGGCGGCGCCGCGTTCAGCTGGCTGATGATCGCGGTGGCAATCTGGAGCTTCACCAGCGCGCTGCACACGCTCGTGGGCGACACCGGCACCCGCGTGACCATCGCCAAGGTGCAGTACCTCGGCGTGGCGCCGATTGGCGTGCTGTGGCTGCTCTTCATCGGCGCGTACAGCGACGCGTGGCCGGAGAATCGCCTGCTCCGCGCGGCGATCTGGATCGTGCCCGTGATCACGCTGGCGCTGGTGGCCACCAACGACCTGCATTACGCGTATTGGACGGCGATCACCGAGGTCGCGTCGGCGTCGGGGCCGCGGCTCATTTACACGGGCGGCACGTGGTACTGGGTGAATGCCGGCTACAGCTACGTGATGATGGCGATCGGCACGTGGATCCTGGTGCGCGGGTTGCGCCGCTTCCCGCCGCCCTATCATCGCCAGACCGTCTTGATCATTATCGGCGCGATCGTGCCGTGGTTCGGCAACGTCCTTTACCTGTCGAGCGCGCTGTCGGCCACTGGGACCGATCTGACGCCGATCGGCTTCGCGGTGTCCGGGGTCTGTTTCACCTGGGCGCTCTATCGCTATCGCCTGTTTGGCGTGGTGCCGGTGGCCCGCGACATGGTGCTCGACAGCATGGAGGACGGCGTGCTGGTGCTCGACGCCCAGCGCCGCCTCGTCGACCTCAACGCCGCGGCCGAGAAGTTCACCGGCTGCACGGCGGCGAGCCTGGGCCTGCCGGTCAACGAAGTGGTCGCATGGTGGACGGCCGCGGTGGCCAACGACGGTCCGCTCGGCGACGGGCGGCCGGCCATCGTCAGGGTGGCGCCCGGCCCGCGGTTCTTCGAGGTCAAGGTCACGGCCGTGCGCGACGCCAAGCGCCGGTTCGCCGGCTGGCTGGTGACGATGCACGACATCTCGGGCCGCCGCCGAAGCGAAGCCGAGCGGTACGCCTTTGATCGGCGGGTCCAGGAGCAGCAGAAGGCCGAGAGCCTGATGGTGCTGGCCGGCGGCCTGGCCCATGACTTCAATAACCTGCTGACCGGCATTCTCGGCAACGCCGAGCTGCTGGCGATGCAGGCGCCGGCCGAGTCGGGCCAGCGGCGCGCGTCCGAGTCGATCGTGATCGGCGCGCAACGCGCCGCCGACCTGGTGTCGAAGATGCTGGCCTATGCCGGCGGCGGCCGCGTCGTTGCCAAGCGGGTGGACCTCGACGCGCTGGTGCGCGAGATGGTTGACCTGCTCGAGGCGTCGGTGGCCCGGCACTGCACCCTGACCTACCAGAGCCCGGGACCACTGCCGCTGGTCGAGACCGACCCGACGCAGCTGCGCCAGGTGGTGATGAACCTGATCATCAACGCGACCGAAGCGGTCGAAGAACATGGCGTGGTGACGGTGGCAACCGGCGAAGAACGGCTGGGTCGCGAAAACCTGAAGCACATGACGTTCGGCAGCGATGTCGAGCCCGGCGGCTACGTGTTCATCGACGTGGTCGACAACGGCGTGGGCATGAGCGAGCACACGCTGGCGCGGATCTTCGATCCGTTCTTCTCGACCAAGGACCAGGGGCGCGGCCTTGGCATGGCCGCGGTGCGGGGCATAGTCGGCAGCCACCATGCGGCGCTGCGGGTGACGTCGGCCGAGGGTCAGGGCACGCGGTTCAGGGTCTGGTTTCCCCTGGTCTTGTCGAGCCACTCGACCAGGCCGGCAAAAGAACTGACCCGCGGGCAGTCGACGTCGCCGTAAAGGCCGGCCATGTCGAACAACACCGCGTCTCGCAGGCCGGCACGGCGCGCGCCCATCACGTCGACGTGATAGAGATCGCCAACGTGCACGGTGCGTTCGGGTTCGGCGCGCGCCTGCTGGAGCGCCAGGTGAAACAGCCGCGGGTCCGGCTTCTCGACGCCCCATTCATGTGAGTCAAGGAGGTGGTCGAACCAGCGCGTGAGCCGCAGGCGGTCGAACAGGTGACGCAGGCGACCGTTCGCGTTCGAGACCACCACCAGCCGCAGGCCGCGCTCGCGCAGCGCCGCCAACGCCGGCTCGACGTCGGGTTCGACGTGCTCCCAGAGGTTCTCGGCCTTGTGGTACTCGCGCAGGTCGGCGAGGGCGGCGTCGGTGGCGGCGCTCTGTGGCACGCCGGCATGCTGCAGCACCAGGTTGAAGTAGAGCCAGCCGCGGGAGCGATCGTCGGTGGCGCCAATCACCGCGGCCCGGTCAAGCTCGTGGGTGGCGCGCTGTTCGGCGGCGGCCAGCGCCGCAGCGGTCACCGGCGCGCCATGGCCCACCAGGGCCGCGGCCACGCGGGTCCACGACGGGTGGCACAGCACGCCGCCCGCTTCGAGAAAGACGGTGTCGATCACCGGCCGCCACCACTGATGATGCGGTTGACATCCCCCTTGAGCGACGACAGGTCCAGCGGCGGCTGCTCGCCGGCCGGCGGCAGCCAGTGCTGATACTCAACGAGCGGACGGTCGTCGGTGAGCACGGGACCCGGACCGATCAAGGCCTGCATCTCCACGGCGCTCGCGGTGTACCAGCTGCGTAGCGCGGCAAAGTTGGTGAGCCCGACGGCGTCGAGCGCGGTGCGCGTCTCGGCCGTGGACCGCAAACGCTCGAACCGGTCCGGCGCAATCGTCAGCGGCGTGCGCGAGCCGATCATGAAGTTGCCGTCGTACCACAGCGTGGCGTCGGGAAACACCGACAGGAACGTCCGCATGATCAAGCCGTACTCGATCGACGGGCGATGACCGATCCACTGGAGCACGAGGCCGTCATCCTTGAGCGCGCGGCGGACCAGCTCGAAGTACTCGCGTGAGTACACGTGGCCGGCGCCGGCGTGCCCGGGCTGGATGATGTCCGCGGTGATTACGTCGAAGCGGCGGTCGGTCAGCGACAGGAAGTTGCGGCCGTCATCGATGCGAATCGTGACGTTGGGCCGCTCGAGCAGGTTGTAGTTGACGTGCGCGAAGAACGGCGCCGCGCGCCGCACGCTTTCCGACAACTCGACGACCAGCACTTCGGCGCCCGGATACTGGCTGACCGCACCCGGCGTGGCGCCGCCGCCCATGCCCACCACCAGCACGTCGCGGGGCGAGTTGTGCAGCACCATGGGCAGGTGCCCGAGGGCGCGATGCAGTTCCACCATCGGCGGCTGGTCGTTGGCCTGGTGCAGGCCGTCCAGGTACAGCACGCGCTGGAACAGGTTCGCGCGCACGCTGACGGCGGTCTGCGCGCCCTCGTCGCGCCACAACTCACTCATCGTGTTGCCGTAGCGACGATCGATCGCCACCGTGAACGGATCGGCCATCCCCCTGGCCACCGGTACGAACGCAATCACGATCAGGGCCACCGCCAGCAGGGCCCCTCGGCCACCGCGGGCGGCCACCATCAACCCGCTGGCGACGTACAACGCGGCCATGGCGATGAGCGCCTTCTGGGCGCCGAGCCACGGCAATAACAGGAACCCCGCCGCCAGGGAGCCGGCAATTGCACCGGCGACGTTCAGCGCATACATCACACCGACACGCCGCCCGAGCTCGGCGCGGTCATGGCCGCCGGCCGCTTCACCTGTGGCCAGGCCGAGGGCCAGGGGAAAGCCGACGCCCATGGCGATCGCCGCCGGCAGGATCGCGATCAGCACCGCCGTCCACAGGCCAGTCGTCTTCCAGCCCGCGGCGATGGTCCAGAGCAAGAAGCTCATCGACGCGACGGTGGCGAGTCCGGTGGCCGCCTGCACGACGGCCAGCCACATCGTGGCCCGCGCGCCGGTCCGCAGAATGCGCGCCGCCAGGAAGCCCCCCAGGGCGATCCCGAACAACACCGTCGCCAGCATGGCGGTAAAGGCTTCGGTGGTGGCCACCACGAACTGCAGCATCAGCCTGAACCAGAGAATCTCGAGGCCAAGTGATGCAAAGCCGGAGATGGCAACCACGGCGGCCAGCAGCAGCGGCAGGCGCGAGAGCGCCGGCGGCAGGGTCGTGCCGGACGTCTCGATGTGCGCCGCGGGACCGTGGCTGCGGCCCGCCCATAGGGCGAGCACGCCGACCGCGATGTTCACCGCCGCGGCGGTCATGAAGGCGCGCTGGACGCCGATGGCCGGTATCAACAAGAAGCCGGTCAGCACCGTGCCGACCATGGCGCCGGTGGTGTTGACCGCGTAGAGCAGGCTGATGCGCGAGGCGATCGGCGCGTTCGTCGCCGCCACCGAGGCGCTCAACAACGGCAGCGTCATCCCCATCAGCGCCGTGGGCACCACGAGGATCGCCAACGAGGAGGCCAAACGAGCGACCGTCAACAGCCCCAACGATTCCGGGGCCGCCGCCTGGAGCGCGCCGTACAGAACCGACGCCGCGCTCAAGAAGTACGGCGAGGCGAGACCCGTGAGGCCGATCAGAATCTCGGCGGCGCCAAAGGCCAGCAGCGGCGGGATCCGCCGGCGCAGGACGTGCCCCGCCAGGAGGCTGCCGATCGCCAGCCCGGCCATGAACGCCGCCAGCACCGTGCTGGCCGCATAGACGGTCACGCCAAACACCAGCGATAACCGGCGCAACCAGAGCACCTGGTAAACGAGGCCCGCGATTCCGGAAAAGAAGAAGAGGGCGAAGACCGCTCGCCGATTGGACATGCCGCAAGGAATTGTACCTTGTTACATCCGCGCCGATATAATTGGCCCTCCGTTTGTGTTGTTGAAAGTCATGCCTGCCCGCGTCGTCCTGCTCCTTGCCCTCCTGGCCTTCCCGTCAACCGCGTTCGCGCTGAAGGGGCGGGTAATGGATCAACAGGGCCGTCCGGTGGCCAATGCCACGGTCTCGGTGCTGGGCCGCCCCGGCGAAGCGATTACCGATGCCGATGGCCGTTTCGAGTGGCAACCGGATCCGCCGACCCCCTTCGAGGTGCTGGTCATCGACCAGGCGGGGTCGTACTCGCGACCCGTGATGATCGAGACGGTAGTACCCGGGCAGGAGTTGCTGATCACGATTGCGCCGTTGCTGAGCGAGTCGGTCACGGTAACCGGTTCGGCGCCCAGCATTGAGGCCACGCCGGCCGCGGCAACGACGAGCGTGAGCGGCCGCGACGTGTCGGTGCGCCAGCCGGCCAACCTGATGCAGGCGATCGAGAACGTCGCCGGCGTCAACCAGGTCTCCGAAGGCCAGGCCGCGGTGCCCGCCATTCGCGGACTGGCCCGCGGCCGCACGCTGATCCTGATTGACGGCGCCCGGGTCAGCTCCGAGCGCCGGGCCGGAGCCAGCGCGACGTTCCTGGATCCGTCGCTGGTCGAGGGCGTGGACGTCGCGCGGGGACCCGGTTCGGTCGCCTACGGCTCCGACGCGTTTGGCGGCGTGATCTCGGTGCGTACGCGCCGCGTGCCGCCCGGCTCGCCGTGGGCAGCGCAGTTTACCGGCACGGCCGGCACCGGGGTGCCTGAACGACGTGGCTCGGTCGAAGTGTCGAAGGGCTTCACCGGCGGCGGCGTGCTGATGGCGGCGCACGTGCGCGAGGCCGATGATTGGAACAGCCCCCAGGGCGAGGTCTTCAACTCGGGATTCTCCGACCGCGGGTTCATGGTCCGCGCCGAGCAGCAAGCCGGCGGCGGAGTGTTCAGCGCGGGCTGGCAAAGCGATTTTGGCCGCGACATCGAGCGGCCCCGCAATAACTCGCAGACCGTCCGGTTCTACTACCCGACCGAGGACTCGCATCGCTTCACCGCCGGCTACGAGGCGCGCGAGGTTGCCGGGTTCCAGCGGCTGGGTGTCACCACCTTCGTCGGCCGCCACGCCCAGGTCACCGATCAGGACCGGTTCGCCACCGACACGACCGGCCGCACCATCGAGCGCGCCGACGTGACCGCCAACGACTTCCAGGTGCGGGGCTTCGGCGAGCGGCTGTTCGGCAAGTCGCGGTTCGAGATCGGTCTCGACGTCAACGGCCGCGCCGGCCTGCATGCCCTCGACGACTTCCTCACCTACGACCTGGCCGGCGAGGTGGTCAGCACCGACTCTAACGTCTCGATCGAATCAGCGCGGCGCACCGACACGGGCGCGTATGCCTCGATCGACTCGGCGCTCAGCAGCGTGCTCGTGGTGGGCGCCGGCGTGCGCGGCGACTATGTAACGACCAGGACCGAAGGCGGCTACTTCGGCAATCACAGCACCGGCAACGGCGCTTTCTCCGGCTTCGCGTCGGCCACCCTTGGCAGCTTCCGGGGGTTCAGTCTCACCGGCCAGCTCGCCCGCGGCTTCCGCGACCCGGTGCTGTCGGACCGCTACTACCGCGGGCCGACCGGGCGCGGCTACATCACGGGCAACCCCGAACTGGATCCGGAAACCAGCATCCAGGGTGACCTCGCGCTGCGCTATGTCAGGCCAAGGTTCCGGCTCGCGACCTACTATAACGACTATCGCATCCACGACCTGATCGAACGCTACGCGACCTCGCCCGACGACTTCTTCTTTCGCAATCGCGGCAGCGCCCGCATCCGTGGGTTCGAGGTCGAAGGCCAGGCCGAGATCGGCGCCGGCGTCTCACTCGAACTGGCGACCCAGGTAGCCGAAGGGCGTGCGCTGGACGATAACGCCTACCTCGACGACATCTCGCCGACCAATATCTCCGCCGTCCTTCGCCGGCAGTTTGGCGAAGGCGCATTCGGGCAAGTACGGGTCGCCTACTTTTCAGACGACCAGCACACCGGTCCGACCGAGCGCGTCGTCCCGGGCTACACGCTGCTTGACGCCGCGGCCGGCATCCGTGTGGCGAAGCCGCTCGAGTTGCGCCTCCAGGCCCGCAACCTGCTGAACCAGGAGTACTACGCCAGCCAGGACGTGCGCGCGGTGCTCTCGCCCGGCCGGTCCGCCTCACTCGTTGCCAGCGTCAAGTTCTGACCTCTAGATCGTCACGGCCTTCTCGACGATGAAGGTGTTGTTCTCGGTCTCCTGGATCGTCACCTCGATCGTGTAGCGGACACCCTGGCCGGGATACTGCGTCTGGATCAGCGCCAGCACCCCGTCGAACACGTAGTGCGCGACGTTCTCGACGCTCGGTCCCTTGCCCTTCAGCACCACGACCCCTTCCGGCTCGAACACGCCGGCGTCGAGAAACGCCGTGTCCTGGCCGGTGATCAGCATCTTGTGATCGAGCGCGCGCATCACGTTCTTGATGTCGCCGAAGTCGATCGACATGTCGAGATCGTTGCGGGGAAACTCCTCCGTCCTCACCACCACTTTGCCATGCCAGGTGTGCCCGTGGACGAACCGGCACTTGCCGGGGTACCCCGGCTGGCGGTGGCCCGCATGGAACTTGGCGGTGACGATGATTTTTTCCATTGCTGATTCGATTATAGACTTCCGGCATGGGTCGGGTCTGCGCCTTGGTGCTGGCGCTGTTGACGGTGGCGTCGCTGTCGGCCGGGCAGGCGGCCGAGCCATCGCTCGACGCGGTGCTCGTCCGGGCCGCGGCGTACGTCACCGATTACCAGAGCCGGCTGGCCGGAATCGTCGCCGAAGAGCACTACCGCCAGAACGTGATGGGCACGCAGCGCCGAGGCGGCCCCACCACCCGCCAGTTCCGCGAGTTGCGGTCGGACTTGCTGCTGGTCAAGGGCGGCACCGAGGGGTCGTGGCTGCAGTTTCGGGACGTGTTCGAGGTGGACCGCAAGCCGATCCGCGATCGCGACGAACGCCTCTACAAGCTGTTCGTCGGCGCGCCGGCCGATGCCGCCTCGCAGGCCGAGGCGATCCAGTCGGAGAGCTCGCGCTACAACATCGGGCCGATCATCCGCACGATCAACATGCCGATCCTGGCGCTCGTGTTCTTCGACCGCGCCAACCAGCCGCGGTTCGAGTTCAAGAAGGGCAAGGCGGCCAACGCCAAGCGGTTTGCCGGCATGGCAGCCGAAAGCGACGTGTGGCTGATCGAGTACCGGGAGACGCTGAAGCAGACCGTGGTGCGCGGCGCCGGCGGCAAGGACATTCCTTCGCACGGGCGGGTGTGGCTCGATCACACCAACGGGCGCTTCCTGCGCACCGAGTTGATCAGCGAAGACACCGAGATCCGCGCGTTGATCGACGTCACCTACCAGGCGGCCGCCGGCCTCGACCTGCTGGTGCCGGCCGAGATGCGGGAGTTATACGAACTGCGACGGACCCAGGCCCGCATCGATGGGAGGGCGCAGTACAGCCGGTTTCGTCGGTTCACGGTGACGACGTCGGAAAAGCCCAAAGGTTAATTTACGAGGGTTCAACCTACTCGTATCGGAGAGCATTCATCGGATCGATCCTCGAGGCGCGCAGCGCCGGGATGAATCCCGCGCCCATGGCGACCACGGCGAGCGCGACGGTGGAGACGCCGATCACCAGAGGATCATATCCCGTCATCTCGAACAGCAACGACTCGGCCATCCGGCCGACGCCGATCGCCACGCCAAGCCCGATCGCGCCGCCGATGAGCGCCATGA
>JBBQSP010000136.1:0-9040 GCA_038213735.1 Vicinamibacterales bacterium | reverse complement strand
CGCCCGATCGGCGCCGTATTCTTCCTGGGTCGCGCACCAGCGTCACGCCGCGGGCACGAGCCTGGTGCAGGAGCGCCCGTACTGGCTGGCCGATGCCGGTGCGACTCCTTCAGTCGCCCGCGATCGCCAGTCCGATCGCCGCGAACTGCGAGCGGTGCTGTCGGCCGACGTCACGCGCACGCTGCTCACGGATGCGCATGCCGCTTACACCACCGAGATCAACGACCTCCTGATTGCCGCTGTCGCCCGCGCCTGGTGTGGATGGACCGGTGACGACCGCTGCGGCCTCACCGTTGAAGGTCACGGCCGCGAGGCACTCGACGGCGACATCGACACGACGCGCACGATCGGCTGGTTCACGTCGATTTTCCCGGTGACGGTCCGGCTGCCGCGCGATGGCGATGTAGGCGCGTCGATTGAATCGGTGAAGGAGACGTTGCGCGCGATTCCGCGCAAGGGCGCCGGCTACACCGTGCTGAGGTATCTCGGCGACGCCGACCACCACCGCCTGGCGGCGCTGCCGCCACTGGCGTTCAACTACCTCGGGCGGTTCGATTCCGCCGGCGAAGAGTGGTTCGAGCGGGCGCCAGAGGCGCCGCCGCCGACGGTGACCCCTGACGTGGTGCTTCCCTGGCCGCTGGAGATCACGGCGGCCGTGGTCGGTGGCCGCATGGAGATCTCCCTCGCGTACAGCCAGGCGCGTTACGAAACGGCCGCGGTCGAGAGCTTCTTCGCTCACGTCCAAGCCGAGCTCGATGCCATCGTCCGTCACACCCTGGCTCATGGCGCGTCCGCGGTGGAGCAGAGCCTTGCGCTCACGCCGCTCCAGGACGGGATGTACTTCCATGCGGTGTCGGAGCCCGGCTCTGATGCCTACTTCGAGCAGTGGTCATTCCACGTCGAGGGCGAGTTGCGTCCCGACCTCGTCCGCGATGCCTGGAACCATCTGTTCGCTCGTCACGACGCGCTTCGCACCATGTTCACGGCCGACGCGGCCGGCCGGCCGCGGCAGCAGGTGCTGCGCCAGCGCGACGTCGAACTGAGCATCAAGGACCTGTCGGCCACGCCGGCCTCTGCTCGCGACGTCCGCCTCGATCAGGAGAAGGCGGCCGATCGCCGCCGCGGCTTTGCGCTGGATGCCGATCCGTTGGTGCGGGTTCTGCTCATCCGTTGGGCCGCCGACCAATGGGACCTGATCTGGAGCCATCACCACATCATTCTCGACGGCTGGTCGGCCGGGCTCGTGCAGTTCGAGTTTCTCGAGACCTATGCCGCCATGCGGACAGAGCGAGCACCGGCACTCGCGCCCGCGCCGGCGTTTGGCGACTTCGTTCGCTCGCTGCCACCTGCCGCCGATTTATCGTTCTGGCGCGAATACCTCAGCGGCTACGAGACCACGGCGGAACTGCCGCGGACCGTGGATCCGGGACCGGCCGAACTCGGTCGTCATCTCGTCGAGCTGTCGCCCCAGACCTCCGCAAGCATCGCCGCCTTCTGTCGCGCCGAAGGCGTCACGCTCAGCGCTTTCGTCCAGGCCGTCTGGGGCGTGATCCTCTCGCGCTATGCCTACTCAGACGATGTGGTGTTTGGGTATGTGGTGTCGGGCCGTCCGCCCAGCCTGCCCGGCGTGGAGCGGATGGTGGGACTGCTCATCAACACCATCCCGGTTCGGGTCCGCCTGCGCGAAGACGAACCCTTCCGAGCGCTGGTGAAGCGGTTGTTGATCGAGGCCGCTGATCTCAGTGCACACCAGCACACGCCGCTTGTCGATGCGCAGCGCGCCAGTGGCGCGACCGCACCGCTCGTCAACCACGTCGTGGCGCTCGAGAACTATCCGATCGAGGACGGCTTGCGCGCCTTCGGCCGCCGCGAGCTCGGATTCGATATCACCTCGGCGACCAGCTACGACCGCACCAACTACGGCTTCGACCTCGTCGTGCTACCAGGCACCGACGCGTTGCGGTTCCGGCTCTCCTGGGACCGCTCGATGCACGCGGACGCGCTGATCACGCGCATTGGCGCGCAACTGCGCCACGCCATCGAGACCGCCGTGACGCATCCGGACCAGAGCCCGTGCGCGTTCAACATCTTGCCGCCGGATCAGTTCGACGCCGTGGTCGCCCAGCCTAACCGAACCGCCGCGGCCTATCCGTCGGCGGCGACGATTGTCGATCTCTTCGAGGCTTGCGCATTGCGTCAACCCGGCGCGCCGGCCGTGTTGGCGCCGCACCAGTCCGAGCGTTGGCTCACCTACGGCGAACTCGACGCCCGCGCCCATGCGGTCGCCGCGACTCTGCAGCACGACCTCCAGGTTCCTCCGGGCAGCCGCGTTGGTGTCTACCTGCGGCCCTCGGTCGAAGCGGTCGTCGCCGTGATTGGCGTGTTGAAGGCTGGCTGCGCCTACGTGCCGATCGATCCGCGCTATCCGCAGGAGCGCGTGCAGTTCATCCTTAGCGATTCGGGTGTGAAGGCAGTGCTGGCGTCGACTGACGATGCGGCGGTGCTCGCGGCCGCGGCCTGCCCGCTGGTGGCCATGGCGTCGTTGCCCGCCGCCGATTCGCGGCCGGTGCGGCGGTCATCGGCTCCAGATGAAGTGGCGTACGTAATCTATACGTCAGGTTCGACCGGCTTGCCCAAGGGATGCCTGGTCACCCATCGCAACGTCGTGCGGCTGGTCGTGAACGACCACTTCGATTTCACCTTCGGTCCGTCCGATGTCTGGGTGATGGCGCACGCGCTGAGTTTTGACTTCTCGGTTTGGGAGATGTACGGCGCGCTGCTGCACGGTGGCCGGTTAGTGATGCCGCCGCGAGACGTCGTTCAGGATGTGACGCTGTTTCGTGACCTGCTGTCCCGCCATCGCGTGACCGTGCTCAACCAGACGCCGCTGGCGTTCTACAACCTGATGGCGGTCGAAGAGGCATCGCCCGAACACACGCTGGGGAATCATCTGCGTTACGTCATCTTTGGTGGTGACCGGCTCGATACGTCCAGACTGCAGGCGTGGGTTCGCCACTACCCGGCGGAGACTGTGGCGCTGGTGAACATGTACGGCATCACCGAAACCACGGTGCACGTGACCTACTGCCGGCTGACGCGCGAGCAGATCATGGCACCGGCGGACCTGCCCACCGTAGCCTTGGCGAAGGTGGGACGCAGCCCGGTGGGGCGGCCGCTGCCCGAGACCACCGTTTACGTGTGCGATCGCCACATGAATCCGCAACCGCTCGGCGCCGCCGGCGAGATGCTGGTGGGTGGCAGCGGTGTCTGCCTCGGCTACCTGGAGCGGCCCGAGCTCACGAGCACCCGCTTCATTCCGGATGCGTTTAGCGGATCGGGCCGCTTGTATCGCAGCGGCGACCTGGCGTTCCGGGACGAATCGGGCGCCCTGAACTTCGTCGGCCGCAACGACCACCAGGTGAAGATCCGCGGGCATCGGATTGAGCCGGCAGAGGTCGAGCGCGCGCTTCGCGCGATCGACGGAGTCGCGCAGGCGGCGGTGATCGTCGAGCAAGGTGCCGCCGGCAACGAATTGAGCGCCCTGGTGACCGGCCCCGTCGAGGCCGATGCGGTGCGCGCCGCCCTTGAGGCGCGCGTCCCCGACTACCTCGTGCCCAGCAGCATCGTCGTGTGCGAAGCGCTGCCGCTGACAGCGCATGGCAAGCTCGACGTGGCCGCGATGCGCGCGCTTCGCACGCGGCAGGCGGCGGTCATGGCATCTGCGTTCGAGGCGCCGGTTGGCGACCACGAGCAACTGCTGGCGAGCATCTGGGCTGAGGTCATCGGCGTCGATCGTGTCGGCCGCCACGACCGTTTCATCAGCCTGGGCGGCGACTCGATCAAGTCCATTCAGATCCTGGCGCGGTTGCGGGCGCGAGGCCTCACCGTCGATCTGAAGGACCTGTTCCGCTACCCGACTGTCGCCGAGCTGGCACCGCAGCTCCAGCAACGTCGCGCGACGACTGCCATCGTCGTCGACGGACCATTTGCGCTGACGCCGATCCAGCGACGCTTCTTCGACGAGCATTCTGTCGATGCCGCGCATTACAACCACGCGGTGCTGCTGCAGTTCGATCGTCAGGCCGATATCGAGCAGCTGCGCCAGGCGCTGCAGAAGTTGTACGACACGCACGCCGGGCTTCGCCAGCGGTTCGAGCCGTCGGCGAATGGCTGGCGAGCGCGGTTCGCCTCAGCCGGCGAGACGGTGCCATTCACCGTCGCCGATCTCCGTCGCGATCGCGAGCCACGGGGCTACATGAAACAACTGTCGGCGCGCGAGCAGACGGGCTTCAGCTTCAGCGACGGCCCGCTGTTCCGCGCGGCCCTCTATCAGTTGCCGGATGCGGACCGCCTGTTACTGGTGGCCCACCATCTGATCGTTGACGGCGTGACGTGGCAGATCCTGCTGGAGGATCTGGCAGCCGTACTCGGTGGCACGCCGATGGCCGAGCCCACTGATTCTTTCGCCGTCTGGTCGGCCGCGCTCCATGAACTCGCGACCGATCCGCGGGTGCTGACGGAGCTGCCCTACTGGCGGCGGATCGAGTCGGAAGGCGGAGCCAACCTTGGGTCTGCGACGGGGATGGGCGAGCCGGGACGTTACGCGGATGCCGCGGAAGAGTTGATCGAGTGGCCGCCCTCGCAAACGGCCGACCTGTTGCGTCGGGCGCCGGCCGCATATCAGACCAACGCCGGCGAACTGCTGTTAACGGCGGCCGCCCGCGCGCTCGGGCGCTGGACCGGCGAGCGCCGGGTGCTGGTCGCACTCGAAGGACACGGACGCGACACCGCACCGAATGTCGACACCAGCCGCACCGCCGGCTGGTTTACCGCGCTCTATCCGTTCCTGCTCGATCTCGAGGATCAGCCGGTTGGCCGCCGCATCCGCCAACTGAAGGAAGACCTCCGCCAGGTGCCCAACGGTGGCGCCGGCTACGGCATCCTGCGCTACCTGTCGAGCGCACCCGACGCGGCGCCGCTCACTGCGCAGCCGCGCATCTCGTTCAACTACCTGGGCGAGTTCCGGACCAACGCCGGCAGCGGCGGGTTCTCCCTGTGCAGCGATGCGATTGCGCCATCAGTGAGTCCGGCGGGCCCGCGCCCGTTCGTGCTCGAGATTGCCGCCATCGTGATCGCAGACCGGCTGCGCCTGTCGCTGACCTTTTCGGCCGCTCATCTCGACCGGACGCGGGTACGCGAACTGCGAACGGCGCTCGACGACGAATTGCGACGCGTGGTCGCGCACTGCATCAACCTTGAAGTGCCGGAGCTGACCCCGGCCGACCTGACGCACAAGGGCATGACCCTCGACGAACTGGACGAACTTTTCGATGACGATTAGACGGGAAGACTTGAAAGACCTGTATCCCCTGACGCCGATGCAGCAGGGGATGTTGTTCCACGCGCGACAGGCGCCCGGCAGCCCCGCGTACACCGAGCAGGTGGTGTGGCGCGTGAGTGGCGCCTTTGATGTGGTCCGCTATCAGTCGGCCTGGGACGCGCTGCACGACCGCCACGACGCCTTGCGATCGGTCTTCACCCACGAGAAGAGCCGCGAGCCGTTGCAGATGGTGTTGAAAGAGCGGCGCGCCGACTACGCGTTCGAGTCGCTGCTGGATTCGCCGGCAGGGGAGCGTGAAGCACGCGCGGCCGCGGTGCGTGCGGCCGAGCGGTCGCGCGGTTTCGACCTGGCGCGCGGCCCAATGCTGCGGGTCCGCGTGCTGCAGATCGAGGCGGCCGAGCACGACGTCATTCTGACGTGGCACCACATCCTGTTCGATGGATGGAGCACCCATCTCGTGCTGCGCGACTTGTTGGCACTCTATGACGCGAGCCTGACCGGAAGCGCGGCGGCGCTGCCGCCGGTGCCGTCGTATGCGCCGTACGTGGAGTGGCTCAAGTCGCGCGACCACAAGGGATCGCTGGCCTATTGGCAGGGGCTGCTGGCTGACTACGACGCCAGCGCCGAGATTGCGCCCTTGAAGTCACCGCGTGCTGAAGCCTTCGACCTGCAGCGCGTGGACGTGAGGCTCGATGCCGCGACCCATCGCTCGCTGCAGGCGCTGGCGACCGCGCACGATGCGACCATGAGCAGCGTCGTTCAAGCCGCGTGGGGCGTCGTACTGGGCCGTTACAACGACACCCGCGACGTGGTATTCGGCGCCGTCGTCTCGGGACGCTCGCCGGAAGTGGCCGGCATTGAGCGCATTGCCGGCTTGCTCATCAACACCATTCCGGTTCGGGTCTCTTACGGCGAGCAGGACACCTTCCCACAGCTGGTGGCGCGCCTGCAGCAGCAGGCGATCGACTCACAGCCACATCATGCGGCCCGGCTTGCCGACATCCAGAACCAGAGCGAGCTGCGTGCCGGGTTAATCAAGCATCTCGTCGTCTTCGAGAACTATCCCGCGTCGCAGATGGGGACCGGCGCCACCGGCCTCGCCGCGTGCGTGCTCGAGACCAGCGAGCCGACCAATTACGACCTGCTCTTGATTGTCGAGCCCGGCGAGACCTTGCGGCTCGAGTTCCAGTTCAACGCCGGTGCCTACACGCGCGAGCAGGTTTCTGCCCTGGCAGGTCATCTCGCCCGGTTCATGGGCGAGGCGGCGTCTCAACCGGCGCTGCCGGTGGCACGCGTGCCGATGCTGGACCAGGCTGAGCGCATGCACCTCGTGCGCGACCTCAATCAGACGGCGCGCCCATATCCGTCCACGAGCACGCTCGCCCGTCAGTTCGCCGAATCGGTGCAGCGTCACGGTCAGAGAACCGCGCTTGATGCCGAGGGACGGGCGCTGACCTACGCCCAACTCGATCAGCGATCGAGCCAGCTCGCGCATCACCTCGCGGCCAATGGCGTGACGGCCGGGGACCGGGTGGCCGTCTTGTTCGAGCGATCGGCGGCGCAGATAGAAGCAACGCTCGCCATCACCAAGCTCGGCGCGTCGATCGTGCCCCTGGATCCGGCGGCGCCGAGTGAGCGAACGGCGTTTGTCGTGAAGGACGCAGGCATCCGTGTCGTAGTGGCGCCGGCGGCAGCCGATGTCCGCCTGGCGGACGTGATGCACATTGCCCCCGACGCCCAGGCCGCGCAGATTGCCGCGCGCCCCTCGACCGCCCCGGTCGGCACGGCGATCGCCACAGACGAGGCGATTCTCTTTTACACTTCGGGCTCAACCGGCGTGCCGAAGGCCGTTCGCGTGCCCCATCGCGCCATCCTGCGGTTAGTGCTCAACTCCGACTACGTCACCCTCGGCCCCGAGGACCGGCTGGCCAGTCTTTCCAACGTCGCCTTCGACGCGGTGACGTTTGAAATCTGGGGAGCCCTGCTCAACGGCGGGCAGGTACACGTGCTGAGTCGCGACACGGCATTGACGCCGCAGGTGCTAAAGCGCGAGTTGCAATCGCGCGGCATCACCGCGATGTTCCTGACCACCGCGCTGTTCAATCAGATCGCGCGCGAAGCGCCAGACGCCCTGGCCTCGGTCAACACGGTGCTGGTTGGCGGCGACAAAGTCGAGCCCCGCTGGGTGAGGCGTGTCCTGGCCAGGGGAGCGCCCGCCCGTCTGCTGAACGGCTACGGCCCCACGGAGACCTGCACGTTCGCCTGCTGGCACCAGGTCAGGAATCTTCCGGACGCGGCCACCAACATTCCCATTGGCCGTCCCATCGCCAACACCACGACCTACGTCGTCGATCGCGCCATGTTGCTCCAGCCGATCGGAGCGAGCGGTGAGTTGCTGCTTGGCGGGGATGGCGTGGCGCTCGGCTATCACAATCGCCCCGAGCTGACGGCCTCGGCGTTTGTTCCCGATGTCTTCGGCGAATCCGGCGGCACGCTCTATCGCACCGGTGACATCGTTCGCCGCAACGCCGATGGCGACCTCGAGTTCATGGGGCGGCGCGACGGCCAGGTGAAGCTGCGCGGCTTCCGCATCGAACCCGGCGAAGTCGAGTCAGCGTTGCGGCAGTTCCCCGGCCTGGACGAAGCGCTGGTGATGCTGCACCAGGATGATGCGACCGGCGATCGGCGGTTGATTGCCTATCTCGCGTTCCAGCAGGCACCGGCCCGCACCATCGAGCTCGAGGTGCGCAATCACCTGCGACCGCTGCTGCCCGGCTATATGATTCCGTCGGTGTTCATGGTGCTGGAGAGGTTGCCGCTGAATGCCAACGGCAAGCTCGACCGCAAGGCGCTGCCCGCGCCGGCGCGCTCGGGTATGGGCTTCGGCAAGACCTTCGTCGAGCCGGTAAGCGAGACCGAAAAGAAGCTGGCCGGCATCTGGGAGGCGACGCTTGGCGCCGCCGGGGTCGGTCGGCACGACAACTTCTTCGAGTTGGGCGGCCACTCACTGACCGCCAGCACCGCCATCTCGCGCATTCGCGCCGAGCTCAAGGTCGACGTGCCGATCGCGTCGTTCTTTGAATGTACTACGCTCGAAGCGCTGGGCACCCTCGTGACCGGCCTGCAGGCCAGCGCGACGGCCCCACCAACCGGCATCACACGCATTCAGCGGGAAGCGCACAAGCGATGAACATCCTGGGTTTCACCGGCGGCTTCGACCGCGTACACGAGTCGCACTATGGCTTTCCGATCGATTTCGCGCACGACGCGGCCGCCGTGCTCGTGCAAGACGGCGTGATCACCGCGGCGATTGAAGAGGAGCGCCTCAACCGCATCAAGCACACCAACAAGGCGCCGGCCAACGCCGTCCGCTTCTGCCTCGACCAGGCGGGCATTGAGCTCGCCGATGTCGATTACTTCGGCTACTACGCGACCGAAGCATTCCTCGACGAGTTCTTTCTGCGTTATCACCTCGACCATCCGCACCTGGGCCCGTTCCGCGGCACGCGGTCCACGCTGCAGGACGTCTTCGAGCGCGACTGCGGCCACCGGCCCGACGCCGATCGCTTCCGCTTCGTCAGCCACCACATGGCGCATGCCGTGAGCGCGTTCGCGGTGTGCGGGCACGAGGACTCGCTCGTACTGTCGATGGACGGCGTCGGCGAAAGCGTTTCGACGATGATGCTGGACGGCCGCGGC
>JBBQSP010000135.1:0-9549 GCA_038213735.1 Vicinamibacterales bacterium | reverse complement strand
GGCCGTGTCCGCGAAGCGGATCGGCGTCCGCAGGACAATCCACGTCTTTGGGCCGCCCCTGACCGAGATCAGGCGTGCCGGCGTCTGCGGCATGCGCAGCCCTGTGCGGTCATCGGCCGGCCCGAGGCGATCGGGCGGGCCGCCTGGAAATGGCGGGCGCCCTCCGTCCCGCGGCCGACGGCGTTCGCCCGGAGGCGGCCCGGCCAGTGCGGCGATCACTGGTTCCGGTAGCGTCAGGGGCACGCCGGCCACATGCCGGCCGTCGTTGGTGACGAGGATGAACCGCGTCCGAAACTCCGCGGCATACCGGTCGAGTAATGCCGTGGCCGACGCGGCCGGCGTTCGTTCCAGGTCCAGCGCAATGCGGCGAGCCACGTCCTGCAGCCGCGGCTCGGCCGATTGCATCAGCATCTCGCCCAGGCTGCGCGGCAGCCGCACGCCGGAGGCGGCGAGACCAATGCCGACGAGCAGCACCAGGTTCAGCGCCGCCAGCAGCAGGATGCGGGCACCGAGTGATCGCCGGACCCGCTCAATCACCCGCTGTCCCTCGGGTCGCGAAAGAGGGGAGTGTGCGGTAACCGATTCCTCGAATCGTCTCGATAAACCTCGGCGCCCTGGGGTCGTCACCGAGCTTCTTCCGCAGCGACGAGACGTGCACGTCGATGGAACGGTCGAATGCTTCGAAGTCCCGATCGGCGGCCGCCAGCAGCAGTTGCTCGCGGCTGCGCACGCGGCCCGGCGCCTCGATCAGCGCGAGCAGCAAGTCGAACTCAACCTTCGTCAGGATCAGCGGCTCCGTGTCCAGCGTGGCCGTGCGGGAAGCCGGATCCATCCACAACGACCCGAGTGACCGAGGTGCCGGCCTGGCGTCCGCCTTGGCGGCGGTCGTGATGGCCGAGCGACGCAGCACCGAGCGAAGCCGGGCCAGCAGCTCGCGAGTGGAGAACGTCTTCGGTAGGTAGTCGTCGGCGCCGATCTCGAGCCCGGCAATGCGGTCCACTTCGTCGCCAAGCGCGGTCAGCATCAGGACCGGCACCTGCGAGGTGCGCCGCAGCTCGCGCAGGATGTCGAAGCCGCTCATGCCTGGCAGCATCACGTCCAGGATCACCGCGGCGTACTGCCCGGTCTGCGCCCGCGCCAGGCCGTCGCGGCCATCGTGCGCCGCCTCCACCTCGTAGCCAAGCGGCGTCAGGTAGTCGCGCAACAGGCGGCAGAACTTCTCGTCGTCTTCAATCAACAACAGCCGGGTGCTTTCCATGTGCCAGTAGGGCCGCACTTTAGTGCGGCCGGGGAGTGTTTGGGAGACTTTTACCGCTGCTTTACAAAAGTCGCCGCCAGCCAGGGCCATTCCTTAACACCCGGGCAGTCAAATGTTGCAGGAGGACATTGATGAGACACCCATTTTTCGGCGCCGCCAGCCTGGCCGCCCTCGCCGCGACCGTGATGGCCTGCAGCGGTTCGAGCGCTGCCAGCCTGAGCCCGACCGCGCCCACGACGACGGTGGCGACCACGACCACGACACCTACGACTACGGCCACGCCGTCGGCGTCGGGTGTGCAGGCGATGTATGCGCAGTTCGTAAGCGCCGTTACCGTGTCGATCGACGGCGGAACGGTCACGCTGCGCACCAACGACTTGCCTGACCACAAGAGCCCCTACTGGGGTGCGAGCAGCGCCAGTTACGAGGCGCCGCATTCGGGCATGCAGGTCAATCCGCACCTGATTGCGTCGCAGAACCTGACGTTCCGAATACCCGCGTCGCCCTCGGCGGCCGCGTCAACGAGCGACACGCCCATGGGACCAATCGGCGTCTCGGTCAACGGCGTGGTCTTCTTCAACCAGTACGCGGCCATGCGGCAGCCGCTGACCTCGGAGATCGTTTCGTTCGACCGGTACAACGGGCATCCCAGCCCGTCGAACCAGTATCACTATCACTTCGAGCCGGTGTCGATCACCGCGTCGAGCCGCAGCCGTCTCATTGGCGTGCTGCTGGATGGCTTCCCGGTCTACGGTCCGATCGAGAGTGACGGCAGCACGCCCAGCGGCCTGGACGCCTGCAACGGTCACACCGGCGCCACGCCCGAATTCACGAGCGGCATCTATCACTACCACACGACCACGGCCGTGCCGTACATCTCGGGCTGCTTCCGCGGCACCGCGGGGACCGTTCAGTGAAGACGCTTGGACTGCTCCTGCTGCTTGCGAGCACTCTGCCTGGGTTCTCGTCGCCGACCCTCGAAGTGCGCCGGACGTTCTATCCCAACGGCCGGCCGTACGAGGTGCGCCACTTCTTCAACGGCAAGGAAGAGGGACTGCAACAAGCGTGGACCGAGGATGGCACGCTCTACATCAACTACGAAATGCGCAACGGCCGCCGCTACGGCTTCATCAACGCGCGGCCGTGCCGGCCGGTGGAGGAATGATGACCAGGCTCTTCATGTTCATCGGCGTCGTTGTCGCGTTCGGTGCCGGCCTGGTGAGCGAAGCCGTGAATGGCACCCCGGTGCTGCCGTTCTACGACAGTGCCGACCTCACGCCACGCTGGACGCGGTCGTCGAGCCACCGGATCGGTGACTTTACGCTCGTTACGCAAGACGGCGTAGCCATCACGCAGGACGACATGATGGGCAAAGTCCACGTGGCGTCGTTCATCTTCACCCGCTGCGCCGGCATCTGCCCGGCCATGGTCACGCAGTTGGCCAAGGTCCAGAAAGCCGTCAACGGACGCGACGCCGTGCTGGTGTCGTACTCCGTCACGCCCCAGGACGACACGCCCGAGACCCTGGCGGCCTTCGGCAGACTCCGAGGCATTGATCCAGTCCGATGGAAGCTGGTGACCGGCGATCCGGAGCAGATCTACAGCCTGGCGCGGACCTCGTACTTTGCTGACGATGGCAGGTTGGCGGCGGGAAAGCCGGCCGTGGACCAGTTTCTGCACACCGAGAAGGCGCTGTTGGTGGACCACGAAGGGCGGCTGCGTGGCGTCTACAACGCCACGCTGCCACACGAGATCGACAAGCTGATCGCCGACCTGGGCCAGCTACTTGATCGAGAGTGAGCCGGCCTTGGCGAGCGCTTCGAGATACTGCACGACGGCGGGGAGGCCCACCGGGCCGAACTCGGCCATCACCGCGTCGCGAATGTCGCTGATGGTGCGCTTGCCGTCGATGAAGTTGACGATCTCGTAAGCGACGTCGGCGTGATTGGCGAGCTTGAGCACGGCCGAATCGGCGGTGCCCTTCGCACCTGCTACCCGCGCCGGCACGCGGCGGTCGTCGCCACCACGCCCGCGGATGCGCTCGGCCGGCGGCACAAACGGCGAACTGGTGATGCCGAGGCTGGTCCACACGGACGCGACACCCTTTTCCATGTCGGCCATGCGGTTGGCCAGCGCGGCGTCGAGCGGCGAGGGCATGAAGCGCCCGAGCGAGCGAATGCGGCGATGCTCGCGATCGATCGCCTGGCCCATCAGGATCAGCACGTCGGCGCCGGCCCTCTGCGACGGCCCCATCTGCGCGACCGCCCGGCGCCCATCTTCGGCCAGCCTCGCGTGCGCGCCCACCATCAGGTGCGACAGCAGCGCTTCGGCGCCGTCGTTCGGCAGCGTCGCCAGGAAGTAGGCGGCCGCGGCAGCGGTGGCTGCCGCGTGATCGCGCGAGGCCCAGGCGTTGACGACAATCGTCGTCGTGGGAATGCCGTACGGGTCGAGCCGCAATTGCCCGAGATCCTCGAACGGCCGCATCTCGGCCACGTATCCGTTGCGGCGGATGAGCACCTCGACGACTTCGTCGGCGATGGCCGCGGTTGACCACGGCGCACGAACTACTTGTAGCGGCCGATCCGCCAACTCCGCGACGTGAATCGCTGCCTTGACTCCGGTGATCGTCGATTCGTCAATTGCCGAGGCGACGCGAATCGATCGGGACGGTGGAGGGATCGTCCTGCTGGCGACCAGCGCACTCAGCTTCCGGGCGGCGCGTGATGCCGCGGCGCACTCGTCCTGGCGGCATGTCAGCAGGATCGAGCCGGCGCCTGGATCCGTCCCGGCCGTCTCCGGAGTCGACTCCGCCGTCAGCGGCTGTTCATCGATCGCTGACAAGAGCGCCGGCGCCAGCAGGGTCTCCGCCGGCGTGAGCGGCGCCCGCTGGCCGAACTGCAGGGCCAAGGCGATGGCAAGCAGCAGGGCGGTCATCGGCGCAGCGACCCGATCAGGCGGTCATACTTCGACAGGATCACGTCCCAGCGGTAGTTCCGCTTGATGTATTCCTTGCCGTTGCGTCCCATCCGATCGCGCATCCGCTCGTCGGCCAGCAACAGCTTCGTGCACTCCAGGAACTCTTCCCGGTTGGCGTAGTACAACCCGGCGTTGCTCTTCTCGCAGTGGTCCACCAACACTTCCGAGCGCGCATTACACAGGATCGGCGTGCCCACCGCCATGGCCTCGAGGGCCAGCAGCGACAGGCTCTCGAATGGCGAGGGGACGACGACGATGGTGGCGGCTTCGAGGGCCTGGAGGCGCTCGCGCTCCGAAAGCAGCCCGGCAAATCGGACCCACGGCACCTCGGGCAGCTGCATCAGCTTGACGCCCATCAGGGTGAGTGCGGCCTCGCCACCCTGCTCCTTGTAGCTGGTGAAGTACTCGATCAGCTCCTCGCAGCCCTTGCCGGCGTCGATGCGGCCGCCGTAGAGCAGGAACTGGCCCTGCAGACGGTGCCGCCGGCGGAACTGCGCCCCGCGCGCCCGCAGGTGCTGTGGCAGGCGCTTGTGAATCTCGTCTTCGTCCTCCGGCTCCGGCTCGTCCGGCTGGGCGCCGTCCTGCAGCAGGTCCACACCGCAACCGACAGTCTCTTCGGCCGCCGCGCGGAACTCGAAGGTCGTCTTCAGGAAGTTCTTCTCGACCTCGGTGTTGAAGGCGACCGCCGACGGCCTGGCGAACATCTCGCGGTAGATGCCGAGGTGGATGGCCGGCTCGTCGTGCGCGGTCGGCACCAGGATGCTGCGCGCCGGATCGATCTCAAGGCCCAGCACCGTCGGCGCATACAGGTAGGTGAAGAAGATCATCGCGTCGTATTGCCGATGATGCTTGTTCAGGTACTCGATCAGTTGCGGGCACCACGGGCCCTGCTGCTCGAGCCACGACATCTCATCGTCTCGCGTGTGCGGGTGATGGAAGATCCAGTCGGAGTACTGGTTGAACGCATTGATGTCGCGGGTCTTCGCGTTCTTGAACCGCCGCACCGTCACCCCGCGGATGCGGTCGGTGCCGTCCGGGTACTCGTTCTCCCAGGTGATGTAGTCGCGGGCGCAGGTGGTCAGCACCTCGACGTCGTGCTTGGCGGCCAGCCGTTCGGCAATCAACCGGCAGTGGTATTCGGAACCGCCGAGAATCTCGGCGCCATAGCGTTGAACAATGAATGCAATCTTCACGATGTCAGCCTTTCGAGCTCGCGGCGGATCCGGGCGTCGCCAAAGTCATTGAGCCGGGCGCGCTGTCCGGCTATCACCTGGGCCCTGAGCGTGTCGTTGTAGGCGAGCTCCCCCAGGAGCTCGGCGGCGTGTTCGAGATCTTTCGGCGCGAATTGCACGCCGGCTCCGCCGAGCGTGTCGGGAACGGCGGTGGAGGAATAGGCGAGGACCGGCACATCGGCGGCCATGGCCTCGAGCAGGGGGACACAGAACCCCTCGTGCTCGGACAGCGAGATGTAGACACTTGCCATGCGGTAGTAAGTGGCGAGGTCTTCATCGGGCACCGGCCCGGTGAACAGGAAGCGGCCCGGCGGCATGCGGTACTGGGCCAGTAGGGCCTGGATGGTGTTGAAGTAGCGCGGCACGGCGTCGGTGCGGCCGACGAAGATGAAGCGATACGACTCGTCCACGTAGCGCTTGTAGTGCTCCGCGAGCTTGATGTGGTCCTCGATCTTCTTGTTCGGCGCAATCCGGCCCACGAACAGGAAGTTGAGAAAGCCGTCGGTCCTGAGCACTGCCTCGAGCGCCGGTCGCCTCGGAGCCGCGGTGATGCGGCCGGTGTCGATGGCGATGGGGAAGACAGCGGTGTTGGTGAACCCCATGTCCTCGAGTTCCTGCCGGTTGTACTCCGAGTCGCCGAGCGCGACGTCGGTATGGCCGACGAGCGACTTCAAGTCCTCTCGGCTGAGCGCGCACAACCGGAAGATATTCGCATCGTACCCCGCGAAGAAGTGCGCCGGCGTCACGTTGTGGTACTGCAGCACGCGTCCGCGGGGCAGCCTGGCGAAGGCCGCCGTCATCGGCGAGACGAGCGCGAAATGAAAAATCGTGAGGTCGCCCGACCCGGCCGCCGGATCGGTCCAGTCCCGCACATCGCCACGCAGGTCGTCGTCCATGGTCATGGCGTAGATCTCTGATTCGTGGCCGAGTCCACGCAGCAGTCCCCGCACGCGGCGCGCCGAATCGCCGATCGCATCGCCCCGATGGGCGGCAGGCACCCACTGGTTCACGATCATTGCGGTGTAACCACGAAGGACTCGACGGACACGAAGGCCATGGGTTATTCTTCGTGCCCTTCGCGGACTTCGTGGTTGCCTTCTTCTGGCAAGGCCAGGAAGGCCGATGGGCGGTAGGCCTTGATCTCGGCGAACTCTTCGGCCAGCCGCACTTGATCCCAGAAGTCGAACGCTACCGGCGGGTGCGGACGTCGCGGCGTCGCGAGCAACTGGTCGACGAAGGTGAGCAGCGTGCCGTCGAAGTCGCGCGCTTCGAGACGATCGAGCGCCGCGTCCTGGCCGTCAATAATGCGCTCGCGCATGGCGCGGTCCTCGACCACCGCGTTGACGAGCGCCGCCACCGCTACGGGATCCTTGTCGGAGTACAGGATGCCGGCCCCATCCATGGTGGCCGGCACCGCAGTTGCGGCGTACGCGAGCACCGGCACGCCCATGTGGAAGGCCTCGATCAGCGGCACGCAAAAACCCTCGTGCTCGCTGGCGCACAGGAACACGTCCGCCAGTTCGTAATAGGCCGTCAGCTCCTCGTTGGATACGTGACCGGTGAAATGGACGTCCGATACGCCGCACTCGGCAACGAACTGGTGCAGCAGCGTCAGGTAGCGCTCAAAACCCGACTGGGCGCCCACGAGCAGCAGGCGCGATCGCGGATTGAACCACTTCTTGTAGGCCTGGAACGAGCGGATCACGTCTTCGAACTTCTTGTTGGGAATCACGCGCCCGACGAACAACACGTTGACCCAGTCGTCGTCAAACTGCCCGGCGTGCACGTAATTGGCGGGGCCGCTCAGGTGGCTGAATCCCGGCACGACCGGCAGCACGCCGGTGACCGGGAAGCCGAGGTCGGCGAGTTCCTGGCGGTTGTACTCCGAATCGCCCAGCGCCAGGTCGCAACGGTCGCGATAGAGCGCCAGTTCGCGCCGCCCGCGAAAACACAACTGCACCAGCTCCTTGTGGATGTCGACGAAGTATTCCGGCGGCGTGATGTTGTGGTACACGAGCGCCATCCGCTCGGGCAGCGCATAGGCCACGCGCGATGCCCGGGAGCCAATCGAAAAATGGTGAAACAGGATGTTGTCGGGGTGGCTCGCGTCCACCAAGTCACGGTAGTCGAGCGTCAGGTCCTCGAGCCGGGGATCAGCTGTCTGAACGAAGATCTCCGACTCGTACCCGGCGGCCCGCAAGACGCGCTGAATCCCCAGCACCTCGTTGCCGATCGCGTCGCCGTAACCGAGCGTCGCGAGCACCTGGTGAATCGCGATTGCCACTACTTCGCTCCGCCACCGCCGCCGTTACCACCGCCGCCCGGCCTGCGGCGGCGCTGCGGCCTCCCGCCGCGCCGTTGATCGCGTCCGCGGTTGCCGCCTTCGGGACGACCTCCCTGGGGCCTGCCCTGAGCGGAGTCGAGGGGAGGACGGCCGCCCTCTGGTCGCGCGCCCTGCGGCGGCCGGCCACCCTCGGGACGGGCCGCTTGTGCGGCGTCCGGCTTGGGCCGTTCGTCCGGCCGTGGACCACGCTGATCACGACGCTGATCGCGCCGCTGCTGATCGCGGCGCGGGTCGCGTGATTGGAACTGCGGCCGCTCGGGCTGCGACGGCCGGCTCGGCGCCTGCGCCTGCGCGACTGCGGCGGGTCGCTCGCTTCTGGCGCTGCCGCCGCTTCTCAGTTCCGACTTCTCGCTGCTCACTTCCCGGTATGCGCCGGTCGGCAGCTGCTTGACGATGCTGTCAGCGGGCGGCAAGCAGCGGCGCCGGCGGCTGAACCAACCCGGCATCGGCTCCATCGTCCGCGACGCCGGCTCTTTCGACAACTGCTCCAGCATGTCGACGTACTTCTTCTCGATCACCGGCCAGGCGTAGTGGCGCTCGAAGAACGCGCGCCCGTTTCGGCCGAGGGCCTGTTGCAGGTTCGGTCCGGCATCGATCGCCCGCATGGTCTCGGCGAACTCGTGGAAGCTGTCGTAGAACAGCCCGGCATTGCTGCGGAGGCACTGGCCCTGCAGCACGTCGCACTTGGCGTTGGCCAGCACGGGCTTGCCCATCGCCCACGCCTCGAGCGCCACCATCGACAGGCTTTCGAGATACGACGGCATGATCAGCACTTCGGCCGCAGCCATCGCGTCGTACTTGTCCTGGTCTTCGAGGAAGCCGAGGTGGTGAATGCGCGGGTGCTTGGGAATGGGCACGTGCGGTGTGCCGACCAGCACCAGGTGCATGCCGTCGACCAGCGCCGCGCTGTAATGCTCGAAGAAGTCGAACAGCTCGACGCAGCCCTTGTTCTCGTCGATGCGGCCGACGTAGATCGCGAAGCGATCCCGCATGTTGAACTTCTGGCGGAAGCGGCCGCCGTTCGAGCGCTCGGGGATCTCGGAACCAACGCCGACCACCACGCCCGGCACCGACTGGTTGTTGGACACGCCCTGGATCAGCGCGCGTTCCTCGAACGAGTTGTACATCAACGCGCGGATGCCGCGGAACACCGGCGGGAAGATGCCGAGCCCGAGCGCGCCGTCGCGTTCCGCGGTCGGCACCAGGATCGCTTTCGACGCCACTGCGCGGCAGCCGTAGAACGAGTGGTGATAACGGAAGCTGAAGAAGATGAAGAAGTCGTAGTCGGCTTCGTGCGCCTTGATGTGGTTGATCAGGGCCGGGCTGGTCGGGCCTTCGGCATCCAGCCACGCCAGCTCGTCGCCGAGCGAATGACGCCTGGTGAACACGGTGGCCGACCACTTCCCGAACTCAATCGGGTTGCGTTCGACCGCCACCGGGAAGCGGTGCACGGAGATTCCGTTCACCACCTCCTTGCCTTCGGGCAGCTCGTTCTTCCACGAGATGTAGTCGCGATGCGCGCACGTGGTGAGCACCTCGACCTGGACGTGCTTGCCCAGGTGCTCGGCCACATAGCGGGCATGCTGCTCGGCGCCGCCGTTGATATCGGCGCCGTACCGCTGGACGACGACCGCGACCTTCACTGCTCGCCGTTATCGTCGGAAGAGGGGAGGTCTCGCCGCGGCTCGCCCGAGTCCTGGGGAGCGGCGGCGGACTCGCCGCTGGTGTCCGTGGCCTGT
>JBBQSP010000134.1:0-9666 GCA_038213735.1 Vicinamibacterales bacterium | reverse complement strand
CGCCCGTTACGGGATTGAGGTGAAACGCGAAGACGCACCGCGAGTCACGCCCTCCATGCGCGCGGCGCTGTCCGACCTGCGGCTGGCCCATCTGACGGTGTTGTATCCAGGTGCGGACCGATATGCGTTGGCCCCCAACATTACCGTCGTGCCGATGGCCTGGCTGGCGCGGCGCGATCCCCGCGTGCTCCTCGGCTTGCCACCGCGGCCTTCGTCTCCGCCGGCCAGGTGACCGCACGTCGGTCTGCGGCATAGGTATACTTTTCCGCGTGCGCCCGCGTTTCTACGTGCCCGACCTTGATGCCACCGCGGCGCGCGCCTCGCTGCCAGACGAGGAGGCGGAGCATCTGGTGCGCGTGCTCCGGCTGGGGATTGGCGCCGAGGTCGAGGTGTTCGACGGCCGCGGCGGCTTGTGGCGCGCGGAGGTGGTCGAGGCCGATAAGCGGTCGGCGTCGGTGCACGCCATCGAGCGAGTCACGCCCGCCCCAGAGGTCGCCGTGCCCGTCGTGCTGGTCATCAGCGTGCTCAAGGCAGACAAGATGGACGATGTCGTCCGCGACGCGGTGATGCTGGGCGCGACCGGCATCGTGCCGGTCGTCAGCGAGCGATCGGAGATCAGCCTGTCGGCAGTGGAGAAGAGCGGGCGCGTGGCTCGATGGCAACGGATTGCCGTCTCGTCAGCCAAGCAGTGTGGACGCGCGGTGGTGCCGGTGGTCGCGGCCGCACAGACCCTGGTGGGCTACCTGGCCGAGCCGGCGGACGGTGTGCGGTTGCTGTGCGTAGAGCCCTCCGCCGGGGATGACACACGAACCGTGCACGCCATACCGAAGCCGGCATCGGCCCATGTGATAGTTGGACCAGAAGGCGGCTGGGCCCCGGCAGAACGGGCCGCCGCCCTCGCCGCGGGCGCTGTGCCCATGTCGCTTGGCGGCCGAACCCTGCGAGCCGATGCGGCGCCGCTCGTGGCGCTGACCGCGCTGTTCACGACCTGGGAGGAGCTGTGATGGGGATGATTGGGCGGGTAAGGCGGGTGGGGCTGGTCGCGGGCGCGGTGATGATTGCCGCTCTTGTCAGCGTCGTGATTCCCGTGCGCGCGCAGGAACAGCTGCCGCCGACGGTGGCGACGTTTTCCATTCTTGGCTACGACCCTGAAACCGGCGAAGTGGGTGGCGCCGTGCAGTCGCGCGTCTTCACGCTGACCGGCGTGCTGACCGCCGATGCCGAGGCCGGCGTCGTGGCGACCCAGGCGATCGTTGATGTCAGCTACGGCCCGAAAGGCATCGCGCTGCTGAAGGCGGGCATGAAGCCCGAATCGATTATCAAGGCGATCTGGGATAGCGATCCCGATCCGCAACCCGAGCGGTGGACGAAGCAGGGCCGGCAGTTCGCCGTGATCGACTTGCAGGGTAATACGGCCGTCTTCACGGGACCCAAGGCCAGCACCTGGGCCGGTCACAAGCAGGGCAAGTTCAGCACGGCGCAGGGCAACATCCTCGCCGGGCCGGCAGTGGTCGAGGGCATGATCAAGGCATTCGAGGAAACGAAGGGGCACTTGTCGATGCGACTGATGGCCGCCCTTGATGCGGGTCAGGCGGCCGGCGGCGACACGCGTGGCATGCAAGCGGCGTCCATGGTGATCGTCAAGAAGGGTGGCGGCGTGTGGCTGAACAACGACACCGTGCTGCGGCTGCAGGTGGATGACAGCCCGAATCCTTTCAAAGAATTGCGACGTGTCGTCGAGAGCTGGAACGCGGTGAGAGAAAAGGGCAGCCAGCGGCCGGTAAAGTGAGGCCAGCGATTCACGACACCCACCGAGTCAAGACAGCCGCAGAACGGCGCCGCGCCGACTAGTGGTCGATCGTCAGCGCCTTCGGAACGTAGAAGTAGCCGACGAGCTTGTAGTCGCACAGATTGGCGCGGCAGATCCCGTCTGCGGGAATTGCGGCGCCGCCGGCGTCGCAGGTTTGCGGCGGGCGCGGTCCGTACTTCTGCGACCAGTGGCTGCCGTTCAGACGAAGGAAGTGGTAGTCGGTCGTGCTGACGACAAGCGCGACGTGCCAGCCGCCGATCATCCCATGGGGAACGACGGTGTGATCCGCCACCGGAATCAAGCCGTCGACACCGAGGATCGCCGACCACTGGGCGTAGTCGGTAATGACTGCCGGCGAGCGAACCGGTGTCGCGCCGACCGTCAGGCCTCCGGCGCCGTTGCACCAGACGTCCTTGACGGCGTAGTTGTAGCAGGTGCTCGACACGCAGATGGCAGATGGTAGCCAAGTCGATGCATCGGCCGGGGATCCGCAGCGGCAGGGATCGAGGTCATCGCCAGAGTGGTAGCCCGCCCCATGTTTACACCGTCGCCAATCGGCCTTGGCCTTGAACCCCGCGGTCTTCGTGGGCTTGTGGAGCGGCACGGCGCCGGCCACCGGGCTGTCGATTGACGCGATGATGGGCGTGAGCAGCGTCCGCAAGGCGTTGGTATGCAAGTGCGAGCCTCGTCGCGTGACTGCCGCGTTGCCAGTGAGGAACGCCCAGTCCTGGCGATCGCCGTCGAGCCGCGTGATCAGCGTGTCGACCGCCAGTGGCGCGACCGCGCCCAGGCATTTCCAGCAGAGGTCGATGGCGACCATCGCGACCGGCAGGTCATCGAGCAGCGCCCAGAACTGCTGGGCAAGGAGTGGATCGATCGTGACCGTTGGATTCGGCAAGCCCGAATAGCGGATGGCCGTCAGTGTGCTCGTCATTGTTGCCACCAACCGAGATGCGGCAGGCCCAGGTCCCAGCCCGCCTTGGGTCGCCGACCGCAGCCGGCGACGTAGACGACGCCTTCACGGACACCGTCGACACCCAGTGCGGCGTCGATCGCATCCTCGTCAATCGCATGGGTGCAAAATGGCGCCAGGCCGCGCTCCGTGGCCAGCAGGTAGAAGGTCTGACAAACGTGACCGGCCTCGAGCAGCACGTTGCGGTAGGCCTTCGCCACCGGATAGCGCCACATCGTCCGCTCGAACACGGCGGTGAACAGGACGACCACCGGCGCCTTGCCGTACCATGGTTGCGCCTGGATGAAGCGGTTGATCAATTGATGACTGGCGCCCTTGCGCAACTGCGCCAGGTCATGCCGCGCGGCGTCGTAGTGATAGATGCCGCGCGCGAGACCCGCGACCCTCGTGGCGACGACGTACGCTTCGATGGGATGGCAAATGCCGCCTGACGGCGAAGTCTTGAGGGCGATGCGGCTCCGGGCGGGGCCGCGTGCCCACTGCTGGACACCGACGCTCAGCTGCAACAGGTCGGCGAGATCGGCCAGGGCCAGTGGTGCCGGCGAGAACCGGCGCCACGTGCGTCGCGCCCGCAGGATCTGTGTCAACGGCGAGGCGCTGCGCCCGCGCGGCAAGCCGACGCGGACGGCGGCGCGCCGCGCTCGGGTTGGCGGCGGTGGTGGTGCCGTCGCCGCCTTCTGGACCAGCCGGCGCTCGCCAGCCGAAACGTCGGCGTTGAACCGGGTGCCGCGTGTGGAGAAATGAAAGAATCCGGCCGCGGGGTCCCACGGCTGCCAGGGATCGGGCTGGTCCGCGGCGGCACGCGAACGCGCTTCAGCAAACGAGGCCTTCACCAGTGCCTGAAGGATCGCTCGGGTCGCCCCCACCGGAAGGGCCACAGCGCGCGCGGCCTCACGCGCCGGCGTCCAGTCATCGAGTGCCTGCAACACGCTCAAGAGATCGGGCGTGAGCCGCACGACCTGGCCGGTCCGGAAGTTGGTGAGCGAGCACTCGCCACCCTTCCAGAAGCCCACGAGGTGTGGGCTCCGCCGAAACCTCACCTCTTTTTGGCCTTGTTGGTGGCCTTCGCACCCCCCTGGGGCCACGACTTGATGGCGGCCTCGTCGACAGTGTAGAAACCGAAGTACGGGTTCGGGCAGTGGACATCGATGGCCGCCTCGCGGACGCCGTTCAACGCCTGGACGATGTTGTCGATCCTCTGGCGCTCTTCCTTTGTCGCGTCGGCGTGCAGCGACTTCTTGACGTGCCGGGCCAAGTCCGAGGTCTTCTGGATCTCTGCAGTCAAGCCACTGGTGCTGAACGCAAAACTCACAGCCCTGCTCACGGCTTTCGCTTTCGCCATTCGTCCTCCTGGATAGTGTCAGTTGATGAAGTGCAGCTGTCGGATCAAGTCCTGGAATGCCGGCGTGCCGCGCAAGGCGTCGAAGCGCGGATCGACCCCAATCCAAATCGCTGATGGCAGGCGCGCGTCGACTGCCTCGCGCAGCAAGGCGAGGGCGCGGTCTTTTCGCCCGCGCGCGAGTTCGACAAACGCGAGCTGGTCTGGTGCGAGCCGATGCTCGGTGTACGCCTGGTCGAGTGGCGCCGCGAGCTGGTCGGCTTCGTCGGTGCGGCCGGCGACGTAGAGGATGCGGGCGAGCTCGGCTTGCACCGGCGGAACGTCGCGGTTGGGCCCCGACCGAATCATGGCGATCGCTTCGTCGTGCCGGCCAACCGCCGAGAGGAAGCGCCCAAGACCCAGGTGCGCAATTGCGGCACTCGGGTCGTTGGCCAGCAGTTGCTGGGACTCGGCAATGGCCTCGTCATACCGGCGCAGGTAGTACAGGCAGATCGCGGTCGCGCTATAGCGCGAGGCGTTGAGGGGCTCGAGCTGCAGTGCGACTCTCGATTCCGCCAGCGCCGGCTCAAGCCGGTTGTTGGCCATCAACAACTGCGCGTAGAGCGCGCGCGAGTTGGCGTCGCTCGGATTGAGCTCGATGGCCCGGCGGTAGTGGGCTTCGGCGCCGTGCCAATCCCAGTATCCGGCAGCGCGGACCCAGCCCAGCACGGCTTCGGCGTAGCCATACGCCGGGTCGAGCGTGCGGGCGAGTTCGGCCCGGCGCTCGGCCTCGGCCAGGGCGTCGGCGATCGGAATCTCGCGATACGACGTGCCGAGCAGGCCGACGACGTAGCCGAGGGCGGCCTGGGCCTGGGCAAAATCGGGCGCCAGGGTAACCGCACGGAGGAACTGGTCGCGGGCGAGGCGTGTCGGGTTTGACGACAGGCCGTAGTACTCCTGCCATCCGCGGAAGTACGCCTCGAGCGCGTCGCGCGGCGGCGACGAGGCTGGGCCACCAGACCCGGTCATACGCATCCGCAGCGCCGCCGCCACGTCGGCGGTGATCCGCCGTTCGAGGTCGAACAAGAGGTCCAGCGTCGTGTCGTAAGTCGCGCTCCACAGCACCGTGCCGCCGCCGGCTTGAATCACACGCACTGAAATCGACAGCCCCGGCGCCGTGGTCGGCCGGATGCTGCCTTCGACGAGGGCGTCGACGCCGATACCGCGGGCGACGTCTGCGCGTTGCCGCACGGCGCGTTCGTCGCGCGACCGGGTGGCGACGACCCGCAGGCTGGTCCGCTGGCCGAGATCGGTGGTAATCAGGTCCGCGAGGCCGCGGCCGACGTGGCCCAGTGATCGATCGGCCGAGAGGTCGTCGAACGGGAAGACGGCCACGGCATTGGCGGTGACTGCCGCCGCGCCCGGAGCGATTCCGCGCCACGCCAGGGCGGCGACGCCGACCAGCGCGATCACGGCGGCGCCGACCGCCCACAGCGGGCTCACCCGGGAACGGCGGTCGACCGCGGGGGCCACGAGCGCCGCGAGCGCGTCGCCCATGTCGGTGGCCGAGCGAAAGCGCTGGGCCGGGTCGTGATGCGTCGCCCGTTCGACCACGGCAATGAACGCGGCAGGCAGATCGGTTCGCACGTCGGCTAGCCGCCGCCGCGCGTTGCCACGGTGCGCGTCGACGATTTCAGGCACGCTCCACCCGCGCACGGGGAACTGTCCGGACACCAGGTAGTAGAGCAGGACGCCGACAGCATAGAGGTCGGATTGCACCGTTGCGGCATGGCCCTCGAACACTTCGGGCGCCAGGTAGAGCGGCGTGCCGGCGCTGCGGACGGCGCCGGCCGCGGCCACGTCGTGGCCCAGCCCGAAGTCCATCAGCACGTAACGGCCACCGGCTTCCCGCATCACGTTCTGCGCCTTGATGTCGCGGTGCACGAGACCCGCCGCATGCACGGCCGCGAGGGCCCGGCACAGGTCGCTGCCGATCAGCGCGGCTTCGGCGGCGCTCATCGGGCCGCCGCGTTGCACGATCGTGTCGAGTGTGTCGCCGGCGACCAGCTCCATCCAGAGCGCGACCCGGCCGTCCAGTTGTTCAGCGCCGTGGACGGTCACCACGTTGGGATGACGCACCCGCGCGAGCAGGCGGGCTTCGCTCAGCAGGTTCTCGGCGGTCGCGCCGGGGGCTGGCGGTTTCAGGAACTTGAGCGCGACCTCGCGGTCGAGCCTCGTATCGACGGCGCGGAAGACTTCGCCCTGCCTGCCGCCGCCGAGGCGTGCCAGCAGCGCGAAGTGTCCCCAGTGAGGGACCGGCAGGGAGTCGGGGAACCCGTTGGCCGGGCCCGGCGACGGCCGGTCCGCCTGATCGGCTTCCCAGTGGCTCGAACTGCTTAGTGCATACAGTTCGCGCAGACTGCGGACGAGCCCGAGTTCGTCGGCCGACGTGGCTGAGGATTCGAGGGCCTCCCAGTCGACTGGCTCGTGGTCAGAAATGGCGGCCGCCACCGACAACCAACGGGCGTCGTCAACGGCCTTCATGCATCACCTTCGCGAGCTTCAACAACGCGCGGCTGATCATCATGCGGACCGCGTCGGGGCTGCTCTTGCCGAGCGTCTCGGCGATCTCGGCGTAGGAGCAGCCCAATTCGATGCGGGCCGTCACCGCCTCGCGCTCGTCCTCGGACAACTGCCCGATCGCGGCCTGGTAGCGATCGCGGGTCTGTCGGCTGATGGCTTCGTCGAAAGGAGAAGGCCGAACGTCGGCCATGTCGCCGGCCAGCGGCGCGTGCGGCGCGCGGGTGGCCCGGCGCACCTCGTCGATCAGCCGGTTCTCGACGGCCCGCCGTAGGTACGCGTGGAAGCCGCCATCTCGGGTGGCCTCGAACCGATTGACGTGACGCAGGGTCTGCATCACCGATTCCTGGACCAGGTCGTCGGTGTCGCGCATCTGGCGGGCCCACTGGGGGAGTCGGCCACGCGCCCAGCGCGTGAGCGGCACCAGGTAGCGCCCGAACAGGCGATCGAGCGCCACCTCGTCGCCCCCCCGGGCTCGGACGAGAAGGGCGAGGGTGGACTCCACGCCCGTGATGTGGTCGACGTGGTCTGGAGTTCGAGGGGGCGAACGGTCCATTGGCGTGGTGCGGGCATCCTATCCGATCCCGGGCGGGGATGACCGGCGTGCCATCAACCATACGAGGTGCACACGCGTGCGGCTTCGTCACGATGCAAACTCGTGGTCATTGGCCACGCCAATCCACCGGGCGACGGATTCGCGCGTGACGCCGCCCTGTTCGAGCGCCTGCCGCACGGTTCGCAGCAACCGTTCGCAACGCCGGTACAACGGTTTCGCCTCGCCAAGCCCGTCGCCGGCCAGCGACGACACGGTCGCCCCCGTCGCATAGCGAAGGATGAGCAGGCGCTGGTCAGAAGGGGGCAGCGACCGTAAGGCCCGTCTCAGGAGAACCAGGGTGCGCCGGCGGTCGCGGGCGGTCTCGGCTTGCGCCTGGAGATCGACCGGCGGCGCGGAGCGGTGCTGGTCGACCGACTCGGCGCACACGAACGTTCGTCGTGATCTTGGGGGTAGCTGCTCGCGAAGGCTCGCGAGTCCTGACCAGTCTGATTCGGGATAGGCGGTGCGAAACCAGCACTCTGCCTCGTCCTGCGTCATGCCATCGCGGCGGATCATGCGATCGAACTGCACCCCGATCGGGCCGTGCTGCCGGGCGGCGAGACAAGGGCGCCAGCGTCCCCATGCGCGATTGCGCAGGTCGAGCAGCAGGTGGTGCGCGATGCTCGTCAGATAGGTGTCAAGGGTGGCCTGGGCCCGGAATCGCCGGATCAGCCGGCCTTGTCCGGCCGTGATCTTGACCCAGAGCTCAGAGCGCAGTTCGGCGGCATCGTCGGTGGTGAGCCGGAAACGCCTGGCCGTGCTGGAAATGGCCCGATCAACAGCTTCGGCGCAGAGGTCATGAAGGGCGCAGGGATGAAGACTGACCTGGGTTGGGACCTGCCGCCGGTGGACCGGGACGCCAGGCGTGAGCCGCTCGACCGACGATGCCTTGAGTGCTGCTGACGGCAACAGAACCTCCTTTGGGTGACCTTTGGGTCAGGTCACTTCGGTTGCATAAGAGGAAACGTCGGCGGGGCCGAAACCGAACAGCTGGAGGAAAAATAGTTCGCCGGGGACCGGCGCGGGGGGGCGCCTAGCGGTTGCGGCTCAGGCGCGCGGCCTGCCAGTTGTCTTCGGTCAGGCGCTCGGCTTCGGTGAAGCCGGCGAAGGCTGCGAGGACGGCATCGACCTCGGTGTGATCGAAGCCGCTCAGGATTAGCTGTCCGCCCGGCGTCACCAGTGCAGCAATCGCCGCCCCGCTCGACGTCAGCATGCCGCCGGTGAGGTTGGCGAGCACGAGATCGGCTGCGGCGGGTGGCGACGAGCGGAAGTCGGACACTTCAAACGCAATGGTGTCGGGCAGCGTGTTCATGCGGGCGCTGGCTTCGGCAGACTGGATCGCATCCACATCGACGTCGATACCGAGCACGTGCCGGGCGCCGCTCAGGGCGGCGGCCATGGTCAGGACGCCCGAGCCGGTGCCGAGGTCCAGCACCGTGAGGTCCGCGACATCCAGGTCCGACAACAGGCGCAGGCACATCCGCGTTGTCGCGTGGTGTCCCGTGCCGAAGCCCATCGAGGGCTCGATCACAATCACGGTCGCATCCACATCGTCTGGCGGCATGTCCCAGGGCGGCGCGATGATGAAGCGGCCGGCGTAGACCATGGTCAGCGCCTTCTGCGAGCGGGCGGCCCAGTCTTCGTCGGGAAGGTCCACGGATTCGATGGTGAGGTGGGGCAACGCGGCGCGAATGGCGTCAGCCGCCTGCGCGCGTTCATCGGCATCGTTGAAGCACACGTTCCAGTGCAGCGGGGTCGGCGGCGGATCGGGAATCGGCGGATACGTCGGGTCCCACAGGCCACCGGGTGGCAGCGGCCGCTCTGCGAGATCGTGGATCGCCACGGGCGAGAAGTCGGTGAGGACGGCCGAGACGATGTCTTCGCTGTCGTCAACGGCGCTGGCCCGCAGGAGCAGCGCCGGCCAGGTGCGGCTAGCCAAAGATGTCTTTGACCTTGTCGAAGATGCCGCGGTCGTCCTCGTCGCGGGCATTCGGCTTGACCTTCTGCTCGGGCAGCGTGGCCGCCAGTTGCTCGAGCAGCTTCTTCTGGTCTTTCGAGAGCTTCTTCGGCGTGACCGCCTGGACGGTGACCAGGATGTCGCCGCGTCCGCGTCCCGAGACATCGGGCATGCCCTTGCCGCGCAGGCGGAAGGTCGTGGCGGTCTGCGTGCTTTCCGGAAACTTCACGGTCTCGTCGCCGTCGATGCCCTGCACCGTGATCGCGCCACCGAGCGCGAGCGTCGTAAACGCCAGCGGCACGCTGCAGTGCAGGTCGTTGCCATCGCGCTGGAAGAACTCGTGCTCCTGAACGAAGATCACGACGTAGAGGTCGCCGGTCGGTCCGCCTTGCGTGCCCGATTCGCCCTCGCCGGTGAGCCGCAGCCGCTGGCC
>JBBQSP010000133.1:0-10064 GCA_038213735.1 Vicinamibacterales bacterium | reverse complement strand
GCAGCACCCATGCGGGCGGACTCGTCGGGGTTCGACAGCAGTCTCTCCAGGCCGTCGGCAAAACCCGTGACGTCACCTGGCGGCACGAGTAAGCCGTCCACACCGGACTCAATCATCGTATCGGTCGAACCTGGCAAGTACGACGCCACCACGGGCAGCCCGCAGGCCATGGCCTCGAGCAGCACGATCGGCAGGCCCTCGCGCGCCGATGGCATGGCGAAGACGTCGGCCGCCCGAAAGTAGTCCTCGACAGCCGGCGTCGGCGGCACAAACAACACGTCGCCGCCAAGTCCCGACTCGTCCGCCGTCGCGCGCACCCGATCGGCGAGACGGTCGGCGAGCTCGTACAGCTTCGGATTGCTGGCACCGACGAACACCAGCGTCGAGACGAGACCGGTGGCGCGCCGCATCCGCAGCCAGGCCTCCAACAGGACGTGGGGCTGCTTGTCCGGCATCATGACGCCTACGAACAGCACGATCGGGCGGTCCTCGGGAAGGTGTAACTGCCGCCGCAATGCCTGCCGCTCCGCCGCCAATGACGGGGAGAAGCGCGCCGCATCCACGCCGTTTGGGATCTCCCGGATCCGCTCCGCCGGCAAGCCGGCCTCCAGGTATCGCCGGGTGAGCCCCTGGCTGACGCTTAGATACTGGTCGGCGCTCCGGAAGGCCCACCACGCCAGGTCGCCCTGTCCGCGCACCGTGTCGGGCTCGTCATGCCTGGACGTCTGCAGGTGCAGGATCACCGGCCGCCGGAACAGCCGTGCCATCAGCGACACCAGGACATGCTTGGACGAATATCCTTGCACGTGGACGAGGCCAACGCGAGGCAGGGCTCGCATGAGCTCGCGCGCCATCCGCAGCGAGGCCACCACCGCCGACCAACGACTGCCGATCGTCACGTGGACGCGGCTCACCGAAATGCCGTCGACGGTGTCGTGGCTGGGCAGCGAATCAGTGGTTGCGGTCGTCAGCACCGACACGTCCACCCGGCCCGCGAAGGCACGGGCCACGGCACGGCACTGGAGCCCGCCGGCACTCATCTCCGGGGCGTACGCCCCGGTGACACACAGCACGCGTGGCCGGCCTGCGTCCCTCACCACGGCAGGACAAAGAGCGGCAGGATTTTGCTAAGGAGAATCATTCGGCCGCGACAATGCCATCGTGACGATGCCGTCGGAACGATCGACGACGTAATACCCGCACGACTCATATACCGCGGCGGCGACGGTGTTGGCTTCCTTCAACTGTAGTGACAAGTCGGTCAGTCCCAAGCCATCGAAGGAAAACTCGGTCAGGACGTTCACAGCGTCTCGCGCAAGACCTCGCCCCCGAGCGGCGGGATCTCCGATCATCAACCGGCCGAACTCCGCGCTCTTGCGGTCCCAGTCCACGCGATACACGGACGCTTGTCCGACCGGGTGGTTCGCCATCGCGGTGTCCTCGATGACAAAGACGAAGTCGTCATCGCGTTCGCGATAGCCGTCGAACCATTGCTGATGTAGGGTGCCCGAGATCAGGTCGCTATTGAAGAACCACTGGCGGATGGCTTCGTCGTTGCGCCATCGCAGGGTCATCGGGAGATCCGCATGCTCCAGCAGTCGCAGCCGAACGGACCGGCCGAGCAACGGAGAGACAGGGCGCTTGGGCATGACGCCTACTGGCTTGAAACGCGCCCTTGCAGTCGCCAGCCGTACTTGCCCGTCGGCGTGATGACCACGTCGCCGAGACCTGCTGCCTTCGACCACTCCAGGCTACGCCCCGACACTGGCCTGCCTCGCCACAATCGTCCGCAACACCGAGGCCACACGGTCGACGTCGGATCGCTCGAGTTGCACGTGGAGCGGCAATGACATCACACGTTCGCTGGCCGCAAGGGCACGCGGGCAGGCTAGCTGCTGCGCGTACATTGGGTAGAGGGAGTTGTCCCGATAGTGAACGCCGGGATAGATCTTCTCGGCATTGAGGTGCACCATGACCTCATCGCGCGCCCCGACCAGCACCTGGTAAAGGTGCCGGGCCGACTCACAGCCTGGCCCGACCGGCACGCGCCCGATGCCCTCGACCCCGGCCAACCCCTCGTCGTACCACGCCGCCACCTGCCGGCGATGCGCGTTGTCAGCGTCGAGGTAGCGGAGGCCGACGAGACCGAGCGCCGCCATGATCGAGTTGCCGTGGTACTTGAAGCCGACGTGCTCGACCTGGTAGTGCCACTTGTACGCGACATCGCTCGCCGTGCGCGAGTAGGTGTCTTTGTCGATCCCGAGCCACGACCACTTCCGGGCGGCGGCATCGAGCGTCGGGTCGGCGCAACAGATCATCCCGCCGTCGGCCATGGGCAGGTTCTTTACGGCGTGGAAACTGAAGACCGTAATGTCGCCCTCGGTGCCGACGTGTTGGCCGTTGAGGCGCGTGCCCGCCATGTGGGCGGCGTCCAGAATCAGGCGCAGGCCACGCCGGCGGCACAAGGCCACCACCTCAGGCAGCCGGCCGGAGTTGCCCCCCAGGCCAACGAAGATGACGGCCCGCGTCCTCGGCGTGATCCGAGCCTCGATCGACACGGGATCCAGGCACAGGTGTTCGTCGACGTCCGCAAACACCGGCTGCAGCCGCTCATACAACACGGCGTGGTTCGACGACACGAAGGTGAGGGGCGTCGTGATGAGCTCGTCGCCGTCCTGCCAGCCGCCCTGCTCCTTCAACAGCCTGACGGCGAGGTGCAGGCCGGCGGTGGCCGAGCTCAGGAAGTGCGCGTGCGGCAGGCCGGTGTACTCCTTCCACGCCGCTTCGAACTCAATCGTCTTGAAGCCCAGTCCGGTCCAGCCTTTCTCGAGACACTCGCGCATCTCGTTCAGGCATTCGTCGACTCGGTACGTGGGGATGAACAGCTGTATCGGCTTCATGGAAACTCTCGGTGCTCAGGCTGATTGAAGGCGAAGTGCGCGGCCGGCGACGGCCGGGAACCGCCGCCAGCGTAGAGCGGCGATTGGCTTCGCTGCGTCATCACAGGGGAAGTGACCTCCTGGCCGTGCGCCAGCCGGTCTGCGCCAGGAACACCGAGCGGGCCAGTGCGCTTCGCACGGCGACCGGCATGGCCGGGCGGGCCGGTGCCGACGCGAGGATCGTGTCCAGCACGGCCACATTCGCCTGTCCGCCGAACCGGCGCTCGCAACTCGCGGCCAGCTTCTCACGCACGGCACTGCGGACGCCCGGGTCGGCGGCCTCGACCAGTGCCGCCTCCCACGACTCCACCGAGTCATCGCACAGCCACGCCGCACCATCATCGCGGATCGCCTCGTATGGCTGACGATTGGAGACGACCGGCACGGCGCCAAGCGCGTGCGCGGTGATCAATGCGTGCTGGTTCTTGTAGACGTTGTTGATGCCGGCAGTGACGACCGGGTGCAACAAGACATCGACGCCGCCGCCTGCCAGCGCCCGAAGGCCGTCGGCGTACGACGTGAAGTACGGCCAGTGCCTGACGGTCAGGCCCGGCGATTGCGGCACGTCCTGGGCGAGACCAACGAGCTGCAAGGTGACCGGATCGCGAAGCGCCAGCCGGCGCACCGCGGGCAGCAGCAAATCGACAAAGATCTGGCGCAGGTGTTGCCCGCCAAAGAACGCGATCCGGGTGACGCCCGCGGTTTCGGCGGGGCCGCGCATTGGCGCACCGGTGCTGGGCGGAAACACCATTCGCCGTTCGTGCAGGCGCTGCTCCGAGAAGTAGTCCGCCAGTGGCGGCGATGACAGCAGCACACCGGCAAACTGCTGGAGGGCGCGGCGCACAGCGTCAACGGTATACGGGGCGAGATACGGAGCGGCGGATCCCAACTCCTCGCGAAGCACCATGAAGTTATCGTCAAGGAAGTAATAGACCGGCACGCGCAAGGCGCGAGCCGCAGTTATCAGCGGCGCGCACTCGAACAGTCCGCGAGAGACGATCAATGCGCTAGCCGCACCCAGGCTGGCCGCCGCGGCCGCACCGTGACGTTCGATCTGCAATTTCGAGTGCCGCGGCAACAAGTGATGAAAGAACAGGGTCGTCACCGCGTCTTCGGGCTGCAAGGCAACAGCCACGATTGGTCCGGGTGCACTCACGATTCCCGACGAGGCGCCGGCGTGGCCTCCCCTTCGCTGACCAGCGCCAGGCCGGCCTGCGCCCACGGGTCGCGAAGCGGGACCGTGGCCGGGCTCGTCACGCGGTGGCGACCCCGCTCGAGTACTCGCGAACCACGTCCGCGGTGGGACCATCGGCGATGATCCGGCCTTCCTTCAGCAGGATCGTGCGGTCGCAGAAGCTCGGCAGCACATCCAGGCTGTGGCTCGCAAACACCACGATACTGGCGCGCACCATCAGCTCGTTCATCCGCCGCCGGGCGCTTTCGATGAACGCGGCATCGCCGGCCGCCATCACTTCATCCAACAGCAAGATCTGCGGGTCGACGGCGGTGGAGGTCGCGAATGCCAGTCGCACGAACATGCCCGTGGAGTAGTGGCGCACCGGAATATCGAGGAACTCGCCGAGATTCGAGAACGCCGCGATGCTGTCGATCTTCTTGTCGATCTCTTTGGGCGACATGCCCAGCAGCAGCGCCCGCGTGCGGATGTTTTCCCAGCCGGTCGCTTCCATCTCGAAGCCCGTCACGAACTCGAACAGCGGACAAACATGACCGTCGATCGTGACGCGGCCGCGCTGCGGCGGGTAGATCCCGGCCATGGTCTTCAGCAGTGTGCTCTTGCCGGCACCGTTGTGGCCGATCAGCCCGACGCGCTCGCCGGACTTGATCGTCAGGCTCAGGTCCTTGAGCGCCCGCACCGTCCGGGCCTCGGCCCGATGGCGCCGCAGCCTGCGCCACAGCGCCGTCTGCAACGTGGTGTGACGCTCGGCTCCGACGTGGAACTCGAGGTCGACGTGATCCAGTTCAATATGCGGCACGAAAGACTCTTGACCTCTAGAGCGAATAGACAATCCGCCGCTGATTGGTCGCAATCACGACGGCCGCCACGGCGGTCAGCACGACCAGGACGAGGCCGGCGGCGGCGTAGCTGGCCGTGTCGGCCGCGACGCCGCCGAGCAACGGCCGGCGCACCACTTCGAGCAGGTGATACATCGGATTCAGGTTAACGACGAACGAGAGGTCAGCCCGCTGCCGCAGCAACTCGGCCGGGAAGATCACCGGCGTGACGTAGAACAGCACCTGCATGCCGACCGAGGCCAAGTGCGCGATGTCACGGAACCGCGCGTTCAGGTGGGCGAAGATCGTCACCAGGAGCAGCGACGCCGTCATCACCATCAACAGCCCCGGCAGCGCGAATAGCGTGCCGGCGCGAAGCGGCACCGCATAGATCACCGCCACGCCCACATAGGCCAGCATCGCGATCAGCGTCGTCATGCTGATGCTGACGAAGAACCGGAAGATGTAGACATAGATCGGCAGGCTGATCTGCTTGATGTAGCCCTCAGAGTTCACGAACGCCTGGCCGCCGTCGATGATCGAGCTGGTCAGGTAGCCCCACAGGATCATGCCGATCGTGAGGTAGGGGATGAACTCCCGGGTGTCCTGGCCGAGCAGGTTGGCGTAGATGAACCCGATCGAAAACACCAGCACGGCCAGGTTCAGGAAGATCCAGCCTACGCCCACAGCGGAACGGCGGAACTTCAGCCGCACGTCCTGCATGCCCAGGCGAATCCAGATGTGCCAGAGGCCCACCGACCTGGCTACATCGCGGATCGTGCGCTCGGTTTCCGGCTTCACGATCGTCCCTTCTGCCGGGCGACCCGCTGCTGCAGCCGCCAGCGGCTGATCTCCCACGCCATCACCTGGCCGAAGCCGGCGACGTGATTTGTTATCCTTCGCATCATCGATCCCACACCGTGCGCACGGAGCACCGGACCGACCTTGGTGCTCAGGCGGGCCGCGTACTTCACCACGCCAAACGCGGTCGCCAACGGCTGCGGGGTCACGGCCGCCCGTCTGGCGGGTACCGCGTGAGGCCGCGCTGCCGCCAGCGGTGCAATCTGGGCCATCCACTGGTCGTCGGTGACGCGCTCGTTGAAATGCTCAGCCGCAAACGACCGCGCCCGCTGGCCGATCGCCTGCCGCAATTCGGGCTCACTGATTAGCCGGCCAATCGCCTCGACCCACGCGGCCGGGGTGTTGGCGGCGAGCAGGCCGGTCTCGCCGTCGGTCACACTGGTGTTGTAGACGGCCATGTTCGAGTAGACACCGGCCATGCCGCACGCGGCGTACTCGCGAAACTTGTTGTTGCTCTTGCAGCGATGGAACTCGTCGTCTGGGAGCGGCGCCAGGCCGATCTCGAACTGCTCAGCGGCAAAGCGGGCGAAGAAGGTGTCGTAGTCGCGAATCAGCGGCAGCGAGCGGACCTGCGGATGCTCCGACAGCGCGGGATGGCGGGGCCCCCACACCGTGAGCTCTGCTTGGGGATGAGCGTCGAGCACCTGCCGCAGCGGCTCGATCAGCATCTGTCCAATGCGGTCTTCCATGCGGCCCGTGGCATAGACCAGGCGTACCTTTGTGCGATCGCGCGCCGGCAGAGCGGTCGAAGACATCAGGCTCCAGTCGAGCGGACCGCTGACCAACTGCACGTTTGCGTTGTAATCGGCAAGCACCTGCTGCAACGACGGTGAGTAGGCCCGCACGACGTCGGCCTGGCGCAAGCAGGCCATCAGGGCCGCGCGCCGGGCTGGTTCCCGCAAGTAGTCCAGGCCCGGAATCTCGCTTGGGATGTTGAGCAGGTTGTCGTCGATCTCGTAGACCAATGGCCGGCCCGACTCACGAATCCAGTCGAGGATCTGCGCATGCTGCGGATCGATGGTGTGGCACATCACCACGACGTCGGCGCGCGCGACCGCCTTGCGCGTGGCGAGGAACTGCAGCGTGAGGTCGAGGTCGATGCGCTGGTCCTGGTGTAACCGCAGCAACGGCTTCGCCACACCGATGACGGTCGACGGAAACAACGCCGGCAGCACCGCCAGCACCCGTGGACGGGCAGCGCTCATGCCCCGGCCAACCTGTCATGCACGGCAGGCATGGTGCGCTGCAGCACGGCCGCGAGCCCGAAGGCGGCGAACGGATAGACCAGCGGCATAACGTGCGCCAGGTAGCGACCGTCCCAGTCGGCATGCGTGAGGGCAACCACCAGCGACTGCGTCGCCAGCACGAGTCCGCACCACCACACGAGAGGATGTCGTCTCAACGCCCAGGCACCGGCGATGGCCGCGGTATAGAGCGGCAAGAGCCATGCGCCAATTATGAGGTTGTGCGCCCGGGAGTAGTACGGACGCACATGGACGACGTGTACCAGGAGCCGCGCCCCCATCAGCTTCGCCGTGCTGATCGGATGGCGGACGGCGTAGATCACCGCCGCCTCGCTGCCGGTGTGCGATGACCAGACGGGATCGTCAGGCATCTCGACGCGCCAATTGTCGTACTCCCAGATGGTCTGGCCACTCCGAAGCATCTCCGCAGGACCGACCGCCTGGAGGTTGCCGCCAAGGCGCGGCGCCACGACCGCATAGAGACCGATGCAGGCGGCCAGACCCGCAGCAAGTGCCGCGACCTTGCGGCTGGCATCGCCGTCGGCCCGCGCCACCCAATACAACACGGCAACCGGGATCACGAACCACCCCTCGGGTCGGATGAGGCCGGCTGTCACCAAGACGACCGACGCCACCGCATAGCGAGACCATCGAGACGGCCGCGCCTTCGCGCCGTGGACCAGCAAGGCCGAGACGACCAGGCACGACATGAAAAGGGAGTCACTGAGGATGTAGGCGTGCCAGCGGTTAGTGTTGATGTCGAACGCAAACCACAGCAACGAGAGACTGCCGGCCAGACGTCCGCCGAGCCCGACGGCCAGCCGGTAGACCGCAACCGCGGCCACGACTGCGGCGGCCACCTGCGCGATCACCAGGCCGGTGAGACCGGCGCCAATCGCCTGGAACGCCGCCACGACCGCGATGTACCCAACGTACGAGGGCTGCCGTGCGGTCAGTGGCTCGCCGTTCAACAAGGCGGCTGCGCCATCGACGTAGATACCGGTATCGCCACCAGCTTTGACGCCCGACCAGGCGACCATTCCGAGGTTAACCAGCACGAAGAGCAGCAGAAGCCATCGGATCTCGACAAACCTGAAGGTTTGTCGCCACACAAAGGCGATTCGGGTCAGCTCTGCTCCGGAGCGAGGGCGATACCGGCGGCGGCGTAGCGCCGCTGGCAGGCGGTGCAGGTCACGCGAGCCGGAACCGCTGCCCCTGAGGCCAGTTTGACGCCGCACTCACACACCCAACCTGAGATGCGGGCGGGATTGCCGACCACGAGCGCGTAGTCGGGAATGTCTTTCGTGATCACGGCACCGGCGCCGACAAAGGCGTACGCGCCAATGGTGTTGCCGCACACCACGGTGCAGTTGGCACCCAGGCTGGCGCCGCGTTTTACCAGCGTCTGGCGGTACTCGTCCTTGCGCGAGACATGGCTGCGTGGGTTGACCACATTCGTGAACACCATCGACGGCCCGCAAAAGACATCGTCTTCGAGGATCACACCGGTGTAAATCGAGACGTTGTTCTGGATCTTGACGTTGTTGCCGATGGTCACCTGCGGCGAGATCACCACGTTCTGGCCGATGTTGCAGCGTTCGCCAATGCGCGCGCCGGCCATGACATGGGAGAAATGCCAGATCTTGGTGCCGGCGCCGATCTCGCAGCCCTCGTCCGCATAGGACGATTCGTGCACGAACACGTTATCCACGCGCCACCACCTTGGGATGCGCATCGGCGCCCGGCGCCGCGACCTCGGCGGACCGGATCTGCGCGGTCAGTTCGACCGAGGGCCGCGCGTCGGCAATGCCGAAGCCGCGGCCGGCCAGCACCTCTTCGTAGACGCGCGTGTGCAGGTCGGTGAAGCCTTCGCTGAACTCGACCTCTTCGCCATCCACCGTGATCGACCTGAAGGTGGTCTTGACGCCCGGCTGGGGTTCGAAGGGCAGATCGCTGCTCTCGGTGGACAAGTACCACTGCACGTCGGCCCGCTCGAGTTCGAGCGTGCCACCGGCCCGTTGCGCCTCGCGCAGGTGGATCACCGATTTGCGCACCGGCCCGAACAGCCAGCCGATCAGGTCGAAGAAGTGGATGCCGATGTTGGTCACGATGCCGCCCGAGCGATCCTCGTGGCCCTTCCACGACACGTGATACCACCCGCCCCGCGCGGTGATGTAGGTGAGCCGCACGCTGTGCCGTTTGGTCGTGTCGGCTTGCAGACGTTCGCGTAGCGCCATCAACTGCGGGTGCACGCGCAGCTGCAGGATGGTCGAGACGCGGCAGCCGGTTTCCTGCTCGAGCTCTTCAAGCGCGTCCAGGTTCCACGGATTGATCACCAGCGGCTTCTCGCAGATCACGTTGGCGCCAACGCGAAGGGCCAGCCGCATGTGCGCATCGTGCAGGTAGTTCGGCGAGCACACCGTGACGTAGTGGACGCGCGCGTCTTCGGGACCACGCCGCAGTTTCTCGAGGTGGCGATCGAAGCGCTCGAACTCGGTGAAGAACCGGCACTCGAACGCAAAGCGATCGAGAATGCCGACCGCGTCGTGTGGATCGGTGGCCGCGACCAGGCGATTCCTCGTGTCCTGGATGGCCTTGAGGTGGCGGGGCGCGATGTAGCCGGCGACCCCGGTGACGGCAAAATTCTTGGGTTGACTCATCTGTTAACCTCCACTGCGTCTTGCAGAATCCGGGCCAGCTGCGGAGCTGTGACTTTGAGGGAGTAGCGCTCTTCGATGGTGCGGCGCCCCGCCACAGCCATCCGCGCGCGCAACTCCGGGTCCGACAAGAGCCGGCCGAGCTTCTCGATCCACTCTTGCGGGGTGGAAGCCAGAAAGCTGTCCACCCCATCGGTAATGATCTCCCGGTTGACGCCCACCGCGGCCGCTACGACCGGGACACCGCAGGCCATGCACTGGATCGCCTTGAACCCGCACTTCCCTCGTGACCAGTCGTCGTCTGTCAGCGGGTAGACACCGATGTCACAGGTGTTAAACAGGCTGACTTC
>JBBQSP010000132.1:0-10077 GCA_038213735.1 Vicinamibacterales bacterium | reverse complement strand
GGGCCGACCTCCACCATGTCTCCCGGTGGCGACGTGTAGCGATGCAGCAGGCCGAGGCGATGCTGCTCAATGCGGCCGCGCCGCGAGCTGCCGTAGGTGGTCAGCTTTTTTTCGGAGAAGGATTTGTAGAATGTCGAGGGTTCGGCCACCGGTGTGAGAGTGTACATGATGAGGGGGTGACCGCCGAAGCCGTCACCCCCTCGAACTGCTATCCGGCGCCGCGCCTCAGTTAGGCAGAACGCCCAGCGCGCTGCGGGGCGGGGCATAGACGTTCTGAATCGACGGCAGGATGCCCAGGTAGTCGCGGTGGAAGCTGTAGCCGTTGCCACCCGCGCCGCTGATCAAATCCCAGGCCTGCCGGTTGTCGCACCTGGCCAGCACGTCGTCTGATGGCGGCCGGCCCTGGCCCGCGTCCTTCACGCACCACCGGGAATCAGGTCCCTTGGGGTTCCATCGCGGGTGCCCAAAGTGAATGGCCGCCACCGCCCCGAAAATAAAGTTCACGCGGTAGTCACGCGACGAGCTGCCGCCCAGGTTGAAGCGTCCGCCGTTATGGATGGCGATGATCATCTGGTACGCCTCTTCGAACTCGATCGTTCGGGCCGCGCCAACGGTGCCAGTATTAGGAGTCGTCGGACTCGGAGTGGTTGCCACCGGCGCCGGCGCGGGTGCGAGAGCCGTGCGGAAATTGCCCCACACTGACCACGGGCCGCGTTCGGAATCGAGGCCCGCGCGAATGCGCCATCCGTACGGTGTGTCGTAGGCGAGGTCCACGCCGACCTCATGTGAACCGCTGTCGGCGGATTCACCGACCGACACGTTGTAAACCACCTGGTCACTCTCGTTGACGATTTCGATCTCGTAGAAGAATCCAATCGGCGAGTGTTTGCCGCTGGAGTTGGTCCACACCAAGGTCGGCCGGCGGCCGGCAATGCGTTCGCTGTCGAAGGGCGACACGACGCCAGGCGCGGTCACCTTGATCTCCAGAGCCCCCGAAGCGGCACTCAATGTGCCTCCGGTGGCGGCCGACGGCGAGGTGGGGGACATGGGGGTTCCCGTACAGGACACACCCAGAGCGACGATCGCCGTCACGGCGAACACGGACACGTACTTCATCAATTCTGTTCTCCCTCTTAGAGCTCCCCGAAGACACCTTGCGCATCGCCGCTGGGAGACGGTGCCTTGCGGAGCAAACGCTGAATTATAGCAAAGGTCAGTCAAATCCGAGCGTCAAATGCCAGAACACCCATGTTTACTTCGATTTAAGTGCCGTTCACACAGTTGCACCATGTTAGGATTACACGTTTGGGTCTTCCCGGGCCCCCTAGATTTGGAGCAAAGGATACGATGCGAAAATTCGCAGTGCTGATGGTGTTTGGTCTTCTTGTTGTCGGATCACGTGAAGCGGCGGCGCAGGGTGCGCCCTCCGATCGCGTCTATCTGAACATCGGCTTCGGCGTGGAGTCGGGTTCAACCGACGCCAGCGACACGAAACAGTACACGCTGTACGACGAGATCGCGACCACGAACACGTCCATGACCTGGACGTCGGGAAGCTTCTTCGGCGGCGGTGCGGACTTCCGTGTCTTCAAGAACCTGACCGTGGGCGTGTCGTATCATCAGGAAACCAATTCCACCGACTCCGCGATCACCGGCACAGTCCCGCACCCCATTTTCTTCAATCGGTCGCGCAACCTCACCGCGACGGCCGGCGGTCTCTTCCGTCGTGAGAACGCGACGCACCTGAGCGTCGGCTGGATTGTGCCCATCAGCGCGAAGCTGGACGTGCTGGTGTCCGGCGGCCCCTCGTTCTTCCGCTTGCAGCAGGACGTCGTCACCGATGTCATCATCGCTGAGCGTGGTGGTGCCTTCACGGAAATCGTGGTCGCGCCCTCCGTGTCAACGCAGAAGCGCAGTGCCAAGGGCTACAACGTCGGCGCCGATGTGACCTACATGCTGTGGCAGAACGACAGCGTGCGCTTGGGCGCCGGGGGGTTCTTCCGCTACGCCCAGGCCAAGACCAACGTCCGGCTGCTGGTCAGCGACTTTGACACGACCGTCGGCGGCTTGCAGTTCGGCTTCGGCGCTCGGATCCGCTTCTAGCCAGTCTCGCGCTACCGCGCCTTCGGCCGTCGCAAGTCGACCAGCAACAGCTGGTCCGCTCGCGGCGGCGTCGGCACCGTCTCGAACTGCGCGAGGTAATCCAACACCTCAATCCGTTCCTGCTCGATCCCCTGCTTGATGACGGTCGCGAAGAACTGCGCCCCCTGGTGGGCCCGCAGGTGCTCGATCACGCCCGGCGTGATGCTGTAGATGTCGAAGCTCCAGCCCTGGCGGCGAGAGAAAAACAGCAGCATCGGCGAGTTCGCACCGCCGCGGTCGTAGTCAACCGTGACGACGAGCGCATCGGGCGGCACCAGCCCCTGGATGATGTTGCCGAAGTTGATGAAGTGAGAGGCCGGCGCAAACTCCCGCGTTGTTCGGTAGAGGTGGGGCAGCACCGGTGAGGTGGCGAACGACACCAGCGCAAGCGCCACCAGGAGGCTGCCGACCACGAGGGCGGCGATCCGCAACCTGACGAAGCGCGCCAGGAACGCGCCATCGAATGCCGGCGCGGCGACGACGCCAAACGCGAGCATGAACGGCGGGAGAAACGGCAATTGGTGGAACTCGTGCTGCCATTGCCCTTCAGCGGACACCACCAGCAACGCCGCGCCGCCGAGCAGCCACGAGCCGACTGCGGCGCCGGCCCGCGATCGCACGAGCAGTAACGGCGCCAACAGGGCGCCGACGAAGCCAATCGGCGTGAGGTGCAGGAGCCAGAAGCGCAGCAGCATGTCTCGCCAGAACTCTGAATCGGTGAGCCGCTCGACCGTGGCGAAGTGCGAGACCGACGCGTACACGACTCCCGGTGCCACCGCCTGCGGGTAGGTCCCTGATGGCCGGAATACGGCTTGCGTCAGCCCGGTCTCGAGGTAAATCCGGTCCGCGTACCAGTACCAGCCTGCGATGACGACAAGGCTTGCGACACAACCGGCAAACAGGCGCCGCTCGAATACGCCTCGCCAGCCGCCACGCGCCCAGGCGAGGCCGATGATTGGGGCAAAGACGAGAATGGCCGGCAGCTTGACCAGCGCGCACAGCATGGTCGGGAGCGCCGCGATGGCCGCGCGCGACGTGGATGGGCGGTCGAAGTAGCGATCCCAGGCCAGCACCGCGATGATCATGAACGTCATCATCGGCGTGTCGGACAGGAACGCCCGGCCGAAGTAGACCGCACTTGGCGAGATGGCCAGCAGGAAGGCCGCCGCGCGCCCGGCCGGACGGCCGAACAGCCGGGTCCCAAGAAAATAGATGGCCACGACGCCGGTAATCGAGAAGGCCACCGAGACCAGCCGCGCGACCGCATGCACTTCCGTCGTCAGCCGCCACAGCAGCCCCGTGACGTACTGCAGCAGCGGAAACTCCATGCCGACGATCCCGTTCAGTCCGCCCCACGAGACGCGCGGAATGAACAGGTTCAGGGAGCCTTCGGTGTAGTGGCGGGCGATGTCGGCGTTGGTGATCTGCCGCCAGCTGTGGCCGTCGACCATCGGAAAGTCGATGCGATAAAGCCGGAAGGCGAGGGCGAGCAGGACGATGAGAAAAACCGCGAGGTCGAACGACGGGCGTCGTTCGGCCTCGCGGTTGGTGGTGGTCACGCCGGGTAACTTTATCACCCGGCCACGGTGCTTATGGCAGCGACGAACGGGGCGGCGGATAGACGTTCTGGTTACCCGGGAGCACACCGATGTAGTCGGCGTGCCACGAGTAGCCGTTACCGCCAGCGCCGACGATCAGGTCCCACGACTCGCGCGAGTTGCAGCGCACGATCACGTCGTCCGAGATCGGGCGGCCGTCGCCGGCGTCCTTGATACACCAGTTGGAATCGGGGCCCCTCGGGTTGAAACGGCTGTGGCCGAAGTGCACCACGGCCACCGCGCGCTGGATGAAGGCGATCCGCGCGCCCCGCGACGAACTCCCGCCCAGGTTCCAGCCTTCCGCGTCGTGGACGCCCTTGATGATCGTCAACGCCTCGGACGCCGAAATGGTCCGGGCGCCGCCGACAGGGCCGCCGGCGGCCGGCGGTGCCGAGGGACTCGGGGCCGGAGCCGGCGGTGCCGGCGTGCGGAACGACAGGGTCGCCGAATAGGCCGACTGCTTCGTGCCGTCGGTGGCGTAGACGCGCCAATAGAAGGTGGTGCTGTACGGCAGTTCGCCCAACGTCATGGTGGTGGTGCCGTTGCCGGGTACCGCCGTCACGAGCGCCATCGTGCTGCTCATGTCAGCGGCGGTGGAAACTGCAAATCGATAGACGACGTCGGTGGTGCCGGAGACGGCGCCGTTGGTCACGCGGAAGTCCGGGCGGTTGGTCGACAACGTGCCGGTCGGTGCGGTTGGAACCGGCGCGTCGATCACGACCGGCGGCACGACCGTGAAAGTCGACACCGCGGAGTAGGGCCCGGTGTTCGCGCCATCCTGCGCGCGTGAGCGCCAGTAGTAAGTGAACCCCGCGCCGAGTGGTTCGGGAAGGCGGTACGTGGTGCGGCCACCGTCGCCCGGAGTCAGTCGGTCCGCGAGATGCACGATCTGCTGGAACCCGGCGTCGGTGCCGACTTCGACCTGGAGCCAGAGAGCGCGGACGCCACTGGAGCCGGCATTCTCGATCAACAGGGTCGGGGGCTCGGCGCCAAACGTCAGGGTGGTTCCGGCCCCTGGCTCGAGCGGCTTCGGCGCCGTAATCGAGACGCCGGGAATGGGACCTGCGACGGAAGGGGCCGTAGGGTTGGCACTCTTCGCGGCCTCGCATCCGACCAGGGACAACACCGCCGCGAAGGCGCTGGCCGTTCTCCCAATACTTCTAAGAATCATTCTTGGTTCCCTTACCGTCGTATATCGGCACCGGCCACGCGCACATTACACTTCGGCCCAGCGGTGCTTTTTTCTGCACACTGGTCACCGTAACCGGACAGTGTCTTGCAAAGAGTGAGTGGTTAGCCAGATTACAGCAAGAGTGCTGCCAACGGGTCGGCTTAGTACTTAAGGCGACATCGCTTGAGATGCGCGAGAATATGGCCTTCAAGAATGATTTTGCGATTACAAAATACGTATCCAGACTCCCGTGCCATGCAGATTGCGACCGGAGTACTGGTAATTCTTGCTAGCGCATCCGTGTGGGTTTCCCTCGGCACCGTGGCAGTGATCAATTCAGCGACCATGGCCCGAGTTGCCGCGCTTCCCGCGTGGTGGTTGCTGGCAGGGCTAGCGGTGTTGGGCGCGATTGTCGCGCTCGTGACGCGCCCGTCAATCCGGCAGGCGTCGCCTCTCGGTCTCAGCCTGCTGCTGTGGTTACCGTACGTTCCGGGCAAGGTCCCTGCAGCTTTCTTGTTGTGGCAAGGCCCGCTCGAAGGTCTTGTGTGGATTGCCATGTTGGCCGGGCTCCTTGCCAGCCTTCCAACGCCGTGGCCGTCATTGCCACGGGTGGTATCCGACCCGCGGCGCGCCCCGTGGCTGGCAGGCGGGGCACTCGCTCTCGTGGCACTCGCGGCGTTTGGCTCGGTGCGCCAGGTCGTTCCTGGCGGAGACGAGCCGCACTACCTGGTGATCACCCAGAGCCTGCTGCTCGACGGCGATCTCCGCATCGAGAACAACCACGTGCGTGGCGACTACCTCTCGTACTTCGCCGGACGGCTGCGGCCCCACTTCATGAGGCGCGGCGCCGACGCGCAGATTTACTCGATCCACTCGCCCGGTGTGTCAGCGTTGATCTTGCCGGCGTTCGCCCTTGCCGGCTATCCGGGCGCCGTACTGACGATCGTCCTGTTAGCCGCGCTTGCTTCGGCGATCACCTGGCAGGCGGCATGGCTGCTCTCGGCCAGTGTCAGTGGCGCGTGGGTGGGCTGGGCCGCCGTGTTTCTCTCGACGCCGTTCCTGTTTCACGCGTTCACGATTTATCCGGATGGCCCGGCCGCGATGCTCGCGATCGTGGCGGTCGGGCTGTTGGTGATGATCGAAACCGGCCGCCCGATCCCGCGAGCCGCGGTGTGGCTGGTCAGTGCAGGACTGGCGGCGTTGCCCTGGCTCCATGCTCGTTTCGCAGTCATCGCCGCCGCGGTGGGAGTGTGCTTGTTCGCGCGATTGGCCACCCACGAGGACCGGCGGAGCTACCTGACCGCGTTGCTGCTGCTGCCGGCCGTTGCGGTCGCGGCGTGGTTTGGATACTTCTGGTTGATCTGGGACACGCCAAATCCGGCGGCGCCGTATGGCGCCGATACCGGTACCGCACTCGCTTACATCGGTCGCGGCATCACCGGTCTGCTGGTCGACCAGCAGTTCGGGCTGTTGCCGGCCGCGCCAGTCTACGCGTGCGCCATCGTCGGCGTGCGCATCCTATTCCGGACACGTCCCCGGTTGGCGAGCGAGTTGGTCGTGATCACCGTGCCCTACGTTCTGGTGACCGCGTCCTATGCCATGTGGTGGGGCGGAATCAGCTCTCCGGCGCGTTTCCTCACCGCCTTGACACCACTGGCGGCGCTGCCGATTGCCGCGTGGTGGCCGCGCCAGTCCGCGACTGCGCGGACGCTGACGCTGTTACTGCTGTTGATCAGCGTTGCGGCAGTGTGGCCGCGGGCCTTCGTCGATGGCGGCCGATTGCTCTATAGCGACAGGAGTGGCTACGACCTGGTCCTTGGCTGGGCCGCGCAGGCGGTCGACCTGCGGCTCGCGTTCCCAAGTGTCCATCGCGATGCGGCGAGTGGCGCGTTGCGCGATGCCGCGGTGTGGATGGTCGTCGCGTTGTTGGTCCTGGCGGCCACGCGCGTTCTCCCTACCCGCACTGCTGCCTCCGTGCGGTGGACGATCGTGGCGTTGACCGTCGCTGTCGGCCTCATGGGGGGCGCGACGATGGTTTGGGCGCGCCATGGTGATCGCGCGGTCACGCCCAGCCGTTCGCAGGTGGCGGCGCTCGGCGCAATTCGACATGACTGGTATGCAACCTTTGTCCGCTTCCGGCCGTTCCGGATGGTGTCTGCCAACGAGTTCCTCAGCCAGGCGAGTTTCGCCACGACCGATCGACTGCCGCCGCGGGCGGGCGACCTCGCTTTGCTGCGCGCGGCGGGCGTGCCGGCTGGCGACTACGACCTGCTGGTGTCTGGCGCAGAGCCGGCCGGCGACATCACGATGATTCTGGGCCGGAACGATTCGCCGGTCGAGCGATGGTCGCTCGATGGTCCCGTACCCGGACAAGTGGCAGGCAGGCTGCGCCTTCCCGTTGACGTGGATGCGCTGACCATTCGAGGCACCGGACAAATGGACCCCGCCGCGATCGGGCTACGGTTGCGTGCGACGAGCCTGGCCGGCCCGCTCAATGCTGATGGCCGTCGAGCCGTTCGCGCTGCGCGCTACGGACACGCGCGTGTGTTCGCCTTTGACGAGCGCGCCTATCTGGAGCCGACCGGATTCTGGACGCGGGCCGATGGGGTGGCGACGCTGGTAATAGACTCCGATGGCCCGGACCAGGAGTCGGGGCGGCCAATGATCGTCACGGCCGGCGCCGTCGCGACGTCCATCGAGTTCTCGGCAGGCGAGTGGTCCACCCGGCTCACGCTCGCCGCGGGGCAACAGGAGACCGTGCGGCTGCCACCACCGGCCGCGCGCGGGTGGGCGCTGACAATTCGCTCGGGCCCAGGGTTTCGTCCGTCGCAGCTTGATCCGGCAAGCGACGATGTGCGGCAGCTCGCGGTGTGGGTGGAACTGCCGTAGCCGCTTGACACCGTAGTCGCTGCAGCTTGACAGCCCTTGCACCGTACACTACGGTTCGACAGATGGTCACCGAGCCGAATCAGCCGCTGGTCACCCGGCTGATCGCAGAGCGCGCCGAGGCCCATCGCAAATACAACGAGGCGCTCACCGCCCTCGATCGTGCCATTCAATCCCTGCCGGCGTGGCCGTCGCCGCCCGCGCCATACGACGAACAGAAACTGCCTGCGATTAACGACGTCTGGTCGGTGATGCCGGCGGACGGCCCGGCGCGGCCGACCGGCTTGCGGGGTCGCATTGCCGACGTCGCCTGGCAGCTGATCGCCCCGGTGTTCGAGCGTCAGATGGCCTTCAACGCCGCGGTGGTCGATCACCTTAATCGCAATGCCGTGCCTCACCGCGAGGCCAACCAGGCGATCGCGACGGCGCTGCCGGCGCTGCGCGAAGGGTTCGAGGGCCTGGTGCGCTTCGAATCGCTGCTGGTTCAGTTCCTGCAGCAGCTCACGCCGCTTGCCGACGCGCGCGGGCGTGAAGTCCAGGACGCCATCGACGAGCTCCGCCACATCACGGATGTTGCGCAACGGGCGGCGGTCATGGCCAAGCGCGAAGTCGAGCGGGTCGCGAGCACCGCGACACCTCGGTCCGACAGTGCCGTGGCGCCGCTGGCTGGCGCGTCCAGCGAGGTGAAGAAGACCAACGCTTACAAGTACCTCGGATTCGAGGATCGGTTCCGAGGATCGGAGCACGAGATTCGCGCTCGGCTGTCCGACTACGTCCCGTATTTCGCAGGTGCTTCCGATGTCCTGGATGTCGGGTGCGGACGCGGTGAGTTCCTGGATTTACTGAAGGGGGCCGGCCTCACTGCCCGCGGACTCGACCTGAACCCGGAAATGGTCGAAGTTTGTCGCGCGCGCGGGCTTGACGCGTCCGGCGGCGACGCGCTGAGCGTCTTGAGCGACTTGCCGGACGAATCGCTCGGTGGGCTGATCGCGGTGCAGGTGATCGAACACCTCGATCCGGCGTATCTCTCGGAGTTCCTGCAGGTGGCGTATTACAAGCTTCGCCCGGGCTCGCGGATGGTGCTGGAAACCATCAATCCAGCGTGCTGGGTGGCGTTTTTTGAGAGCTACATTCGCGACCTGACACACGTGCGGCCGATTCACCCAGAGACGCTGCAGTACATGCTGCACGCGAGCGGCTTCAGCCCGGTCGAGATCGTCTATCGTGCGCCGATTGCCGAAGACGCGCGCTTGCAGCGCGTCACGTCACGGCCCGAGCATTTTGGCGATGCGGCGGTCGATCCGCTGACCGAGCTGGTGTCGGCCTTCAACCGCAACATGGACCGGCTGAATGGACGCTTGTTTACGTTCCAGGACTACGCCGCGGTCGCGCGGGTCGGGGGACGGGCGTAAGCCGAAGCAGTTCCAACCCTGGCGCCCCTACCGTGAGCGACGACGCAGGAACATGAACCCACCGACCAGGGACAGGCTCATCACCAACCCGGTTGACACGAGCGACAGGGCGACGGCCGCATCGATTGGCAGGCCGAACCGCCGAAAGAAGAACGCGAACACGGCTTCGCGCACACCGAAGCCATTGATCGAGAGCGGCGCCATCTGCACCGCCAGGCTCACCGGAATGAGCACGGCCCCGAGCAGGATCGGCAGCGGAACGTCCAGGCCCTTGGCGGTCAGCAAATAGAAAGCGACGATGGTGATCTGAACCACCAGCGCGCCCGCAAAGGCGCCGATCACCGCCGAAGGGGCTTCCCTGAAGCGAACAATTGCCTCTTCGAGTCGCTGGACGCGCTCGTCGATCCACGGCCGCTTCAGGACGCGCAACGGACCCAGCAAGTACGCCGTTAGCTGTGGTATCGCGACCACCGGCACCGCCAGCGCCACGCCGGCCGCCGCAGTAATCCACAACCACCGTGCGCCGGGAATGTGAATGCCGGCCAGTGAGGCCGCGAACGCCCCAACCGCCGCGACCAGGATCAGGGCGGTGAGGCCGAGCCCGCGATCGACCAGGACCACGGTGGTGGCGAGAGTCTTGGAGCCCGCTGCGGTCGCCGTGTCGGCAATCCGCACGACGTCGCCGCCAATGTTGCTCGGCAGGAAGTTGTTGAAGAACAGGCTCACCCAGATGGATTCCGTGAGCGTTCGCGACGGCACGTCAATGTGCTGCGCGCGCAACAGGCGATGCCAGCGCCATACCGAGACCGACTGCATGAACGCGAACGACGCGAGCGCCAGCAGAATCCAGGCGAGGTTCATCCCCTGC
>JBBQSP010000131.1:0-10415 GCA_038213735.1 Vicinamibacterales bacterium | reverse complement strand
CCAGGACGAGGTGGTGGCGTGGCTGCGCGCCCGGAGTGCGAACCTCTAGTCCTCGGCGATCGGCGCGCGCAGCTTGACCGGCTTCGCCCGGCTCGCGCGCACGCGCAGGTTGATCACTTCGACGAAGATCGAGAAGCCCATCGCGAAGTAGATGTAGCCCTTCGGGATATGCACGCCGAAGCCGTCGGCAATCAGTGAGAAGCCAATCAGCAGCAGGAAGCTCAGTGCCAGCACCTTGACGGTGGGATGGCGGTCGACAAAGCTGCTGACCGTTCCCGCCGAGAACATCATGATCGCCACCGCGATGACCACCGCCGCGATCATGATCGACAGGTCATCGGCCATGCCGACGGCGGTGATTACGGAATCGAGCGAGAACACGATGTCGAGCAGCATGATCTGCCCGATCACGGCGCCAAAGGTCGGCGCCACCTTGGCCGAGACGTGCCCCTCTTCCCCTTCGAGCTTGTCGTGAATCTCGTGGGTGGCCTTGTAGATCAGGAACAGGCCGCCGATGGCAAGAATCAGGTCGCGGCCCGAGAACGCCTGGCCGAACACGGTGAAGAGCGGCGCCGTCAGCCGCACGATCCATGCGATCGACATCAACAGCAAGATGCGCATGCCCATGGCGCCCATCAGGCCGACGCGGCGAGCCCGCTCCTGCTGGGCGGCCGGCAGCTTGCCGGCGAGAATGGAGATGAAGATCACGTTGTCGATGCCGAGCACCACCTCGAGCAAGGTGAGGGTGACCAGGGCGATCAGTCCGTCAGCGGTCAGGAATGCTTCCATGGCTGTCAGCTGGGGGAGCGGCTGGGGTTATTCGAGGGCCAGTTCGGGCCGGCCCTTGAGGCCGCCCCAGGTTTCCGGGTCTTGCCACAGCAGCGCCCAGAAGTACCGGGCCACCGCGTCCTTCGGATAGGCCGCCGACAGCGTCTTGACGCCCGCATCCAAGGTCGCATCGTCCGGCTTGGCCGGCGATTCGTCCTTGATCAGTCCATCCTCGTGCGCAATCCCCAGGGCGTCGAGAAACGCGCCCATCATGGACCGCTGGTGTTCGAGGTGAAACGAGATCACGAGCCGCGCCGCCAGCAGGTCCGAAATCTGGACCAGCCCGGCCAGGTGCTTGGCACGCTTGTCGACGCCCAAGGTCATGATGCTCTTGGGCCGGAACTTGATCTGCCGGGCGATCAGGGCAATGGCTTCGGCCTGCTCGAGCGCAGCTTGATCGTCGCTCCAGAAGGCGGTGGCGGCAAGCACGCGCAGGTCCAGCGGCATCAGGCGCCACAGCCGGGCCGGGCGAATCTCTTCAACAGACGACATATTCCTTCAAGTGTATCCCAAGCCCCTGGCCCGGTAGAATGCAGTCAATGAGCGGACCAGCCAACTTCTTCGACCAGGTCACCCATTACTTCAACGACGCGGCGAAGTTCACGACCTACCCCGAGGGATTGCTCGACCAGATCCGGCGCTGCAACAGCGTCTATCGATTCGATTTCCCCCTGCGCCGCGCCGACGGCAAGATCGAAGTGATTCGCGCCTGGCGGGTCCAGCACAGCCATCACAAGACGCCGGTCAAGGGCGGCATCCGCTACAGCCCCGACGTGCATGAAGAGGAGGTGATGGCGCTCGCGGCGCTCATGACCTACAAGTGCGCGATCGTCGACGTGCCGTTCGGAGGCGCCAAGGGCGGCATCAAGATCGAGCCCAAGGACTACACGCCCGAGGAGCTGGAACGCATCACGCGCCGCTACGCCCACGAGCTGGCGAAGAAGAACTTCCTGGGACCCGGCATCGACGTGCCGGCGCCCGACTACGGCACCGGCGAACGCGAGATGGCGTGGATTGCCGACACCTACGCAGCGCTCAACTCGGGCCAGCTCGACGCGCTTGGCTGCGTCACCGGCAAGCCCGTGACGCAGGGCGGCGTGCGTGGCCGCAAGGAAGCCACCGGCCGCGGCCTCTTCTTCGCGGTGCGTGAAGCCTGCCATGAAGCTGGTGAGATGAAGCGGCTCGGCCTCGCTACGGGCCTCGACGGCAAGCGCGTCGTCGTGCAGGGCCTCGGCAACGTCGGCTACCACGCCGCCAAGTTCTGCCGCGAAGCCGGCGCGCTCGTCATCGCGATCGCCGAACGCGAGGGCGCGATCAGCAATCCGAAGGGCCTGAACGAAGAAGACGTTTTCCAGCACCGCAAGGCGACTGGGTCGATTCTGGACTTCCCCGGCGCCACCAACGTCGCCGATACCGCGGCGGCGCTCGAGATGCCGTGCGACATCCTGCTGCCGGCCGCGCTCGAAGGCGTGTTCACCGCCGAGAACGCGCCGCGCATCCAGGCGAAGATCATCCTCGAGGGCGCCAATGGCCCCACGACCCCGGAAGCCGACCCGATCTTCCGGCAGAAGGGGATCCTCGTGATCCCCGACATCTACTGCAACGCCGGCGGCGTGACGGTGTCGTACTTCGAGTGGCTGAAGAATTTATCGCACGTGCGATTCGGGCGGCTGCAGAAGCGGCACGAGATGGCCAACGAGTTGGCCGTGCTGAAGGCAATCGAGAAAGCGACCGGCAAGTCGTTCACCGACGCCGATCGCGCGACTTTCGCGCACGGGCCCGACGAACAGGACCTGGTGAACTCAGGACTCGAGGAGACCATGATCACCGCGTTTCACGACTTGCTGAAGACGCAGCGGGATCACAAGGGCATTCCCGACCTCCGCATCGCCGCGTTCGTCAACGCCATCCACAAGGTGGCACGCAGCTACGCGGAGCTCGGGATCTTCCCGTAGCCCCGCCTCGCCGACACCTCGGCGGAGGCGGGCTAGTCGTCCGACTTGCGCGGACGCATGTTCTGCTGCAGGATGCGCTTGCGGAGCCGGATGCTCTTCGGCGTCACTTCCACCAGCTCGTCGTCGTTGATGAACTCGACCGCGACCTCGAGTCCCATCAGGTGGGGCGGGACCAGGCGAATCGCGTCATCGGCGCCCGACGACCGCATGTTGGTCTGCTTCTTCTCGCGGCAGATGTTGACATCGAGATCATTGGTGCGCGAGTTCTCGCCGATCAGCATACCTTCGTAGACCTGCGTCGTCGGCTCGATGAAGATGGTGCCGCGTTCCTGCATGCTGGCAATCGCGTAAGCGGTGGCCACGCCGGTGCGGTCCGAGACCAGCGTGCCGTTGGCGCGCGCCGCAATCGGGCCGTGCCACGGCTCCCATCCCGAGAAGATGTGATTGATGATGCCGGTGCCCTTGGTGTCGGTCAGGAACTGCGAGCGGAAGCCGATCAGGCCGCGCGCCGGGATGCGGAACTCGAGGCGGACGCGGCCGCTGCCGTTGTTCACCATCTTGGTCATGGTGCCCTTGCGGGTGCCGCACATCGCGATCACCACGCCCTGGAACTCTTCGGCGACGTCGATCACCAGCTCCTCGACCGGCTCCATGCGGACCCCGTCGATTTCCTTGACGACGATCTCGGGACGCGAGACCTGCATTTCGAAGCCTTCGCGGCGCATCATTTCGATCAGGATCGCCAGCTGCAGTTCGCCGCGGCCCAGCACCTTGAACTGCTCCGGCGTCTCGGTGGGTTCGACGCGAATCGACACGTTACCGAGCAGTTCCTTTTCGAGGCGCTCCTTGAGGTGGCGCGAGGTCAGGTACCGCCCGTCGCGGCCAGCCATGGGCGAGGTGTTGACGCCGAAGATCATCGATACGGTCGGCTCGTCCACGGCCACCGGCGGAATCGGCTTGGGATTGACCGGGTCGGCGATCGTCTCGCCGATGGTGATGTCGTCGATGCCGGCGAGGCAGACGATGTCACCGGCCGCGGCGTCATTGATTTCGACGCGCTTCAGCCCCTCGAAGGTGAACAGCTTGGTGACCTTGGTCTCCTTGTACTTGCCGTCCAGCTTGCAGATCACCACCGGGTTGTTCAGCTTGACTCGGCCGTTGGAGATGCGCCCTATCGCGATGCGGCCCAGATACTCGCTGGAGTCGAGGTTCGACACCAGCATCTGGAGCGGGGCGTCGACGTCGCCACGGGGTGGCGGCACGTGGGCAATGATCGCTTCGAACAGCGGCCGCAGGTCTTCTCCCGGCACCTCGAGACTGGTGCTGGCCGTGCCCGCGCGGCCATTGGTGAACAGCACGGGAAACTCGATTTGCTCCTCGGTGGCGTCAAGATCGATGAATAGGTCATAGACCTCGTTCAGCACTTCCTGCGCCCGGGCGTCGGCGCGGTCGATCTTGTTGATCACGACAATGGGCGGCAGGCCGCGCTCGAACGCCTTGCGGAGCACGAAGCGGGTCTGCGGGAGCGGCCCTTCGGCCGCGTCAACCAGCAGCACGACGCCATCGGCCATGGAGAGCACGCGCTCGACTTCGCCGCCGAAGTCGGCGTGACCCGGCGTATCCATGATGTTGATCAGCGTCTCGCCGTAGTGGACGGCGGTGTTCTTGGCCAGGATGGTGATGCCGCGCTCGCGTTCGAGTTCGTTGCTGTCCATCGCTCGCTCGGTGATGCGCTCGTGGGAGTTAAAGACGCCGCCCTGGCGGAACATGGCGTCGACGAGGGTGGTCTTGCCATGGTCGACGTGCGCGATGATGGCGACGTTGCGGCGCAGAGGGTTGGCTATCGGTAAGGATTTCTGAGATGAAGACATCTCTTGAGTATAGCAGCCTTGCTATTCTGCATTCCTGATTCTAGAATATTGAATGCTGCAGGGCTCACTCAAGGCTCAGGACGTCCTCGTCCTCGCCAAGCTCATCGTCGGCCAAGGGCAACGGCGGACCATGGCACAGCTGGCTTCTGAATTGGGCCTCAGTTCTTCCCAGGTCCATGGATCCCTGAAGCGGCTCGAGAAATCTCGCCTCGTCGCCACGCCCGCCGATGGCGGCCGCCCCATCGTCCACGCGGTCGAGGAGTTCCTGATCTACGGGCTCAAGTACGTGTTCCCGGCTCAGCGCGGCGAGATCACTCGCGGCATTCCGACCGCCCACGCCGCGCCGCCCCTGAATCACCACTTTGCTCCGGGCCCCGACCTGCCGCCGGTCTGGCCCGACCCGGAGGGCGAGGTCCGCGGCACCGCCCTCGACCCGCTGCACAAAATGGTGCCCGGGGCCGTCCGCAAGGATCCCGCTTTATACGAACTGCTCGCCCTGATCGAGGCGCTGCGCGACGGCCGCGCCCGCGAACGGCAACTCGCCGAGCGCGAGCTCGCCACGCGCCTGCGCAGGTTGCTCCATGGCTGATCCCAGCCGCGACCTGTTCGAGCGCGCCGTACGGCTCCTCGCCCCCGTGCTGGACGAACTGATCTTCGTCGGCGGCTGCGCGACGGGCTTCATGTTCACCGACCCGGCCGCCGCCGGAATTCGTCCGACGCACGACCTCGACGCGATCACGGACGTCGCCTCGTACGCGGCCTACACCACCCTCGCGAACCGGCTGCGCGCCATCGGACTGACAGAAGACACGAGCGCGGGCACCATGACTGCGCGTTGGCGCCATGGCGACGCGGTGGTGGATGTCACGCCAACCGACCGCAGCGTGCTCGGGTTCTCGAATACTTGGTACGCGCCCGCGGTCGCCGAAGCCCAGCGGGTCACCATCGCCGGCTTGCCGGTGCGCATGGTCACGCCGCCGTTCCTGATCGCGAGCAAGCTCGAAGCCTTCCACGTCCGCGGCCACGCCGACGTGGTCACGAGCAGTGACCTGGAAGACATTGCCTTGATCGTAGACGGCCGGCCGCAACTGCTCGCCGAGATCGAGCGGGCCGGCGGCCCGGTTCGCGACTTCATCGCGTCGGAGTTCGGCGCCCTGCTGGACGACCGGCGATTTCTCGACAGCCTGGCCGGCTTCCTCCCCCAGGACCGCGCGAGCCAGGCACGGCGGCCCTTGCTTGAAAGGCGGCTGAGGGCCGTTGCCCGCCTTGGCGGCCAAGGGCCCTGATCTCGAGATCTGGTGACTTGACGATCTCGCGATTTCGGTAAGATGTGCCTATGCCGATGTACGAATACCAGTGCCGGTCGTGCGACCACCAGTTCGAGTTGCTGGTCCGCGAATCCACCCGCTACGAATGCCCGAAGTGCCAGGGCCGCGAGCTCGACAAACAGCTGTCGGTGTTTGCGGTCAGCGCGCCAGGCAGCGGGGGCGGCATGGCCATGAACGCCGGGCCCTCAGCCTGCGGCGCCTGCGGTGACCCGCGCGGCGCCGGCAGTTGCCGGAACTGACGCCATGAACCGAATCATTCTCAGCATCCTCGCCGGCGCGATCGCGGCCGCGGCCAGCACCTCGAGCATGGCGGGTGCAGCCCAGGGGGCGGCCATCACGCCGCAGCCCATCCCTTCTCCGGCTTCAGGCACGTCAGCGCAGCCGCAGTTGACGGTCTCGTCGGGTGGCGTACTCCTCAGTTGGATCGAGCGCGCTGGCGATCTCGCGACTTTGAAGTTCGCGGAGCGCACGGCGTCGGGTTGGACTGACGCGCGCACGGTGGCGTCGGGACGCGACTGGTTCGTCAACTGGGCCGACGTGCCCTCGGTCATGCGCCTCCCCAACGGTACCCTCGTCGGGCACTGGCTGCAGAAGAGCGGCCCCGACACCTATGCCTACGACGTGCGGCTGTCGTACTCGAAAGACGAGGGCAAGACGTGGTCGCCGTCGTTCATTCCCCATCACGACGGCACCAAGACCGAGCACGGCTTCGCCTCGCTGTTCCCACTGGGTGACGGCCTGGGCGCCATCTGGCTCGACGGCCGCAACATGAAATCCGCCGGCGGTCACGACGAACACGGCGGTGGCGGCGTCATGACCGTGCACTTTGGCCGTTTCGACAAGAACTGGAAGCAGGTCGAGGAATCGGTCGTCGACGCGCGCGTCTGCGAGTGCTGCCCCACCGCCGCGACCGTGACCAGCGAGGGCGTGATTGCCGCCTTCCGCGATCGCAGCAACGGCGAGATTCGCGACATCTACACGTCGCGCCTCGTGAACGGCAAGTGGTCCGAGCCGGCGGCGGTCCATGCCGACGGTTGGAAGATCGCCGCGTGCCCCGTAAACGGTCCCGCGCTGAGCGCCTCCGGGCGCAACGTGGCCGCGTCGTGGTTCACAGTAAAGGGAGACGCTGTGAAGGGCGAGCAGGGCCAGGCCTACCTGGCTTTCTCGAGCGACGCCGGACGCACCTACGGCGCGCCGATTCGTGTGGACGATGGCGGCTCGCTGGGGCGAGTGGATGTGGCGTTGGTGCCCGACGGCAGCGCGGCAGTGGCCACGTGGATTGAGTTCGCCGATCAGCGGTCGCAATTCCGCGCCCGGCGCATCGATCGCACCGGCGCGCGCTCGGCGCCGGTGACCATTGCCGGCCTCGCCGGCGGCCGGTCCAGTGGCTACCCGCGCATGGCCCTGAACGGCCGCGAGTTGGTGTTCGCGTGGACCGAGTCGAGCGCCGGCGGCGCCATGCAGGTCAAGACGGCCACGGCCGTGCTGCCGCAGTAACGCGGTCCATGAAGCGCGCGCTCCGATTCGCCGCCTGGCTGCTGTTTCTCCTGGCGCTGGTTGTGACTGGCGCCATGCTGCTGGTGCAGGGCCGCGGCGTGAGCGCGCGGCCCCAACCGTCGTGGCTTGAAACCCGCGCCGCGTTGTTCCTGCGCGGGTGGCTGACGCCGCCCATGTACAAGGGCCTTCGCAATCCCGTCACCGCCACGCCCGACAACTTTGCCGCCGCCCGCCAGCACTTTGCCGATCACTGCGCCAGTTGCCACGCCAACGACGGCAGCGGCAGTACCGAGATGGGCCAGGCGTTTTATCCGAAGGCGCCCGACATGCGCCTGCCCCGCACGCAGGAGCTGAGCGACGGCGAGATCTTTTACTTCATTGAAAACGGCATCCGGCTCACCGGCATGCCCGCCTGGAGCACGGGCACTCTCGAGGGCGAAAAGGCCAGTTGGGAACTGGTCCACTTCATCCGCCGCCTCTCGTCGCTGACGCCCGAGGACCTGGCGATCATGGAGCGCTTCAACCCCACCTCGCGCGACGTGTTCGAGGAAGAGCTGCGGATCGAGCGGTTCCTAAGCGGCGAAACCCCCTACACCCCCGCCCCCGAGGCGCCGGCCGCCGATCCCCACGCCGGCCACAAGCCCCCTCAATAGGGCCGTTCCGTCGAAAGCCCTTGTTTGCTGTTGAGCAAGCGGAGGCACAATGGCTTATAATTGAGACTTAGTCTCAACTTTAGGTTATTCACCATTGTGACCAGAAAACACGCGTCCCTCGCCGCCCTGCCGGTCGGCGGCACCGCCACCGTCGCCCATGTGCGCGGTGAGCGCGCCGTCGTTCGCCGCCTGCTCGAAATTGGCCTGGTGCCGGGCACCGCGGTCACCATGCGGCGCGTCGCACCCATGGGCGACCCGATCGAGCTCAAGGTGCGCAACTTCGCGTTGTCGATCCGGCGGTCCGAAGCGCTCGGCATAGATATCGAGTGACGCGGAATCGAGTGACCCCGCTCCCGATCGTCCTGGTTGCCGGCAACCCCAACTCCGGAAAATCCACGCTGTTCAACGCGCTGACGGGCGCCCGCGCCCATGTCGCCAACTACCCGGGCGTCACGATCGACCGGGTCGCCGCGACCCTGGCCACTGCCGATGGCGGTGCGTTCGAACTGGTTGACCTGCCAGGCACGTATGGCCTGAGCGCGCGCTCACGCGAGGAACAAATCGCGGTTGACGCGCTGATTGGCCACGGACTCCCCGCTCCCCAGACCGTAGTGGTCGTGGTCGACGCGGCGACCTTGGCCCGGTCGTTGTTCCTGGCCATCGAAGTGATTGCGACCGGCGTGCCCGTGGTGATCGCCCTCAACATGTCGGACGAAGCGGCTCGCGATGGCATCACCATCGACGTGGCCCGGCTCGCGTCGATGACTGGCGCCGAAGTCGTCCGGACGGTGGCCACGCGCGGCGAAGGGCTCGCCGAGCTCAAAGCGGCAATTGCGCGCGCCGCCACCGGTCCCGCCGCTGACACGCCGCTAATCGAGCGGCCGACTGCTCTCGCCGTGGACATCGCGGAGCTGGAAGCCGCCATCCTGGCCGAACACTCGCTCGACCGGACCGGCGCGGCGCGCGCGTGGGCCACGTGGCTGCTGTTGTCGCTCGATGACGAAGGAGCCGACGACCTGGCCGGAGTGCCGGCGCCGCTGCGGGCGCTGACGCATGCCATTCGCAGCCGCGCCGCCGCCGCGGGCCGTAACGTTGACCTCGAGATCATCGCGTCCTCGTACCGGCGCGTCGACGCGATCGTCGAGGCGGTCGTCCAGCGGGCGGCGCCCAGCCGGCGCCTGACCGATCGCATCGACGCGGTGCTGACGCACGGCCTGTACGGCGCCGCCGTGTTCGCGCTGGTGATGCTGGTGGTGTTCCAGGCCCTGTTTTCCTGGTCGGAGCCGGCCATTGCCCTGATCGAATCGATGGTGGTGGGCATCCAGGGGCTGGCCGCGGCGGCGCTGCCTCAGGGGCCGCTCACCGACCTCGTGATCAACGGCATCATTGCCGGTGTCGGCAACGTCGTGGTGTTCGTGCCGCAGATCGGGTTGCTGTTCCTGTTTATCGGCCTGCTCGAAGACTCGGGCTACCTGGCGCGGGTGGCGTTCGTGATCGACCGCCTGATGCGCAGTGTCGGCCTCAACGGCCGCGCCTTCGTGCCCATGCTGTCGGGGTTCTCGTGCGCGGTACCGGCGGTAATGGCCACGCGCACCATCGAGAACCGCACCGATCGCCTGCTGACCATGCTGGTGTTGCCGCTGATGTCGTGCAGCGCGCGGCTGCCGGTCTACGTGCTGGTCACCGCCACGGTGTTTGCGCCAGAGGCGCGCCTCGGCGTGCTCAGCGTGGGAGCGGTGGTGCTGTTCGCCATGTACTTGCTCTCTGTCGTGGCGGCGCTGACGGCCGCGGCCGTGCTGAGGCGAACCGTGTTGAAAGGACCCGGGGCGCCGCTGGTGCTCGAGTTGCCGCCGTACCGCCTGCCGGCCACCGGCGTGCTGATGTTCAACGTGTGGCAGCGGGTCCGCGCCTTCCTGATCGGCGCCGGCACCGTGATTCTCGCGCTCACCATCGTGTTGTGGGCGCTGCTGTCGTATCCCAAGGTCGCGACGGAGGCCGCGGGCGATCAGCTGCGGCATAGTTTCGCCGGCCGCCTGGGCCACGTGATCGAGCCGGCGATCGAGCCGCTCGGCTTCGACTGGCGCATCGGCGTCGGCATCATCGGCGCATTCGCGGCCCGCGAAGTCTTCGTCTCGACGCTCGCGATCGTCTTCGACATTGAATCCGACGGCGCCGAGGACGAACCGCTGCGCGAGGCACTGCGCACCGCCACCTGGCCTGATGGGCGGCCGTTGATGACACCGCTGGCCGGCGTCTCGCTGATGGTGTTCTTCGTGCTGGCCT
>JBBQSP010000130.1:0-10597 GCA_038213735.1 Vicinamibacterales bacterium | reverse complement strand
GAGTTCAACAAAGAGCTGGCCCGACAGTTGGCGAACCAGATGCGTAAGGCCGATGGCTCGGTGATGACGCTTGTGCTGCTGGGCGGGGCCACCGCCAGCGCGACTGACTCCTTTTTTCTGAGTGCCTACACCGACGACAATCTCGCGGCTCGGGACCGAGAGAAGTTCGCATTCTATAGGGTCCGACCGAACGAGCCGACCACCGTAGAGACGATGTCGGTCTATCGTGCCCGCCCACTCAACGGCATCGCCTTCACGGCGCCCTTCGGCCACAACGGCGCGTGGCCGACGCTTGAAGCGGTCCTGTTCCCGGAAAAGCGGCCCGAGAATTTCTGGGTCGGGCACAGCGAGTTCGATCCGAACGCCGTCGGCGTCGACATTGCGAAAGGGGAGGCGATCTGCGGCGGGCCAAACCCACCGCGCATGTGCTTCAAGATGACGACCACCGAACACCAGGCTGGTGTCCCCGACAACGGCAACAGCCGCAGCGGCCACGCCGGCGCGAAGTTCTACTCGAACCGGGAACCGTCGGCGCAGGAGAAGCGGGCGATTCTCGAATACCTGAAGTCGATCTGAGATGGACCTGTGGAACAATGGCCGGCCATGGCGGCTGGGATGACGATCGGCCCGTACGAGGTGGTCGAAAAGCTGGGTGAGGGCGGCATGGGTGCCGTCTTCAAGGCCCGCGACCCCAAGCTTGACCGTTACGTCGCGCTCAAGACCATCGCGGCGGCAATGGCGAGCGACCCGAGCCGCAAGCGCCGGTTCACGCAGGAAGCCAAGGCCGCGTCCGCGCTGAACCATCCCAACATCATCACGATCTACGAGATCGCCGAGTGGGAGAACGCGCCGTATATCGCGATGGAGTTCATCGACGGGCAGACGCTGCGCGAGTTCGCAGGCCAGCCCGTCGAGCTTGTCACCCTGCTCCCCATTCTTCGTCAGCTGGCCGAAGCCATCGCGGTGGCGCACGCGGCGGGCATCGTCCATCGCGACATCAAGCCGGAAAACGTCATGCTGCGACCCGACGGCTACGTGAAGGTGCTTGATTTCGGACTGGCCCGGCTCTCCGCCTCGAACGACGCCCTATCTGAGACGGCGACCGGTCCCGGAACGGTGCTGGGCACCGCTCGCTACATGTCTCCCGAGCAGGCACGCGGTGAAGCCACCGAGGCGCCCTCCGATGTGTTCTCGATGGGCATCGTGTTTTACGAACTGATCTCGGGCGCCCATCCGTTCTACTCGGGTCCCGCGCCCGCCACCATCGCGGCGATTCTGTCGCAGGACGCCTCGCCGCCCAGCCGGCTGAATCCTGAAATCCCGGCCGCACTCGAAGCCCTGGTGCTTCGCATGCTGTCCAAGGAAGTGATTCTTCGTCCGAACGCCGCCGAGATCCGGGAGGCGTTGAAAGTCCTCGGCCACTCCGATTCCGCCACCAGCATCCCTCGCCAGCCGACCACGCGCCGGCAGTCCGTCGGTCGAGACCGGGAGCGACAAGAGCTCGATAGCGCGCTGGCCGCCGCCACCGCCGGCAGCGGCACCATGGTCTGCGTGACTGGTGAGCCGGGCCTGGGCAAATCCACCCTGGTTGAGGAGTACCTCGAGTCACTGCGCGCCGCGCGCGGCTCGGCGTGGCTGGTGCGCGGGCGCTGCTCGGAGCGGCTGGGAGGAACCGATGGCCTGCTGCCGATCCTGGAAGGACTCGACAGCCTGGTCCGCGGCGAGTCGGGAGATCAGGCCGCGCGGCTGCTCAAGCGCTTCGCGCCCACCTGGTTCCTGCAGGTGGCACCCTCCATGGGAGACGCCACCCAGGCCAACCTTGCCGAGCAGGCCCGGCATGCCTCCCAGGAACGCATGAAGCGCGAGCTGCTGGCGTTTCTCGAGGAGCTCAGCCGGGTGCGACCGGTGGTGCTGTTCTTCGACGATGTGCATTGGTCGGACGAGTCGACGTGCGACCTGTTGTCATACGTCGGCGGACGGTGTGCCGAGCTCCGCGTTCTGCTGATCGCCACCTATCGTCCCTCCGAGATGAACGCCACCAAACACTCGTTCATGCAAGTGCGGGTCAAGTGGCAGCGCGATGGCGCGTCGCGCGAGATTCCCCTGGGCTTCCTGGACCGGGAGGAAGTCGAGAGGCTGGTCGCCCTTCGCTTTCCCGATCATCGGTTTCCGGCGGACCTGCTGCAGCTGGTTCACGGCAAGACCGAAGGCAATCCGCTCTTCCTTTCGGACATGCTTCGGTTCCTCCGCGATGCCCAGGTGGTCAAGCTGCACGATCGGCACTGGATTCTCGACCGGCCGATTGCCGAGATCGAGAAGGAAATTCCCGCCTCAATCCGCAACATGGTCCAGCTGAAGATCGACCGGCTGTCCGAGGATGATCGCAAGCTGCTGATGACGGCCGCGGTCGGCGGCGTGCAATTCGACTCGGCGGTCATGGCGAAGGCGCTGGGCCGCGACGCGGCGGACGTCGAGGAACAATTGCAGGAGCTCGAGACGCGTCATGGCTTCGTGCGAGCGGCCGGCGAGGGGGAATTTCCCGATCGCACCTTGACCGTCCGCTATCGTTTCGTCCACGTCTTTTACCAAAACGCGCTCGTGGCCTCATTGGCGCCGTCGCGGCGGGTGTCGCTGAGCGCCACCGTGGCCGCCGCCATCGTGGGTTTCGGCGGCGACCAGCAACCAGGACAGGCGGCGGAGCTGGCGGTGCTCTACGAGGCCGCACGAGATTTCTCGCGTGCCACCGCCTTCTTCCTGACCGCCGCTCGTCAGACCGCTCGACTCTTCGCGTACCCAGAAGCCACGCTGCTCGCCCAACGCGGCCTGCGCACCGCCAGCGCACTGCCAGACTCCGATGAGCGTGCCCGGCTCGAGCTGACGCTCTGGGTCACCCTGGGGGTCTCGCTCATGGCCACCCGTGGCTATGCCGCCCCCGAGGTGGAGGCGGCGCACGTGCGCGCCCGGGACCTGTGCCGGCGCCTGGGCGATAACCGTCGCCTCTTTCCCGCGCTCTGGTCGCTGCACGTGGTTTACCTGGTGGGCGGACGACTCCAGGAGGCGCACGCCGTGGCGCAGGAGATGCAGGAGCCTGCCAAGGCCTCCGGCGAACCGGCGAATGTGGTCGAGGCACTGCATGCGCTCGGCGTGACCCATGCCTACATGGGGCGCATGGCTGAGGGGGGCGCGATCCTGAAGCAGGCGATCGCGCTCTACGATCCCGCGCGGCACGCCTTCTTCACGTCGGTTTACGTGCTTGACCCGATGATTAGCTCCCTGTGCATGCTGGCACGCTTCGAGGTCGTGCTGGGCCAGGTCGAGGAAGCGGTGCGACACGTGTCAAGGGCGGTGGAGCATGCCCATCGGCTTCGCCATCCGCAGAGCACCGCTTACGCCACCTTCTTTGAGGCCTGGATCCGCCACGAGCGCGGGGAAACCGAGCTGGCCCTCGAGCGGTCTCAGGCCGCCATGGATCAGTGTCGCGAGCACGGCCTGACGCAGATCCTCGAGTGGGCCCGCATTCCGTTCGGCTTCTCGCTGTGTGCCCAAGGCAGTCTCAAGCGGGGCATCGCCGAGATGCGCCGAAGCCTCGACACGCAACGGCTCATCCACTCCGCCCTGGAGCGGCCCTACTCGCTCGGCCTCCTGGCTTGGGGGCTCTCTCGCCATGGCGAACATGAAGAGGCACTGGCCCGCGCCGATGAGGCGCTCGCGCTCATGGAGAACAATCACGAGCACTATTGCCGTGCCGAGTTGCATCGGCTGCGTGCCGAAGTCCTGCTCGGTCGCGTCGTCTCCGGCGAAGAGCCAACCGCGGCGGGCGACGATGCGGTTGCGGCACGTCCGCGCCTCGACCATCCAGATATGGCGGCGGCGGCGGCCGCGTTTGAACATGCGCTGGTCCATGCGCGAGAGACCGAAGCGCGCACGGTTGAATTGCGCGCCGCGGCCGGCCTGGTGCGACTGCGGCGGCTCGCTGGCGATCCCGGCACGTCTCGTGAGGTGCTGGTCGAAGTACTCGGCCGATACCCGGATGGTGATGCCATCCCCCCCGTCGTCCAGGCACGTCATCTACTGACTGCGGGTTGAGCTGCGATGGGAACCGGCGACCGGGCGCGAGCGGCACGCCATCCCGGTGAGGTGTGAGGAGAGGCCTAGCGCACGGTGACCCTGGTGTCCGAGGTCACCGTCTTGAATGTATCGGTCACCCTGGCGCGCAGGACATACTCGCCCGGTGTGTTGAACGTGACCGAGGTGACCGCCTTGGTGTCTTTCGGTTCCACGAATCGCGGTGAGAAGGCGGCGGCGGCCGGGCCTCGCCACACGATCCACGAAACACTCAGGCCGAGCGGACGCGCACCCGCGGCGCCCGGGCTTGCTCCAGGAGGTGTTTCGCGCGTGGCGGCGGCGACAGCCGGCACGTTGACCGGGGCGTCGATGCCGCCCTGAAGCGTCGGCGGAGTCTCCTGGCCGACAGCCGGTTTACCGCGAGGTCGTGGTTTCGGCAGCCCATCATCGGTGATCGTCGCGGTCAGCGTCGCAACACCGGGTAGCGTGACGGGCGCCAGCGGGTCAATCGTGATGGTCGGCGCCTGGTTCATCTTGCGCTCGGGATCCGTGTCGCCACCGCCGGCACCGGCGCCTCCGACCGGGTCGATCTCCCATTCGGTCTGCAACCAGCCGACCGCTCTCTCGGTCTTGCCGTTCACCGTGACGGTCCAGATGACCTCGCGCTTGCGGTCCCAGTCTTTTGGCACGTTCACGGTGAACATGTTCCGCTGCGTGCGGCTGTAGAAAAACGTCGGCTGGCCGCGATCGGGCCCGCCCGGCTGGATGCTGTTGTTGGCGCCGACGGGCACTGTCGGTTCCTGCGCATAGTTTCGGTTCAGATATCCGAAGTGCAGGTTGATGCTGCCATCGGGTGCCCACGACCAGCCCTCGAAGATCGGCTGCACACTCTGCCCGGTGTTGTACTTGAAGTTGTTGGTGAACTGCTCCTGCGCGGACGGTCCGGTTCCGCTCAGCAGTGCGACCACCGCGCCGGACGAGAGCGCCCTTAGGAAAAGTGACAGCATGATGCTTACTGTCGTCCCGAGGGGATGGGCATCCGCTGGGCCGCCTTCCGCTCCGCCAGCTGAGTCTTGTATTCCTCCTCGGTCAGCTCGACCCAGCCGATCCAGAAGAACCCCATCTCATCGATCGTGCGCTGACCATCGCCCACCCAGTTCTTGGGGTCGAGCGCGCGCGGGTTCGCTGCTGAATTGTCGTGCCACTGAATGTTATGAAGAATCGTTCCGGCGGGCACCAGCGGCTGCACCTCGTCTGCATAGTTGTAGGTGAGATGCCAGTTGTTGTTGAAGTCAGCGCAGTTGATGATCTCCGTCGTCGTTCGTGTCCCCGACGTCGGATAGATCAGCTCGAGACATTGACGCTTGCCCAGGTTGTGCATGTGCGGCTGAAACGAAATCAGCCTGGCGGGTTTGTGAAGAATCGTATAGCCGTCGCTGCGCGCCACTGTGCCGGCCGGGATGTCGAGTGGGGTGGTCGGCTGCGCGAGCTGTCGCGACCATCGGATGTGCTTCGGCGCGTAACCCTTCGGGTACAGCACCAGCCCGAGCTCGACTTCCGCCTTGGTCGCTTCCCCGATGGAGTGCAGGTGATAACTCAGGCGGGCCTGCTGGCCCTTCTTGAGCAGCACACCAGTGCCCTCGGGATAGACCTCGGCGTTCTTGCCCTGGGCGTACTCGACCAGGAATTGGCCGCCATCACCCATGGTGCTGCCCTCGCCCCGGTCGACCGAGTAGGACAGCGCGTGATGCACCACCTTGTGCGACGAACGCGTCGCCGAACGGGTCTGGATCGCCTTGATGTACCGATCCTCGTCGATTGGGATGTCAGCCAGCAATTCTCCGAACAGGTCGGGACCGGCCGCTGCCACGGCATAGGCCGGGAACTTGATGATGAGATCCGGGGTGCCGATCTGCCAGGCCCCCGCCTCGGCGAACTGCCGGCGGGCCGGCAGGTCGGCCGGGTTGCCCTGGGGAGCCCCAGCGTCGACCCATGTCACGATCGTTTCGATCTCGCGGTCGGACAGCGAAGGATCGTCCTTGAACTTCGTAATGCCGATCGTCTGGTCGACATGCCATGGCGGCATGGCGCGCGAGGCCACCTTGGCCTTGATGGAACGCGCCCACGGCCGTACGTCCTGGTAGCTTTCGAGAGACATCGGCGCCAACTCTCCGGCCCGGTGACAACTTTGGCAAGAGCGCTGGAGGATGGGGGCGACGTCCTTCGAAAACGTCACCACCCCGCCGCCCGGGGTTTGTCCGCTCGCAGCGCCAGGAATGCCGAGTGCCCCGGCGAGCGTCAGGACGACAGGAGCACAACAGCCGAAGACATCAGCAATTCTCATCGCGACCTCGATTCGAGGTTGATAGTCAGGCCCGGGCCCGCGCCTTGTCAACGCCCAATTCTTCGCCTTTGGTGGCAACTTCGGCGTGTTCGCGGAATAATCTCCGCATGTCCTCAGCCGTTGGTCCCCTTGTCCTCGCAAGCCTGGCCCTTGCCGCCCAGGTTGCCGCTGCCCAGCCTGCCGCCGTGCCACCGGCCATTCGGACCGCTGCCGACGCCATTTCGGTGGAGCAGGTCGCATGGGACCTGGCCTTTCTCGCGTCCGATGAACTGCGCGGCCGCAACACGCCATCGCCGGGATTCGACACGGCTGCCGACTACATCATCGAGAGGCTGACTCGCGCCGGCCTGAAGCCGGGTGGCGATCGCGGCGGGTTCCGGCAGCACTACGAGCTGAACGAAACGCGAGTTGATACCAACGCCGCCACCATCGAGATCGCCGGACACCGGTTTGCGTTTGGGCGCGACTTTGCCATGCAGTCGCTGGCAGGACCGATCAGCGCCGACCTGCCGGTGGTGTATGTGGGGCATGGCTGGGTGATTCCCGGCCGCAAGATTGACTCGTATGCCGGTGTCGACGTGAAGGGCAAGCTGGTGCTGGCGCATGGCCCGCGTGCGCTGCCAGAGGGCGTCGAGGTGCAGCAGCTGGGCCGGATCGCGATCGATGCCGAGACGCCGCTTGCCGCCGCGGCTGCGCGTGGCGCCGCCGGCGTGCTCTTCATCACCCAGGCCGCCGAGTTGGTCCGGTGGGACGCGGTGAAGGTCCAGGGCACTGTTCGCCGCGAGCTCGAGCCACCGGTCGCGTCCGCGTACGCCGCGCCGACGATCACTTCGGTGTTGCTGACACCGGCCGTCACCACGGCACTGCTCGAAGGAGAGCTGCTCACCGGTCCGCAGGCCGTGCGGGTAGGTGCCCCGGCGGCGTTTCCGGCATCATTCCAACTGAAGAAGACGGCGCGGCTGCATGTGCCGGTTTCGGCCCCCACGGTCTATCGCCCCTACAACGTGGTCGCCATCCTCGAGGGCAGCGATGCAAAGCTGAAAGAGGAAGCGGTCACCGTGTTCGCTCACCTTGACGGCGCCGTTGGCTCGCGCGAGATCGGCGGTGATGCCATCTACAACTCGGCGGACGACAACGCGTCCGGCAGCGCGGCGATCCTGAACATTGCCGAGCAGATGGCGGCGGCGCCGCGGCCGAAGCGAACGGTCGTGTTCGTGTGGGACAGCGGCGAGGAGCAGGGGCTCTGGGGCACGCGCTGGTTTGTGCACAACCCGCCCATTCCGCTGGCGCGAGTGGTGGCGCACTTCAACATCGACATGATCGGCGCCAGCCGCCGGCCGGGCTCGGCCGATGCCGCGTCGAACCTGGTGACCGAGCGCCACGAGGTGTTCGTGATTGGTCCGCAGGCGTTGAGCCGCCAGGCCAGCGTGCTGCTCGACCGCGTCAACGAGTCGTACCTGAAGCTGAAGTACAACCGCCAGTACGACACACCCGACAGCGAGTTCTTTTATCCGCGCACCGATGCCGGTCCCTTCCTCGAGCGCGGCATTCTCACCATCGGCTACACCACCGGAATCCACAATCGCTATCACCTGCCCAGCGACGAGGCGCGCGTGCTCGATCCTCAGCAGGTCCAGGTCATTGCCCGCACGGTGCTGGCGAGCATCTGGATGGTGGGCGACGCCGCTGAACGGCCCGGGATTGACCAGCCGATTCCGCGCACGGTGCCGCGTTACAAATAGGCCCGTGACGCTGGTTGACGCCGGGGAGGCCTTCAACGTCTACTCATGGTCAAGATGACCCTGAAGCCTCTCGCGGTTGCCGCGTCGCTGCTTGCCACCTGCGCACTCGTCGCCCCGCCCATGCGCGCACAGTCCGCGCCGCCCGCAGGGCCGATTGGCCCGAGTCCATACGATGTCGTGCGCGGCTGGCAACAGCCGTTTGCGGGACCCGGTTACGCGTTTGGCGGCAACTCCGGCGTGTTCGCCGAGTCGCCAGATCGCATCTTCATCGCGCAACGCGGCGAGTTCAGGCTGCCAGATCCGATCCCGGCCGAGTACGCGGGCTTCGCCGGATCGCTCAAGATGAACGTGCTGACGCTGGCCGACCGCCGCGAGTGGCGCAACTGCCTCTATACCCTCGACAGCACCGGCAAGGTCAAGGAGCGATGGACGCAGTGGGATCACCTCTGCGAGGGCTCGAGCGGACCGGGTCCGCATCGCATTCGCATCAGCCCCTACGACAAGGAACGTCGCGTCTGGGTGATCAACGAGACGTTCCACACGATTTACGTGTTCTCGAACGACGGCACCAAGCTGTTGAAGACGCTGGGCGAGAAGAACGTTGCCGGCAGCGATCCGTCTCACTTCGCCAAGCCCCAGGACGTCGCGTTCCTGCCCGACGGCCGCATCCTGATTGCCGACGGCCTCGACAATCATCGCGTGATGATTTTCGACCGCGACCTGAAGTACTTGGGAGAGTTCGGCGGCAGCGGCAAGGGCCCCGGCCAGTTCAGCGGCGTGCACGCGGTGGCGGTGGGCCCCGGCGGCCGCATCTTCGCGCTCGATCGTTCCGGCAACCGCATCAACGTGTTCAAAACCACCCCCGATCCGGCGAAGGTCGAATTCGTGACGGCGTTTCCCGGCTTCTCGCTCCCGCTCGACCTCATCGTCAACGACGATAGTCTCTGGATCACCGACCTCAAGCCGTTGCGCTTCGTGAAGCTGGATTTCTCGGGGAACCACCTCTACACGTGGCTGGTGCCACCCGATCTGCCGGATGGCTATCTCGAAGTCCACGCGTTTTCGGTCGATTCGGCCGGCAACCTCTACGGTGGCGACAACCAGTACGGACGGACCCAGAAGTTTGTGCCGAAGCCGGGAGCGGATCCGAAACAACTGATCCGCGCGCCCTGGATCGCACGTTAGGATGGACGTGTCATGAAAAAGATTCAATTGCTGACGTTGGTAATGGCTGTGCTTGTGGTCGACTCGACGGCGTTGTTCGCGCAGGAGCGAGTGACGATCGTGCGGCGGAATAGCGAGCGAGTGACAGGGTTCTTCGACGACTGGGTGCGCGCGACCGACACGGTCTACGTGCGTGTCTCGCAGAATGATCAGCGGCGGATCGGAATGGGCGACATCCTGCTCATTGCGGTGGCTGGCGATGCCAACAACCTGCCGGCGAAAGAGATCGAGGCCGCCCATGGGCCCGACCATCTGCTGGTGACGCAAGGCACCGAGGTGCTGATTGGCCGGCTGGTGAACATCGAGGGCGGCGATGGGTCGGCTCGGCCCAACGAGCGGCGGAGCGTGACGTTCCGGACGACCTCCGGCGGCGAGCGCCGCTACCCGTTTACGGAGGTGGCGCGCATTTATCTTGGCAACTACCCGCGCCCGACCACATCGGTGCCGGCGGCGGCCTCGACGACCGCGGCGCCAACGCCGGTTCCCGAAGGCTCCGTCCGCGTTCCCGCCAACCAGCAATGGACGGCGACCAACATCACGGTCCGCCGAGCCGATCGCGTGCTGTTCACCGCTGATGGCGAGATCCAGTTGTCTGGCGAGTCCGACGACAAGGCATCGGCCGCGGGCTCGCTCAAGGGCCGAACGGCAGCCAACGCGCCTATGCCCGGTGTGCTCGCGGGGGCGTTGATTGGCCGCATCGGCAACGGCGCGCCGTTCGCGATTGGCAACCAGAGCCTGCCCCTGCCCATGCCAGACGATGGCCCGCTCTGGCTGGGCATCAACGACGACCAGGTCAGCGACAACGCGGGCGCTCTGATCGTGAGAGTGATTGTTACGGGCGGGCGGTAAACGTTCCTTCGTTGTAGGGTCCGGCCAGAGCCGGACTCTACTTCTGTGAGAGTTTCGCGAACGCCGCGCCAAACGCGGTGTTGGGAGCCGACGCCGGCTTTGGCTGCGACACGGGCCGCGGCCCCGTGCCCGGCTTCGGTCCAGACGCGGGCCTGGTGCCCGCCGGCACCTCGCCGCTCTTCATCGTCAAGGCGATGCGCTTGCGTTCGATGTCGACTTCCACGACGCGCACCTTGACGATGTCGCCGGCCTTGACCACTTCGCGTGGATCCTTCACGAAGCGATCGGCGAGCTGAGAGACGTGGACCAGGCCGTCCTGGTGGACGCCGATGTCGACAAAGGCGCCGAAGTTGGCGACGTTGGTGACCACGCC
>JBBQSP010000129.1:0-10616 GCA_038213735.1 Vicinamibacterales bacterium | reverse complement strand
CACAGGGGGCGGCCACCGCGCAGGCGCAGACCATTGACGCGCTGTTTGCGCCGTTGCCGGTGGTCGAGTCGCGCGGCCGCGCGTGGACCTTCACCGACGGCCAGCTGAAGCCCCTTCAATTGCGACTCGGGATCAGTGACGGGACCAACACGGAAGTCTTGGGCGGCGAGCTGCAAGAAAATGCCGAAGTGGTGACTGGCGTCACAGGCCTCGGCCCGACACGCGCGACACCGGGCCAGGGTGGCACCGGTAATCCGCTTATGCCCGGCCGCGGCGGGCCTGGTGGCGGCCGCGGTCCGGGAGGCGGCGGACGCGGTGGCAACTAACCCCCTTGAGCCGTCTGCGGTCGCCGCGTCCGCGGTAATCGCGACCCGGAACCTGGTCCGCACCTACGTGGTCGGCGATCACCAGGTAAGGGCGCTGCGCGGCGTCAACCTCGACGTGCAGCGCGGCGAGTTCCTGTCGGTGACGGGGCCGTCGGGCTCCGGCAAATCGACCTTCATGCACATTGTCGGCTGCCTGGCGCAGCCGACGTCCGGCCAGTACTTCCTCGATGGCCAGGACGTGTCGCAGATGTCGAAGAACGACCTGGCGGCCGTGCGTAACACCAAGATTGGGTTCGTGTTCCAGGGCTTCAACCTGCTGTCGCGGACCTCGGCGCTCGACAACGTCGAACTGCCCCTGCTGTACGGCGGCTCCGCGATGAAGACGTCGGAACGTCATCAACGCGCGAAAGACATGCTGGCCGCGGTCGGCCTGGCGGACCGCGCCAGTCATCATCCCAACCAGTTATCGGGCGGCCAGCAGCAGCGCGTGGCGATCGCGCGCGCGCTCGTCAACAACCCGTCGATCATCCTCGCCGACGAACCCACTGGCAACCTCGACACCAGGACCAGCATCGAGGTCATGGAGCTGTTTCAGCGCCTGAACATCGAGCGCGGCATCACCATCATGTTGATCACGCACGAACACGACATCGCCGAACATGGCACGCGCATGGTGGCGTTTCGAGACGGGCTGGTCGTCACCGATCAGCCGGTGACCAATCGCCGCATGGCGGCCGGGGAACTCGCTAACCTGCCGGTCGAAGCGGAGGCCGTGTAAGTCATGGGCATGCTAATGGTGTTCCGCGTCGCCCTCAAGGCGCTGGCCCGCAACAAGATGCGCACCTCGCTGACCATGCTCGGCATGATCATCGGCGTGGCGGCCGTGATCACCATGGTGGCCCTCGGCACCGGCGCGCAATCGTCGATCGAAACGCAAATCCAGGCCGCCGGCACCAACATGATCATGGTGAGCGCCGGCAACTTCATGTCGGCCGGCGTGCGCACCGGCCAGGGCAACGCCAGCACGCTGACGCCGGAAGATGCGCAGGCCATTGCGGAGGTCCCGGGAGTGCAATACCTCGCGCCGGGCGTGAATACGCGCGGACAGGTCGTGGCCGGCAACCTCAATTGGGGTACGCAGATCCAGGGCACCGACGTAGACCTGCCGTTGATCCGCTCGTGGCCCACGGCCACGGGCGTCTTCTTCAGCCCGGCCGATGTCGCGTCAGCGGCCAAGGTCGCGGTGCTTGGCTCGGTGGTCCACGTACAGTTGTTTGGCGCCGACGTCGATCCGGTCGGCCAGATCATCCGCATCAACAACCAGCCGTTCACCGTGTCGGGCGTGATGTCGAGCAAGGGCCAATCAGGCATGGGCCAGGATCAAGACGATGTGGTGTATGTGCCGTACACGACGGTGATGAAAAAGCTGCGTGGCATCACCTACGTGCAGAACATCACCGTCTCTGCGGCCTCGGCGGCCGACACCGCGCCGACCGCGGACCGGATTGCCACGTTGCTACGCACGCGCCACAAGATCGTGGACGAAGACGACTTCATGGTCCGCACCATGGAAGAAATGGCCAGCGTCCGTGTGCAGGCGACCGAGACCATGACGGCGCTGCTGGCGAGCATTGCCGGCGTGTCGCTGCTGGTCGGCGGCATTGGCATCATGAACATCATGCTGGTGTCGGTGACCGAACGCACCCGCGAGATCGGCCTGCGCCTGGCGATTGGCGCGCGCGGCCGCGACGTGTTGATGCAGTTCCTGGTCGAGGCGATTGTGCTCAGCATGGTCGGCGGCTCGATCGGGATTGCCCTGGGGCTCGGCCTGTCGGAAGGCGTGACGCTATGGATGGCGTGGCCGACCAAGGTCTCGCCCCAAGCGGTGGCGGTGGCCTTCGTGTTCGCCGCGGTCACCGGTGTGTTCTTCGGGTTCTACCCCGCCCGCAAGGCCGCGGCGCTCGACCCCATCGATGCGTTACGGTTCGAGTAGCCCCCTTACTTGATTCCGATCACCATCGAATCGGGTCCCACCAGCGGCTCCACTCGGGTAGTCGAGAACCCTGCCTCTTTCATCCAGCCGGCACAATCGGCGCCGGTGTAATCGAAGCCACCGGGCGTTTCGATCAGCATGTTCAGGCTCATCATCAAGCCGAAGGCGTTCTGCGAGCGATCGTCATCGATGATCGCCTCGTAGACGATCAGCGCACCACCAACCGGAATTGCCTCGAAGGCTTTCTTCACGAGCATCTTCTTGGTCGGGAGATCCCAGTCATGCAGGATGTGCCCCATCAGCACAACATCAGCTTTCGGGAGGTCTTGCTTGAAGAAGTCACCCGGTTGAAACGCGAGCCGGTCAGCGACACCGACGGCGGCGACGTATTCCTCGAATATCGGTGCGACCTCCGGCAAGTCGAACCCGACGCCTCGCAAATGCTCGTTGGCCAACGCGATCTGCGCCGCAAGGTCGCCCTGGGCGGTACCCACATCAACGAACGTCTGGTACGACTTCCAGGGGAAGGCGCGGGCGATCGTCATGTTGGCACCATGGCTGATGCCGGTCATGGCGGCGAGGAAGCTCTTCAGCCGCGCGGGGTCGGCGTACAGCGTCTCGAACAGGCCCGGCCCACCGTTCTTGACCTCGTTCTGCGGCGAACCCGTGCGCAATGCCTCGGTGAGGTGGCCCCAGAATGGATAGAGGCGTTGATTCGCCATTTCGAGGATGCCGCCCACGTAGCTGGGCTTCTTGCGATCAAGGAACAGATCCGTTTCCGGCGTGTTGGCGTAGCGACCGCCGTCTCTCGTCAGAAATCCAAGCGCCACCAGGGTGTCGAGGAAGTCGCGCGCCGAACGATTGTGCAGCCCGAGTCGGCCACTGATGGACTCCAGAGACTCCGGGCCGCCGGACAGTTCGGTGAAGAGCCCGATCTCGATGGCGCTCAACAGAGTCTTCGAAGCCCAGAATGCCAGCCCGGTCTGCAGGATCTTCTCGGGATTCGGTGGTGCGGTCATGAATTCTCCAACTGTTAAGACGGTTTCAAAGCCCCGGATTCGTGCGCCAAACCTGACGACGCGAGTCTAGTCCTCGGATGTGCTGTCGTCAAACCGCGCCAGCGCCGCCGCCACGCGGCTACGGCTCGTGGCCGAGTACCCGGTGCGGGACGTAGACCTCCTCGACGGCCCGGCGCTCCCCGTCCGTCAACGTGACCTCCAATCCCGCCACCAATTGATCGAGCTGCTCGAGCTTCGTCGCACTGATGATCGGCGCCGTGACACCGGGACGATTGGCCACCCACGCCAGGGCAACCTGGATTGGGAGCACGGCCTTCTGCGTCGCGACTTCGACCACGCGGTCGGCCACCTCGTAGTCGCCGTCTGCGTAGTAGAGACTGTGGCCATAGCCGTCGTGCTGTTCGCGTAACGACGCGGCCTTGCTCCCCCGCTTGCGGTTGCCGGCCAGAAAGCCACGCGCCAGTGGGCTCCACGGGATCACGCCAATTCCCTCGGCCGCGCACAGCGGAAACATCTCGCGCTCTTCTTCGCGATAGACCAGGTTGTAGTGGTTCTGCATCGACACGAATCGCGTCCAACCGTGCCGCCGCTGGGTCGCCAGCATGTTCGCAAACTGCCACGCGTACATGCTCGATGCGCCAAGATAGAGCGCCTTCCCCGCCTTGACGACATCGTGCAGCGCCTCGAGGGTCTCCTCGATCGGCGTGTGCTCATCGTAGCGATGGATCTGGTACAGGTCCACGTAGTCCATCCCCAGGCGCTTCAGTGAACCGTCGATCGCCGCCATGATGTGCTTGCGCGACAGGCCGCGACTGTTCGGATGGTCGGTGACCGGATAGAAGACCTTGGTCGCCACCACCACCTCGTCGCGACGCGTCAGCTCCTTGAGGGCGCGGCCCAGCACTTCCTCGCTCACGCCTTTGGAGTACATGTCGGCGGTATCGAAGAAGTTGATGCCGTGCTCGATCGCGCGCTTGTAGAACGGGCGGCTGGCCGCTTCGTCCAGCACCCACGGGCGCCAATTGGGCGTGCCGTAAGTCATGGTGCCGAGACAGAGCCGCGAAACCTTCAGGCCGGTGGTGCCAAGGCGGACGTAGTCCACTGTCGTCTCTCCATGTAGAGGAAGTACGGGATTGAAAGCAGCGCCAGCGCCCCGGCCACGGCGAAGGCGCGGCCGAAACCGTAGTGCTCGCTGAGCCAGCCGACCGAGATCGAGCCGGTGCCAATGCCGGTATCGAACGCGCCAATCAAGGCGCCGAAAGTGGCGCCGCGGCGATGGTCGGGCACGTGCTGCATCAAGTGGGCGACGAACACCGGATAGGCCGAACCGAAGCCGATGCCAAACAGCACCGCCGACAGCCCGAAGGCCAGCCGCGTGGACGCGAACACCAGGACCGCCATGCCCAGCACCATCATCGCCAGGCACGGCACGATGGCCCGCGCGTGCCCAATGCGGTCGGCGTAGCGGCCGATGAAGGGCCGCGTGGCGACGATCGCCATCGCGAAGATCGTGAAGAACAGCGCGCGCGGCGTCACGCCGACGCTGTCGGCATAGACCGCGACGAAGCTCGTCACGCCGCCATAACTGAAGGAATACAGGAACAGCGTGACCGCGCCAACGATGACCCGCCACTCGACCAGGTCGGACGGCCTCAGCGACAGCGGCGGCATCTCCCGTCGTGGGTCAGGCGGCAGCCGCCAGGCAATGAAGGCCATCAGCAGGTTCAGCGCCGCCATCTCAATGCACAGCAGTGTCCACCCGCCCCGCTCGAACACCCACAGGCCAAGTCCGGGTGCCACGGCGATGGCCAGAATACTGGCAAAGCCCGCATACCCCAGCCCTTCAGCCCGGCGCGAGGCCGGGACGATGTCGAGAACGTAGGCACTCGACGAGGACAGCAGTCCCGACCAGAACACCCCGTGAACGAGCACCAGCCCCAGGATGACGTGGTACGACGGCGCGACGGCGTACAGCAGCGAGAACCCCGTGATTGCCAGGCTGGCGACGATTAGCACCTTGCGCTTGCCCAGCCGGTCACCGATGCCGCCGGTGATCGGCGCCGACACCGCCGAGGCGTAGGTGAGCAGGCCCAGGAACAAACCGGCCTCGCTGCCCGTCCCGCCGAGCGAGAGAATGTGAAACGGCGCCACCGGCAGCAACTGGAACACGGACATGAAGACCGTGAAGCCGTAGCTGCACATCAGGAAGAACCGCGGCGTGAACAGCTCGTCAGGCTTTGACGTCGAGAACGATCTTGCCAATGTGCGTTCCGGCCTCCATCAGCCGATGAGCATCTGCCGCCTGGGCCAGCGGAAACACCTGGTGAATGATTGGCCGCACCACGCGTGCTTCGAGCAGTGGCCACACCTGCTGCCGCAACTGCTGCGCGATCACGCCCTTCTGGGCCGGCGTCCGCGGCCGCAGCGTCGATCCCGTAATCCACAGGCGCTTGCGCATCATCATCGAGAAGTCGAGCTCGGCCTTCGGGCTCTTCAGGAAGGCGATCTGGACCAATCGGCCTTCGAGCGCCAGCAGGTCCAGGTTGCGGGCGATGTAGTCGCCGCCCACGATGTCGAGCACGACGTCCACGCCGCGGCCATCGGTCGCCTCCTTCGCGGCCGCCACCCAATCGGTGGTGCGGTAGTTGAAGGCATGGGCGGCGCCCAGGGGGCGCGTGGCCGCGCACTTCTCGTCGCTGCCGGCCGTAGTGAGGACCGTCGCGCCAAAGGCGTTCGCCAACTGGATGGCGGTCGTGCCAATGCCGCTCGTCCCGCCGTGAATCAGGATGGACTCGCCTCGCGCGAGACGGCCACGGTCGAACACGTTGGTCCACACCGTGAAGTACGTCTCGGGAATCGCGGCCGCCTCGATCATCGTCAGGCCGCGTGGTACCGGCAGGCACTGTTCCTGCGGCACATTCACCCGTTCGGCGTAGCCGCCGCCGGCGACCAGCGCGCACACCTCGTCGCCGATCGCGAACGACGTCACGCCCGGCCCGAGGGCAGCGATCGTGCCCGCCACTTCGAGCCCTGGCAAATCAGAAGCACCGGGCGGAGGCGGATACTTGCCCAGCCGCTGAATCACGTCCGGCCGATTGACGCCCGCCGCCACCACATCGATGAGCACTTCGCCAGGCGCGGCGATCGGGTCTGGCCGATCGGCGAGCTTCAAGACGTCGGGCGAACCGAAATGTGAGATCTCAATGACGCGCATAGGTCTTAACCACGATGGACTCGAAGCACACGAAGCCAATTATCCTTCGTGTCCATCGCGTGCTTCGTGGTTTCACTTCAGCCCCGACGGCAGCCGTGGCGACGACAGTAGCGCGCCGAACTCGGCCCACAGGCGCGACGCCGACGCAGTGCGGCCGGCCTTGCGCGTGAGATACGCGCGAACCAGGTCCTTGCCCAGGTTGTAGTTGATCACGTAGCTGCGGTACTGATCGATGAACTTCACCCGCTGCTCGGCGCGCGGCGCCGTGTATAACGCGTACTTCTCGAGCCACGATACCGCGCTGGCACGGTCGAGCGTGCCGTCAATGTAGCGGCGCGCCGCCTCGTTGCCGGCGTACGACAGGCGGTCCACCAGGGCCAGCACGTCGTAGTACTCCTGCGCCCGCTTGCCGTCGAGACCGGCCAGTGGAAACAGCACCTCGCGCTCGAACGGGATGCGGTCGGCGGTCGGGAACGCGACGTCAATGCCGTAGTTGGCGGTGCCCTCCGCGATCAGCGACTGGGGCGAGAACAGCGGGTACACGGTGTACTCGATCCAGCCGCGGTCGCGCACCAGGTTCTTCTCGAGCAGCACGTTGTAGACGTGATGGCCGGGATAGCCCTCGTGGCACGCCAGGTCGATGGCGCGATCGACGTAGATGGGCAGGTCGGTGTTCACCTGGATCAGGCTCTTGTAGTTCCCCTGGTACCAGTTGTAGCCCGACCACGACTTGCCGGTCACGTACTCGACCGTGAACCGCTCCTCCACCGGCAATTCCACGTGCGCGAGGGTGCGATCGCGGCAGGCGCGAATGGCCTCGCGAAATACCCGGTCGACACGGGCGGTGGGGATGACGAACGCTTGCTTGAACCGGTCGTACCGCTCGATCAACGAGCCGTCTCCGGGCAGGCGGGCCTCAAGCTGCTTGAGCACGGCCTCGAACTCTACTTCAGCCTGGGTCGGCGCGACCGCGTCGTAGAGAGCACGCGACTCCTCGTCGAACGTCAGGCGCTTGCCTTGCAACATCGCGACCCGTGCTCGCAGCGCCGACATCTGGCGGGCCAGGTATTGCCGGCGAAGCGCCCACAGCTCAGCGTCCTTCGCCACCGGCGGCCCGCCTTCGCCAGGCTTCGGCGCGGCAGGCTGGGCGGCGATGTCTTTCTCCAGCACCTCAGCCTGCTGATCGATCGCCGCCAGCGGCACCTTGGCCGCTTCGGCCTCCGTGCGCCACTCGGCCGGCCCGTAGAAGGCGTCGACGTAATCGGCGTCGTGCTGCCCCACCGCCAGCACCAGCTTGACGTAGCGTTCGGCCACGCCGCGCATGGGGTCGGCCGGCGACTGGGCAGTCAGCATCACGGGAACTCCGGCAAGGGCCAGCATCAATGGCAACAGCGTCCTATTTCTCATAACGGGAACCGATCGTCGGAATCAGGTAGTCGCGGAACGCGCGGTTGAAGTCGTAGGCGGGAGCGAAGCCCCAGTCGCGGCGGGCCGCGGTGTCGTCCACGTCCTCGGGCCACGAGTCGACAATGCCCTGGCGCTTGGCGTCGTTGTTCCAGGTGATGTCGGCGCCGGGAAACGCGCGCACGACTTCCTGGCGCACTTCCTCAGCCGACGGATTGAAGGCGGCCAGGTTGTAGGCGGTGCGGGTCAGCGACGCCTTCGGCGCCGCGGCCAGCCGCAACAGGGCCTCGACACCATCGGGCATGGCCATGAACGGGATGCGGGTATCGGGCCGAACAAAGCAGGCGTACGCCTCGCCCTTCGCCGCGGCGTGTATCATCTCGGGCGCGTAGTCGGAGGTGCCGCCCGACGGCACGGTGAGAGCGGATATCAGTCCCGGAAAGCGGACCGAGCGAAAGTCCACGCGGCCCGACTGTGTCTCGGCCGCGAGCTGCTTGTAGAACCGGGCATAGTAGCGGCCCAGCTGTTCGCAATAGAGCTTGTTGCACCCGTACATGGTCGACGGCGTGTTGTGGTCGTCTTCCTTCACCTTGCCGGCCTGGCGCTTGGTCGCCAGGTCGGGCAGCCCGTAGGCGGCGATGGACGACGGGTACAGGAACGTGACGGGCCGGCCATGGGACTCCGCTTCCCGCTGCGAGAACTCCAGCAGGTTCAACGTCCCCTCCACATTCACCTGGTGCGCGGTCGTCGGCGTGAACTCCGACCGGGTCGAAAGCAGTGCCGCCAGGTGGTACACGGTTTCGACTTCGAACTCGGACAGCACGCGCTCGAGCAGCGACTTGTCCATGATCGATCCGGTGAACTCGCGCTGCACCTTCTTGGCCAGCGCCGGATCCAGCGGGTTCACGTCCAGGGTAATCACCGGCTGTGCGCCGGCCTCGGCGAGGTGCGCGATCAGCCCATGGCCAATCTCGCCGCCTGCACCCGTAATCAACACGACCGGCTTACGAATCAAGACGCTCTCCTGTGACGGCTGGCAGATACACGCGAAAGCTGGCGCCGCGCCCGCGATCGCTGACCACCGAGATGGCACCGCCGGTCTGGCGAATGATGCCGTAGACCGTGGCCAGGCCCAGGCCGGTGCCGCGACCGGTCTCCTTGGTGGTGAAGAACGGTTCGAAAATGCGCGCCTGCGTGGCCTGGTCCATGCCAATACCGTTGTCGCTGACCGCGAGCAACACGAACCGGCCGGGCGCCAGACCCGCCTGCAACATCTCGGGCGAGTCGGCCTCGAGGCGGACCTCGGCCGTCTCGACCGTGATCATGCCGCCCGACGGCATGGCGTCGCGGGCGTTGACGATCAGGTTGAGGAGCACTTGCTCGATCTGGGCCGGGTCGGCCAGCACTTGTGACAATGTCGGCGTCAGCTGCTGCCGCAATTGCACGCCGGTGCCAATCAATCGCCGCGCCATCCGCGAGACGCTCGACACGATCTCGTTGACGTCCAAGGCGACCGGCTGCAGCACCTGCTTGCGGCTGAACGCCAGCAGCTGGCGCGTGAGCGAAGCGGCGCGATCGGCCGCGTGCAGGATCTCGCCCACCTCTGCCGCCATCGCCGGATTCTTCTTGACCCGGTGCGACATCAGCTCGGCGTTGCCGCGAATGGCGGCCAGCAGGTTGTTGAAGTCGTGCGCGATCCCGCCGGCCAGGCGGCCGACCGCCTCCATCTTCTGCGCCTGCCGCAATTGATCCTCGAGCTTGACGCGAACGCTGATGTCGGTCACGGTCGCCAGGATCGCCGGCTGGCCGTTGAACTCGGTCACCGAGCAGAGCGCCTCGACCTGAACCACGGCGCCATCCTTGCGCACGCCGCGCAACGTCAGCTGGAGGTTCGCGCGTTCGGCGCCGTCGAGCCGCGACAACTGATCGATGACGAGCGCCCGGTCCTGTTCGTGCAGCAACGCGAACGCCCACGGCAGGTCGAGCAGTTCCTGTTGGCCGTAGCCGAGAATGTCGGCGCCCTTCGGGTTGACATAGATCAGGCGGTCGTTCTGCAGGATGTAGACGCCGACCAGGGACTGCTCGACCAGGCCGCGGTACTTGGCCTCGGCGGCGCGCAGCGCGTCTTCGGCACGGCGCCGTTCGGTGATGCCACGATACTGCACGACGATCGCGCCGACACTGGGTTCGACGAGCAGGTTGCGGGCCACGGCCTCGGTCCAGCGAATGGTGCCGTCACGGTGGCGGCACCGGAACGTACCCGTCTGCGCCGCCTCGGGATGGTCGAACAGCTCGCGCACCAGGTCCTGCCAGGCCGCTTGATCCTGGGGCTCGACGAGGTCGCGGACGCGCAGGCCGATCACGTCACCGGGTCCGCAACCCAGCACACTCGCCGTGGCGGGATTCGCCCAGCCGATGACACCACCGATATCGACCAGCAGCACGGCGTCGACGCTGAAGTTGATGAGCGCGGCGAGTTGCTCGGCGCTGGGCGTCTCGTTCACCGCTCGCTCCGGACAGGCATTGGTAGACCTTACCTGTTATCCACCGGGCGCGGCCCGGCTGATTGTGAGTAAGACCCCCGTTCAAACCGTGCATGCGGATTTCCCGCACACGGCTTACCAGGTGGTCGTTGAGGACGCCGCATTACGCGGCCCCCG
>JBBQSP010000128.1:0-11055 GCA_038213735.1 Vicinamibacterales bacterium | reverse complement strand
GAAAGCCGTGGATGCGTCAGCCGTCAGTTGCACGCGCCGGCCGTTGTGCGAATAATCCGACGCCGCCTGGAAGACCGTCGAAAAACCGCCGCTGTCCAATCCTCGCTGTATGCGGGCATTGACGTCCGGTGGCAGCTCGCTATCCCAGGCTTGAGCCACTTGGAATGTGAAGGTCAACTTGTCGCGCCCCGCGGCGTCCGGCCGCGTTGCGCCGAACAAACCGCCTGACGGCGCTCGGGGGGCGGTGGCCTGCGCGGACGCCGTCGGGACGCCCGCAATAGCAAGGCACCCGAGGACGATCAGCAGTTGACTGAATTTCACGATGTGCGGCACGAATTTCGAGGCTAGCGGACGATGATGGTGTCGCCGGGAAGCAGCCGGATGTTCTGCGCCGGGTTCTTGCCTTTGACGACGTCGTTGTAGTTGAACTTGAAGCGCTGCTGTTTGCCGCCCTCGTTGCGAACGATCGCGACGTCGCTCTTTTTCGCGCCTTCGATGAACCCACCGGCCTCGCCGAGCGCCTGGAGGACGGTCATCTCGCTACCCATTTGGAATGTTCCGGGCTTCGAGACCTCACCGATGATGTAGATCTTCCGGCTGCGAATTTCCTTGACGATAACCGTCGCGCCGGCATCGCGTACGAACTTGGCGCCGGCAGTGGCGACGGCCGTGGCCAACTCTTCGGGTGTCAGGCCTGCGGCCGTCACGTCGTTCAACATCGGCAGGGAGATCTTGCCGTCCGGGCGGACGACGACGTCCGCCGACATGTCTTTCTCGCGCCAGAACACGACGCTCAGCACGTCCTCGACGCCGATCACGTAATCGACTGGCACCGCGATGGCAGCCGTCGAACTGGGTGCGCCAGGCTTCTGCGCAATGGGTGCGGCAGGCTTCTGCGCGTGTGCCGGTGAGGCGGCAGCCACAATGAGAGAGGCTGCGCACACCACACTAGCCGTAAGGTTCGTCTTCATGTAAGCCGATAACAACATTATGCAGCACCGAGGCAAAGCTTCGCCCTCTCAACTACAGTGAGCCTTCGCCCACAGGGGCTAAATGCCCCAGAGGGATGAGTTGAGAAGTGTTGCAGATTGCGTTCCAGAGCGCAAGTATCAAACAGGTAAAAAGTTCACAAAACGACTAAAAAATACTCCCAATGTCATTTGTGTCATGACTCATTATGACAATTTTAAAACAAGTGGCTTAAATATGCACAAACATGCACGGAACTTTCGCCTCTTGTTCACCCAGTGCTCGGCTAGCTAGCCGCGATGGAACACCCGTCTCGTTCACGAAGAAGTCGATGGCCCGTTGACCCAGGCTGCGGCCCGGTGGTGGCGCCTCGTGAAGCCAGGACACCACACCGACTGGGGCGGCTATTCGGGCTACTTCTCGGATAAGGATGGGTTCTTGTGGGAAGTGCACTCTCAGACGCCTCCCGTTTCAGAAAACGTCCTGCGATCACGAAACTGTGAGACGACGTGACGGGCTGCGCAGCGGGAGGGGACTCTTCGGCCGACGACGCCATTGTCCAGGTGGTGCGATGCTTCGACGATGGGCGGCTGCTCGGGCTTCTTCTTGCTTGGGGACTTGGGTGAGGGCCAAGGTACTGCTGTTCAACTTCAACGTTTAGACGCCTTGAGCGTCCGTTGCGGAGGACGAAGGTCCGTGGGCGTGCACACCTGTACCTCCAGCGCGCCAAAGCGCTTGGTGTAGCCCGGCGCACCGGACGGCGTGACCAGATAGTTGCGACCCTTCGGGTAGTAGCTGCGAAACAGCGCCAGTCCATCACTGTCGAACGCGTCGGCGTTCCACTTGCACTCGATGGCATCGACCTCGTCGCGGCGAGTGGCCAGGACGAAATCCACTTCGTGGCCCTGCTTGTCTCGCCAGTAACGGACGGGCGTGTCGGGAAAGTGCCCCTGCAGATGCTCCAGGACCAGGTGTTCCCAGAGCAGGCCCAAGTCCTCGGTCCGCAGCGGATCCCATCCTCGCGCGAAGCTCACGAACCCCGTGTCGAAGGCATAGACCTTGGGCTGCTTCGTCAGTTCCTGACGTCCGCTGCCGTGGAAGGGCCGTAGCAAGGCGACCGCGTGAGTGATTTCCAGCGCCCGCACGTGACTCTCGACCGTGGGACGTGTGATGCCGAGCGCGGTGGCGGTCTTGGTGACCTCGAACTGCCCGCCGCTCTGGCGCAGCAGGTACTCAAACAGCGCGTTGAAGCGATTGATGTCACGGAAACCGAACAGACGCTGGATGTCGCGCGCGAAAAACGAGTCGAGCCATTCGCGGTAGAACGCGGGTGTCTTCGACGCGGCGAGCAACGCCGGTGGCAGCCCCCCGTGGAACAAACGCTGCGGCAGGGTAACGCCGAAGGCCGGCAGCTCATCCCACATGACGGGTGGCAGATGCACCACGCGCTTGCGCCCCGCCAGGGTGTCGCGAAATTTGCTGCTCGCGGCCAGCGTGGAAGAACCGGTGGCGAGCAATTTCAGTTTGGGAAAACCATCCGCGCCAATTTTTAGCACGCGCGCGGGATCGCGGAGTTGGTGCACCTCATCGAACACCACGATCGGCTTCGAACAGCCACGGAAGAATAGCCGCGGGTCCCGGACCATGTCCTCGACCGTAGGCAAATCGCAATTGAGGTAGAGCACCTGGTCCCGTCCGAGGCTTTCGGCGAGCGTGGTCTTGCCGCTGCGACGGACGCCCGCCAGCCAGACGATGGGTGCCTCGTGCCACGCTGCGGTCAGGCGGTCCCTCCAGAATGGCCGGTTGATCATGCTTCTATACTATACTTTTAGTCTCACCAAAAGTATAGTATAGAGTCAACTCCAACAAGCCCGTTAGAGTCATCGGCGCCGGCCAGTGTCTTGGCCTCGCGTTCGAAGCGGGCGAGCCGGTCGGTGTCTGTCGCAAACGTCGGGCAGCACCTTGAGGGCCACTACGACGATCACGGCCGGCCATGTTGCACCCAGTTATCGAGATCGCGCTGCCGGACGGGCTTGACGTCGGCGCGCAGGGCCCGCGCCTTCGCCAACAGCGCGTCCACGTCGACGGGCTCGGCGGCGACCACCTGCTCGAGGCACGCCAGCGCTTCCTGGCTCAGGCTGCGCCGATGGCGCTCCGCCCGCTCACGCAGCTGCTGGTGAAGCCGCCTGGGGATGTCCTTGAGGGTGAGGCTTGGCATGCCGCCAACATACCACCGAGTGGTGGCTGCCTCCGGCCGCGACTGCGGTTAACCTTGGAGGCATGGAACCGCGCGTCTCGTTCATCACCCTCGGCGTGGCCGACCTCGAACGCGCCACCCGTTTCTATCGCGACGTGCTCCGCCTGCCACAAAAGCCGACGCCGCCAACGGTGGCGTTCTTCGAGATGGGGAAGACGTGGCTGTCGCTCTATCCCCGCGAGGCCCTTGCCGCGGATGCCGGCGTGCCGGCCACCGGGTCGGGATTTTCGGGCTTTGCCTTGGCTCACAACGTGCGATCGGTCGAGGAAGTCGATGCGCTGCTGGAGCATGCTGCATCAGGCGGCGGCAAGCTGGTCAAGCCGGGTCACCACACCGACTGGGGTGGCTATTCCGGGTACTTCTCAGATCCAGATGGGTTCTTGTGGGAAGTGGCGTGGAACCCGAAGTTTCCGTGGGTCTAAAACACCGACGACACGAATCACGAGATCACCAGATTCCAGCAACCTGGATCTGCATCGACACCAACGTGTTCACTGGAACGCCGCGCAGCCGGCCCGGTTCCCACCGCGTCAGTCCCGCCTCGGCCAGCGCCGCCGCGGCCAGTTCTGGAGATGTCGCCGAATTGATGCTCATCCCGCCGAGAAAGCCGTCGGCGGCGATCACGCCCGTCAACTGCACGATGCGTTCGCCTCCGCCAAGCGCGGTCAGCGCGTTGAGCATGATGTCACTTAGGGGCTGCCGGATCAGCAACGGCATCACGACTGACCCGTCGGCAATCGCGTCGCCCCGCTCCGTCACCGGCTCCAGCTTCGGCGCCGTGCACGGCTTGCCCTTGGACGTACAGTTCCAGTCGATCGGCGCCTCCGCAGGCGGGCCGCCGGAAGCCCACCGCCGCAACGCCTGGACCGAAGCGGCGGGCAGCGTCAGTGCGATCTCCGTCTTCAAGGCGGTTCGAATGTCCGACGTCAGCGCCTCGCCCACTCCAACCTTCAGCGTCTCAACCACCGGGACGATGTCGGGGTGCCGCACGTCAACGCGGTAAGCGCCGGGGATGACACTGGGGAACTCGTAGCGTCCTTCGCCGTCGGTCCGCGTTGTGTAAGTTTCGCGGACATCGACGCCGCTCAGCACGACCGCGATTTCCACGAGTGCAGCACCGGCCGGATCTGAGACGTGGCCGGTGATCGCGCCGCGAGCGACCTGCGTGAGCACGACGCCGGTGCCGGCGGCCAGCCATACCGCCAGGAGAGCCAGGCGAACGTTGGTGCGATTCCGCATGAGCGATGCCCGCGAATCTAGCGGTCAACGAATCGGTACGTCATCTGCCAGCCACGGCCGTGGTTCCGTTCATCAGTGACGAACCACACGAGCACTTGATGGCTCCACGTGGTCACTTCCGGCGGGGCGGTGCCGGGGCCGGTCAAGGCCGCCATGAGCTGCTCCTGCAGGGCTGCCGCGCCGTTGAAGAAGTACACCACATCCACCTTCGCTTCGGTATCGAAGTCATCGACCCGAAAGCGAATCACCTTTCCCGGCGGAGCGGTGATCTGCCAACGGCAGTCCGTGCGGGCGGAGTAGTCGGCCGGCCCGCTGCCGTCGGTCAGTGTGCCCTCCTCTCGAATGTCCTTCGTGCCACGGCAGTACAGCGTGCGGAAGTCGATCGCGGCGGCCTCGTACTGCACCAACCAGCCGTCTGGCCCGGCGTTACCTTCGGGGATGAACGTGACGTAGGCGGTACCCCCCGCCACGTAGACACTCGCCGGAAAGGCATCGAGCGGATGGCTCGCGACCACGCGCGCATCAGGCGACCGATCGTTGCGGAACTCAAGCCGGCCCCGCGCCGCTTGACTTCGGCCGGCGACCAGCATGAAACGGATGCCGTTCAACTCGCCCGGCGGTTCGACGGCCCAACTGATTGGCGCACCGCTGGTGCTCCTGCCTCGGAGGAAGCCCTTCGAATGAACGAGACGGTTCGTCGGCGGCGTGTCGTCGACGAGCAGGCGGCATGCCACGGCGGCCTCGACGTTGAGCTTTCCCGCGCCCAATTTCGCGCTGAACTCGCGGCCCGGCGATTCAATCGGCGCACTGGCACTGAGCAGACACGCCTCGACCTCCCTCGGCGAGAAGGCAGGGTGCTGCATTTTGATGAGCGCGGCGGCTGCTCCGGTGATGGCCGTGGCCTGCGACGTGCCGTCTCGAACGTCATAGCCGGCGTCGGAGGCCGCGCTGGCGCCGCGAATCGCGACGCCCGGGGCCGCGATGTCGATGAACTGTCCGAAGTTCGCATTGGCGACCTTCCGCCCTCGTTCATCCGTGGCCGTGACCGCGAGCACGGTCGCGTGCGCGGCCGGGAACTGTTCGCGTTCTTCCGGAAGGTTGCCGCCCGAGGCCACGACGAGAATGCCCTTGTCCGCGGCGTCCTGCAGAACCTTGGACTCCTGCGGCGTGATCTGGCCGACGCCCCACGAACAGATGATGATATCCGCGCCCGTCGCGACGGCATATTCGATGCCCGCGTAGCCATTGACGATCGACGTGGTGCGCGAGTTGTCGGCCAGCGCCTTAATCGGCATGATCCGGACGACGCGCGGGGCTGCGTCACCGTATGCCGCCCTGACAACGGTGGCGACGATCCCGGCGAGGTGAGTGCCATGGTACAGGTCGGTTCTGTTAGCGGGCGCGCCCACGTCGCCGTCGTCGTCGGACACATCCCAGCCGTGAACGTCGTCCACGTGGCCGTTGCCATCATCGTCGACGCGGTTGCCCGGGATTTCCAGCGGATTGGTCCAGATCAGATCTGCCAGGTCGCGATGGGTGATGCGCACCGCGTCGTCCACGATCGCAATGACGACCGGTTTCAGGTTCGCACGTGGTGCCAGCTTCGCAGGCACGCGTACGTCGTCCAGAAACCAGCCGCCCTGGTCACGTGTCTGGCCGCGAGCAGCGCCGCCGGCAATCGCACCGACGGCCACCGCCACGACCAGCGCGGTTTTGCAACGCATCTACGGTTGCGGCACCGTGTGAGTGTGCGTCGTGATCGTTCTATTCTCGCCGCCGCCAGTCTCACCTAAAAATCTGGGAGTCAGCCCGGGGCCGGTTCCCGGATGTATCGGGGCCCTTCCACGCAGGTCGGGAAGCGCAAAGGTCGTCTGGCCATTGCCGCCATAAGTCGTCCCAAGGAGCGAAAAAAGGGCGGTGTTTTGATTAATCGCCAGCAGCTGGCCATCACACAACGCGTAACCGCGCGGCGCGAAATTCCCGGCGAACATATAGATTTCGCCAAGGAAAGGCTCGGACCCATTCCGAGACGGGTAGATGCCCTCGAGCGCGATGACATAGTTGATGGCGGTGTACGGCTGCATGTTGTCGACGACGATCTGCTGAGGGCTGGGCAGCGCGGCCACCCAACTGTTGCCCTGCCATAACAACAACTGGCCCGGAATGCTGCCATTGGTCAGGCCCGCGCCGTCCGCGCCGTCCGTGCCATCCGTGCCAGGAGGTCCCTGATCGCCCTGATCCCCCTTGGGACCCTGAATCCCCTGGTCGCCTTGATCGCCCTTGGGGCCCGGGACTCCCTGCTCGCCTTGATCCCCCTTGGGACCCTGAATCCCCTGGTCCCCTTTGTCACCCTTTTCGCCCTGGATGCCCTGGACGGCCCACTGGACGAACGTCTCGGCGCCTCGGCAGTCGGCCGGGCCCGACGCCAGCCGCATATTGCCGCTTTGTTGGTTGACGCACGCACCGAGCGTCGTCACCTGCGCCTGCGCTGGAATGGGAACTGCGAGAAACCCGATGCCAAGTGCCAGCATCGCTGCCAAACGTGTCGTTGTCATGTGACTCTCCTGGCCATGAGGACTGGCCGGGAGGATACGTCCTTCGCGTCGTTCGCGCAAGCCGGCCGTCGGCTCGGCGCGCGAGGCACGGCAGGTTTCCGTGGGCCTAAAACACCGACGACACGAACACGAATACCGCCGCCGCCGCGGTCAGCTGCAGCGCCAGCGCCACGCGATCGCGCAGGAACAGCACGCCCAGGGCAATCAACACCCCGGCGCCGAACAGGAAGTTCCAGTACAACTCCTGCACGCCCTCCTGAACCCCCATGGTGCCGGCGCGTCGGCGCGTCTGTTCGATCACGGCGTTGGCGATGTCGCGGTCGCTGTCGCGGTCGATCTCGAAGTAGCGACCGCCGCCCGCGGTGGCAATGCGGGTTAACTCCGCGCGATTGAGGGTCGACCGGATCAGCGGCTGATTTGGCTGCCGCTTGGGATCCGGAATCAGCCCGCCGGCGGTGGTGCCGACACCGACTACGTTCAGCGGCACGCCGCGCTCTTGCGCCAGCGCCAGTGACTTGGCGACCTCGCCGCTCCACGACTGGCCGTCCGAGATCAGCAGGAACGCCTTCGGGTTGGTGTTCGCGCCGAGCTTGTCGTCGAGACCCGACTCACGGCGAATCTCCTCGTCTTTCTCGATCAGCCGCAGGCCCCAGTAGATGCCGCGCTCGATGTTGGTATCCCACGTGCCGTCGTCTTCCAGGCGGAAGGGCGAGGTGTCTTCCAGATGATCCAGGAAGAAGAAGTAAGTGTTGGGATCCTTGGTCAGGCGAATCTGCGGCGTGGCCATGTGCGCGAACAGCGCCATGGCGACGCGGTCGTTGTCCCAGCGCAGTGACTCGCCCAGCGTGCGCAGAAAGCGCATGGACCGCTGCCAGCGGTTGCCCTTGACGTCCTGGACGTGCATGGACGCCGAACCATCCTGCAGGATGACCAGGTCCACGCCGGCGTTGCGCACGAGCGACGTCACCGCCTGCGGCTTGGCCAGGGCGAGGGTGCCGGCGATGGTCGCCAGCAGCAGGCAGAACCAGAACAGCAGCTCGCCAAAGAACGGCACGCGCTCTTCGACCGGCACCTGCCGATGGCGCATGAACGCGTGCACGTCGGCACGCCGCCGCCAGACCTGCCACACCCACAGGATGAGCAGCAGGGCGGGAATCGCCAGCAGCGGCAAGAATCCGGGCGCGCCGAACTTCATTCGTTCAAACCCCAGGACCTCAAGACCTCAAGACCTCAAGCCCTAACCCTTTCGCACCTTCGTAGTTCCCTTGCCGGCCTTTTCGGCTTCGAGCCGTTCGTCGGGACGCATCGGGACGATCATCTTGAACTTCTTCATGTCCGACGCTTCGGGCGGCGCGCCTTCGAAGCCGTGCAGCGTGAGCGTGGTGGTCGCGTCGAAGGGCGCGACCGGCTGTTTGCGGGCGGTAAGTACCGCGCGCAGGCGCACCGCGTATTCGTAGTTGAAGGCGGCCTCGGCGTTGTCGGGCTGCTCGCGCAGGATCTCGGCGTAGCTTTTCACCACGTTGTCGAGCCGCCCGACCACGGTCTGCCAGGTGCCGCCCTCCTGGCGCAACTTGCGATAGGCCGCATTCGCCGCCATCAACTTGGCGTCCACGTCGGTCGCCACGGTGTCGTAGTCGCCTTGCCAGTAGGCCGCCGAGGTGTCGAGCGCGTTGGCGGCGGCGGTCAGGCGATCGTTGCCGGGCAGCAGGCCGGCAATGCGGCCGGGCCCCTGGGCCAGGTCGGCCGCCTCCTGGTAGCGCAGCGTCACCAGGTCACGTTCGGCCGCCGCCAGGCGTTGCTCCGACTCGGCCGTGCGCCACAGGACGGCGCCGACGGCGACAAGGACGATGACGATCAGGGCCTGCCCGAACCACGATGACGATCTCATGCTGTGCTCCTCTAACCTTGGACAAACCTAAAGGTTTGTCCCCACGCTGAAGGTTTGTCCCCACGAACTCGAACCTGTGAACCCCTGGACAAACCTAAAGGTTTGTCCCCACGCTGAAGGTTTGTCCCCACGAACTCGAACCTGTGAACCCCTGGACAAACCTGAAGGTTTGTCCCCACGCTGAAGGTTTGTCCCCACGAACTCGGACCTGTGACCCTGGACAAACCTGAAGGTTTGTCCCCACGCTGAAGGTTTGTCCCCACGAACTCGAACCTGTGAACCCCTGGACGAACTTGAACCTGTGAACCCCTGAACCCGTGAACCCGTGAACCTTATGGAAACGTTTGAAACGCCGGAATCGTGAACCGCAACAGCAGTGCGGCGCACCAGAAGGCGAGCGCGGTCAGCGCGAATGGCGCGTAGCGCGGACGCTCGGTGCTGTATTGCTTCATCTCGATGGTGCCGGCCGACGCGCGGTCGATCGCCTGGATGGCCTGGATGATCGTCGCCTCGTCGCCGCCGGAGAAGAACTGCCCGCCGGTCCGCTTGACCGCGCCAATCCACAGTTCGTCGGCGACGCTCCGCTTGTTCTGGATGTTGCCGCCGATCTTGATCAGGTACACCGGGATCTTCGCCCTGGTCGCCTCGCCCAGCACGTCGTCCACGGTCTTGCCGTTCTCGAGCACGTCGGCGTCGGCGCCGTCGGTGAAGATCACCATCAGGTTGCCCGAGGCATCGAGGTAGTCGAAGGCGTTGAACAGGCCCACGCTCTGCTCGACCGCTCGCGCCACGACCGTGCCCTGGTCGGGGAATGCCATGAACTCGTTCCAGTCGCCGATGAGCGCCGTGCTCAACAGGATGTTCTCGTAGTCGGTCGTGAACGGCGTAATGACATACGCATCGTCACCAAACTCGACCAGGGCCATCAGGTCGCGGTATTTGCCGGCCATGCGGCGCTCGATGAAGTAACGGGCCGCGCCGACGGTGGTGAAGAACGCGGCATTGTTCGGCGCGCCCTTGGCCAGCGTGGTCGACGGCAACGCCGACAGCATGCTGGACGAGGCGTCGATCAGCAGGCTGATGCGGCGGCCCGGGTAGGTCGTTTCCGAGCGGGTCAGCGACGTGCGCGGATCGGCCAGCGCCAGGATGAAGAAGGGCAGGCCGGCCAGCGCCAGGATCAGCGCGCCGTGCCGTGACAGCGACGCCCGCGACCAGCCGGGGCTTGTGACAATCGCCGGCAGCGCCATGCGGCTCTTGCCGGGATTGCGGCTGCCAAACGACCGGATCACCATGAACACGGCGGCGAGGCCAATCAGGGCCAGCACCACCTGGCGCGCGGTCGAACTCTGGGAGTAGATCAGCCGCTCGAGATACAGGTCTCCCCACTCGGCCCACGTGGCCTGGACGAGTTGGGAGATATCTCGGAAGACTCGCATTTTACGGTGCCTAAGGTGCCTAGGGTGCCTGGGGTGCGGCTATGCCCAGACTTTTTTCCTCATGTCGACTAACGAGCGGACGAAATTGGCCGACCATTCCGAGATCAGCGAGTGCGCCGACTGCTGTTGCTTCGTGATGCGAATGGCCGCGCCGATCGCGTCGTCCATGTCGACCTTCTGGCCATCGCGGCCATAGCGCGCGACGGTCATCGACTTGAGCGCGTCAACAAGCGTCGGGTCGGTCGCCGATTCGGCGGTGACCGAACCGGACACGTACATCGGCGTGCGGCCCATGCCGCGACCTATCAGGACCGCGCCATCGACCAGCGGGTCGTTGGCCAGTACGGGGCGTTGGCCGACGTTACGTCCCGAGGCGTAGCTGGCGGAAATGCGCGCGGCCGACAGCGCGCGGCCGGCCAGCTCCGGCGTCCAGCCGCCGCGGCCCGCCCGCTGCACCTCGCCCAGTTCGCGCGCCACGTGGCGCAGAATCGCCCGCGGCGCCAGGTGCGCGCGGCTCGCCGTGGTGGTCTTGGTCTTGCTGCGCAGCATGCCGATCAGGATCATCACGACCATGACGCCGGCCAGCGCGAACAGCACCGTGGCGGCGGTCTGGAACAGGTCGGCGCGCGAGCTGCGGGCCTCGATGGCCGAGAAGGCCGACGCCGGCGCCTCGCGAATGTCCGAGGTGTCGTCCGGCACCACCGAGATCAG
>JBBQSP010000127.1:0-11234 GCA_038213735.1 Vicinamibacterales bacterium | reverse complement strand
GGCTGATGGACGCCATCCGGCGAAAGCCGGACACCGCATTGGTCATGGCAACCTATAGGCAATCAGTTCGCCGGGCCGGATCGAGCTGCCGGCCGCCACGACGACGTACTGCTTGCCGTCCAGCATGTAGGTCATCGGATTGCCGGTCTGCGCGCCGGACATCTGCACGGCTCCCACCTCGGCTCCGGTCTTCTTGTCGTAGGCGCGCAGCATCGCCCCGCGCTGGCCATCGGGCATGGCCACGGTGCCTCCTTCGCCGGAGATCAACAGCGTCTTGGTGACCAGCGTGCCGATGCCGCCGGAACTGCCGCCCGCACCGCCGGGCCGGCCGGTGCGGGGAATGGTGATGCCCTTGAGCGCCGGGTGGTTCTTGATCGCATCTGGCGTCTCGCCGTGTGCGATCTGCCAGGCGATCTCTCCCTTGTTAAGATCGATCGCGGTAATGCGGCCCCAGGGCGGTTTCACAATCGGGATCCCGTTCACCGACAACCCACCGCCGCCGTCTTCCGACGCGCCGCCGGCGCTGATGTAGGCCATGTCGGAGCGCTTGGGATCGTTGACCATCGACAGCACGCGCACCATCGTGTGCGAATAGACGTAGAGCATCCCGGTCTCAGGATCGAACGAACCCCCCGGCCAGTTCGCGCCATTGGGAATGAAGAGCAGGCCCTCTTTACCGTTCTCGCCTTTGACGATGGGCGGCGTAAACAGCGGACCGATCTTGTACTTCGCGACCAGCGCCAGCGCCTCGGCCTTGATCTCGGGCGTGAAGTCGACGACGAAGTCGGCGAGAAAGCCCTGGCGCTCGAACGCGGGTGGCTTGGTGGGGAAGGGCTGTGTCGGCGAGTACCACTCGCGCGGCACGTTGCCTTTCTCGACCGGGCGTTCTTCGATCGGCCACACCGGTTCGCCGGTCTTGCGGTCGAACACGTAGACGAACCCCTGCTTGGTGGGCTGCGCGACAGCGGCAATCTTGCGGCCGCCGACGGTGATGTCCACCAGAATCGGCGCGCACGGGATGTCGTAATCCCAAATGGGATGGTGCACGAGCTGGTAGTGCCAAATGCGTTTGCCGGTCTGCAGATCGACCGCGAGCAGGCTCTCGCCAAACAGGTTGTTGCCGGGGCGATGGCCGCCGAAGTAATCGCCGGTGGGAATCTCGACTGGCAGGTACGCAATCCCCAGTTGCTCGTCGACTGTCATCTGGGTCCAGACCCCGGTGTTGCCGGTGTATTCCCACGAGCCCTCGCCCCAGGTGTCGTTGCCGAACTCACCAGGCGTGGGAATGGTATGGAAGATCCACAGCCGCTTGCCCGTGCGCGCATCGTAGGCGCGCACGTAGCCCTTGGCGTTCTTGCGGCTGCGCGGGGCCGTGCCGGCGCGGTGCGCCGCGCCGATCAGGACAACGTTCCTGGCCACCACCGGGGCGCCGTTCCAGGCCATCTCGCCGTCAACCGGATCCAGATCCTGGTCGGCGTCCTTCTTCAAGTCAACGACGCCATCGATGCCGAAGTCCTTGAGGGGACGGCCGGTCCTGGCATCGAGCCCGACCAGCTGATAGCCCATGGTCACGTAGAAGACGCGCTCGTCGCCCTTGCCGTCGCTCCAATAGCCAACGCCGCGGCCTGACAGGCGGCGCGACGACAGTTGGGCGCGACGGCCCTCCTCGAAGCGATGCATCCAGAGCAGTTCGCCGGTGGCGGCGTTGAGCGCGACGGCGTTGCGATGCTCGCCGGCCGTGGCGTAGAGGACGCCGTTGATCATCAGCGGCGTGGTCTGCAGGTTGAAGTCGGGCCGGGAACCGAGATTCTCGGTCCTGAAGCGCCACGCCACCTCGAGCTGGTTGAAGTTGGCGGCGTTGATCTGGTCGAGCGGGGCGTAGCGAGTGACGCCGAGGTCGCCGCCCCAGGTTCGCCACTCGCCGCCGGTAGTGCCGTATTGCGCGCCCACGCTGACCGACGCCAGCACGACGAAGAGAACGACCCGGAGCATGCGGCCTACTCTAGCACCAGCCCCGCGCCCTCCGGCCGTATTAGACTGCTTCTGGTCCTGATGCGTCCCCGGTTCTCCCTTCTCAACATCCTGATCGCCCTCGTCGGCATTGCGTTGCTGGTGTTCACGGTCCAGCGCGTCGGCTGGAGCACGGTCGTCACGGGCATCACCAGCGTCGGGTGGTGGTTCGTGCTGGTCGTTGTGCTCGGCGCCACGCGCATGGCGTGCCGGTCACGCGCGTGGGTGGTATGCGCTACCGCACTCCAGCACCCCAGCACGCCAGCACCCCAGCCCCTTCGCTTCCGCGATGCGTTTGGCGCCATGCTGGCGGCCGATGCCCTCGGCAATCTGACGCCGCTCGGCCTGCTGGCCAGCGAACCCACCAAGATCATGATGACCCGGTCGCGCATCTCCACCGTGGCCAGCGTGGCCTCGGTGACGATCGAGAACGCGTTCTACACCGCGTCGGTGCTGGTGGTGTTGTCAGCCGGCACGTGGTTCTTCTTTCAACGCGCCGGCCTGCCGCCCGCGCTCGAACAGATCGCCGAGGTCATCGTGTTCGTGATCGTACTGGCCGGCATTGCCGGGCTCTGGATCGCGCGCTCGCAGCCGGCGCTGCTGTCACGCTTTGCGCCGTTGATCACGCGCCTGGCGGGACGCAGCGCGGTGCCGGCCGACGCGATCAGGGAAGTCGAGGCGCGCATCTACGGCGTGCTGGCCTGGCCGCTCGGCCGGATCGCGCACGTCGCCGCCTGGGAGACCGTGTTCCACGTCGCGGCCGTGGCCGAGGTCTGGCTGGTGCTTCGGCTCCTGCCAGGGGCCGCCAACGCGACGCTGGCCGATGCGTTTCTCCTGGAAAGCGCCGGGCGCTTCGTCACCATTGCTTTCAAGTTCATCCCGTACCGCTTGGGAATTGACGAGGCCGGTTCAGGGGCGGTGGCCCAGGTCATCGGGATTGGTCCCGCAGCCGGCGTCACACTGGCGCTGGTGCGCCGGCTGCGCATCCTGGTGCTCAACGCCTTCGGTCTGGTCCGTCTGGCGCGCCACGGGGTCTAGTAAACTACCGTCGGTAGTTTTTCCTGGAGTCTCCAATGAAACGGTTGAACGTTCTCCTGGCGCTGGCCCTTGCTGCTGGCATTGCGATCACCGGCGCCCTCTATCTTTCGCCTGCGGCCTCGGCGCAGGGCGGCGCCCAAGTCAACCCCAGCCTCTACAGCGGCATGCTCTGGCGCAGCGTCGGTCCAGCCCGTGGCGGACGTTCGCTCACGGCTGGCGGCAGTGACGCGCGGCCCATGGAGTATTGGTTTGGCGCCACCGGCGGCGGCGCCTGGAAAACCACCGACGGCGGCAGCAACTGGACGCCGATGACCGACGGCAAGATCAACACCTCGTCGATCGGCTCGCTGGCGGTGTGCCAGTCGAATCCAGACGTGGTCTACATCGGCGGCGGCGAAACGCAGTTCCGCGGCAACATCATCCAGGGCGACGGCGTCTACAAGACCACCGACGGCGGCACCAAGTGGGATCACCTCACCGACTTGCGCGAGTCGCAGGCCATTGCCCGTCTGCGCGTGCATCCCACCAACTGCGACGTCGTGTATGCGGCGGTGCTGGGGCAGGTCTACAACGAGCATCCGCAACGCGGCATCTTCAAGTCGGCGGACGGCGGCAAGACCTGGCGCCGCACGCTGTTCCGCGACGAGAAGACCGGCGGCGTCGACCTGTCGATCGATCCAAAGAACCCCAACGTCATCTTCGCCGCGCTGTGGGAAGCCAACCGCACGCCGTGGAGCATGTCGAGCGGCGGCCCCGGCAGCGGCCTGTTCAAGTCGACCGACGCCGGCGACACGTGGACCGAAATCTCCAAGAATCCCGGTCTCCCCGCCGGCCTGTGGGGCAAGGTCGGCGTCTCGGTCTCTGGCGCCGACGGCAATCGCGTCTACACCATCATCGAGAACGAAGCGGCGGGCGGCCTCTACGCCTCGGACGATGCCGGCGCGACGTGGAAGATGATCAACGAGAACCGCAGCATCCGCCAGCGCGCGTTCTACTACACGCGCGTCACCGCCGATCCGGTCGACAAGGACACGGTCTACCTGTTGAACGTGCAGTTCTTCAAGTCCACCGATGGCGGCAAGACGCTGACCAACGTCCGCGTGCCGCACGGCGACAATCACGACCTGTGGATCTCGCCGACCGACAACAAGCGCATGGTGCAGGCCAACGACGGCGCCGCCAACGTGTCGGTGAACGGTGGCCAGACCTGGACCGACCAGAACATTCCAACCGGCCAGTTCTACAACGTGTTCACCACGAAACACACCCCGTACCACATCTGCGGCGCGCAACAGGACAACAGCACGGCGTGTGTCGGCAGCCAGGCCAGCCCGGGCGCGGGCGAGGGCAGTCTGCCGCCCATCTTCTACGCCGTCGGTGGTGGTGAAAGCGGTTACATTGCCCCCGACCCGAATGACCTGGCGGTGTTCTATGCCGGCAGCTACGGCGGGTACCTGAGCCGGCTCGATCGCGAGCTCGGTCAGCAACGCGCCATTCACATCTACCCGGACAACCCGATGGGGTGGTCGTCGATCGACATCAAGGAACGCTTCCAATGGACGTTCCCCATCGTCTTCTCGCCGGTCGACAACAAGACGCTGTACGCATCGTCGCAGCACGTCTACCGCACGACGACCGGCGGCCAGAACTGGGAGAAGATCAGCCCCAACCTGACGCGGTCGGATCCCAAGACCATGCAGGCGTCGGGCGGCCCGATCACCAAGGATCAGACGGGCGTCGAAACCTACGCGGTGGTCTTCACCGTCGCGCCGTCGCGGCAGGACGCCAACACCATCTGGACCGGATCGGATGATGGGTGGGTGCACGTCACGCAAGATGGCGGCAAGAACTGGAGCAAGATCACGCCGCCGGATCTGCCCGACTTCACGCGCATCAGCCTGATCGAAGCGTCGCCGCACCAGAACGGCGTGGCGTATCTCGCCGGCAATCGCTACCAGATGGGCGATCGCAAGCCGTATGTCTACAAGACCGCGGATTTCGGCAAGAGCTGGCAGAAGATCGTCACCAACATCCCCGACACCGACTTCGCGCGCACCATCCGCGAAGACCCGAAGCGCCGTGGCCTGCTGTACCTGGGCACTGAGCACGGCATCTACATCTCGTTCAACGACGGCGCCTCGTGGCAGTCGCTCAAGCTGAACCTGCCGGTGACGCCGGTGCATGGCATCGTGGTGGAGGAGCGCGACCTGGTGATCGGCACGCACGGCCGCGGCTTCTATGTGCTCGACAACATCGGCGTGCTGCGCCAGGCGACGCCCGAGTTGACCAGTGCGCCGTTGCACCTGTTCGAGCCCGTCAACCCGATGCGCGGCCGTGACCGCAACGTCACGTTCGACTACTACCTGAGCAAGGAATCGCCCGAGGTGAAGATCGAGTTCCTCGATGCCCAGGGGACCGTGCTGCGCTCATTCACGGGCACGGCCAAGGCCGCGGCGGCACCGGCGGCCGACGACAACCCGTTTGGTGGCGCGCCGCCGCGCGTCGCGACGGCCCAGGGCATCAACCGCTTCGCATGGGACATGCGCTACGAAGGCGCGACCGTGTTCCCCGGGATGATCATGTGGGCGGCGCAGCCGCAACGCGGCCCGGCCGCGCCAACCGGCCGCTACTCAGTGCGCATGACCGCCAACGGCGAAACCAAGACCCGCGAGTTCAACATCGCGCTCGATCCGCGTCTGGCCGCCGCCGGCATTTCCGAGGCGGACCTGGCGGCCCAGTTCGCGCTGTCAGTGCGCGTGCGCGACAAGGTGAGCCAGGCCAACCAGGCGGTGATCGACATTCGCAACATCCGCGAACAGGTCAACCAACGCCTGCAGAAGGTGTCGGCCCGCAAGAAGGTGGAGATCCAGAAGCTCGCCGACGGGCTCATGCAACCGCTGACCGTGGTCGAAGAAGAAGCCTACCAGGTGAAGAACCGCAGTGGGCAAGACCCGCTCAACTATCCGATCCGGTTGAACAACAAGATCGCGGCGCTCTCCGGCGTGATCGAGAGTGCCGACAACAAGCCCACCGACCAGAGCGTTGAGGTGTTCAACGAGCTCGCCGCGCAGCTCGACGCCCAGCTCGAGAAGATGAAACAGACGTTGAAGACCGAGCTGCCTCGGCTGAACGCCGCCTTGCGGCGCGAGAAGATCGAAGCGGTTGATCCGGCCGCGAAGCCGGCGGCGCCCGCCGCCAAGCCGCAGTGACCCACGGTTCCACACCGGCGCCCCGGGGGCGGCACCTCGCCGTGCTCACCCTTGGGGCGCTGGGCATTGTCTACGGGGACATCGGCACCAGTCCCCTCTACGCCCTCCGCGAGTGCTTTCACGGCGCGCACGGCATTGCGCCGACGCCCGACAACGTCCTCGGCGTGCTGTCGCTGATCGTCTGGTCGCTGATCCTGATCATTTCGATCAAGTACCTGGTATTCGTCATGCGGGCCGACAACGGCGGCGAGGGCGGCGTGCTCGCGCTAATCGCGCTGGTATCCCGCCAGGCTGACGCCTCACGGCGCAGCCGCGCGGTGCTGGTCGGCGTCGGCCTGTTCGGCGCGGCACTGCTCTACGGCGACGGCATGATTACTCCCGCCATTTCGGTACTGAGCGCCGTCGAGGGCCTGGCGATCGCGACGCACGTGTTTGAGCCGTATGTCGTGCCCATCACGGTGACCATCCTGGTGGGCGTGTTCCTGATTCAGTCGCGCGGCACGGCGACGGTCGGCGCCATGTTCGGGCCCGTGATGGTCGTCTGGTTTGTCACCCTGGCGGTGCTGGGAGTGTCGTGGATCGTCGTCAACCCGTCGGTGTTCACGGCGTTCAATCCGACCCACGCGGTGAGCTTCTTCGTCCGCAACGGCGGACACGCCTTCATCGTCCTCGGCTCGGTCTTCCTGGTGGTGACCGGCGGCGAGGCCCTCTATGCGGATATGGGCCACTTCGGCGCGAGGCCAATCCGCGTGGCGTGGTTCGCGCTGGCGTTTCCCGCACTGGTGCTGAATTACCTCGGCCAGGGCGCGATGCTGCTGCAGAGACCGGAAGCGGCCTCATCGCCGCTGTTCCTCATGGCTCCGGGCTGGGCGCTCTATCCAATGGTCATCCTGGCGACGATGGCCGCAGTCATCGCCTCGCAGGCCCTGATCTCCGGCGTGTTCTCGATGACGCGTCAGGCCATGCTGCTGGGCTACTGTCCGCGCATGGGCGTCGCGCATACCTCGGCGAGTCACCAGGGCCAGATCTACATTCCGCAGATCAACTGGATCCTGATGGTGGCGTGCGTCGGCCTGGTGATCGGTTTCGGCAGTTCGACGGCAATGGCCGCGGCCTACGGCATTGCCGTGTCGCTGACGATGGTCATCACCACGTTGCTGACCTACCTGGTGGCCCGCGGCTCGTGGGGCATCGGACGTTGGACGGCGAGCGGGTTGGCGGCGGTGTTTCTGTTGCTGGAGTTTGGCTTTGTCACGGCGAACCTGACAAAGATCCTGCACGGGGGATGGTTTCCGCTGACGGTCGGTGCCGGGATCTACATTCTGCTGTCAACCTGGAAACAGGGCCGCGCGTTACTCGCGTTGCGGTTCGTTGACCGCCTGTATCCGCTGGACAAGTTCCTGAATGACATCGCCGCCAATCCGCCACACCGGGTCAGCGGCACCGCGGTGTTCATGACCAGCAACAGCCAGGGCACGCCGCCGACGCTGCTGCACAACCTGCAGCACAACAAGATCCTGCATGAGCGGATCATCCTGTTGACCGTCGTCACGCGAGACAGCCCGACCGTTTCGGAGGACGAACGCATTACCGTGACGCCACTGCAGCAAGGCTTCTTCCGGGTGCGAGCCTGTTATGGCTTTACGGAGACGCCGAATGTGCCGTTGGCGCTCGAACAGCCATCGGTGGCCGGCAGGCCGATTGAGTCGGGTGACACCACCTATTTCCTCGGCACCGAGACTTTGCTCGTCACCGACCGGCCCGGGATGCCGCTCTGGCGTGAACGGCTGTTCGTGATGATGTCGCGCAACGCGCTGCGCGCGACGACGTTCTTCGGCATCCCGCCCGAACGGGTGGTCGAACTCGGGTTGCAGGTGGAACTGTAGGGGCTTGGGGGCTTGGAAAGATTCTCGGGCTTCACGCGGCAGGTCTCAAGCCACCCGTCCGAGGCTGGGCTAGAATGGTCGGATGCGCGTGGCCCGGAAGTTCCTGGTGAGCGGACACGTGCAAGGCGTCGGGTTCCGCTATTTCGCCCAGGACGCTGCGCGCCACGAAGGGCTGAGTGGGCACGTTACCAACCACGCCGACGGCACGGTCGAAGCGGTGGCGGAAGGCGAGGCCGAGGCGCTGGACCGCTTCGAGGGGGCACTGCGCCGAGGACCGTCACGATCGCGGGTTGCACGCGTCATGGTGGACGGGGTCGAGCCGACTGGGCTGCACACGGGTTTTGAAATTCGATAAGCGAACTGCGAAAAGCGAACTGCGAAAAGCGACTATGGACCATCTGAAAGCGAAGATTCGGCACGTCCCCGACTTTCCGAAGCCGGGCATCCTGTTCTACGACATCACCACGCTGCTCTGCGATCCGCAGGGCTTTCGCGACACCGTCGACGCGCTCGCCGCGCCGTACATGGGCGAAGACATCGACCAGGTCGTCGGCATCGAAAGCCGCGGCTTCATTCTCGGCGCAGCGGTGGCCAACGCCCTGGGCTGTGGATTTGTGCCCATCCGCAAGCCGGGCAAGCTGCCGGCCGCGACGCACAAAGAAAGCTACCAGCTCGAATACGGCAGCGACGCCCTCGAGATCCACCAGGACGCCTGCAAGAACAACCAGCGAATCCTGATTGTGGATGACGTGTTGGCAACCGGCGGCACCGCCCGCGCGGCCATCGACCTGGCCAGGAAGGCCGGCGGCAAGATTATTGGCGCCGCGTTCCTGATCGAATTGGACTTCCTGAAGGGCCGCGACAAGTTGGCCGGTGAGCCGGTTTATTCTGTATTGCAGTATTGAGTCATCGAGGCGCCCGTAGCTCAGTTGGATAGAGCGCCGGTTTCCTAAACTGGAGGTCCCAGGTTCGATCCCTGGTGGGCGCACCATTCGTCAATTGATGATCTGGTGGGTTGGCGATTTAGTGAGTTAGGTGAGTTATGAAAACAACCGAACGGCATCATCTGAAAGATAACGAACTGGCCATGGCGCTCACCGGAGCGCAAGGCTGGGTCGAACAGAACCAAAAGACCCTGCTCGCGATCGTGGCAGTCATCGTCGTAATCGCTGGCGGGATCGCCGCCTACTCGCTGTGGACGCGCAGCACCGACACCAAGGCGCGGACGCTGCTGGCCGAAGCCATGGTCATCGAAGAGTCGCGCGTCATGCCGCCCGGCCCCCCGGCCGGCACCAGCACCGACCCGACGCTCATCCCTGGACAGGCGCCGGGGACTTATCCGACCCAGCAGGCCAAGCTCGAAGCGGCGCTGCCGAAGTTCCTGGCCGCCGCCGATGCCTATCCCTCGTCCGACTCGGGTCTCACGGCGCGGTACCACGCCGCCACCATCCAGGTGTCGCTCGGCCGCTTCGACGAGGCGACCAGGCAGTACGACCAGGTGATTGCTGCGGGTTCGGGCCTGGTCCAGCGGATGTCGCGGCTCGGCAAGGCTGAAGCGCAGTTGCGCGCCGGCCAGTACGACCCGGCGATTGCCACGCTGAAGGAAACGTCCGAGCAGACCAACACCGACATGCCGGTCGATGCCGTGCTGATGGAACTGGCCCGCGCCTATCGCCTGGCGGGGAAGACCGAAGACGCGCGCAAGACGCTGACGCAGGTGGTCGAGAAGCACGCCGAGTCGCCGCTGGCCGCCGACGCCAGGACCGAGCTCGACAAGCTGAAGGGTTAGCCGGGCCCCGCGCGCGGCAGCCGGGCGTGGGAGGCTTTAGCGCTTCGTCACCTCGCGTAAGAACGTGAAGTCCGCCGAGGGCGTCAGCGTGACGCCCTCGATTCCTGTACGGGACACGGCGACGTTGGTCTTGTTCCAGAGGCTGATGTAGGGCGCGTCTTCCGCCACCACCCGCTGCGCCTCGCCGAACAACCGGCGCCGCTCGGCCTCGGTGGTCGCCGCCGACGCCTCGTCGATCAGGCGATCCACGTCAGCATTCTCATAAAAGCCGCGGTTAAATCCCGATGGCGGCATCTGTTGCGAGTGGAACACCCGCCGCAGCATGTCGGGATCTGAGACGCCGACCCATTGCAGCGTAAACAACTGGAAGTTGCCCTTCAGCACGTCGGCGTACAGCGTGGCGAACTCATACGAGCGCACATCCAGCTCGATGCCGGCCTGTTTGAGATCCTGCTGAATCACCGCGGCCTGCAGTCGAATGAATTCGTTGGTCGAGACCTTGAGGGTCAGCCTCAGGCGCGGCGCCGGACCATCGCCGTCGGGGTCGGGGTAACCGGCCTCGTCCAGCAGTGCCCGCGCCTTAGCGACGTCATGCGTGAACTGGAACACATTCGGTTCGAACGCCCACGACACCGGCGGCAGAATGCCGACGGCCGGGCGAGCGAGGCCACGGCGCAGGTGGTCAACAATCGCCTGGCGATCGATCGCGTAGCCAATCGCGTGCCGCACCCGCTTGTCGCGCAGCACCGGGTCGCGCATGTTGAAGCCGAGGTAAGCGTAATCGGTGCCGGGCGATTCGGTAATCGACATCCCCTTGTCGGTCGCGAGCTGATGCACGACATCGGGCGACAGGTCGTTGACCACCAGGTCCACGGTACCCTTGCGCAACTCGAGAGCGCGCATGATCTCGTCGGGCACCACCTTCAACACAACGCCGTCGTTGGACGGCGCCCCGCGGAAGTACTGAGGAAAGGCCTCGAGTTCCAGCCGATCATCGACGGCGAAGCGTACGAACTTGTAAGGCCCGGTACCCACCGGATGATCCCGCAAGCCGGCACCGCCGTCCTTCGGCACCACCGGCATGACCAGTTGAATCGGGAACGAACCAAACGGCTCTTTCAGCGAAAAGCGGACGGTGTAGCGATCGAGCGCCGTGACCTTGTCGAGCAGCCGGTAGGCGCCCTTGCGCGCCGAAATGAACGACGGATCGATAAACGAGCTGAACGTGTAGACCACATCGTCGGCCGTCAGCTCGTGACCGTCGTGAAACAGCACCCCCTGTCGCAAGACCACGTCGTAGGT